>NZ_CP134605.1:2190000-2790000 GCF_031844685.1 Streptomyces sp. ITFR-21
CGACGAGGCCCCCGTCTCGCGGGCGAGACGGGGGCCGGTGCTCGGTGGATCGTCACACGGACGGTGGCGCGGCTCAGTAGCGGTAGTGGTCCGACTTGTACGGGCCTTCCACCGGCACGCCGATGTACGCGGCCTGCTCGGGGCGCAGCGTGGTGAGCTTGACGCCGAGCGCGTCCAAGTGGAGGCGGGCGACCTTCTCGTCCAGGTGCTTGGGCAGTACGTATACGCCGATCGGGTACTCCTCGGGCTTGGTGAACAGCTCGATCTGGGCCAGTGTCTGGTCCGTGAAGGAGTTGGACATCACGAAGGAGGGGTGACCGGTCGCGTTGCCGAGGTTGAGCAGGCGGCCCTCGGACAGCACGATGATCTTCTTGCCGTCGGGGAACGTCCAGGTGTGGACCTGCGGCTTGACCTCGTCCTTGACGATGCCGGGGGTCTTGGCGAGGCCGGCCATGTCGATCTCGTTGTCGAAGTGGCCGATGTTGCCGACGATCGCCTGGTGCTTCATCCGGGCCATGTCCGCGGCCATGATGATGTCGCGGTTGCCGGTGGTGGTGACGAAGATGTCGGCTGTCTCCACCACGTCCTCCAGGGTGGCGACCTGGTAGCCGTCCATGGCGGCCTGCAGCGCGCAGATCGGGTCGATCTCGGTGACGACGACGCGTGCGCCCTGGCCGCGCAAGGACTCGGCGCAGCCCTTGCCGACGTCGCCGTAGCCGCAGATGACGGCGACCTTGCCGCCGATGAGAACGTCGGTGGCGCGGTTGATGCCGTCGACGAGGGAGTGCCGGCAGCCGTACTTGTTGTCGAACTTCGACTTGGTCACGGCGTCGTTGACGTTGATGGCGGGGAAGAGCAGGGTACCCTCCTGCTGCATCTCGTAGAGCCGATGGACGCCGGTGGTGGTCTCCTCGGTGACGCCGCGGATCTCGGAGGCGAGCTGCGTCCACTTCTGCGGGCTCTCGCCGAGGGTCCGGCGGAGCAGGGCGAGGATGTAGCCGTACTCCTCGGGGTCGTCGGCGGCCGTGGCGGGTACGGCTCCGGCCTTTTCGAACTCGACGCCCTTGTGCAGCAGAAGAGTGGCGTCGCCGCCGTCGTCCAGGATCATGTTGGGGCCGCCGGTGGGGGTGTTCGGCCAGGTCAGGGCCTGTTCCGTGCACCACCAGTACTCTTCGAGGGATTCGCCCTTCCAGGCGAAGACCGGGATGCCCCGCGGGTCTTCCGGGGTGCCGTTCGGGCCGACGGCGACGGCCGCGGCGGCGTGGTCCTGGGTGGAGAAGATGTTGCAGGAGGCCCAGCGGACCTCGGCGCCGAGGGCGACGAGGGTCTCGATCAGGACGGCGGTCTGCACCGTCATGTGCAGGGAGCCGGTGACGCGGGCGCCGGCCAGCGGCTGCGCGGCGCCGTACTCCTCGCGGAGCGACATCAGGCCGGGCATCTCGTGCTCGGCGAGCGTGATCTCCTTGCGACCGAACACGGCCAGGGAGAGGTCCGCGACCTTGAAGTCGGCGGTGGTGGTGGGCATGCGGTCTGCTCCTCGCGGTTGAGGTCGAGGCGGACAGGGATACGGCGCGGCCGACGGACGGCTCGGGGTGCGGCGCACTGCGGGCACACCCGTCCCCCTTGCGGCAGCGCAATCCGTCGGAGGCCCTCTCTCCCTCGGCCGGTCACCGAACGGTAACCGCCCGACCGCCATCAGCAGCGACGTCTGGCTAAGGACGAATCTACACCGGTCGGCGCAGGGGACCCAGTGGATCTCGGTCAGCGTCCGCCGGGGGTCTGCGCGGGGTCGGGGCCCGCCGAGGCGGCGGTGTCGCTGTAGATGTCGGGTTCGAGGTAGATGACGCGGGCGAAGGGCTCGGCGGCGCGGATGCGTTCCTCGGCGGCGTCGATGGCGCGGGCGACCTCGCCGGCGGTGTCGTCGTGCCGGACGGCGATCTTGGCGGCGACCAGGAGTTCCTCGGGGCCGAGGTGCAGGGTGCGCATGTGGATGACACCGGTGACGGTGTCGCTGTCGAGGATGGCGGAGCGGATCCGGGCGGCGGATTCCGGGTTGGCGCCTTCACCGATCAGCAGGGACTTGGTCTCGGCGGCGAGGACGAGTGCGATGACGATGAGGAGGGTGCCGATGCAGAGGGTGCCGATGCCGTCCCAGATTCCGTCGCCGGTGGCGAGGGCGACACCGACGCCGGCGAGGGCGAGGGCGAGGCCGATGAGTGCGCCGAAGTCCTCAAGCAGGACCACGGGGAGTTCGGGGGCCTTCGCCCGGCGGATGAACTCGATCCAGGACAGGGTGCCGCGGGTGTGGTTGGACTCCTTGACGGCGGTGCGGAAGGAGGAGCCCTCGGCGATGATCGCGAAGACGAGGACTCCCACCGGCCAGTACCAGTGTTCGACGGCGTGCGGGTGGCGGACCTTCTCGTAGCCCTCGTAGAGCGCGAACATACCGCCGACGGAGAACAGGACGATCGAGACGAGGAAGGCGTAGACGTAGCGTTCCCGGCCGTAGCCGAAGGGGTGTTCCTCGTTGGCGGCGCGCTTGGCCTTCTTGCCGCCGACCAGGAGGAGTGCCTGGTTGCCGGAGTCCGCGATCGAGTGGACGCCTTCGGCGAGCATCGAGGAGGAGCCGCTGAAGGCGAACGCCACGAACTTGGCGGCGGCGATGGCGAGGTTGGCGCTGAGTGCCGCGATGATCGCCCTGGTTCCGCCTGACGCGCTCATAGGTGCTGGATGTCCCTTCCGTCGGCCGGGTCTGTCGCCGCGCCTGCTCGGGCGCCGCGGTCGGACATTCTTGCAGGCGCCGGATGGGTTCGGGGGTGTCAGGCCGCGACGGTGGCGCGGAAGACGGTGGCCGCGCCACCGAGTTCGACGTGTTCGCCGGCCGGGAGGTAGGCGGATTCGCCGCGGACGAGGGTGAGGGCGGTGCCGTCGTCGGCGCGCAGCCTGGCCTCGCCCGCGGTGCACAGCAGGATCTGTGCGGTGCCCTGGTTGAGGGGGCGGGGGTCGGTGCCGGGTGCGAGGACGTAGCGCGACAGGCGGAACTCGTCGATGGGGGCGGCGTACAGCTCCTCGCCGTCGGGGGCGGCTTCGGGGCGCAGCACTCCGGGGTCGCCGGCTTCGAAGCGGACGACGCGCAGGAGTTCGGGGACGTCGATGTGCTTGGGGGTGAGGCCGCAGCGCAGGACGTTGTCGGAGTTGGCCATGATCTCGACGCCGAGTCCTTCGAGATAGGCGTGCGGGACGCCGGCCCCGAGGTAGAGGGCCTCACCGGGCTGGAGGCGGACGTGGTTGAGGAGCATCGCGGCGATGACGCCGCGGTCGCCGGGGAAGCTGTGGGCGATCCCGGCGTAGGCGGCGTAGGCCGTGGCGTGCGGGGTGCCGGGGGTCTCGGCGAGGCGGGCGGCGGCCTCGGCGGCGGCGCGGGCGGTTGCGGCCGTCTCGGCGGGGTCGGCGCCGAGGACGGCGGCGAGGACTTCGCGCAGGGCGCGGTCCTGGGGGTGGGCGCGCAGGATGTCCACGTAGGGGGCGAGGGTGCCGATACCGAGGGCCTCGATGAGGTCGGCGGCCTGCGTGGGGCGCCGGAAGCCGCACAGGCCGTCGAACGGGGAGAGTGCCACCAGCATCTCGGGCTTGTGGTTGGCGTCCTTGTAGTTGCGGTGCGGGGCGTCGAGCGGGATGCCCCGGGCTTCCTCGTCGGCGAAGCCCGCCTTGGCCTGGGCGAGGTCGGGGTGGACCTGGAGTGACAGGGGCGCGCCGGCGGCGAGCACCTTCAGGAGGAAGGGCAGCCGGGGGCCGAAGCGCTTGACCGTGGCGTCGCCGAGTTCGGCGTCGGGGTCGGCGTCGATGACCGAGTCGAGGGGGACGGGTCCCCCGCCGCGGTCGACGCGGGACGGTGCGCCGGGGTGGGCGCCCATCCACAGTTCCGCCTGGGGTTCGCCGGTGGGCTCGGTGCCGAGCAGTTCGGGGATGGCGGTTGTGGAGCCCCAGGCGTAGGGGCGGATGGTGTTGAGGAGGCGGTTCATGCCGGTGATGGTCTCTCGGTCGAGGCGACGGCCAGGTAAACGGCGGCGAAATCCGTCAGGGCGAGGAGTTCGGCGGCGGTGTCGAGGAGGGTGCCGGCCGTGGCGGAGATCTCGCTGAGCGGGGTGTCGTGGGCGTAGGCCTGCTCGCGGACCGCGGGTGCGGCGGAGGCCGGCTGGTCGGCGGCTTCCTGGAGGAGCACGACGCGCAGTCGCAGCCGGTCCGGTTCTTCCAGGCGGTCGCGGAAGAAGTCGTCGGCGTCGACGGCGAGGGGGTGGGCGCCTGCCTGGAGGGGGCCGTGGACGGTGAGCGCCGCGGGAAGTTCCGCGCTGAGCGCGGGGCGGCCGGCGCGGGCGGCCAGGACGGTGGCGAAGCGGCGGGCGCCGACCGCGGCGATCCGGCCCTGGCTCCACAGCAGGGGCAGCGAGCCGTCGAGTTCGGCGGCGAGGGTCTTGGCCGGGTTGGTGTAGGTCGCGACGGCGGGACCGCAGCGGGTGGCGACGTCGTCGAGGGTGTCGGCGACGCTCTGCAGCGCGGAGGGGGGCGCGCTGAGCAGGCCGATGCGGTCGGCGAGGGCGAGCAGCGGGATGAGCAGGGCCCAGAAGGCGCCGGTGTCGGCGGCCGGTTCGTCGGTGGGGCCGAGGCGGGCGGGGCGGCCGCTGGGGTCGGGGGCGGCGAAGGGCAGCGCCATCCCGCGGACCTGCGCGACGGCGTCAGCGAGCGGGGCCTTGGGCGGGGTGACGGCGGCGGCGGTGCAGCCACGCCGGTACGCCTGCTCGACGAGGTCGGTCAGGCCCTGTTCCGTGCCCTGGGTGCTGAGCAGGAGCAGCAGGTCGAGGGAGCCGGCCCAGCCGGGCAGCGTCCAGTGGGACTGCTGCGGGGTGGGTCCGGTGGGGTCGAGGAGCTGGACCGGGCAGGTGCCGGAGCTGAGCGCGGACAGCAGATCGGCGACGGCCGCGGCGTCGGGCCCGCTGCCGGCGATGAGGACGGTTCGGGGGCGGCCGTCCGGGCGCAGTTCGGTGACGCCGGCCTCCTCAGCGAGCCGCAGCGCGGTACGTACCCGGGCACCCGCGCCGGCGACCCCGCGCAGCAGCCCGTGGACGTCGGCGCGGGCGAGCGCGTCGGGGTCCTCCAGCAGCGTCTCGTCGAACAACACGACCTCCGGTCGGATCCGCCTGTGATGCGGTGGTGGTGTGGGCGGGGGGGCTGGTGCGGTGTGCGCCCGGTGTCAGGAGGGGCGGCGGGCTTCGTCCACCAGCAGCACGGGGATCTCGTCACGCACCGGGTAGGCCAGGCCGCAGGTCTCGGAGGTGCACACGAGTTCCTTCGCGTCGGTGTCCTCGCGCAGGGGGGAGTGGCAGGCCGGGCAGGCGAGGATCTCCAGCAGGCTGGGTTCGACGAGCGGCATGTGAGGTGTCCTCCGGGCGGTGTGCGGCCGAGGGCGGCCGGCGTCGGGCATCGGATGCGCGGCGCCGGTCGGCGCCGACCGGTCGGGGTGGCCGGAGGGTCTCCCGCGCGGTCTGCGGTCCGCCTCCGTGCCCTCAGCCTATCGCCGCGCCCGGCGGGCGTACGCCCCCTCGCACACGGCGCTCGGGCCGCGTACGGCCTGCCGGGACGGCCGCGGCTACGCCCTGACGATGCCCAGTACCCGGTCGCGCAGGCGGGTGACGGTGGCGGGGTCGCGGGCCTCGACGTTCAGCCGGAGCAGCGGCTCGGTGTTGGAGGCACGCAGGTTGAACCACCAGTCGGCGGCGGTGACGGTGAGTCCGTCGAGTTCGTCGAAGGCGACGTCCGGCCGGCCGGCGAAGGCGGCCCGTACGGCGGCGGTGCGGCCCGCCTGGTCGTCGACGGTGCTGTTGATCTCACCGGAGGCGGCGTACCGGTCGTAGGCGGCGACCAGCGCCGACAGCGGGCCGTCCTGGGCGCCGAGGGCGGCCAGCAGGTGGAGGGCGGCGAGCATGCCCGTATCGGCGTTCCAGAAGTCGCGGAAGTAGTAGTGGGCGGAGTGTTCGCCGCCGAAGACCGCGCCGGAGGCGGCCATCTCCTGCTTGATGAAGGAGTGCCCGACCCGGGTGCGTACCGCGGTGCCCCCGTGCTCCGCGATGACCTCGGGCACCGACCGGGAAGTGATCAGGTTGTGGATGACGGCGGCTCCGGGGTGCTTGGCCAGTTCGCGGGCGGCGACCAGGGCGGTGACCGCGGACGGCGGCACGGGCTCGCCGCGTTCGTCCACGGCGAAGCAGCGGTCGGCGTCTCCGTCGAAGGCCAGCCCGATGTCGGCGCCGGTCTCGCGGACCCTGGCCTGGAGGTCGACCAGGTTCTTCGGGTCCAGCGGGTTGGCCTCGTGGTGGGGGAAGGTGCCGTCGAGCTCGAAGTACATCGGCACCAGGTCGACGGGCAGGCCGGCGAGGACGGTGGGCACGGTGTGGCCGCCCATGCCGTTGCCCGCGTCCACCACGACCTTGAGCGGCCGGATACCGGAGAGGTCGACCAGGGAGCGCAGGTAGCCGGCGTAGTCGCCGAGCACGTCGCGCGCGCCGATCGTGCCGGGGGCGGCGGTCACGGCCGGCGTACCGGTCTCGGACCACTTCTCGGCGAGCGCCCTGATGTCGGCCAGGCCGGTGTCCTGGCCGACGGGGGCGGCGCCGGCCCGGCACATCTTGATGCCGTTGTAGCGCGCGGGGTTGTGGCTGGCGGTGAACATGGCCCCGGGCAGGCCGAGCCGGCCGCTGGCGAAGTACAGCTCGTCGGTCGAGCACAGGCCGATGCCGGTGACGTCCGCGCCCCGCGAGGCGGCCCCGCGGGCGAAGGCGCCGGCGAGGCCGGGCGAGGACGGCCGCATGTCGTGGCCGATGACGATCGCGTCGGCCTCGGTGACCGTGGCGAAGGCGGCGCCGAAGATCTCGGCGAGCGGTTCGTCCCACTGGTCGGGGACGACGCCGCGCACGTCGTACGCCTTGACGATTTGCGACAAATCGGCCACAGCACACCTCTGTCGGACATCGGTCGGAGCCTGCGCGGGCGCGGGCGGTGGTGGGGCGGTGCGGTGCGGTGTCGGAAGGGGCCCGGTGCACCGAAGAGCCCGGCACAACCTACCGAACGGCGTGGGAGAGGCTACGACTCCGGGGACCGCAGCACCCGCAGGTGGCCGCGCCGGGCGACTTCCCGCGGGTCGATGTCGCGCGCTCCGCCGTGTCCCCGGTCCGGCGGTCTGGCCGCTTCCCGCACGGCGTTGGCCAGTGCTTCGAGGTCGTCGCCGCTGGGCCGTGCCGATCCGGTGTCCGTCGCCAGCCGTACGACCTCCCAGCCGCGCGGGGCGGTCAGCCGCTCCGAGTGCTCCGAGCACAGGTCGTAGCAGTGGGGTTCGGCATAGGTCGCCAGAGGGCCGAGAACGGCCGTGGAGTCCGCGTAGACGTACGTCAGCGTCGCGACGGCGGGACGGCCGCAGGCGGTGCGCGAACAGCGACGTACAGGGCTCACGACGTTGGACGGTACCGCACTCTTGAACGGGCCGCGACGACTCCGGGCGGACTCACCCGGTCGTGTCGCCCGGCCGTCAGGGGAACCACGTGCTCCACTGTGCCCGCGCTGACCTGCGGGGACGATATCCGCCATTCGGCGGCATACCGACGGTGAGGCTCTGGTTACAGCTCTGCCGCCGAACGGATCCGATCCGCGGGTGGCGGATATCCGTCGCTCCGGTGGCCTGATGCGTTCCATGGCCTGCGGCCCGGCCCGGCTCGGGGGCGGCCCGCGTTCGCTCCCGCCGTGACAGGGGCAGGATCTATTGCAGTACGGACCCTCTCCGAGGACTAGGCTCACGCTGATGGACAGCTCGGCTCCCCCCCCTCCGATCCCCCCCGCGTCACGGCCGCGCCACCGCGACCGCCACGGGCGTGGGATGCGCGGACCCATCGCGCCTCCGCAGGTGCCGCTGGCGGTCAGCCGGGCGGAAGCCTTCGACGACCTGGTACGGGACGCCGCCGACCGGCTGGAGCGGCGCTGGCCGCAGCTGGCGGACGTGGAGTTCGCCGTCCAGGAGGTGCCGTGGCCGCAGGACGGCCTCGCCGCCGAAGGGGACCCGGTGCCGCTCGGGCGGCTGATCGGCGCGGCCAAGGACCGGCCGAGCCGGATCGTGGTCTACCGGCGGCCGGTGGAGATCCGCGCCAAGAGCCGTGACGAGCGGGCCCTGCTGGTCCACGAGATCGTGGTGGAGCAGGTCGCCGAACTGCTGGGGCTGTCGCCGGAGAACGTCGACCCCAAGTACGGCGAGGACTGACCACTCCGGGACCGCTCCGGCACCACCGGCCGGGACAGGCCGTCGGCGGCGGCGGTGCCCGCGGCAGGGCCGCGGGCCTCTCCCCCGCTCCCCCGCGTCCCCTCTCGGCGTCCTATTGCCGAGCGCCCTGTCCCAGCGCTGCGTCCCGGCGGCATTAGGCGCCCCGCCGCCCCCAGGCGCCCCGCCGCGTGGCGGCCGGGCGCCGGGGGCGGCGTCCTCGGCGGCCCGGACGTCCTCGCGGCCGCACGCGGGAGCCCGGACTCAGCGGTCGAGGATGCGCAGATCGGCCGCCGCGCGCGGTACCGCGACCATCCCCCGGTCGTCGGGCATCGGCTGGATCGTGAACATCTGCACCCCGTCCAGTGGCAGGGCCAGCGTCCGTGACGCGTAGAGCTGCCCGCCGGAGATCCGCTCGACGGTCACGGCGTACGTCCCTTTCAGGCCGCTCGGCTGCGGCGGCGCCATGGCCAGTGTCGCGCCCGCCTTGACGGTGACCGTCCTGCTGGCCGCGGTGCCGCCGCCGGAGCCCGCCGACGAGGTGACCCGCGCGGTGACGGACCGGCCGACCGCGGTGAGCGAGAGCGTGGAGCCCTTGGCGCGGTTGTCCGCGACGCTGGCCCGGGTGTCGATCCTCGGGGTCGCCGGCAGGAAGGCGATCTCCTGGCCGGCCCCCTTGCCGCGTGTGACGCGGACCGCGGCGACCACCGGCACGGGGGTGTGCACGTCGCTCGACCCGATGACGAGCGAGGCGGCGTCGCCCTTGGTGACGTCCCCGAGGTCCACCGAGGCCGTCATGCCGCTCTTGACGTGCAGCGTCTCGTGCCCGGCGGGGGTGATCAAGCCGGTGGAGGTGGCCAGTTTCACCGTGAGGTCGGCGTCGTCGGAACCGGTCGCAAAGGCCACCAGGCGCACGTCGGCGGCATCGGCGGGGATACCGGGCAGCACCAGGCTGGTGGCGGGGTCGGCGGCCGGGGCCATCCAGTCCGCGCCCGCCTTGGTGTCGGTGGACTCCAGTAGGGCGCCGACCCGGCCGCTGCGGGCCACCACGTGGGCGGTCAGGTCGGCGGCCTTGTCGGCCACGATCGTGGACAGCAGCACCGGCTCCGTACCGCCGCCGGGGACCGTGATGCCGTCCCCGGTGGATGCTTTGAGCAGGCCGTTCCTGCCGTAGAGCTCGATGTCGACGACCGCGGGCGTCTCGTCGGGGTTGACCAGCTGCACGTAGTCCTGGCGGGTGCTCTCGGTGCTCGCCCCGGGGAACCAGAACTCGCTGTCCGGTACGACGCACGAAGCGCCGAGCAGGCCGCGCCCCGGTCCGCTGTCCACGACCGTGGTCTGCTGGACCGTCCAGCCGGGCGCCAGCGGCCCGTCGGCGGTGCCGACGAGGGCGGGCGCGTCGGACCTGGTGGTGCCGGCGGTGGCGGGCTTGCCCGGGGCGGCCAGCGGCGCCACCGGCCTGGCCTTGGGCGTGACCGGGACGAGCTCGGCGCTGCTGCTGCCGCCGCCGTCACCCGATCCGCCGGATCCCGGCGGGGTGAAGGACGTGTACTGGGTGGTGGCGAAGTCCGAGCTGGAGGGCTCGGGGCACAGCAGGCTGCTGCGCTGCACGGGGAGCCGGGCGGCGGAGGCCGCCGGAGCCGCCTCGGAGTCACCGCCGTCGAGCGCGGCGGCACCGGTCAGTACCGCGAGCGCGACGACGGCGCCGGCCAGGGAGATCGTGGTGCGGTTCACTGGTGGTTGCTCCCGTCGCGGCGCTGGTCGCCTTCTGGGTAGTACGCGCCGGGGTCGGGATAGGCGGCCGGATCGGCGTAGCCCTGGCCGTCGGGGTAGCCCTGGCCGTCGGGGTAGCCCTGGCCGTCGGGGTAGCCCTGGCCGTAGTCCCGGCCCTCGCCGTAGCCCTGCTGCTGACCGCCGTACCCGGCCTGGTCGTCGGGGGCGGGCGCGTAGGGGTCGTAGCCGGGGGCGGGCGGAACGTAGCCGTAGCCGTCGGTGTAACCGCCCTGCTGCTGCTCATAGGTGCCGGGGGCCGGGACGGGCACCTGGTCGGGGGCCGCCGGGTACGGGCCGCCGTCCCACTGCTGCTGTCCGGGGTCGGCGCCCTGGGGGTAGGCCGGGTCCTGGTAGCCCTGTTCCTGGTAGCCGTAGCCGGTGTCGGTGCCGGCCGGCGCCGCATAAGGGTCGTAGCCGCCCTCGGCCGGGTCGTAGCCGCCCTGTGCGTACGGGTCCTGCCGGTACGCGTCCTGCTCGGCGGGTTCCCGCGTGTCGGGGGCCGCGGGTTCCTGGGCGTCGGGGGCCTGGGCGCCCTCGGCCTCGGCGGCGGCTTGCAGCCGGCGGGCGCGGCGGCCCTCTCCGGCGGCCTGGGCGGGGATCTTTGCGGTGAGCGGGCCGGCGCCCGCGGCGGTGGCGCCCTCCGGCTCGGGCAGGTCGTCGTCGACCTCGCGGCGGCGGCCGGGCAGGGCCAGCACGATGACCACAAGCAGGAGGAACGCCTGGGTGCCGAGCCAGCCGATGTGGGTGACCGGTTCCTCGAAGGTGACGTCCAGCCGGCCGGCCGAGGGGGGCAGTTCGAAGCCCTGCGCCCAGCCGTCGACGGTGGTCGGCGTCAAGGACTCGCCGTCGAGGGTGGCGTGCCAGCCCGGGGCGGCGGAGTCGGCCAGCCGCAGGACGCGGCCCGAGGGCCCGGCGGGCACCTTGGTGTGCGCGTCGACCCGGCCCGCGGCCACCCCGACGGGCTGTGCGCCCTTGCCGGTGATGGTGATCCTGGAGACGTCCGTGTTGACCCGCCACAGCTCGGTCCCGCCGGTCTGGCTGACCCGGGACAGGCCGGGGGTGCTGTCCAGGACCCGGCCGTACGAGCGGGGCGCGCCCTTCTGCGCCAGGACGTAGCGGATCGCGTATCCGGCCAGCCGGGTGCCCTGGTCGGCGCCGGAGCCGGCCACCAGGTTGGCGACGACGTCGTCCAGGGTGGCGTCGGGACCGGCCTCGGCGGCGAGCTCGGCGTCGCCGAGCCGTACGCCCGAGCCGCGGACGAGGGCGTAGGAGACGCTGCCCCCCGTGCCGCTGATGACCAGGGTGCGGGGCTGGTCGCCCGAGGTGCTCTCCTCCGCGACGAAGGCGGGCACCTGTCCGGGGTCGGTGCGCTTGATCGGGCCGTCGGCGCCGTCGATCACCCAGGTGAAGGCTGCCAGCAGGGGCGCCGCCACGGCGGCGACGGCGACCAGTCCGGCCACGGGCTGGCGCCAGCCGAAGCCGCTGGCGGCGATCCGCTCGTTGGCGTTCTCGGCGCCGACGGCGGCGGCGGCCAGCAGCGCGAGACCGTAGACGAGCGTGGCCGGGCCCGCCCAGTCCTTGCCGTTCTCGATGACGGCGAAGAGCAGGCCGACCAGGGCGACGGCCCAGGCGGCGACGATGGCGGTACGCCGCGTGTCGCGCATCAGGGCGGCGAGCGCGGCCAGCACCACGCCGATGAGCAGGAACCCGCCGGACGCCTTGGGGCCGCCGGGGCTCAGCAGCAGCAGGTCGACCCCGGAGGCGGAGCCGGTGCCGTAGGGCAGTCCGGCCTGGTCCATCAGGCGCCCCGGGTGGCTGAGCAGGCCCAGCGACCAGGGGGCGAGCAGCACGATCGGTGTGATGACCAGCGCCGCGAAGCGGAGCAGGTGCGGGACGACCAGTTGCTGCCTGCCGGTCGCGAGCCGCCAGCCGAGGGTGCCGGCGGCCAGCAGCAGGGCGATCGGCCAGGTGACCGGGGTGAAGGCGGTGGTGAAGGTCAGCATCAGGGCCAGCGCCCAGGTGGCGCGCCAGCTGGGGCGGGCGCCGCGTTCGATGGCGTTGGCGCTGAGCTGGAGGCCGGCGGTGGCGACGGCGGCGCGGGCCATCAGCGGCAACAGGATGGCCAGGACCGCGGTGCCGAGCCGGCCGGCGGCAAGGGCCCCGGTGACGGCGGGCAGGAAGGCGTAGGCGACCGACGCCCACGCGCGCAGCAGCCGGGACTCGGTCAGGGGGCGGGAGGCGAAGTAGGCGGCGACACCGGCCAGCGGCACGGAGGCGACCAGGAAGAGCGTCAGGGTGAGCCCGGTGGAACCGAACAGGACCGTGGCGAAGAGCGCGAGGACCGCGATGTAAGGCGGCGCGGCCTGGGTGCCGCCGGTGCCGAGGGGATGCCAGGAGCCGGCGTAGGTGGACCACAGGTCGGACGCGCCGGGGGCGGCGGGCAGTAGCGCCCCGCCGGCCAGGGCGCCGCCGCCGAGCAGCGCACGGCACGCGGCGAGGGACACCAGGAGCAGCAGCGCGAAGAGCACCGGGCCCGGTTTGCGGGCGATCTGCTTGAGCCGGGCGAACTGCTCGATCTCCAGGAAGTCGCCGTCCTCGTCACCGGGGCCGGACTCGACGCCCGCGCCGCCGTGGCGTCCCGCCGCGGCGGTGGCGTCGTCGGCGCGGCCGGGGAGGTTGCTGACCACCTGGTCGACGGTGGCGCGCACGGTGGCGCCGGGCGGCGGGAACAGCGGGCGCAGTTCGGCGGGGGGCACTTCGCCGCGGCCGCGCCGGTTGCGTGCCGCGAGCAGGCGGCCGGGGCGCAGCAGGACGCCCATCAGGCCGACGATCTCGTCGACGGCCTGGCCGGGGACCTTGCCGACCAGGTAGGCCAGGGTCCGCAGCAGGGTGCCGACGACGATGCGTACGACCACGTAGGGCAGCAGCGGGCCGCGGGTGTTGGCGAGCAGCGTGTAGACGGCGCCGGCCTTGTCGACGCGGTGCGGGTTGACCGCGGACCGGCCGGCGCAGTCGACGGGGCGGCGCTCGCGGGAGGCGGCCTCGGCATGGCGCAGTACGGCGTCGGGGGCGACCAGGACGGTGTGTCCGGCGGCCTGGGCGCGCCAGCAGAAGTCCACGTCGTCGCGCATCAGAGGCAGCCGGCGGTCGAAGCCGCCCAGTTCCTCCCACACGTCGCGGCGCACCAGCATGCCGGCGGAGGACACCGACAGCACCTGGCGTACCTGGTCGTGCTGGCCCTGGTCCTGCTCGCGGCGCTCCAGGCCGGTCCAGCGGCGGCCGCTGCGGGCGATGCTGACGCCGACTTCGAGCAGCTGCCTGCGGTCGTACCAGCTGCGGAGTTTGGGACCGATGATCGCGGCTGACGGAGAGGTGTCGGCGGTACGGAGCAGGGCGGCGAGCGCGCCGGGGTCGGGTTCGCAGTCGTCGTGCAGCAGCCACAGCCACTGGACGGGTTCGCCGTACGGGTGGTCGGGCTCGTCGTAGACGTCGTCGTTCCAGGTGCGGCGCACCGGGTCCCAGCCGCTGCGGCGCTCCAGGTAGGGCAGCTGGTCCGCGGTGAGCGGGGGGGCGGCGCGCACGGCCTCCTCGACGGCGGCGCCGAAGCCGGTGCGGCGGGCGAGGTGCAGGACGCGCTGGTCGCCGAGCGATTCGGCGAGCAGGCGGGCGGAGTCGTCGGCACTGCCGGTGTCGGCGGCGATGACGTCCTGGACCGGGCGGTCCTGGGCGAGCAGCCCGGAGAGGGCTTCGGGCAGCCAGCGCGCGCCGTCGTGCGCTACCAGCACGGCGGTGACGACATGGCGCGGGAACTCAGGGGTGCCGACCTGATGAGCGGCCGGAGCTGGGCTGTTCACGGACATCGAGGTTCAGGCCCCGGTTCGCTGGACTGCGGTGGACGGTTGCGCCCGCTCGGCGGCGGGCCCACGTCATGGACGGCCCCCCACACTAACGGCTTACGCCGGGGGTGCCCGCCGACGCGGTCCGGGTGTGAGAACAACGGCAGCCCGCCCCCCGTGCCGGTGGGGCGCGGGAGGCGGGCTGTCCGCGGGCGGTGCGGCGCGGACCTGAGGTCAGACGACGCCCTTCTTCAGACGGCGGCGTTCGCGCTCGGACAGACCGCCCCAGATGCCGAAGCGTTCGTCGTTGGCGAGGGCGTACTCCAGGCAGTCGGAGCGGACCTCACAGGCGAGGCAGACCTTCTTCGCCTCACGCGTGGAACCGCCCTTCTCCGGGAAGAACGACTCGGGGTCGGTCTGCGCACAGAGCGCACGCTCCTGCCAGCCGAGTTCCTCGTCGGCCTCTTCGGCCAGCAGCAACTGGAACTGCTCGGTCATGCGCGCCCCTCGTCTGTCGTGCTTCCCCGTGATGTTGCCTGCCGTCACCATGTCCGGCTGAACGACACGAGTGAAATTACAAGTGTGCGGATCCGAGCCAGTCAAGCCGGAATCTGCTATTGGGCCCGTTATTCACTCCGCTGAACCAAGGCGTAACGGAAAGTGTTGATATCCGCCAAAAAACTCTCATGGGCCAACCGCGGTCGCGCCGGCCGGCCGGCCACATACCGTCAGACGCTGCGGCGACGCACCGCGTTCCGCCGTTCGGATGAAACGTCGCGGATCACATTTCGATCACAGAAGCACAACGTCACACCGGGCGGCGTGTCCCGGCGGACCGGAATCGGATCCTCATCAGATCTGCACGGATGCCGCACCATCTATCCGCACCTTCCGATACACAAACCTTTCAGTACTGTGCGTTACCGGATCGGGTGAACATGAAAGACATAGTGGACATTGAGTTGACAGGCAGCCTCCGGAAACGGTCTTCTTGACCTCATGTCCGCCGAGCCCATCGCGCCCACCCGGACTCGCCGCCGCGAGTCCCGCTGCGTCGCGCTCGCGCAGAGCTGTCGTTGTTCCTGTCGCTGCCGCTGAATCCCCCTGCCCGGGACCGCCACGGACCCGGCACCGTCCCACGTCACGCGCACCGCAGAGGAACACCACCCCCATGTACTCCGACGTCTCCATCGCCGGTGACCCGCTGGCTCTGCCCCACCTGCTCCCCCCGGTACCGCAGCACCCCAGCACCGTGGCCGAGTTCGCCGGACTCGCCCGCGCCGTCGCCGCCGACCGCGCGCTATGGGTGCCCATGGTGCGGTACGACGCCACCACCCGCTGGTACGCCCGCCTGCAGACCGGCCCCGGCTACGAGGTATGGCTGCTGAGCTGGCTGCCCGGCCAGGGCAGCGGCCGGCACGACCACGGCGCCTCCTCGGGCGTTCTCGGCGTCCTGCGGGGCACATTGCGGGAGCACGCCCTGGGCGCGGGCGGGGAGTCGACCCGGGTGCTGACGGCCGGACTCCAGCGGGCGTTCGCCCCGGGCTACGTCCACGAAGTGGTCAACGACTCACTGGAGCCGGCGGTGAGCGTGCACGTCTACTTCCCCGGGCTGACCGAGATGACGCCCCACGGCTGCACCGCCGGCGGCCGTACGGAGCATCAGGCCGCGGCGTCCGTGCCCGCGGCCCCGGCAGGAACGTGACTTATCGCCCCGGCCGGACGGGCTGACAGACTGGGGACCATGCGAATCGTGGTTCTGGCCGGAGGTATCGGGGGCGCGCGCTTCCTGCGCGGCCTCAAGGCAGCGGCGCCGGAGGCGGACATCACCGTCATCGGCAACACCGGAGACGACATCCATCTGTTCGGGTTGAAGGTCTGCCCCGACCTCGACACCGTCATGTACACCCTCGGCGGCGGCATCCACGAGGAGCAGGGCTGGGGGCGCGCGGAGGAGACCTTCGCCGTGAAGGAGGAGTTGCGCGCCTACGGCGTCGGACCCGAGTGGTTCGGCCTGGGCGACCGGGACTTCGCCACGCACATCGTCCGCACCCAGATGATCGGCGCCGGCTACCCGCTGAGCGCCGTCACCGAGGCGCTGTGCGCCCGCTGGAAGCCGGGCGTGCGGCTCATCCCGATGTCGGACGACCGGGTGGAGACCCACGTCCTGGTCGAAGTGGACGGCGAGCGCAAGGCCGTGCACTTCCAGGAGTACTGGGTACGGCTGCGGGCCTCGGTCACGGCGCACGCCGTGGTACCGGTCGGCGCCGAGGGCGCCAAGCCGGCGCCCGGAGTGCTGGAGGCGATCGCCGAGGCCGACGTGATCGTCTTCCCGCCGTCGAACCCGGTGGTCAGCGTCGGCACGATCCTCGCGGTCCCCGGGATCCGCGAGGCCATCGCCGAAGCGGGGGTGCCCGTGGTGGGGCTGTCCCCGATCGTGGGCGACGCCCCGGTACGCGGGATGGCCGACAAGGTGCTGGCCGCGGTGGGCGTGGAGTCGACCGCGGCGGCGGTGGCCGCCCACTACGGCAGCGGTCTGCTCGACGGCTGGCTGGTGGACACCGTCGACGCCGGCGCGGTGCCCGAGGTCGAGGCGGTGGGCATCCGCTGCCGCGCCGTACCGCTGCTGATGGAGAGCGTCGAGGCCACCGCCCGGATGGCCCGGGAGGCGCTGGCGCTGGCCGAGGAGGTGCGGGCGTGACCGACCTGCCGCGGTACGAGGTGTTCGGGGTGCCGGGGATCGGGGAGGTGCAGCCGGGGGCAGACCTGGCCAAGCTCATCGCCGCGACCGGGGTCGAACTGGCCGACGGCGATGTGCTGCTGGTTACCTCGAAGATCGTCAGCAAGGCCGAGGGCCGGATCCTGCGGGCCGGGGACCGCGAGGCCGCCGTCGACGCGGAGGCGGTACGGCTGGTGGCCCGGCGCGGGCCGACCCGGATCGTGGAGACGCGGCACGGGTTCGTGATGGCGGCGGCCGGGGTGGACGCCTCCAACACCCCGCCGGGCACGGTGCTGCTGCTGCCCGAGGACCCGGACGCGTCCGCCCGGCTGGTCCGGGAGGGGCTGCGCGAGGCGCTCGGGGTACGGGTGGGGGTCGTCGTCACCGACACCTTCGGCCGGCCCTGGCGCGAGGGGCTCACCGATGTGGCCATCGGCGCCTCCGGGGTGCGGGTGCTGGGCGACCTGCGCGGCGCCCTGGACTCGCACGGCAACGAGTTGAGCATGACGGTCACCGCCACCGCCGACGAACTGGCCGCCGCCGGCGATCTGGTCAAGGGCAAGGCGACAGGGGTACCGGTCGCGGTGGTGCGCGGCCTGAGCCGGCTGGTGGACCCGGAGCCCGGGGCGGCGGACCCGGGCGCCCGCCCTCTGGTGCGCGTCGCGACCGACGACATGTTCCGCCTCGGCACGTCGGAGGCGGTACGGGAGGCGGTGTCCCTGCGGCGGACCGTGCGGGAGTTCACCGACGAGCCGGTGGATCCGGCGGCGGTGCGGCGGGCCGTGGCCCTCGCCGTCACGGCCCCGGCGCCGCATCACACCACGCCGTGGCGGTTCGTGCTGCTGGAGTCCGCGTCGGCCCGGACGCGGCTGCTGGACGCCATGCGGGACGCCTGGGCGGCGGACCTGCGGCGGGACGGGTTCTCCGAGGAGAGCACGGCCAAGAGGCTCAGGCGCGGGGACGTCCTGCGCGCGGCGCCCTACCTGGTGGTGCCGTGCCTGGTCACCGAGGGCGCGCACCCGTATCCCGACGCGCGGCGGGCGGCGGCCGAGCGGGAGATGTTCGTGGTGGCCGCCGGGGCGGGCGTGCAGAACCTCCTGGTCGCGCTGGCCGGGGAGCAGTTGGGGTCCGCCTGGGTGTCGTCCACGATGTTCTGCCGGGACGTGGTACGTGAGGTGCTCTCGTTGCCGGCGGACTGGGACCCCATGGGTGCGGTCGCCGTGGGGCGGCCCGCGGCGCTTCCGCCGGCCCGGACGGCCCGCTCCGAGGCGGACTTCCTGGTCGTGCGCTGACGTCCGGGCCCGTCCGCCGGCGGCCGTGTTGCCGGCCGGCGCCCTCAGGAGTGCCGTGTCGGCGGGTTGGGGGCCAGGCGGGGGGTCTGCCGGGGCGGCGAGGGGGTGGTCAGGAGGATGAGGCGGGCGGCGCGGTGGCGCTGGCCGGGGTAGGGGGCGAGCAGGCGGAGCATGGCCTCGTCGGTGGAGCGGCGGGTGCCCTCCAGGGCGTAGCCGATGTGGTGGGGAAGGTGGAGGTCGCCGACGGTGAGGGCGTCGGGGGCGCCGTGGCTGCGCTGGAGGGTTTCCGCGGCGGTCCAGGGGCCGATGCCGGAGATGGTCTGGAGGCGGGCGGCGGCGTCCTCGGCGGGGACGGCGGCAAGGGCGTCGAGGCGGGGGCCGACGCGGACCGCGCGCAGGACGGTGGCGGCGCGCTTGGCGTCGACGCCGGCGCAGTGCCAGTCCCAGGAGGGGATGCGGGCCCAGCCACGGGCGTCGGGCATGACCCGCATCCGGTCGGCGGGGGCCGGTCCCGGAGCGGGCTCGCCGTGCTGGAACAGGAGCAGCCTCCAGGCGCGGTACGCCTCGACGGTGGTGACCTTCTGTTCGAGGATGGTGGGGATCAGCGCCTCGAGGACCAGCCCGGTGCGGGTGAGCCGCAGCCCCGGATGGCGCCGGTGGGCGTAGTAAACCACGCGGTGTCGCGGCACAAAGGCCGCCGGATCGTCGTGGGCGCCCAGGAGGCCGGGCAGGGCGTCCAGCAGCCAGTCCGCGCCCGGACCCCACGCCTGCCCCTCCAAGGCGGCCGGGCTGCCGGTGACGCGCAGGGTGCCGGGCCCGGCGGGTGTACGGCTGGCCCGCCACACCGCGCCGTCGGGGGTGATCCGGAAGGCCGGGTCGCCGCCGCCCCGGCGCAGGGGCATGACGGTCAGCCGTACGTCGAGCGGTCCGCCCGGCACCCATGTACGCGTCCGCGGCGGTGCGGTCACCGCGCCGGGGCGGCTCCCCGGGGGCGGACCGCCGCCCTCAGGGCGCGTACGCGGTGCAGGCATCCGCCGAGCGTACCCGGCGCCGGGACGGCTCCCCCCGGCCGCACCCCCGGGCTACTGGTCGGAGGAGAAGCGGATCGCGCCGGCGTCGATCCGCGCCCGGCACCACACCCGGGCGCCGGGCGCGAGTTCGTTGTCGGGGCCGACGTACGCGCCGTCGCCGATGACGACGCCGTCCAGGACGGTCCGGGCGCCGACCCTGGCGCCCGCGCCGACCAGGGAGTTCCTGACCACCGCGGCCGCGTCCACCCGGGCGCCGGCCAGCACCGCACTGCCGTCGACCCGTGCCCCCGAGCCGATGACGGCGCCCGCGCAGACGCACGTGCCGCCGGAGAGCTTGGCGTCTTCGGCGACCTGGGCGCCGGGCAGCACGAGGCGCTCGCCGTGGCGGCCGGGGACGGCCGGCGAGGGGGCGCGTCCGAGCACCAGGTCGGCCGAGCCGCGGACGAAGGCGTGCGGCGTGCCGAGGTCGAGCCAGTACGTGGAGTCGACCATGCCCTGCAGGTGGGCCCCGGCGGCCAGGAGTTCGGGGAAGGTCTCGCGCTCGACGGAGACCGGGCGGCCGGCCGGAACGGTGTCGATGACCGACCGGGTGAAGACGTACGCGCCGGCGTTGATCTGGTCGGTGACGATCTCCTCGGGCGTCTGCGGCTTCTCCAGGAAGGCGGTGACGCGGCCGGACGAGTCGGTGGGCACCAGACCGAAGGCCCGCGGGTCGGGCACCTTCGTCAGGTGCAGCGAGATGTCGGCGCCGGTGCGGCGGTGGGTGGCGACGAGCGCGGGGATGTCGAGGCCGGTGAGGATGTCGCCGTTGAAGACGAGCACCGGGTCGCCGGCCGCGGAGCGCAGGCGGTGGGCGACGTTGCGGATGGCGCCACCGGTACCGAGCGGGTCGGTTTCGGTGACGTACTCCAGGTGCAGCCCGAGCGCGGAGCCGTCGCCGAAGTACGGTTCGAAGACCTCGGCGAGGTAGGAGGTGGCGAGCACGACGTGCTCGACGCCGGCCGCACGGGCCCGCGCCAGTTGGTGGGTGAGGAAGGGCACGCCGGCCGCCGGGATCATCGGCTTGGGGGTGTTCACGGTCAACGGCCGCAGCCGGGTCCCCTTGCCGCCGACCAGCAGGATGGCCTCGGTCGCGGAACGGCGCTCGGCGCGTCCGGCGAAACCCGTGGCTTCGGCGGCCGCCCTGAGGCTCTGTGCAGGCGTGGGTGCAGGCATGGGGAAGATGGTGACATAAGGCGTGAAAGCTGATGAATCCCGATCTGACGGCCCGTCGGTCACGTCACGCGACGCTACTCGTACGGCCCAGCCGGGACTACCCGATCATGCCAGGTAGCCTGACCGGCGTGACACCCACCACCGGTACCCCCGCCGCACTGCTCGCCGCCGCTCTGCGCACCGACGCCGCCAGGCCGCTGATCACCTTTTACGACGACGCGACCGGCGAACGCGTCGAGCTGTCGGTGGCCAGCTTCGCCAACTGGGTCGCGAAGACGGCGAACCTGCTGCAGGGCGATCTGGGGGCCCGGCCGGGCGACCGGCTGGCGCTCCTGCTGCCCGCGCACTGGCAGAGCGCGGTGTGGCTGCTGGCGGCCTTCTCGACCGGCGTGGTGGTGGCACCCGGTGGCGATCCGGCCGGCGCCGACCTGGTGGTGACCGGGCCCGACACCCTGGAGGCGGCGCGGGCCTGCCGGGGCGAGCGGGTGGCGCTGGCGCTGCGCCCGCTCGGCGGCCGCTTCCCGCGGCCGCCGGCCGGTTTCTCCGACTACGCGGTGGAAGTGCCGGGCCAGGGCGACCGCTTCGCGCCGTACGCGCCGGTCGGGCCGGACGCCCCCGCGCTGGAGCTGCCGGGCGGCGCCGTACTGGGCGCCGGCGAGGTGGTGGACCGGGCGCTGGCGTCGGCGCGGGTCCTCGGGCTCGCCCGCGGCTCCCGGGTGCTGTCCGGGCTGCCGTACGGCACGTGGGACGGGCTGGCCGCCGGACTGCTGGCGCCGCTCGCGGTCGACGCCTCCGTCGTCCTGTGCCGCCACCTGGACGCGCTGCCCGCGGAGCAGCTGGCCCGGCGTCAGGACTCCGAGCGCGTCACGCACACGGCGGGCGGATGACCGTACGGGCGGGCGGGCACGGGGCCGTGACGACCGCGCCGTTCGCACGGCCGCGCCCCGGCGCCCCGCCGCGACGGGACGGGACGGGACGTTCGTACGATCACATGACCGTACGACCGGAAGTCCGTACGACTGCGTACCCGTGAAACCGCACACCCGTACGATGTTTCGTCCGCCGACCCCGTCCGTCCCCCGGCCGGATGCCCGGGTTTCCCCTGAACCGCGCGGGGAATTCGGCATGACAGGCAACCAACCGAGCCGTTCGACTGTCTGAACGGGTGCTGGTGGGGTACTCGGGTTCGATTCCCCGAAAACAGCCGGCAACCGGCCACCCGCCGGGTGGACATCTGAGGGACAGGCAGCGACGTGACCACGCCACACGAGCCCCCCAAGGGCGAGCCCGCCGCCACCACGGCTCCCGAAGGCTCTCCGGAAGCCGGGACCGGCGCCCCCGGCCGGCGGCCCGGCTACCGGTGGCTGCGTGTCCTGGCCGTCTGCACCGCGTTCCTCGTCCTCGCCCTCGGCGCGGGCTCCTGGTACCTGTACGAGCGGCTCGACGGCAACATCACCACCGACACCACCGCCGAGAACGAACTGCGGGCCCAGGACGCGGAGCGGCCCACGCAGGGGCCGGACCGGGCCGAGAACATCCTGCTCATAGGTTCGGACAACCGCGGCGCCGGCAACGAGAAGTACGGCCACGACAGCGGCACCCAGCGCTCCGACACCACGATCCTGCTGCATTTGGCGGCCGACCGCGGCAGCGCCACCGCGGTGAGCATCCCGCGCGACCTGATGGCGCGGGTGCCGGACTGCACGAAGTCCGACGGCAGCACCGTCCCGGCCCGGTTCGAGCAGTTCAACTGGGCGTTCGAGCGGGGAGGCGCCGCCTGCACGATCCGCACGGTCGAGGACATGACGGGCATCCGGATCGACCACCACCTGATCGTCGACTTCACCGGCTTCAAGAGGATGGTCGACGCGGTGGGCGGCGTCGAGGTGTGCGTGCCCGAGCCGGTGCACGACGTCAACGCCCTGCTCGACCTGCCCGCGGGAGTGCAGAAGCTGGACGGGGAGCAGGCGCTCGGATACGTACGGGCCCGCGAGAGCCTCGGCGACGGCAGCGACACCCAGCGGATGGAACGCCAGCAGGACTTCCTGGCCTCGCTGGTCAAAAAGGTGCGCAGCGACGGCGTGCTGCTCAACCCGGTCAGGCTCTACCCGCTGCTGTCCGCGGCCACCTCCTCGCTGACCGCCGACCCGGGGCTCGACTCGCTGACCGAGCTGTACGACCTCGCGCACGGCATCCAGCAGACGCCGACCGGGGCGATACGTTTCCTCACCCTCCCTCAGGAGCCCTACGTCGCGGACCACAACCGCGACCAGCTGCTGCAGCCCGACGCCGACACGCTGTTCACGGCGTTGCGCGAGGACCGGGCCGTCAACGTGACCGGGGACGTACCCGCGGGCTCCCCGAGCGCCTCGCCCGGCACCGTGACGCCCACCACCGCCTCGCCCGGCGCCGGGACGCCCACCGCGGCGACACCCGCCACCGGAACACCGGCCACCGGCTGGCCGGCCATGACCCCCACCCCCGGTCCCACGTATCGCGGAACGACCGCGGACCGTGACATCTGCGGCGAAGACCAGTGAAAAGCCACCGAGGGCACCCACAAGTCGCCGACGGGATCGTCAAGGTTTGTCCGGTTGTAGGGACACGGGATTCGTCACGGCCGCGTGTCGGCGCTGAACTGTGCGGCTAATGTGAGCGCTCCGGCCCATCCCGGATGGAGGACCCGAGGGACCGTGGACACGCAAGGCCGTAGGAACATCGACCCGGCGGACCAGTGGGTGCTGGACCCGGAAACGGGCACGTACCAGCTGCGGTTGGAGCCGGGCGACGCGCCGTCACCGAGCGTGCCGACGCAGGGCAACGCCCGTGGCACCGCCGAGCGTTCCGCGGAACCCTCCGACGCCGCGCCCCCCGGCGACGGGCCGTCCCGCCGCGGCCGCCGCGCCGCGCGGAACGCCGCCGCGGTCCCGGCCGGTCCGCGCAGCCGCCGCAGGACCAAGCAGGGGATGTCGCGCGGCAAGAAGGTGCTCGCCTGGACCGGCGGCGTCCTGGGCTTCGTGGTGATCGCCGCGAGCGTCGGCGGCTACCTGGTCTACGAGCACATCAACGGCAACATCACCACGGTCGACGTCGGCGACGCGGGCAGCAAGAGCGTCACCCACGAGGGCCCGATGAACATCCTGGTGATCGGCACCGACAGCCGGCAGGGGCTGGGCGGCAAGTACGGCGACACCGGCAGTGTCGGGCACGCGGACACCACGATCGTCTTCCATGTCTCGGCGGACCGCAGCAACGCCACCGCGGTGAGCGTCCCGCGGGACATCGTGACGGCCATCCCGGACTGTCCGACCAGGCAGGAGGACGGCTCCACCAAAGTCGTCCCCGGCACCCCCATGCAGCTCACCACGCCGAAGTTCAACGAGAGCCTGGGGCAGGACGGCCGCGACCCGGGGTGCACGATGCGGCTGGTGTCACAGATGACCGGCCTGCGGATCGACCACTTCATGATGGTCAACTTCGAGGCGGTCAGGACCCTTTCCACGGCGGTCGGCGGTGTCGACGTCTGCCTGGCCCGGCCGCTGGTCGATCCCAAGTCGCACCTGAACCTGAGCAGCGGCCCGCACAAGATCCAGGGCGAGCAGGCGCTGGAGTTCGTACGCACCCGGCACGCGCTGCAGAACCAGAGCGACCTGGACCGGATCAAACTGCAGCAGAACTTCCTGAGCGCGATGATCCGTCAGATCAAGTCCAGCGGCACCCTGACCAACCCCTCGAAGCTGTGGACACTGGCGAACGCGGCCACCAGGGCGCTCACCGTGGACAGCGCGATCGGCAGCGTCAGCAAGCTCAGCAGCCTGGCCAAGGACCTCAGCAAGGTCGACACCAAGCACATCACCTTCACCACACTGCCGGTGGTGGACAACCCGAACGAGAAGATCCACGCGACCGTCGTCGTCGACCCCGTCAAGGCACCGCAGCTGCTGTCCATGGTCAGGAACGACGTCTCGCTCACCGAGGTGCGGAAGGCCCCGGCGGCGCCCGACCCGCGGCTGGTGGGCCCCAAGGCGGCGCCGCACGACACCCGGGTCAACGTCCGCAACGGCAGCGGCGTCATCGGCGCCGCCCAGGACACCGTGAACTGGCTGCAGAACGAGCAAGGCGTCAACCGCTCGGCGAACGCGGGCAACGCTCCCGCCCCGCTCACCAGGACCACCCTGGAGTACGCGCCGAACCAGGCCGACCAGGCCCGCTCGCTGGCCGCCATGATGGGCCTGCCCGCCACCGCCCTCCACCAGGGCACGGCCGACGCGGAACCGCTCGCCTACATGACGCTCACCCTGGGCGCCGACTTCACCAGGCCGGGTGCTCCGATCGGCACGCCGACCACCGTGCCCGACGGGGTACAGAAGACCGAGGCGGACAGCACGGCGTGTGTCGGATGATCCGGCCGGCCGGCAACTGTACGGAGGACCGAGGCGACCGTGGACGCGCAAGGGCCTGACTTCGTGGACCCGGCGGACCAGTGGGTGCTGGACCCGGCGACCGGCACCTATCAGTTGCGGCTGGGCCCGGCGGATCCGGCCGCCCGGCAGGAGCCGCCGCAGCCGGCCGCCGAGGCGCCGCCCGGTCCCGCCCGGCCGCCGGGCGCGGACCGCGCCGCGCCCGCTGCCCCCGGCCGCGGCGGCCGTCGCGCCGCGGCCCCGCCCGGCCGCCGCCGGCGCAAGGCGCGCAAGAGCGGCAACAGGCCGCTGTTGTGGGCGGCGGGCGCGGCCGGGGTGGCCCTGGTGGCCGGCGGGGTCGCCGTGCTCGCCTCGGGGCACTCCGCGGGCAACCGCGTCGGCACCGTGGACATCGGTGACGCGGGCGCCAGGACGCTGTCGTCCAGCGGGCCGATGAACCTGCTGCTCATCGGTGCCGCCGACGCCCCGACGGGCGGCGCCGGAGCCGCGGACACCACGATCCTGCTGCACGTGGCGGCCGACCGGAGCAACGCGACCGCTGTGGGTATCCCCGGCGACGTCGTCACCGGCATCCCCGACTGCCCCACGGTGCGGCAGGGCGGCGGGACCAGGGTCGTCCCCGGCTCGCCGCAGCACGCCGCCTCCCCCACGGCGGCCGACAGCCTCGGGGTGGACGGCC
Organism: Streptomyces sp. ITFR-21; assembly: GCF_031844685.1. Classification (NCBI taxonomy): domain Bacteria; kingdom Bacillati; phylum Actinomycetota; class Actinomycetes; order Kitasatosporales; family Streptomycetaceae; genus Actinacidiphila; species Actinacidiphila sp. ITFR-21. The sequence goes on from NZ_CP134605.1 coordinate 2,215,263, forward strand.
GCGACCCGGGCTGCGCCGTACGCCTGGTCGAGCAGCTCACCGGCGTCCGGGTCGACCACTTCCTGATGCTCGGGTCCGCGCGGGTCCGCGCCCTGTCGACGGCGGCGGACGGCGCCGGCGCCTGCTTCGCCGAGCTGCCCGCGGACCCCGCACGGCTGAGGACGCTGGCTGCGGCGAAGGCGCTCACCGTGGACACCCCGCTCGGCAGCGAGACGGCGCTGGACGGTCTATCCGGGCAGTTGGGCAAGGTGGACGCCGGGCACCTCACGTTCACCACGCTGCCCACGAAGGCCAACCCGGCCGACCCGGCGCACGCCACGGTCGTGGTCGACCGGGACAAGGCGGCGCAGCTCTTCTCACTGGTCAGGAACGACGTCCCGCTGTCCGGGAGGCCGGCGGCGCCCGATCCCCGCCTGGTGGGACCCAGGACGACCCCGCACGACACCAGGGTCACCGTCCTCAACGGCAGCGGCGTCTTCGGCGCATCCCAGGACGTGCTCAACTGGCTGCAGAACGACGAGGGCGTCAACCGGTCCGCGAACGGCGGGGACGCGCCCGCACCGCTCGCGAGGACCACCCTCGCCTACGCGCCGAACCAGGCCGACCAGGCCCGCTCGCTGGCCGCCATGATGGGCCTGCCCGCCACCGCCCTCCACCAGGGCACGGCCGACGCGAAGCCGCTCGCCTACATGACGCTCACCCTGGGCGCCGACTACACCGCGCCGGGCACCCCCATCGGGCCGCCCACGTCACCGCCCAAGGGGCTCCGGATGACGACCGCGGACCGTGCGGGGTGCGCCGTCGCGCCTCAATAGGCGCCGGGCCGTGCCGCCCGGGTGCCCGCCGGGTCCTCGACGTGCCAGCCGACCGTTTTACGTGCTCGACCGCCTAACGCGCTCGACCGCCTTATACGCCCGGCCGGCCGTCGCCTGCCCGGCCGTCGCTAGACGTCCGCCGGCTCGGTGGCCGCAGCCCTGACCGCGGGGCGGCGGCTGGCGATGACCTTGCGGGCCAGCGAGCGGGGGCTGGTGAGGAAGCCGTAGCCCCAGCACATGTGCATGGTGGCCAGGGCGAGCGGGATACGGAGCCGGGCGCCGAACGGCAGGCCGCGGCCCGCCGGCAGCGAGCCGGCGACGATGCCGACGACATAGGCGGCCGGGACCGTAAGGGCCCACGGGGTGAGGGCGGCGCCGACGACGACGCCGGCCGCGTTGGCGAGCAGGGCGGCGGGAGCGGCGAGGTAGCGGAGGTTGACCGAGCCGTGGTGGTAGCGGGTGACGACGCGGCGCCAGCGGCCGTAGTCCTTGTACTGCTTGGCGAGGGTGCGCACGCTCGGCCGGGGCCGGTAGGAGACCCGCAGTTCGGGCGAGAACCAGATGAGGTGGCCGGCCTCGCGGATGCGGTAGTTCAGCTCCCAGTCCTGGGCGCGGACGAACTCCACGTTGTAGCCGCCTTGCTGCTCCAGCACCTCGCGGCGGAAGACGCCGAGGTAGACGGTGTCGGCGGGGGCGGCCTGACCGCCGGTGTGGAAGGCCGCGTTGCCGACGCCGATCTTCGCGGTCATCGCGGCGGCGACCGCGTGCTCCCAGTCGTTCTCGCCTTCGGCGTGCATGATGCCGCCGACGTTGGCCGCGCCCGTCTCGTCCAGCAGCCGCACGGCGGTGGCGATGTAGTCCGGCGAGAGCATCCCGTGCCCGTCCACCCGGACCACGACCGGGTGCCGGGACGCCTTGATGGCCGCGTTCAGCGCGGCGGGGGTGCGTCCGGTGGGGTTGGGCACGGTGTGGACCCGCGGATCCTCCGCGACCAGGTCGGCCGCGATCGCGTCGGTACGGTCCCGGGAGGGGCCGAGCGCGATGACGACCTCCAGCGCGCCCGGATAGTCCTGTTCCAGGATGTGCCGGACGGCGTTGCGCAGGTGGCGCTCCTCGTCGAGCACCGGCATGATCACGGAGACGGCCGGGAGCGCGGGATTCGTGGCGGCGTTCATCGCGGCAAACGTTACCGCTTACGGGGGACCCCAGCGCGTGGGGCCAGGACCTACTGTCCTATTTGTCACTAGCCTGAACGGGTCTGCACCCGATGGCTGGAGGTCTCCCCCGTGCCGCCCACCCGACGCCGCCCGCCCCCGCCCGGCAGCCGCCCGCCGGCCGGCCGGCGTCCGCGCCCCCGGCCGCCGATCCGCTGGAGCACCCGGGTCGCCGGCGGTCTGGCCCTGCTGGTGATCACCGTGAGCGGTGTCGGCCACGCGGTCGTCACCGGGGTGAACGGCGCGATCGGCCGGGTGGACGCCTTCGGCGGGATGCAGGGGCGGCCGGACGGCACCAAAGGCACCAACTTCCTGCTGGTCGGCACCGACGGGCGCGACGGCCTGGACCCGTCGGACAGGCAGCGCTACCACCTGGGCGGCACGGCCTGCCACTGCACCGACACCATCATGCTGATCCACCTGTCCGCGGACCGGCGCCGGGCCGCCGTCGTGAGCATCCCGCGCGACACCTACGTACGGCTGCCGGGAAAGCCGCCGCCGGCTCCGCCGGCGTCCGCCGTGCCGGACGCCGGGAGCGCCGGCGCCCGGTCCGCGCCGCCGCCCGCCGCCGCCCGGCCCGCGAAGATCAACCAGGCGTTCGCGGAGGGCGGCGCCAAGCTCACCGTGCGCACCGTCGAGCAGCTGACCGGGATCCACGTCGACCACTACCTGGAGGTCGACTTCACCAGCTTCATGAGGACGGTGGACGTCATCGGCGGAGTGCCGGTCTGCACCGCCGTGCCGCTCAGGGACCCCTACACCGGGCTGGACCTCCCGGTGGGCACGACGACGCTGGACGGCGGCCGGGCGCTGCAGTACGTGCGCTCCAGGCACATCGACGGCTCGGCGGACCTGGGGCGGATGCAGCGGCAGCAGCGCTTCCTGGCGCAGGTCATCCGGAAGATCACCGATGGGAACACGCTGGGCGACCCGGTGGCGGTGGGCAGGATCGCCGGTACCGCGCTCGGGTCGGTCCGCGCCGACCAGCGGCTGGGGGCCGGGGACCTGATCGCCCTGGCCAAGGGCATGAAGGGCCTGTCGGCCGGCTCCTCGGAGTTCGTCTCGGTGCCGCTGAGCGATCCGGACCACGAGGTCCCCGGCGTCGGCTCCACCGTGAAGTGGGACGACGCGAAGGCGGGCAGGCTGTGGGCCGCGATCCGCGCCGACCGGCCGCTGGTCCCGCATCGGCAGGACCCGGCGCACAGGGGCGGCACCAAGGTTGCGGTCGACCCGGCACAGATCCGTGTCACGGTGGCGAACGGCACCGCCACCAGCGGGCTGGCCGCCGGGGCCCAGCGGGCGCTACGCGCCACCGGTTTCGTCACCCCGGGACTGCCGACCACGGCCGCCCACGGCGCCGCCCGGACCGTGATCCGCTACGACCCGCGCTGGGACCGCTCGGTGAAGTCGCTGGCGGCGGCTCTGCCGGGGGCCGCACTGGTGCCGGTGGCCGGGCAGGGCCCCGTCATGGCGGTCACCCTCGGCGCAAACTTCGCCAGGGTCGCCCCGGTGTCGGTGGCGTCCGGCGGCGTCGGGGAGGACGCGGTCACGGGCGACGAGGTGGTGTGCCCGTAGCCGTCCTGGGCGGCGGCACGGGAAGGCTCGCGGCCGGCCGGCTCTCTTACGGCCCGCTGACCTCGGGGCGCCGGGCAGAACACGGCGGCGCACCCGTGGTCGGCGTCCTAAGGGCGCCGGACAGGGCGGCGCACCCGTGGCCCGGGACGCTCATCCGTCCAGGCCCTCGGCCGTCCGCTCCCGGCGCAGCTCCAGGATCGCGCGGCGCCGGGCCAGCCGGTGGGTGCGGCGGATCTGGGCCTCCTGCCACCGGCGGCGGTCCCGGTCGGTCTCGGGGATCACCGGCGGCACCGGGCGCGGCCTGCCCTCGGCGTCCACGGCCACGAAGACCAGGTACGCGCTGGCGACCTGCTTGGCCGGGCCGGACTCGTTCCAGCGCTCGGCGACGACCCGGACCCCGACCTCCATGGAGGTCTTGCCGGTCCAGTTGACCTGGGCTTTCACATGGAGCAGGTCGCCCACCCTGACCGGTTCCAGGAAGGCCATCTCGTCCATGGCGCCGGTGACCGCCGGGCCTTCCGAATGGCGGCCGGCCACCGCGCCCGCGGCGTCGTCCACCAGCTTCATCACCACGCCTCCGTGCACCGTGCCCAGCAGGTTGGTGTCGTGCGCGCTCATGATGTGGGAGAGCGTGATCCGGGACGCCGAGGCGGGCTTCCCCGGGATCACCGGGACGGCCGGGGTGGACAGCCGCGCCGGGGTGTCCCGCCCGCCCTCCCCGTCGGGGCGGGGGCCGGTTCCCGGCGCTGCCCGGCCGGCTTCCGGACCGGGCTCGGGTCCGGTCTGCGGACCGGCGGAGGAATCGATCACGCGTCCCACTTTAGGTCCGTCACGGATTCGCTGCGGCCGGTGGCCGAATGCATCGGGTCTGCTACAGAACCGCCTGCGATTCCCGGTCCCCGAAGACGGCCGGGCACACTGGCGGGCATGAACGGTTGGAGCGATGACACCGAGCGGCGCCGGCGCACCGAGCCCCCGCTGCCCCCTGAACTGTCGCCGCGCCGGGCCGCTGCCGCCGGCGGGGTCCCGCCGCAGTCCGGCCGCCGCCCGCAGCCGGGCGGCGCCCCCGGCGGCGCGTACGGGCCGCCCAGCGCGTACGGGCCGCCCGGTGCCGGCGTCCCCGGTGGGCCCGGCGCCCCGCGCGGCCCGCGCTGGAGCACGCGCAGGAAGATCGGCTGGGCCGCCCTCGGTCTGGTCGTGGTGCTGCTCGTGGTGTCCGCCTCCACGTACTTCTGGGCCGACTCCAAGGTGCGCCGGGAGGTCGACCTGGGCAAGGTCGAGGACCGGCCGCCGACGGGCAAGGGCACCAACTATCTCATCGTCGGTTCCGACAGCCGCGAGGGCCTCACCAAGGAGCAGGAGAAGCAGCTGCACACCGGCGCCGACAGCGGCCAGCGCACCGACTCCATGATGATCCTGCACACCGGCGGCAACGGCACCACGATGATGAGCCTGCCCCGCGACTCGTACGTCACCATTCCGGCCTTCACCGGGCAGCGGACGCACAAGCGGTACGCGGCCTCCACGCACAAGCTCAACCGCGCGTACTCCGACGGCGGCCCCGAGCTGCTGACCCGGACCATCGAGTACAACACCGGCATCCGCATAGACCACTACGCGGAGATCGGCTTCTCCGGCTTCGTGAACCTGGTCGACGCGCTCGGCGGTGTGAAGATGTGCCTGGACAAGCCGCTGCACGACAAGGCGTCCGGGGCGGACTTCTCGGCCGGCTGCCAGACGCTCGACGGCAGGCAGTCGCTGGCCTTCGTCCGGCAGCGGCACCAGGAGGCCGACCAGGACCTCGGCCGGATGCGGAACCAGCAGAAGTTCCTGTCCACCCTGGCCCACCAGGCGGCCTCGCCGTCGACCGTCCTGAACCCGTTCAAGCTCTACCCGGTGATCGGCTCCGGCCTGGACACGCTGGTCGTCGACAAGAAGATGAGCCTGCCGGACCTGGCGTCCATGTTCTGGGCGATGAAGGGGGTCACCGGCGGCAGTGGGCACTCGATCACGGTGCCGATCGCCAACGCCAACTACATGACGCCCAACGACGGGGACGCCGTCAAGTGGGACATGGCGAAGGCGAAGCCGCTGTTCGACGAGCTCAGGAGCGACCAGAAGGTGACGGTCGCCGACAGCGGCCGGTAGCGGCGCCCTCGGGGGACGGACGGCGGCCCCGGCCCCGCGGCGGGTTCGTCGCGGGGCCGGGGCCGCCGGTGCTTCCCCGGGTGTACGGCGGATCGGTGATCGCGTCAGGCGGCGATCGGCTGGCCGGTGACGGCCGGCACCCACTGGTCGAGCTCGGCGCGCCAGTAGCGGCCCACGTTCAGGCGGGTCGGCTTCTCCTGGCCCGGCAGCTGGAAGCGCAGCGAACTCCACAGCACCTTGCGGCGGACGTCGCTGACCAGGCCGGCGGCCTCGGCGCGCGGTATCGCCGCCACCAGCTCCTTGGGACGGGCGGTCATCCGGCCGGCCTTGTGGAAGACCACGGCCTGCTCGGTGACGGTGACGAAGTAGTACTTCACGAACGCCTGGGCGAGCAGGCCCAGGTTGTCCATCAGCCACGGGCTGGGCCCGGTGACGGTGTGGAAGGTGACGATCGGCCGGTCGGCCGGGTTGATCTCCGCGATGGCCTGCGCCACCTGCTCCTGCATCGTCGATTTGCGTATAGCCATGAGGTGCCCCCAATTTCACGTGCGCCGTGCGACGTACTGACATGCCGTGGTGCCGCCGCCGATCGGCTAGTGGCGGCGCCGCAGCGTACCGCTCCGCGGCTGTCAGGTACGCGGCGGGTGCTGATTCGTGACAACGGTGACGGAACACCCCCACCGCCCTGAGGCGGTCCGGACCGCCTCAGGAAGCCTTCAGCGGCTCCTCGGGGCCCGTCCGTCGGGGACCCCCGAGTGCCGCCAGGCGGCGTCCGCGGACGGGCGGCGTCCGCGGACGCACCACGGCCGTACGACACCGGTGTCGTACGGCCGTGGTGAGGGTGGAGCGGTGAGCCGTCGGCGGCGTCAGTGACGCGCGGCCGGCCTGCGGCGGCGCAGGGCGAACACGGAACCGCCGCCGATGACGACCAGCGCCGCCGCGACACCCGCGATGATCGGGGTGCTGCTGCTGCCACCGGTCTCGGCCAGGTTGGTGGTGCCGCCGGCCGCCGGGGACGGCGCGTTGCCGGTGTCGGCGACGACCGGGGCCGTGGTGGTGCCGCTGGGGGCCGGGGTGGGCGACTCGGTCGCCGGCGTGGTGGTCGGGGTGTCCGTGGTGGGCGACTCCGACGGGGAGGTGGGCGGAGGAGTGGTGGGCGGGGCGGTGGTGGGCGGCGGCGTCGTCACGCAGGCGGTGGCCGGCGTGGTGATCTTGGTGTCGCCGACCTTGCCGCCGTGCGTCTTGACGACGGTCACCGTGTAGGTCGTGTTCGGCTGCCAGTCGACCGTGAAGTCGACGTCGACGCCGCCTGCGGAACCGATCACGTTCTCCTGCTGGCCGACCTGGGTGTCGCCCTGCTTGACGGTGATCGTCACGGGGGTCCTGGAGCCGTCCTTGTCGACGACCGTGATCACGCCGTGGCCGGCGTCGTCGCACGACGCGCTGCCGGAGAACTCGGAGATGCTGCATGCGAACGCGCTGCCTGCGACGCCCAGCGCGAGAGCGGCTGCGGCGGAGGCGACGCCAATGGATCGCACCGCTATGGCGGTGCGGCGGTTAGTGGACACGTCTTCCCTTCACGGGACTCGGATCACAAGCAGAGAAAGGCCGTTCAGCAGACGCTCGGGCCCCCCGTCCCGCTGATGGCCCCCACAGCTCTACAAGCCCCTTCGGACGCTTGTCAATTGATCGCAAACCGACCGCTAAACCACCCCAACAGTCCAAAGGGCACCCCGCGGGGTGCCCTTCGAGCTGCGGTTATTACACAGTTGCGACGCAGGAGGTTACGCGGGCAGGTTGCGTGACATGACGATCCGCTGCACCTGGTTGGTGCCTTCATAAATCTGCGTGATCTTGGCGTCGCGCATCATTCGCTCCACCGGATAGTCGCGCGTGTAGCCGTAACCGCCCAGGAGTTGGACCGCGTCGGTGGTGATCTCCATGGCCGCGTCGGAGGCGAAACACTTGGCCGCGGCGCCGAAGAAGGTCAGGTCGGCGTCCACACGTTCGGATTTGGCCGCGGCGGCGTAGGTCAGCTGCCGGGCCGCTTCCAGCTTCATGGCCATGTCGGCGAGCATGAACTGGATGCCCTGGAACTCGGCGATGGCCTTGCCGAACTGCTTGCGCTCGTTGACGTAGCCCCTGGCGTAGTCGAGCGCGCCCTGGGCGATGCCGACGGCCTGGGCGGCGATGGTGATGCGGGTGTGGTCGAGGGTCTTCATCGCGGTGCCGAAGCCGGTGCCCTCGGCGCCGATCAGCCGGTCGGCCGGGATGCGCACGTTGTCGAAGTAGACCTCGCGGGTCGGCGAGCCCTTGATGCCGAGCTTCTTCTCCGGGGCGCCGAAGGAGACGCCCTCGTCGCCCTTCTCCACCACGAAGGCCGAGATGCCCCTGGAGCGCTGGTCCGGGTCGGTGACGGCCAGCACCGTGTAGAACTCCGAGACGCCGGCGTTGGTGATCCAGCGCTTGACGCCGTTGAGCACGTAGGAGTCGCCGTCGCGGACCGCGCGGGTCTTCATGCCGGCCGCGTCGGAGCCGGCGTCGGGCTCGGACAGGCAGTACGAGAACATGCCCTCGCGGCGGGCCAGCGCGCCCAGGTACTTGGCCTTGAGCTCCTCGGAGCCGGCCAGCTGGACGGGCAGCGAGCCGAGCTTGTTGACCGCCGGGATCAGCGAGGAGGAGGCGCAGACCCGCGCGATCTCCTCGATCACGATCACGGTCGACAGCGCGTCCGCGCCGGAGCCGTCGTACGCCTCGGGTACGTGCACTGCGTGCAGGTCGTTGGTCTCCAGGGCGTCGCGCGCCTCCTGGGGGAAGCGCGCCTGCTCGTCGACCTCCGCGGCGAAGGGCGCGATCTTCGCCTCGGCGAGCGAGCGCACGGCGGCTCTGAGCATGTCGTGCTCTTCGGAGGTCCGGAAAAAGTCGAAGTCGGAGGATCCGGCCACTGTGTCTCACTCCCCGAGTGCTAACTACCGTTAAGTAACCCTACGATCCTAGGGCGGGGGTCGCCAGGGGGCCTACGGGGTGCGCCGGCCGGGGCGGGTGACGTTCACGACACCTTGTCGCCCAGGGTGTCCAGGCTGTGGGTGGCCACGAAGTCGGTCATCGTGTCGTTGCGCATCGACTCCCACAGCTCGTCGGCGGCATTGGCGTCCAGCAGCACCACGGACTGCTTCTGGATCATGTCGAAGCCGCCCACCGGGGCGTTCATGAAGGCCATGTCGGACGACCTGACGTCGCGCATGCCCCACACCAGTCCGCGCAGGTCGCCGTTGGACAGCTGGTCGTCCACGCTGACCACGGACGTGACCTGGTCGAGCGTCCTCTTGAGCTTGAGCGGGTTGCTGAAGGTGCCCCCCGACAGCATCTTGACCAGCACCGCCCGCAGGAAGTTCTGCTGCCGGTGGGCACGGTCCAGGTCGCCGTTCGGCAGCCCGTACCGCTCGCGTACGTAGTCCAGCGCCTCGTCGCCGTCCATGTGGTGCGTACCGGCCGTCCAGACCGCGCCAGGGCCGCCGCCGTGCAGCCGGGAGACCGTCTTGTCGACGGTGATGTCCACGCCGCCCACCGCGTCGGTGAGCTTCTTGAAGCCGCTCCAGTCGATGACCGCGAGGTGGTCGATCTTCACCTTGGTCAGGCGCTGCACGGTGTCGATGAGCAGCGGCGGGCCGCCCCAGGAGAAGGCCGCGTTCAGCTTGGCCTTGCCGTGGCCCGGGACGCTGACCCAGGAGTCGCGGGGCAGCGAGACGACATAGGCGTGCTTGTGGTCGGCCGGGAGATGGACCAGCATCATCGTGTCGCTGCGCTGGGCGCCCGGCTTCCACTCCGGCGCCTTGGCGTCCTTGCCCGTGGTCGGCAGGTCGGACCGCGCGTCCAGGCCGACCAGCAGGAAGGTCTGGCTGCCGTCCTTGGATGGCGGGGGAAGCGCGCTCTCGGGCACGCCGGTGGGGAAGGCGTTGGGGATACGGTCGACGCGGCCGGTGTAGTGCTGGTACGCCCAGTAGGTGGTGCCCGCGGCCAGCAGGACGCCGGCGCACAGCAGGACGAGGGCGCCGTAGAGGACCCTGCGGGTACGGCGGCGGCGCCGGGTGCGGCGGGCGGGCTCGTCGCGGTCCGGGTCGTCCGAAGACGCCCCGCCGGCACCGGTGCGGCCCGGCGCCAAGCCCGCAGGACCGCCGGGTCCCGGGCCCGGCAGGTCGCCCGCGGCGCCCTCCCGGGATATGGACGGGGAGGGGTCCTCCGTCTTCCCCGGCGGGGCCCACGGCGCGGCCGCGCCCGCCCCCTGGTCCTCCGCCGGGACCCGCCCCGCACTGAAACCGCCTCTGCCGGCGTCGCCGTTCTCGGCCACAACCCACCCCTTAGATCTCTGCACGCATTGTGGACCGAGTGGCCATGTTCCATACATCATTTGGTTCACCGAGTGCCGACTATGCTTCGGCGCATGCCTCTGAAGCTCACCGTCATCGGCACCGGCTACCTCGGCGCCACCCACGCCGCCGCCATGGCGGAACTCGGATTCGAGGTGCTCGGGCTCGACATCGACCCCCGTAAGATCGAGATGCTCTCACGCGGCAAGGTACCGATGTACGAGCCGGGTCTGGAGGACCTGCTCGCCCGGCACGTGGCCGGAGCGGACGGTGCCAGCGGGCGGCTGCGCTTCACCACCTCCTGGGAGGAGGTGGCCGAGTTCGGCGACGTGCACTTCGTCTGCGTCAACACCCCCCAGAAGCACGGCGAGTACGCCTGCGACATGAGCTACGTGGAGAGCGCGTTCTCGCTGCTCGCCCCGCATCTGCGCCGCCCGGCCCTGGTGGTCGGCAAGTCGACGGTACCGGTGGGCAGCGCCGGCCGGCTGGCCGGGCTGCTGCAGCGGCTGGCCCCGGCGGGAGCGGAAGCCGAGCTGGCCTGGAACCCGGAGTTCCTGCGCGAGGGCTTCGCCGTCGAGGACACCCTGCACCCGGACCGGATCGTGGTCGGCGTGACCGGCGAGCACGCCGAGACGGTGCTGCGCGAGGTCTACGCGGCGCCGATCGCCGAGGGCACGCCCTTCGTGGTGGCCGACTACCCCACCGCCGAGCTGGTCAAGACCGCCGCGAACGCCTTCCTGGCCACCAAGATCTCCTTCATCAACGCGATGGCCGAGGTCAGCGAGGCGGCCGGCGGCGACGTCGCCAAGCTCGCGGAGGCCATCGGCCACGACGACCGGATCGGCCACAAGTTCCTGCGGGCCGGCATCGGCTTCGGCGGCGGCTGCCTGCCCAAGGACATCCGCGCCTTCATGGCCCGGGCCGGCGAGCTGGGCGCGGACCAGGCCCTGACGTTCCTGCGCGAGGTCGACTCCATCAACATGCGGCGCCGCACCCACATGGTCGAGATGGCCCGCGAGGCGGTCGGCGGCGGCTTCCTGGGACGCCGGATCGCGGTACTCGGCGCCAGCTTCAAGCCCGACTCCGACGACGTACGCGACTCGCCGGCCCTCAACGTGGCCGGCCAGATCCACCTCCAGGGCGGCCAGGTCACCGTCTACGACCCCAAGGGCATGGAGAACGCCCAGCGCATCTTCCCCACTCTCGGCTACGCCCCCACCGCCCTGGACGCGGTACGGGGCGCCGAGGTCGTCCTGCACCTCACCGAGTGGCGCGAGTTCCGTGAGCTGGACCCGGCGAGCCTCGGGGAGGTCGCGGACCGGCGGCACATCCTGGACGGGCGCAACGCGCTCGATCCGGCACTGTGGCGCAAGGCGGGCTGGACGTACCGCGCGATGGGGCGTCCGTCGGCCTGAGGGCGTTTCTTTCGGGGGAGGGCGCGGGCCGGTCCCCTCTCCCGGCCCGCGAACCGGTCCCTCTTGGCCGTGCTACCGGCCTCAGGTGTGCTCCCTGGTCGGCCTCAGGCGCTAAGACCGGGGCCGTGGGCGGCAAGGTACGGTGCGGGGTGGGGCGGTGCGGCCGGTACAGGGGTCGGCCGGGCCTCGCGCGCCCCCGCCGGTCAGCTCGACTTGTCCGCGTCGGCCTTGCTGCGCTTGGGCCGCGGCTGCGCCGGCGCCCGGCGGTCCGCCCCGGTGAGGAAGGACTCCGCCTGCTCCACGGCCCCGCGGGCGGGCATCGTACGGAAGACCCAGGTGCGGTAGGACCAGAAGCGGAAGAGGGTGGCGACCCCGATTCCGGCGAACTTGAAGACGTTGCTCTGCAGCTGGCTGTCCCAGCCGAACGCGTACGTCGCCAGGTAGAGGACGCCGTTCTCGATGACCAGGCCGATCGCGCTGAAGAACAGGAACAGGCTGAGTTCCCTGGTGCGGCCCGCCTTGTCGCGGTCGCGGTAGGTGAAGTACCGGAAGCCCAGGTAGTTGAAGGCGATGGACACCACCGTGGCCAGGATGCTGGCCCGCACGGTCTGCAGTTCGGTGCTGTGCCGTACCAGGTTGAACACACCGATGTTGACCAGCACACCCACCGCGCCGACGGCGCCGAACTTGGCGATTTCGCGGTACACCAGGCGAAGCCTGGAACGCAGTGAGCGCAGTCCGCTCATGTTCGCTCGGCCCTGTCTGTCGGGGGTCGGGTGCCTGGTGAGGTCGGGGTGACGCTGCCAGTGGTCCTCATCATGCTAACCGCCTTGTGCGAAAATACGGCGTTCGATGGGCGTTATTCCTCCTCTCGTACGGCGGATACCCTGGTCGAGCCAGTTTCCGGGGGCGGGCCCTGTCCGAGGGCGGGCCCCGAGCCCCGCGTACCACGCGCGTATCCCGGCAGGAAGAAAAGTGACATTCCCCGTAGTCGGCATGGTCGGTGGCGGCCAGCTCGCCCGTATGACGCACGAGGCGGGCATCCCGCTCGGGATCCGGTTCAGGATCCTCAGCGACACACCGCAGGAGTCCGCCGCGCAGGTGGTGGCCGACGTGACCGTCGGTGACCACCGCGATCTGGACACGCTGCGGGCCTTCGCCGCGGGCTGCGACGTCCTCACCTTCGACCACGAGCACGTCCCGGCCGGGCACCTGCGGGCGCTGGAGGCCGACGGTGTGATCGTGCGGCCCGGCGCCGACGCGCTGGTGCACGCGCAGGACAAGGGCGTCATGCGGGCCCGGCTCGCCGCCCTGGGGGCGCCCTGCCCGCGGAACCGGATCGTCGCCGATCCGGCGGACGTGGCGCGCTTCGCGGCGGAGACCGGCGGCTTCCCGGTCGTGCTGAAGACCGTACGCGGCGGGTACGACGGGAAGGGCGTGTGGATCGTCCGGTCCGAGGCGGACGCCGCGGAGCCGTTCCGCGCCGCGGTGCCGGTGCTCGCCGAGGAGAAGGTGGACTTCGTCCGCGAGCTGGCGGCGAACGTGGTCCGCTCACCGCACGGGCAGGCGGTCGCCTACCCGGTGGTGGAGTCGATCCAGGTCGACGGCGTGTGCGACACGGTGATCGCGCCCGCGCCCGGACTGCCCGAGGAGCTGTCGGCGCGGGCGCAGGGGCTGGCACTGACCATCGCCCGCGAGCTGGGCGTCGTCGGGCATCTGGCGGTCGAGCTGTTCGAGACCGCCGACGGGCGCATCCTCGTCAACGAGCTGGCCATGCGCCCGCACAACAGCGGCCACTGGACCATGGACGGGGCCGCCACCTCGCAGTTCGCCAACCACCTGCGGGCGGTGCTCGACCTGCCGCTCGGCGACCCGCGGCCCCGCGCCCGCTGGACGGTGATGGCGAACGTGCTGGGCGGCGACTTCCCCGAGATGTACACGGCCTACCTGCACTGCATGGCCCGGGATCCCGGGCTGAAGATCCACATGTACGGCAAGGACGTGACGCCGGGCCGCAAGGTCGGGCACGTCAACACCTACGGCGACGACCTGGCCGACGTGCGGGAGCGCGCCCGCCACGCGGCCGACTACCTGCGAGGAACGATCGATGAGTAACGCGCCCGTGGTGGGCATCGTGATGGGTTCCGACTCCGACTGGCCGGTGATGGAGGCCGCGGGGCAGGCGCTGGAGGAGTTCTCCGTGCCGTACGAGGTCGACGTGGTCTCGGCGCACCGCATGCCGCGCGAGATGATCGCGTACGGCGAGGAGGCCGCCGGACGCGGTCTCAAGGCGGTCATCGCCGGCGCGGGCGGCGCGGCGCACCTGCCCGGGATGCTGGCCGCGGTGACGCCGCTGCCGGTGATCGGCGTGCCGGTCCCGCTCAAACACCTGGACGGCATGGACTCGCTGCTGTCGATCGTGCAGATGCCGGCCGGGGTGCCGGTGGCGACGGTCTCGGTCGCGGGGGCCCGCAACGCGGGGCTGCTGGCGGTGCGGATCCTCGCCGCGCACGATCCGGAACTGCTGGCGCGGATGCGGGAGTTCCAGGTCTCGCTGAACGAGGAGGCGACCGAGAAGGGGAAGCGGCTGCGGGCGAAGGCCGCCGGTGCGGCGGCGGGCTTCGGCTTCGGGCACTAGGCTGTCGTCCGGAGCTGCGCGGCGTCGCGGTCCCCGGAGATCCACACGACAGGCCCTCGTTCTGTCTCCGCCGGTCAGCGGCTTGTCCGGGAAGTTTTCCACAGGGCCTCCAGCGGCTCGGCTGACCGGCGAAATACAGTGTCCGGCATGGAACTTCTGACCGATTTTCTCCCCCGGGCCCGCGAACTGCTGGCCGCCCATCCCGTGGTGGACGGGCACAACGACCTGCCATGGGGACTGCGCGAGCAGGTGGCGTACGACCTCGACCGGTTGGACATCTCCGTCGACCAGACGGGGCGTACGCACACCGACATCCCGAGGTTGCGCGCCGGCGGGGTCGGCGGGCAGTTCTGGTCGGTGTACGTGCCGGTGGACCGGACCGGCGGCGCGGCCGTCACCGCGACGCTGGAGCAGATCGACGTGGTCCACCGGATGACCGAGCGCTACACCGACGACCTGCGGCTCGCCCTCACCGCCGACGACATGGAGACCGCCCGCGCGCAGGGGCGCATCGCCTCCCTGATGGGCGCGGAGGGCGGCCACTCCATCGACTGCTCGCTGGCCGTCCTGCGCCGGCTGTACGCGCTCGGTGTGCGCTATATGACGCTGACCCACAACTCCAACACCCCGTGGGCGGACTCCGCGACCGACGAGCCCGCCGCCCACGGCCTCACCGCCTTCGGCGAGGAGGTGGTCCGCGAGATGAACCGGCTGGGCATGCTGGTGGACCTCTCGCACGTCTCCCCCGACACCATGCGCCACACCCTGCGGATCGCGCAGGCACCGGTTGTCTTCTCGCACTCCTCGGCCCGCGCGGTCTGCGACCACGTCCGCAACATCCCCGACGACGTGCTGGCGCTCCTGCCCGGCAACGGCGGCGTCGCCATGGCGACCTTCGTACCCAAGTTCGTCCTCCCGGCCGCCATCGAGTGGACCCTGGAGGCCGACGCCAACATGCGCGCCCATGATCTCCACCCGCTCGACACCACCCCGCGGGGCATGGCCGTCCAGCACGCGTTCGAAGCGGTCCGTCCGCGGCCGGCGGCCACCGTCTCGACCGTCGCCGACCACCTCGACCACATGCGCGAGGTCGCCGGGATCGACCACCTCGGTATCGGCGGCGACTTCGACGGCACCGCCTTCACCCCCGACGGCCTCACGGACGTCTCCGGCTACCCCAACCTGGTCGCGGAGCTTCTCCGCCGCGGCTGGTCCGACGCCGACCTGGCCAAGCTCACCTGGCAGAACGCGGTCCGGGTGCTGCGCGGCGCGGAGTCCGCGGCGGTCGCGCTGCGAGCACGGCGCGGCCCTTCGACGGCGACCATAGGCCAGCTGGACGGCTGAGCCGCTTCCTCGTCCCGGAGCCGCGCGGACGGCTCAGGCGGCGGGTTCGTCGGGCGGCGTGTCCCGGCGCGGGAGGATCTCCTGGGCCAGGAAGAGCGCGAAGACCGGGGGGCGCTGCTGGAGGAGTTCCAGCCGGCCGCCGTCCGCTTCGGCGAGGTCGCGGGCCACGGCGAGGCCGAGGCCGGTGGAGTTCCGGCCGCTGACGGCGCGTTCGAAGACGCGGGCGCCGAGGTAGGGGGGGACGCCGGGGCCGTCGTCGGAGACCTCGACCACGGCCTGGTTGCCGGTCACACGCGTGTGGAGGGCGACCGTGCCGGCGCCGTGCATCAGGGAGTTCTCGATCAGGGTGGCCAGTACCTGGGCGACCGCGCCGGGGGTGCCGACGGCGCGCAGCGACCGGCCGCCGGAGACCACCAGGGCGCGGCCCTCGGACTGGTAGGCGGGGCGCCACTCCTCGACCTGCTGGCGGATCACCTCGTCGAGGTCGAAGTCGACGGCGGAGCCGGAACGGGGATCGCGGGAGTTGGTGAGCAACCGCTGCACCACGTCGGTGAGGCGCTCGACCTGCCCGAGCGCGATGGTGGCCTCCTCCTTGACCGCCTCCTCGTCCTGGGCGGTGGCCACGATCTCCTCCAGCCGCATGGACAGCGCGGTCAGCGGGGTGCGCAGCTGGTGGGAGGCGTCGGCGGCCAGCCGGCGCTCGGCGGTGAGCATCCGGCCGATCCGTTCGGCGCTGGCGTCCAGGACGTCGGCGATCCGGTCCAGCTCGGGCACGCCGTACCGGCGGTGCCGGGGCCGCGGGTCGCCGGAGCCGAGGCGCTCGGCGGTCTCGGCGAGGTCGGTGAGCGGGCTGGCCAGCCGCCGGGCCTGCCGTACCGCGAGGGCGACGGCGGCGAGCACCGCCAGCAGCGCGACCGCGAGGATCACCAGCAGGGTGCGGCCGATCTGCTGGCTGATCTTGGAGCGCGACTCCTCCACCGTGACGGTTTCGCCGTGGTCACCGGTCTGGGCGGAGGAGATGACCTTGCCGTGCGGGAGGTCGCCGAGGTTGATCTCGGGGTAGCCGGGGACGCGTACCACCGCGTAGCGGCCGTCGGCGACCTGTCGTTCCAGACCCTTGGCGTCGACCGGCTCGGCGGCCAGCAGCCGGTCCTCGACGAGGCTGAGCAGCCGTACCGACTCCGACTCCACACCGTCCTGGGCGCTGCTCTGGATGGTCCTGGCCTCCACGACGACGAGCGAGATCCCGAAGACGGCGATGACGACGAGCACCACGGCCAGCGTGGAGGAGATCAGGCGGCGGCGCATGGAGGCGGCGGGTCAGTTCTTCTCGAACCGGAAGCCCACCCCGCGGACGGTGGAGATGAAGCGCGGGTTGGCCGCGTCGTCGCCGAGCTTCTTGCGCAGCCAGGAGATGTGCATGTCCAGGGTCTTGGTGGACGACCACCAGGTGGTGTCCCAGACCTCGCGCATCAGCTGCTCGCGGGTGACGACCCGGCCGGCGTCCCGTACCAGCACCCGCAGGAGGTCGAACTCCTTTGCGGTGAGCTGGAGTTCGTCGTCGCCCATCCAGGCGCGGTGCGACTCGACGTCGATCCGTACGCCGTGGGTGGAGGGCTGGGCGGGCTCGGCGGTGCCGCGGCGCAGCAGCGCCCGGACCCGGGCGAGCAGTTCGGCGAGGCGGAACGGCTTGGTGACGTAGTCGTCGGCACCGGCGTCCAGACCGACGACGGTGTCGACCTCGTCGGCTCGGGCGGTGAGCACCAGGACCGGGAAGGTGTGGCCCTCCACCCGGATCCGTCGGCACACGTCGAGACCGTCCATGTCGGGCAGGCCCAGGTCCAGCACCACCAGGTCGACGGAGCCGAGCAGTGCCGTCTCCAATGCGGTGGGTCCGTCCTCGCGCACCTCGACCTCGTAGCCCTCGCGGCGCAGTGCGCGTGCGAGCGGCTCCGAGATGGATGCGTCGTCCTCGGCGAGAAGTACGCGGGTCATGGGCTTGATGGTAGTCCGCACGGGGCAGCCGCGACTCGCTGGTGCGCACGGGGCCACGGACGACGCTCCGCCCGGGGCGCGGCGGAACTCCGTGACCGGCCGGGTTCCCCGCCGGCGGCCCGGTGGTTCAGTCGGCCGCGGTGGAGGCGTCGGGGCGCGTGCGGGTGTGCAGGCGCCTCAGAGGTGAGGGACGTCTCAGGCGCGCGGGCGCCGGAGCAGGAACGGGAGGGCCGGGTGGAAGGGGACGCGGAGAGGGCCGGGACCTGTCGGGTGGATCTGCGCGGGTCGAGGAGCGGGGTCCGGTGGGGGCGGGGACGGCGGAGGAGGGAGGCGGCGTGGTGCGTCGCCGACCGGCGGGAACGCGGCAGGCGTGCGCAGCCGGACCCCGCGGCACCGCGACGATCCCGACGACAGGCCCTAGGAGGGCGCGGCCAGTTCGGCCCACACCGTCTTGCCGGGGCGGCCGTCCTGGCGGGTGACGCCCCAGTCGAGGCAGAGGCGCTGCACGATGAACATGCCGTGGCCGCCGGGGCGGCCCGCGCGGTGCGGGGTGCGGGGGGCCGGGTCGCCGGGGCCGCCGTCGACGACCTCGATACGCAGCGCCTTGGCGCTGTGCCGCAGCCGCAGCTCCTCGGGACCGCCGGCGTGCAGGCAGGCGTTGGTGACGAGCTCGGAGACCACCAGCAGGACGTCTTCGGCGGCGGCCCGGCGGTCGGCGGTGGCGGCGGGCAGCCAGCCCCACTCGTTCAGCGCCTGCCGGGTGAAGTCCCTGGCCCGGGGCACGATGCCGCTCTCCCCCGACAGCGCCAGCCGCTTCTCCTGCTCTGGCGTCCGGGGGGGCACGTCGGGCTCGCCTTCGGAGCCTCCCGTGTCCGGGCCGCGATCGTCCGCGGCGTAGGGCCGAGTGGTGCTCATCAGGGCCTCACCTCACGGATGTCCAACTGCGGTCCGTCGGTCTTCTGCCCGGTCGATCTCCGGGAACACGTCGAGAGCGGCGACAATGCGCGTCCGCTCCGGCGATGGTCATTCACGCCGCCCCCGTCCACCCGCCACTACCCCTGAAGTGCCTGGTCAAGGGTGTCATGAACGGTGAAGACCGTCTCTGCCCCGGTGATCTCGAAGACCCTGGCGACCGTCGGCCGCATCGCCGCCAGGTGCACCGCGCCGCCGATGGCCTCGACCCGCAGCCGGGCGCCGAGCAGCACGTTCAGCCCCGTGGAGTCGCAGAACGCCAGGTCGGCACAGTCGATCACCAGCCGGGTGGTCCCGGCGTCGACCGCGGCGCCCAGCGGTTCGGCGAGCACGTCCGCGGTGTGGTGGTCCAGCTCTCCCGACGGCGTGAAGACGGCGCTGTCGCCGACCTGCCTGACCTCGACACGCAGCCTGCCCAGGCCGGCCGTGCCGACCGCGTCGCGGTCCATGTGAGCTCCTTACTACATCCCTGGTGACGCGCCACCCGACCCTACGCGTTCGGCGGCGGTGACGGTAGTCGGCACGTTTCCCACACCCCGCTCATACGCCCTGCACACAGCTTTTGTGCGCTCGTCACCTGCCGCGCCGTCTCCCGGCGGCCGGGCCGCGCGCCGCCCGCCGCGGACTTGCGGCACCCTCCGGACAGGGGGTACAGCTGGAGGTACGGCACTGGCACGGCCGCCCGGCACCGGCCGCCGACCGCCGACGCGAAAGAGGGAGGAGCACATGACACCCCGACTCGGCCTGGATCATGCGCAGGAACAGTTCGGGGGTCTTCAGGGGCTCCCGGAGATTCCCCCCTACGAGGAGATCGGACCGGTCGACGCGCGCGCCCTGTCCAAGACGCTCTTCGCCCGCCTCCGGACGCTGGAGGAGGGCACGCCCGCGTACTCGTACGTCCGCAACACGCTGGTGGAGCTGAACCTGGCGCTGGTGAAGTTCGCGGCGTCCCGGTTCCGCACCCGCAGCGAACCGATGGAGGACATCGTCCAGGTCGGCACGATCGGCCTGATCAAGGCGATCGACCGGTTCGAGCTCACCCGCGAGGTGGAGTTCCCGACCTTCGCGATGCCGACCATCGTGGGCGAGATCAAGCGGTTCTTCCGCGACACCAGCTGGTCGGTGCGGGTGCCGCGGCGGCTGCAGGAGCTGCGGCTCGACCTGGCCAAGGCCGGCGACGAGCTGGCCCAGCAGCTGGACCGCACGCCCACCGTACGGGAGCTAGCCGACCGGCTGGACCTGCCCGAGCACGAGATCATCGAGGGCATGGCGGCGAGCAACGCGTACACCGCCAGCTCGCTCGACGCCCAGCCCGCCGATGACGACCCGGAGGGGGCCCTGGCCGACCGGATCGGCTACGAGGACCACGACCTGGAGGGCGTGGAGTACGTCGAGTCGCTGAAGCCGCTGATCGCCGGCCTGTCGTCCCGGGACCGGGAGATCCTCTCGCTGCGGTTCGTCGGCAACCTCACCCAGTCGGAGATCGGCGAGGAACTGGGCATCTCCCAGATGCACGTGTCGCGGCTGCTGACCCGGACGCTGTCCCGGCTGCGCCGGGGGCTGCTGGTCGAGGAGTAGGCCGCTTCGGCCGGTACGTCCGCCGCCGCACCGTCCCCGCCGCCCGTCGCGGCCGGGCGGACGTACCCGGCGACCGGCGGACGTACCGGCGGTCCTACGGGGCCGCCGGTCCTACGAGCAGCCGTCCGGCCTGCCACACCGCAGCCGTCAGGGGCACTCCCGGGCGGTAGGCGAGGTGGACGTGGCTGGGGGCGTCCAGAAGGTGCAGATCGGCGCGCGCGCCCGGCGCGACCGTACCGACGTCGGTACGGCGCAGGGCGCGCGCGCCGCCGTGTGTGGCCGCGCGGACCGCCTCATCGGGGGTCATGCGCATGTCCCGGACGGCGACCGCGACGCAGAACGCCATCGAGGTGGTGAAGGACGAGCCGGGGTTGCAGTCGGTGGACAGCGCGACGGTCGCGCCGGCGTCCAGCAGGCGGCGGGCGTCCGGGTAGACGGCGCGGGTGGAGAACTCGGCGCCGGGCAGCAGGGTGGCCACGGTGGTGCCGGCGGAACCCGCCAGCGCCTCGACGTCCGCGTCGGTGAGGTGCGTGCAGTGGTCGGCGGAGGCGGCGCCCAGTTCCACCGCGAGCCGGACGCCGGGGCCGGGTCCGAGCTGGTTGGCGTGCACCCTGGGGACCAGACCGCGGTCCCGCCCCGCGGTGAGGACGGCGCGGGCCTGGTCCCCGTCGAAGGCGCCCCGCTCGCAGAAGACGTCGATCCACCGGGCGTGGGGCGCGCAGGCGTCGAGCATCGGGCCGGTGACCAGGTCCACGTAGCCCGCCGGGTCGGCGGCGAACTCCGGCGGGACGACATGGGCGCCGAGATAGGTCACCTCGGCCGTGTGCGCGGCGGCGATCCGCAGCGAGCGGGCCTCGTCGCCGACGGTCAGGCCGTAGCCGGACTTGGTCTCCATCGTCGTGGTGCCCTGGCGCAGCGCCTCCGCCAGGTGCCGGGCGACGTTCGCGGACAGCTCGGCGTCGGAGGCGGCGCGGGTGGCGGCGACGGTGGTGCGGATGCCGCCCGCGGTGTAGGGGCGGCCGGACATCCGGGCGGCGAACTCGGCGCCGCGGTCGCCGGCGAAGACCAGGTGGGAGTGGGAGTCCACGAAGCCGGGGAGCAGCGCCCGGCCGCCCGCGTCGACCCGGTTGTCACAGGGGGGTGCTTTGCTTGTCCCACCGGTCCACACGACGCGGTCGCCGACGATGACGACGGCCGCGTCCCGGACCAGTCCGAGGGGGTCGCCGGGAGCGCAGAGGGAGGGATCGTTGGTGACCAGGGTGCCGATGTTGGTGATGACCGTGCTGGTCGTCATCGTTTTCGCCTCCGCTTTCCGTGCCGTCCGTGCCGTCCGTGTGCCGCCGCCGCGCCGGATCGGCCGGGCGGGTCCTCACCTGCTGCGGGCCGGGGTGCGGCGCGCAGTCCGGGCCGGGGTCAGTCCGGCCGGGCGGCGGCGATCGCCCTGGCCAGGGCCGCCGGCACGTCCTCGACGAGCTGGTGCACCCCGTCGCGGACGACCGGCCGACCGCCCACCACGGTGTGCCGGACGTCCGCTCCAGTCGCCGCGAATACGGCCGTCTCGGCGCCGAGCCGCGGCGGGGGGCCCGCCGTGCGCACCGAGTCCAGCGCGATCGTGGTGAAGTCCGCGAGCGCGCCCGCCTCCAGCCGGCCCGCGTCCGGCCAGCCGAGGCCGGCGTGGCCGTTCTCGGCGGCGGTGCGCAGCAGCTGAGCGGCGGTCCAGTGGCCCCGGGTGCGGCTGCGCAGCCGTTCGTCCAGCTCCAGCGCGCGCGCCTCCTCGAACAGGTCGATCACCGCGTGGCTGTCGCTGCCCAGGCTCAACAGGCAGCCGGCGCGCTGTAGTCGGAGCGCCGGGCCGATGCCGTCGGCGAGGTCCCGTTCGGTGGTGGGGCACATGCAGACGGTGCCGCCCGCGCCGCCGAGCAGGGCGATGTCCTCGTCGGTGAGGTGGGTGGCGTGCACGGCGGTGGTGTGCGGGCCCCAGAAGCCGGAGTCGGCCAGCAGCCGGGCGGGGGTGCGCCCGTGGACGGCCAGGCACGCCTCGTTCTCGGCGGGTTGCTCGGACAGGTGGATGTGGACCGGCACGTCGCGGGTCCGGTCGGCGAAGGCGGCGTAGTCGTCCCGGTCGGAGAAGGCGCGTACCGAGTGCAGCGCGGCGCCGATCCTGGCGTGGCCGCCGCCTCTGAGCCGGGTCCAGCGGTCGTACCAGCGGTCCGCGGTGCCGTCGCCGAAGCGGGTCTGCGTGCCCTCCAGCGGGCGGTAGCCGCCGTGGGACAGGCCGCCGTGCAGGTACGCGGCGTCCAGCAGGGTGATCCGGATGCCGGCCTCGCCGGCGGCGGCGATCAGCGCCTCGCCCATGGCGTTGGGATTGCCGTACGGAACGCCGCCGCGCTGGTGGTGCAGGTAGTGGAACTCACCGACGCAGGTGATGCCGGTCAGCGCCATCTCGGCGTACACCGCGCGGGCGAGGTCGAAGTACGAGTCGGGGGTGAGGTGGGAGGCGACCGAGTACATGACGTCGCGCCAGGTCCAGAAGGTGCCGCTGCCGACCTGGACGGTGCCGCGCAGCGCCCGGTGGAAGGCGTGGCTGTGGGCGTTGGCCAGGCCCGGCAGGGTCAGCCCGCGCAGCGCGGTCGCGCCGGGCGGGGGCGTGTCCACCCCGGTGCGCAGTCCGCTGATCCGGCCGTCTGCGACGGTCAGGGCCACGCCCGGTTCGACACAGGTGTCGAGCCAGGCGTGCTCCAGCCAGTACGTCACCCGCACGCGAGGCCCTCCAGTACGTCGGCGAGCGCGTCGACCCCCGCCGCGCAGTCGTCCTCGGCCGCCGACTCCGCCGGGGAGTGCGAGACCCCGGTGGGGTTCCGTACGAACAGCATGGCGGTCGGCACGGCGGCGGACAGGATTCCGGCGTCGTGTCCCGCGCCGGTGGGCAGCACGGGCACCGGGTTTGTCCCGGTGGGCGCGATCAGGCGGGTGAGCCGGTCGCGCAGGTCGTGGGCGAACTCGACGACCGGGGTGAAGGACTCGCGGACCACGTGGACGGCCACGCCGTCGCGGGCGCCGCGTTCCCTGGCCGCCTGCTCGACGGCGGCGACGAGCGCGGCGAGGGTGTCCTCGTCGGCGGCGCGCGAGTCGAGCCAGCCGCGGACCAGGGAGGCGATGGCGTTGACGCCGTTGGGTTCGACGGCGACCTTGCCGAAGGTGGCCAGTGCGCCCGCCAGCCGGGCCTTCTTGCGGGCGGCGAGCACGGTGGTGGCGTAGGTCAGCATCGGGTCGTGGCGGTCTTCGAGCCGGGTGGTGCCGGCGTGGTTGGCCTCGCCGCGGAAGTCGAAGCGCCAGCGGCCGTGCGGCCAGATCGCCGAGGCCACGCCGACCGGGGCGCCGGCCAGGTCCAGCGCGCGGCCCTGTTCGACGTGGAGTTCCACGAACGCGTCGATGCGGGCCAGACGTTCGGGGTCGGGTCCGAGGGCGGCCGGGTCGCGGCCGGCCCGCTCCATGGCTGCGGCCAGGGTGACGCCCTCGGCGTCGCGCAGCTCCCTGGCCTGGTCCGGGGTCAGCCGGCCGGCGGTCAGCCGCGAGCCGGCGCAGGCGACGCCGAAGCGGGCGCCTTCCTCGTCGCCGAAGTTGACGACGGCGAGCGGTTTGCGGGGCTCGGCGCCGCGGTCGCGCAGCGCGTCGACCGCGGCGAAGGCGGAGATCACACCGAGCGGGCCGTCGTAGGCGCCGCCGTCCGGCACGGAGTCCAGGTGGGAGCCGGTGACGACGGCCTGTCCGGCGAGGGGGTCGCCGAGCCATGCCCACTGGTTGCCGTTCCGGTCCACCTCGTAGGTGAGGCCGCGCGCTTCGGCCTGCGCGCGGAACCAGGCGCGGCAGTCGGTGTCGGCGGACGTCCAGGCGAAGCGGCGGTAGCCGCCGGAGGCCGCGCTGCGCCCGAGTGGCAGCAGGTCCCGCCACATCTCGTGGAACCCCGGCGGCCGGGCGGCCTTCTCCGCCGCCCGCCGTGTTCCCTCGCCGGCCCTCTCCCCCGCTCTCCCCGCTTGCGCCGCCTTTTCCGCTCCGCCGCCCGCCGGGGCCGGGACCTCCGTTCCGGGGCCGTGGTCCGCGGGCGCCGGGCGGGCCTGATCGCCGCCGTCACGCATCGACGGTGCCCTCCCGCATGGGAACGCGCACCCCGCGGTCGGCGGCGACGCTCCGCGCCGAGTCGTAGCCGGCGTCCACGTGCCGGATGACGCCCATGCCGGGGTCGTTGGTGAGGACGCGGCGGATCTTCTCGGCGGCCAGGGCGGTGCCGTCGGCGACCGTGACCTGGCCCGCGTGGATGCTGCGGCCGATGCCGACGCCGCCGCCGTGGTGGATGGAGACCCAGGAGGCGCCGGAGGCGACGTTGACCATGGCGTTGAGCAGCGGCCAGTCGGCGATGGCGTCGGAGCCGTCGAGCATGGCCTCGGTCTCGCGGTAGGGGGAGGCGACGGAGCCGCTGTCGAGGTGGTCGCGGCCGATGACGATGGGCGCCTTCAGGGTGCCGTCGGCGACCATCTCGTTGAAGCGCTCGCCGGCCCGGTCGCGCTCGCCGTAGCCGAGCCAGCAGATACGGGCCGGCAGGCCCTGGAAATGGACGCGTTCGCCGGCCAGCCGGATCCAGCGGGCCAGCGACTCGTTCTCCGGGAAGAGGTCGAGGATCGCCCGGTCGGTGGCGGCGATGTCGGCGGGGTCGCCGGACAGCGCGGCCCAGCGGAAGGGGCCCTTGCCCTCGCAGAACAGCGGCCGGATGTAGGCGGGCACGAAGCCGGGGAAGGCGAACGCCCGCTCGTACCCGGCGAGCCGGGCCTCGCCGCGGATGGAGTTGCCGTAGTCGAAGACCTCGGCGCCGGCGTCCTGGAAGCCGACCATCGCCTCGACGTGCGTGGCCATCGACTCGCGGGCCCGTTCGGTGAACTCGGCGGGCTTCTCGGCCGCGTAGTCGGCCATGTCGGCGAAGTCGACGCCGAGCGGCAGGTAGGCGAGCGGGTCGTGGGCGGAGGTCTGGTCGGTGACGATGTCGATGGGGGCCTGCAGGGCGAGCAGCCGCGGGACGAGTTCGGCGGCGTTGCCGAGAACGCCGACGGACAGCGGGCGGCGGGCGTCGCGGGCTTCGGTGGCCAGTCGCAGGGCGTGGTCGAGGGAGTCGGCCTTGACGTCGAGGTAGCCGTGCCCGAGACGGCGCTCGATGGCGCGCGGGTCGCAGTCGACGCAGAGCACGACGCCGCCGTTCATGGTGACGGCGAGCGGTTGGGCGCCGCCCATGCCGCCGAGTCCGCCGGTCAGCGTGATGGTGCCGGCCAGCGTGCCGCCGAACCGTTTGGCGGCGACGGCGGCGAACGTCTCGTAGGTGCCCTGGAGGATGCCCTGGGTGCCGATGTAGATCCAGGACCCGGCGGTCATCTGCCCGTACATGGTCAGGCCGAGCGCTTCCAGGCGGCGGAACTCCTCCCAGGTGGCCCAGTCGCCGACCAGGTTGGAGTTGGCGATCAGCACCCGCGGCGCCCACTCGTGGGTCTGCATCACGCCGACCGGGCGGCCGGACTGGACGAGCATGGTCTCGTCCTGCTTCAGGCCGCGCAGGGTGCGGACCATCGCGTCGAAGGAGTTCCAGTCGCGGGCGGCCTTGCCGGTGCCGCCGTAGACCACCAGCTGGTCGGGGTGTTCGGCGACCTCGGGGTCGAGGTTGTTCTGCAACATCCGCAGCGCGGCTTCCTGCGGCCATCCCTGAGCGCTCAGTGCCGTGCCGCGCGGTGCGCGTACCGGCCTCGGTCCCGTCATCGGTCCGGTCTCCTCGTCGTCGCGATACCCGGTGGAGTTATTCATTCACATCCTGGCCAGCTGAATAGCCCTAGTCAACAAGGTGCCGGCCGGCAGGGGGCCGGTGGCGGCGCCGCCGGACGAGGTGGTGGGATGGTCGTCATGAGTGATGAGCCGGGGAAACGGCGGGGGCACGCGCTGCGCGCGGCGGTCCGGCAGGGGCTGGTGAACGAGGGCGAGCCGGTGGTCGGGCTACTGGACGTCACGGGCGTCGAGCACGCGGCGGCGGCCCTCCACTCCGCTTTCGCCACGCCCGGGATGACGGTCACCCACACCTTCGCCGTCAAGGCTGCCCCGCTCGTACCGGTGCTGGCGCTGCTCGCCGAGTGCGGGCTCGGCGCCGAGGTGGCCAGTCCCGGCGAACTGGCACTGGCCCGCGCGGCCGGCGTCCCGGCCGACCGGACGGTACTGGACTCCCCCGCCAAGACCGTCGCCGAGCTGCGGCGGGCGCTGGCGCTCGGCGTCGCGGTCAACGCGGACAACGCGCTGGAGCTGGACCGGATCGACGCCCTGCGCGCCGCCGTGCCCGGCTCCGCCTCGCCGGTCGGGCTGCGGGTCAACCCGCAGACCGGCGGCGGCAGCATCGGCGCGATGAGCACCGCGACCGCCACCTCCAAGTTCGGGGTGGCGCTGCGCGACCCGGGCGCCGAGGAGTGGGTGCTGCGCGCCTACGCCGAACGCCCGTGGCTCGACCGCCTGCACACCCACACCGGTTCGCAGGGCGTGCCGCTGGAGCTGATGGCCGCCGGGGTGCGGGCGGCCTACAAACTGGCCGAGCGGATCAACCGGGCGGCCGGGCGGCAGCAGGTCCGCGTCCTGGACATCGGCGGCGGCCTCCCGGTGAACTTCGGCTCCGACGTGACCGCCCCGGGCTTCGCCGCCTACGCCGACCTGCTGCGCCGCGAGGTCCCCGGGCTCTTCGACGGCCGCTACGGGCTGGTCACCGAGTTCGGCCGGTCGCTGCTGGCCAAGAACGGCACCGTGCTGGCCCGGGTCGAGTACGCCAAGTCGGCCGGCGGCCGGCCCATCGCGGTCACCCACGCCGGCGCCCAGGTCGCCACCAGGACCGTCTTCGTACCCGACGCCTGGCCGCTGCGGGTGCTCGCCCTGGACGGTGCGGGCCGCGAGAAGGGCGGCGAGCCCGTCGTCCAGGACGTGGCAGGGCCGTGCTGCTTCGCCGGCGACCTGGTGGCCAAGGCGCGCCCGCTTCCGCTGCTCGCGGCCGGCGACCACGTGGCCCTGCTGGACACCGGCGCCTACTACTTCTCCAACCACTTCGCCTACAACTCGCTCCCGCGGCCGGCCGTCCACGGGTACGTGGCGGCCGACGACGGCGGCGTCGCCTTCGCCCCGGTCCGCACGGCGCAGACCGAGGCGGAGCTGCTCGCCGAGAGCGGAGCCGGACTGCCGCCCCTGCGGCGGAGGCGGTCGGTCAGCGGCTGACTGCCACCCGGCTCCGTGCGGCGGCGGCAGCCGCCGACCGGCGCCGCCGGCCACCGCCCGGGGCCGCGTCGCCGGCCGCGATGCCGGTCAGCTCGTACGCGTCGGGCCGGCCGTCCGGGCGCACCCAGAGCAGGGCGTCCGCGGACCGCTCGATCCGCGCCACCCGGCGGCTCCTGGCCCACAGCCCCGCGCCGAGGCCGCCGACCAGCATGCCGCCCGCGCACGGCAGCAGCACCGAGGAGCCGGCGGCCACCACGAACGCCGCGGCCAGCCACCAGCGGCGGCGGCGCAGCCAGGCCCGCGCGGTCACCCGGCGGTCCTGGAGGTACACCGACTTGGCGGCCCGCGAGGCGGCCTCGGCACGCTGTGCGTAGCGCCCGCCGCGGACCACGAACGCCGCCACCGCGGCCAGGACGAACAGCGCCGCCCCCGCCATCACGCCGATACGGCGTCCGGTCGGGCTGAACGTCACCGCCGTCCCCGGCGCCGCGGCGATCACCCCCAGCCACCACGACCAGCACGCCGCCGCGCGCACCGTCACCGCCACCCGCGCCAATGTGTAGGCCCCGCGCACCACGTCGGGCTCCCTCCGTCTCAGCTGAACGAATGCTCGGGAGAGTACTTCGCGTTTCTCAGATTTTCGTTAAGACGTCCGCTGCCATTCGGCCTCCGCCGTCATTCGACGAACACGCCGCGGGCCGCCGCCCGCGCGTCGAACTCCTCCAGCCGGGCCTGCGGGTCCGGCAGCGCGTCGCACATCGACTCCAGCAGTACCCGGCCGAGCAGCATCGGGGCGCAGGCGGTGTCGAAGGCCAGACCGGTGCCCACGGCGGCCGGCAGCAGCAGGTCGCTGTGGGCCGCGACCGGGGCGAAGGCGCTGTCCGCGACCGCCACCACGGTCAGGCCCGCCTGCCGGGCGTAGGCCAGCGCGTCGACCACCTCGCGCGGGTGCCGGGGCAGGGCGAAGCACAGCAGCGCGCTGGCGCCGGCCCGCACCGCCGCGTCGATCCGGTCGCCGAGCATCGTGCCGCCCTCGTCCAGCAGCCGCACGTCCGGGTGCACCTTGGCCGCGAAGTAGGCGAAGCCCCGGGCCTGGGCGCCGGCCGCCCGCAGCCCGAGCACCGGCAGTGGGCGGGAGGCGGCGAGCACCGTCCCGGCCCTGGCCACGGGGCCGGGGTCGGCGAGCAGCGCGGCCAGGTGCCGCAGGTTCTCGATCTCGGCGTGCACGGCCTGCTGGTACTCGTTGTACCCGGCGGCGTCCGGCGGGAACTGGGCCGGGGCGACCTCCCGCAGGTGCCGGCGCAGCGCCGGGTAGCCGTCGAAGCCGAGGGCGACCGCGAACCGGGTCACGGACGGCTGGCTGACGCCCGCGAGTTCGGCCACCTCCACGCTGGACAGGAACGGCGCCTCGTCCGCCTTGCGGACCAGGCAGTGCGCGATGCGCCGCTGAGTGGGCGTCAGCCGCCGCGCCTCGAAGAGTTTCAGCAGCCGGGCCGAGGCGTCGGCCGCCCCGGCGCCGTCCCGGGCCGCGGTCCCGGTGCCGACCGCGCTTCCGGCACCGGCGCCGGAAGCGCGGCCCGCGCCGACGCCGGGACCGGCGGCGACGTCAGCACCCGTGCCAGCGGCGGCACCGGCTCCGGCTGCGGCACGAAGACCCCGGCCCGGCCCGTCCGCCACCGCTTCGCGCTCCGCGTCACCCATCGCAGTCCCGTCCCTGGCCCGTGACCCACCCGTCGTTATTCACCGGGACAAGACTCTGCATGAAGTTATGCACTCAGGCAAGGCGAGCGGCACGGACCGCACCCCGCCGCGACGCCCCGCCGACCGCCCCGCCGACCGCCGCGCCCACCCGGTGCACGGCGTGCGCCGCCGCCACCGCACGCCGTCCCGACCAGCGCCCTTCGCCGACCGTCCAGCGCTCCGCCAGCGTAACGGAAGGGCTGGACAGGTGGTCGACACCTGCCCAGCCCCTGTGGACGACTTCGGCGCCCCCGCGGACCGCGGCGCCCCGGCACCTCCGCCGGTGCGGTGGCGGGTGCGCCCGAGGGCGTGTCAGCGGCGCCGTCCGACGGCGTGCCGGCTCAGCCGCGCTGCCCCGATCCGTCCAGTTCGCCGGCCTCCTCGGCCTCCCGGCCGCCGCCGCCCGGCGCCGCGCCGGCGCCGGAAGCGGGGGTCAGGGCCGTACCGCCGGACGGGAACGGCTCCCCGCCCCGGTCCGCGTGCCCCGGCCACCAGGCGGCGTGCCCGATGAGCGCGGTGAGGCTCGGCGTGAAGAACATCGCCATCACGAACGCGGCGATCACGATGCCGAAGGCGATGGCGAAGCCCATCTCGGTCAGGAAGGTGTTGCCGGACAGCATCAGGGTGGCGAAGGTCGCCGCCAGGATGAACCCGGCCGCGCCGATCGTCGGCCCCGCGTGCCGCAGTGCCTCGGCGGCGGCCTCGCGTGGCTCGCGGCCCTCGCGGGCCTCCTCCCTGAGCCGGGCGATCATCAGGATGTTGTAGTCGGTGCCGATGGCGACCACGAACAGGTACATGATGATCGGCAGCATGAAGATCAGCCCGTCGCCGCGGCCGAAGATCAGCACCGTCGCGCCGAGCGTGGCGCCGAAGCCGAGGGCCACCGACGCGATCAGGTACCAGGGGGCCACCACGCTGCGCAGCAGCAGCCCCAGGATGATCATGATCAGTATCGCGGCCACCGGGAAGACCGTGCGGTAGTCGTGGTTCACGGCGGCGTTGATGTCCCGGTAGATCGAGGACGTACCGCCGACCACCGACTCCGTCCCGGGCGGCGCGTTGTCCGACGCGACGCTGCGGACGTTGCCCACGGCGGAGATCGCCTGGTCGCTGGCGCCGGAGTACTTGAGCGTCAGGGAGAACAGCGCGGTGGTCCGGTCCTTGTTGAGCCCGGTCCTCTGGTCGAAGGAGCCGTCCGCGACGCCGTCGGCCGCGCGCAGCTCGGACAGGTACGCGTTGAAGTCGATGCCGGCCAGCGGCTTGCCGTCGGTGCTGGTCAGGAAGACCGAGGTCGGGTCCGCGGCGCCGGCGGAGTACGCCTTCTGCATGGTGTCCTGGACGACCATGGACTCCTTGGTCTTGGGGATGGACCCCGAGGCCAGGTCGTAGTTCGCCTTGTAGCCGAGGGTGCCCAGCGCCAGCAGCACCATGACCAGGCCGGAGACGATCACCACCAGCCCGGACTTGCGGCCCACCAGCCTGCCGATGGCGGCGAACCGGGCGTCGGACGGCTCCTGCCGCCACTTCTTGCCGGGCCAGAACAGCACCCGCGGCGGGATCAGCGAGCAGACGGCCGGGAAGAGCGTCAGACCGGCGATCAGCGTGACCGCGACCAGGATGGCCAGGGCCGGGCCGAGCTGGGTGAGGAAGCCGAGGGTGGACAGCGCGAGCGCCAGGAAGGAGATGATCACCGCGCCGGCCGCGGAGGCGATCGCCTCGCCGACCCTGGTGACGCTGTTGACCATCGCCTGCTTGGGTTCGTCACCGGCCCGCAGCCGTTCCCGGTAGCGGAACATCAGGAACAGGAAGTAGTCGGTACCGACGCCCAGCACCACCACGATCAGCAGCGCCGAGATGGAGCTGTTGGCCTGGAGCCCGAAGAGCTTGGTGGCGTCGGCGATGAGCGCGTTGGAGGTGGTGAAGACCAGGCCGGTCAGAACGATCAGCGGCATGACGGCCACGATCGGCGACCGGAAGATGATCAGCAGCGTGATGATGATGATCAGCAGTGAGCCGATCAGCGCCACCGCGTCCGAGGTGTTCCCGGCGTCCTGCTGGTCGAGGCCCTGTGCCGCCTGGCCGCCGACCTGCACCTTGAGGTCGGTGCCGGTGGCGAGGTCCGCGGAGTCGGTGCGCAGCGCCTTGGCCGCGTCCTGCTGGGCGGGCTGCCCGGCCGTGTCCTTGTTCATCTGGACCAGCGCCGTCTGGTACTTGCCGTCCTTGGACGGGGTGCCGGCGATGACCTTCTGGACCTGGTCGATCTTCCTGTGGCCCAGACCGTCGGTGATCCGGGTGATGTCCGCCTTGTCGGCGGCGGTCAGCGGGGCGCCGTCGGTGCGCTGGTAGAGCACGATCGCGGACGGGGTGAAGGACGAGGGGAACGCCTTCTCCTGGAGGTCCATCGCCTTGATCGACTGGTAGCTGCTGGGGAGGAAGCTACTTTCGTCGCTGTTCGACGGAAGACTCGGCGCGGTGGCGATGATCGCGACGGCTGCGATCAGCCACGCCACGATCGTCCAGATGGGATGGCGGACGACGGTGCGTCCTATGCGGTGGAACATGCGGTGCTGCCTCCATGGCAGGGCGTATCACCGCCACCCTTTGGAGCGGTACCCGGGTATCGGCGACCCGGACGGCGCCAGGCCGTCCGGTGGTGGTCATGTCTGGGTGGTTGCAGACACCGATCTTACTTGCCGCCCGGCAAGTGGCAAGCGGCGGCCCCCCTGCCCCCATCCTGCCGGTCACAGCGGGGGGAGCAACCGCTTTTGCGGCTTGCCCATCGCGTTGCGCGGCAGCTCGGCGAGGAAGCGGACCGCCCGTGGCCGCTTGTGCGCCGACAGCCGCGCGGCCACGAAGTCGGTGAGCTCCGCCTCGCTCACCCCGGTGGCCACCACGTAGGCCACCACCTGCTGCCCCAGGTCGGCGTGCGGGGCGCCGACCACCGCGGCCTCCCGGACCGCCGGGTGGGCCAGCAGCGCGTTCTCCACCTCCCCGGCGCCGATCCGGTAGCCGCCGGACTTGATCAGGTCGGTGGAGGCCCGGCCGACGATCCGGTGGGTGCCGTCGGGGTCGACGGCCGCGATGTCGCCGGTACGGAACCAGCCGTCGTCGGTGTACGAGGCCGCGGTCGCCTGCGGCCGGCCCAGGTAGCCGTCGAAGAGGGTCGGGCCCTTGAGCTGCAGCTCCCCGATACCGTCGGCGGACTCGGCGATCCTGGTGACGATGCCCGGCAACGGCGTGCCGACCGCGCCCGGCCGCCGCGCGCCCGCGGCCCGCGCGCTCACCGTGATCAGGGTCTCCGTCATGCCGTAGCGCTCCACCGGTTCGTGCCCGGTCAGCGCGCGCAGCTCCTCGAAGACCGGCGCGGGCAGCGGCGCGCTGCCGGACACCAGCAGCCGCGCTCCGGACAGCGCGCGGGCGGCCCGCTTGTCCCGCGCCACCCGGTGCCACACCGTGGGCACCCCGAAGTAGAGGCTGCCGCCGGCCGCCGCGTACGCCGCCGGGGTGGGCCGTCCGGTGTGCACCAGGCGGCTGCCGGTGCGCAGCGCGCCCAGCACCCCCAGCACCAGGCCGTGCACATGGAACAGCGGCAGACCGTGCACCAGGGTGTCCTGCGCGGTCCACTGCCAGGCGGCGGCCAGCGCATCCAGGTCGGCGGCAATGGCGGCCCGCGAGATCAGCACGCCCTTGGGCGGCCCGGTCGTCCCCGAGGTGTACAGCACCAGGGCGGTCTCCCCGGCCGGCTGCCCGGCGTGGTCCGCGCGCTCGGCGAAGTCCACGGTCAGCAGCTCGGCGCCGGAGTCCCGCAGGATGTGCTCCCGCTCACCCGGGCCCGCGTCGGGGGGCACCGGTACGACGGGGACGCCGGCCAGCAGCCCGCCGACGACGGCGGCGACGGTCTCCAGCGAGGCGGTCGCCTCCACCGCGAACGCCTTCGTCCCCGCGACCCGCCGCGCCACCGCGCCGGCCGCGCCCAGCAGCTCCTCGTACCCGCACGCCCTGCCGTCCACGGTCAGCGCGTCCGCCCGGTCCCGGCCCCCGTACAGGGCGGTGAGCAAGGGCACTTCGGGCATGGCGGATCCTCCTCGGGGACGGCTGGCCCCCGGGTGGGAACGGGGGCTGACCCCAGTGTCGCCCACCCCCCGCACTGCCTACGGTAGCCACATGGACGCCCGTGACCCGGAGCTCAACAAGGAACTCTCCGCCACCCTGCAGGCCCGCAAGGACCTCGGGGCGGAGTACGAGCCGGAACTCGTCGACTCCTTCATGGACAAGGTGGCCGAACGCGTCGACAGCCGTGTCGAGCAGCGTGTACGCCGTGAACTCGCGCAGCAGCAGACCTCGTTCGCCCGCGCCGGCCGCCGCCCGATCGGCCCTCCCGAGCACGGGGCGCGGTTCGCCCGCTACGGGTTCGCCGGGTTCACCATGATCGCCGCGATCCCGCTGTCCGCCATCGGCGCGGTCAACGCGGGCACCGCCGGGCTGTTCATCACCTGGGCCGGCGTCATCGGGGTGAACGTCGCCCAGGCGCTCGGCAGCGTCTACGGGTCGCACGGCACGCAGGAGAAGGACGAGTGGGCTTAGGCCTGTCGTCCCGCCCGGGTCTCCGCGGCGTCGCCCGGCGCCCGTAGGAGGCCGGACGGCTGTCCGGACCCCGGCGGGGGCGCCCGAGGGCGGAACCAGGAAAAGGGAAAAGGGGGAAAAGGAGTGGGGCGGGAACCGCCGCACCCCCTGGGTTACAAGGCCCAGAGGGGCGGGACGACGGCGGTCCCCGCCGGGACGCGAGCCGGGTCAGGGCCGGGCCGTGCGCGTCCAGGGTCACCATGGTGTCCGGGAGCCGCTCCGGATTCCTTGGCGCCACATTCGGTGGGTCTTCCCGGCCGGTTTTTTCAGTACCCGCCGTTCCGACATGTCCAAATGTGGCGGACGGTTGTTAAGCCCGTGCTGCGTGTACGTGTCGCGGGTGTACCAGTTCCGGGAATCCCCGCCAGCCCGCGCGCCGCGGCCCCGGCCGGGCCGGTCCGGCCCGGTGAACGCGCGTAGCAAGGCTCCGCACGCGCCGGGTCCGCGGGGTCAGACGCCGCCGTGCTCGGCGAGGAAGGCCAGCAGGTCCTGTCTGCTGACCACTCCGGTGGGCTTGCCCTCCACCAGCACGATCGCCGCGTCCGCGCCCTCCAGCACCGTCATGAGGTCCGCGACCGGCTCCCCCGAGCCGACCTGCGGCAGCGGTGCGCTCAGGTGCTTGTCCAGCGGGTCGTCCAGCAACGCGCGCTTGGTGAACAGCGCGTGCAGCAGTTCCCGCTCCACCACCGAGCCGATCACCTCGGCGGCCATCACGTCGGGGTGTCCGGCGCCGGGCTTGACCACGGGCATCTGCGAGACGCCGTACTCGCGCAGCACCTCGATGGCCTGGCCGACCGTCTCGTCCGGGTGCATGTGCACCAGGTTCGGCAGGCCGTCCGCCTTGCGCGCGACGACGTCGGCGACCCGGGCCCGCCCCTCGCTCTCGTCGAGGAAGCCGTGCGAACTCATCCACTCGTCGCTGAAGATCTTCGACAGGTAGCCGCGTCCGCTGTCCGGCAGCAGCACGACCACGACGTCGTCGGGGCCGAGCCGCTCGGCGACCTTGAGCGCCGCGACGACCGCCATCCCGCAGGAGCCGCCGACCAGCAGGCCCTCCTCGCGGGCCAGCCGCCGGGTCATCTGGAAGGAGTCCTTGTCGGAGACGGCCACGACCTCGTCGGCCACCTCGCGGTCGTACGCGGTCGGCCAGAAGTCCTCGCCGACGCCCTCCACCAGGTACGGGCGGCCGGAGCCACCGCTGTAGACCGAGCCCTCGGGATCGGCGCCGATCACCTGGACCCGGCCGTCGCTGACCTCCTTGAGGTAGCGGCCGGTGCCGGAGATGGTGCCGCCGGTGCCGACGCCCGTCACGAAGTGGGTGATCCGGCCGTCGGTCTGCCGCCACAGCTCGGGGCCGGTGGAGTGGTAGTGCGACAGCGGGTTGTGCGGGTTGCTGTACTGGTCCGGCTTCCAGGCGTTGGGGATCTCGCGCACCAACCGGTCGGAGACGTTGTAGTACGAATCGGGGTGTTCGGGGTCCACAGCGGTGGGGCAGACCACGACCTCGGCGCCGTACGCGCGCAGCACGTTGATCTTGTCCATGGAGACCTTGTCAGGGCAGACGAAGACGCACCGATAGCCCTTGCGCTGGGCGACCAGGGCCAGCCCGACCCCGGTGTTGCCCGAGGTGGGCTCCACGATGGTGCCACCCGGCCGGAGTTCACCGCTGCGTTCGGCGGCCTCGATCATGCGCAGGGCGATACGGTCCTTGACGGACCCGCCGGGGTTGAAGTACTCGACCTTGGCCAGGACGGTCGCCCGGACGCCCTGGGTCACGCTGTTGAGCCTCACCAGCGGGGTGTTGCCGACGAGGCTGATCATCGAGTCGTGAAACTGCACCGTTTGTCTCCGGGTTCTCCGAGATGGGTACGGCCAGCCTAGGCGGGAAACGCCCCGGGGGCCGCCAACGTTGTGGTTGTCGGTGGTGCCCTCCGGGGCACCGGGTAGCTGTACGGTGCAAATACTGGGGTAGTGGAGGTGGTCGGCTCGATGTCGAGGGCGACAGTGGCACGGCGGATCGCGACCGCGGCGGCGTTCGGCGGTGGCGGGATCAGCCTGCTGGGCGGGGCGGCGGTCGGCGTGCTGCTGACGGAGGTGCGGCTGGCCAAGCGGGTGGTCGGCGGCTCGGACGACGTGCCGCCGCGGGCGGACGGCCGGTACGGCTCCGCGTTCGGCCACCGCACCGGGGAGTCGCCGCTGCGGCTGGGCTTCCTCGGGGACTCCACGGCCGCGGGCCAGGGTGTGCACCGGGCCAGGGAGACACCGGGAGCACTGCTCGCCTCCGGCCTCGCGGCGGTCGCCGAACGGCCGGTGCAGCTGGTGAACGTGGCGCTGCCCGGCGCCCAGTCCGACGATCTGGCCCGCCAGGTGTCGCTGCTGGTCGGCTCAGCGCCGCCGGACGTGGCGGTGATCATGATCGGCGCCAACGACGTGACCCGCCGGATGCCGCTGGCCACCTCGGTGCGGCTGCTGTCGGACGCGGTACGGAGGTTGCGCGCCGCCGGTACACAGGTGGTCGTCGGCACCTGTCCCGACCTGGGCTCCGTCGAACCGGTCTACCAGCCGCTGCGCTGGCTCGCCCGGCGGGCCAGCCGCCAACTGGCTGCGGCGCAGACCATCGCGGTGGTGGAACTGGGCGGCCGTACGGTCTCCCTCGGCGACCTGCTGGGGCCGGAGTTCGAGGCCCGCCCCCGCGAGCTGTTCGGCCCGGACAACTACCACCCCTCCGCCGAGGGCTACGCGACCGCCGCCATGGCCATGCTGCCGACGGTCTGCGCGACCCTGGGCCTGTGGCCGGAAGCCGACGAGCACCCGGACGCCCGCCGCGGCGAGGGCTTCCTCCCGGTCGCCCAGGCCGCCGTGGAAGCGGCTTCCGAAGGCGGCACGGAGGTCGCCGCCGGCCCCCGGGGCCGCTGGGCCCTGCTCAAACGCCGCCGCCGTCGCCCCCTCCCGGACGACCACCACCCCACCGCCGACCCCGCGTTACGCTCCGCGAGCCCCACCCCCTGACCACGCGGACCGACCGCCACGGGCTGAGCCCGCGGCCCCGTTGCGCGCCGCCGCGACGGCCGGTCACCCCGTTTCCCGTGCCCCTGCCCGTGCCCGCTCCCGGCGGCAGCCGGCCCCGGGCACGGGCCCTCCCCCGGCGGCAGCCGGAGGGCGGTGTGGGGCGGCCCGGATCCGGGTAAGGCACCCCGCAGGGGTAAGCAAGCGCTCAGAAAGTAGCCCGCATCACAGCGCCGCCCCGGTGACCCACCCCACTACGTGCGGGTAACTTCCGAGAACCAGCACCGACCACCCGCCGCTCGCCGAGGAGTGCCGCGATGCCCGAAGCCGTCATTGTCTCCGCCGCCCGTTCGCCCATCGGACGCGCCTTCAAGGGGTCGCTCAAAGAACTGCGTCCGGACGACCTGGCCGCGACGATCATCCAGGCCGCACTCGCCGAGGTGCCGCAGCTCGACCCGCACGACATCGACGACCTGATGCTGGGCTGCGGCCTGCCCGGCGGCGAGCAGGGCTTCAACCTGGGGCGGATCGTCGCCGTGCGGATGGGCATGGACCACCTGCCGGGCTGTACGGTCACCCGCTACTGCTCGTCCTCACTGCAGACCACCCGGATGGCGCTGCACGCCATCAAGGCGGGCGAGGGCGACGTCTTCATCTCGGCGGGCGTCGAGACGGTCTCCCGCTTCGCCAAGGGCAACTCCGACAGCCTCCCCGACACGGTGAACCCGCTGTTCGACGACGCCCGGGCGCGTACTCTGCAGCGGGCCGAGCAGGGCGGCGGGGAGTGGCACGACCCGCGCGAGGACGGACTCGTACCGGACGCGTACATCGCGATGGGCCAGACCGCCGAGAACCTGGCGGCGCTCAGGGGCGTCAGCCGCCGCGAGCAGGACGAGTTCGGCGTGCGCTCGCAGAACCTCGCCGAGGAGGCGCTCAAGAACGGCTTCTGGGAGCGCGAGATCACCCCTGTGACGCTCCCGGACGGCACCGTGGTCGCCAAGGACGACGGGCCGCGCCCGGGGGTCACCATGGAGGGCGTGGCGGGCCTCAACCCGGTCTTCCGCCCCGACGGCACGGTCACCGCCGGCAACTGCTGCCCGCTCAACGACGGCGCCGCCGCGCTGGTGGTCATGTCCGACACCAAGGCGCGCGAGCTCGGCGTCACGCCGCTGGCCCGGGTGGTCTCCACCGGCGTGTCCGCGCTGTCCCCGGAGATCATGGGCTACGGCCCGGTGGAGGCGTCCCGGCAGGCGCTGCGGCGGGCCGGGATGACCGTCGGCGACATCGACCTGGTGGAGATCAACGAGGCGTTCGCCGCGCAGGTCATCCCCTCCTACCGCGCCCTCGGCGTCGACCTGGACCGGCTGAACGTCAACGGGGGCGCGATCGCGGTCGGCCACCCCTTCGGCATGACCGGCGCCCGCATCGCGGGCACCCTCATCAACAGCCTCCGGTTCCACGACAAGCAGTTCGGCCTGGAGACGATGTGCGTGGGCGGCGGGCAGGGCATGGCGATGGTCATCGAACGCCTTTCCTGATCGCGCGTCCACCGCGCCGCGATCCCCGCGGCGACCGCGCCCGCCGCCCCCCGTGGCACACCGACGCCGCCGCGGCCGCGACCCGGCACCGGCCCCCAGCAGCGACGATCACCCGAAGTATCCGGTCAGCTCCATTGCGCACTCTGTGTGACATAAGTCGCAACGAAATCGCCCCCGGGATGTGATTTTTCCCCGGGGGTGCTTCGTTCTCGCAGGTCAGCACGGCATTGGACGGACAACCCGGACCCACAGAACCCCCCAATTCATGACGTTCCGCACTGCAAAGGCCACGGGTTTACCGGCAGAGTGATGGTTGGGAAAAGTTTCAGCCACCACTCAGGTGGGCAACGCTCGGGTCGCGTCAGTCGGGAGAACGTCAGTGAGTGCCAACTTCACCGTCCTGCTGGTCGCCGCGGGTCTCGCCGCGGCCGCGGGCACCGCCGCCCTTGTCAGCGCGCTCGGCGTGCGCCGCGAACTGTCCGCGCTGCGGCACGAGCTGACCGGCCCGCGGCTGCCCGCCCAACGTGCCTCCTCCGCCGACATCCGGTCCGCGGTCGCCGACGCGCTCGCCGACGAACGGGAGCGGGAGCTGGCCGAGGCCCGCGCCTTCTGGGCCGAGCAGGAGTCCCGCGAGACCGCGGGCGAGGGCACGTTCTTCCGCGGCGGCCCGTTCGGCGCGACCGCCGACGCCGCCCCCGCCGAAGCCGTCGCCGAGGGCGCGCTGCCGGACTACGAGGTCCCGCCGGTGCTCCCCTGTCTGCCGCGGCAGGCCGACTCCGCGGGCCTGGAGGCCGACCCGTCCGAGGTGACGCTGCCCGCGCCCGGCGCCGTCCCGCACCCCTCGGGCCCGGACTTCGCGCCCTTTCCGGTGGTCGCCTCCCGGGACCAGACCGCGGAACGGCTCGCCGACCTCGCCGACGCCCGCGTCCCGCTGTCGGACGTACGGCCCGGACCGCTCGGCACCCTCGACGTGTACGTGTTCGCCGACGGCACCACGCTCTGTATGACCCCCGGCCACCGGGAGACCGCCCTCAGGCTGTCCGGGGCGCTGGACCGCGGCGAGGTCCCGGTGCTGCGCGGCGGCTCGGCGATAGCGGGCGCCTACGCGCTCACCTTCGCGTACGGGGACGAGAGCGTGTACGTGCTCGCCGACCGCGTGGTCGCCTCCCTCTGAGCCGCCCGGACCCCGGCGGCTTCCCGGGCCCGGCGGCGCCTCGGCCGCCGGGCCGAGACCCCCGTAGGGCGCTCGCGGACCCTCGCGCGGCGAACCCGGGAACGGCCGCCGGCCCGCGGCCCGGCCGGCAGGCCAACCGACCCCGGCAGGCACCGCCCGGGGCGCCGGCAAACCGCTCAGCCGACCGCCTTGGCCGTGACCGCGAGCCGCCGCAGCGCCTCCACCAGCACCCCCTCCGCCCGGCCCGGATCGCGGTCCGCCACCGCCGCCAGTTCGTGGCCGGCCACCGCCAACTGGTCGCCGACCACGAAGATCCCGTCGTCCGGCATGTCGTACGGCTCCCGCCCGGGGAACTCCAGCAGCTGCGCCTGGCGCGCCAGCCAGCGGGCGAGTTCGAGCCCTTCGGCGGCGGCGCCCGCCCGGAGCCGGCGTTGCGGCAGCGCCCGCAGGCGTCCGGCGAGGCGTTCCACGGCGGTGTGCAGCGCGGTGCGTTCGGACATGTCCGAGACCCTACCCGCGACCGGCGACGGCACCCGCACCCGCACCCGCACCCGCACCCGCACCCGAGCGTCCGCGATGGTTGCCATCGACCGACCGCTCGGGCACGGTGGGGTTACCGGACCACATACCGGAGGCGCCGATGTACCAACAGCACTTCTCCGACGAGACCCACCGGAACATGCTCTCCCACATCCCGCGGAGCACCGGCCGCGAGGTCGGCGACTGGCTCCGCGCCCTGGCCGACGGGCCGTCTTTCCTCCGCTTCGACGAGAAGGTCAGCTGGCTGCGCAGCGAGCACGACCTCTCCTACGGCCACGCGAAGGCCATCGCCCACGAGTACGACCTGCGCCGGGCGGCGCGCAACCTCCTCTAGGGCCGCCGCCCTCCTTTCGCCCGCCCCGGGACACGGGCGGGCCGCCGGGAAGCGCACCGCTCCCCGGCGGCCCGCCGAGGCGCCGGTGGCCGCGCGGGGCGGTCAGTCGCGGAGGACGGAGATCAGCCGCAGCAGTTCCAGATAGATCCACACCAGGGACACCGTCAGGCCGAACGCGGCGAGCCACGACTCCTGCCGCGGGGCGCCGTAGCGGATGCCGTCCTCGACCCGCTTGAAGTCCAGGGAGAGGAAGAACGCGCCCAGGCCGATGCCCAGCAGGCAGAAGACGATGCCGAGGCCGCCGGTGGTCAGGCCCAGGCCGTCGGAGCTGCCGAAGGCGAGGAAGAGCAGGTTCACCACCATGGCC
The DNA here is from genome assembly GCF_031844685.1 of Streptomyces sp. ITFR-21. Taxonomy (NCBI): domain Bacteria; kingdom Bacillati; phylum Actinomycetota; class Actinomycetes; order Kitasatosporales; family Streptomycetaceae; genus Actinacidiphila; species Actinacidiphila sp. ITFR-21. The sequence continues at coordinate 2,255,924 of NZ_CP134605.1, forward strand.
AGCAGGAAGCCGACCGCGATGGCCAGGCCGATCCGCTGGTAGCGGGCGGTGACCCGGATCAGCCGGGTCCGGTAGGCGACGAGCATGCCGGCGAAGACCGCCATGGTACCCAGTACCGCCTGCACCGGGGCGCCCTGCCACGCGTCGTTGTACATGTGGCTCAGCACGCCGAGGAAGACGCCCTCGAAGGCCGCGTAGCCCAGGATCAGGGCGGGCACGGGGGCGCGCTTGAACGACTGGACCATCGCCAGCACGAAGGCGATCAGGGCCGAGCCGAGGGCGAGTCCGAAGCGGTCCGGGATGACCGTCCAGCCCAGCACCGCGCCGACCGCCACCAGGCCCAGCGTCATCGCGGTCCGCATGACGACGTCGTCGATCGTCATCCGGCCGGTCTGCGCGGGTCCCGCGGCCGGGCCCGCGTACATCCGCTCCATCTGGTCCGGGGTCAGGGGCCGCCCCTGCGCGGGCCGGTCGTAGGGGTTGCGCGCGCCCTGCGCGTACGGGGTGCCGCCCTGCCCGGCGAAGGGGTTGCCCTGCTGGGCGCCCTGCGCACCTTGTGCGCCGAATCCGGCGTACTCGCTCCCGCGGGTGAACCCCCGCCGGGAGAAGACCGGGTTGCTGCTCCTCATGTCACTCCTCCCTGGGCCGCGTGCTGCGGCACTGCCGTCAATAGTAATGGTCTGGCAAAGAAAGCACGGATACGCCTGGCGGAGGGTGTTCCCCTGGCCCGGACCCTTACTCCCCGGTACTCCCCGGTACTCCCCGGTACTCCCCGGCGCGCTCCCGGCGGCACTTCCCACGGCGGTCCGAAGGTACTCCCCGGGGCTGTGGCACGGCCCGGGGAACCGCCCGCGGGGATACGAACTGGACGGCTGACGTCCGGCGCGGTATCACTGGGACGTGGAAACGAACATGCGTTCGAACATCAGGGAGCAGGCCATGGCACGCCCCGACCACACCCGTGCCCTGCACGCGGCGCTGCTGACCGCCGCCAGCGGCCTGCCGGTGATCCCGCTGTCCCGGACCAAGCTGCCGGCGGTGCGCTCACCGCACCGCGACGAGCCGCGGCCGGGCGGCTGCCGCGGCGAGTGCGGGCGGCCGGGACACGGCGTGCACGACGCCACCACCGACCCGGCCCGGATCCGCGCACTGTTCGCCGTCGCGCCCTGGGCGACCGGGTACGGCATAGCGTGCGGCCGGCCGCCCTACCACCTGATCGGGCTCGACCTCGACGTCAGGCACGGCGCCGACGGGGTGAAGGAGCTGGACGCACTGGCCCGCCGACACGGCTTCGCCCTGCCGGAGACGGTCACCGTCCTCACCCCCAGCGGCGGCCGGCACCTCTGGCTGACCGCGCCGGGGCCGGTCCCCAACTCGGCGGGGCGGCTCGCCCCCGGCGTCGACGTGCGGGGGCTGGGCGGCTACCTGGTCGGTCCCGGCTCCCGTACGGTCGCCGGCCGGTACCTGCTGCTGCCCGGCACCCGTCAGCACCCGCTGGGCGAGGCTCCGGCCGCCCTGCTGGGCCTCGCCTCCCCCCCGCCGCCGCCCCGCGAGGCCGCGGTCGCCGCACCCCGGCACCCGGCGGAGAAACGTGCCGCCGCGCTCGTCCGGTTCGTACTGGACTCCCAGGAAGGCGAGCGCAACGGGCGCCTGTTCTGGGCCGCCTGCCGGGCCTACGACGCGGGACTGGCCGACGCGCTCGCACCGGCCCTGGTGACGGCGGCGGTGCACACCGGGCTGGGCGAGCGGGAGGCGGCCGCTACAGTCGCCTCCGCGAGCCGGCTCCGAGCATCCGCAGAGCCCTGAAGTGCCCGGAGCCGGACTTGAACCGGCACGCCCCCGAGGGGCAGCGAGGTTTAAGCTCGCCGTGTCTGCGTTCCACCATCCGGGCCGGCGGGGCGCAGTGAAAAGCGTATCCGGGTTGGCTGGCGCGAACAGGACGGGCAACCGGCCATGTTGTCTTATTTTAGGGGTTACTGACGGCGTATCAGGCCCGCCTGAGGGGTCTACCTGCACCACAACCGCCGTTTACCGGCATCGCCGCCCCTCACGCACAAGTGACGTGAAATCGCTCTCCGCAGTTGACTTCCGGCGGAGAATCGACCACCTCCGCCGGAAAACCATGCACTTATGCACGCAGTTTCACGACAGCCAGGCCGTCCGGGTGGCCGGGATGTCCGAAACGCCGTCAACACCGGTGCGCACCGCGAGCACCTGATTGACCCCGATCCGGTTGCGTTCGAACGACAGCGCCGACGCCGCCATGTACAGCCGCCAGACCCGGGCCCGGCCGGGGGACGTCACGGCGACCGCCCGGTCCCAGCACGCCTCCAGGTTCCGCACCCACGCCCGCAGCGTGCGCGCGTAGTGCTCCCGCAGCGCCTCCATGTCCCGCGCCTCGAAACCCGCCTGCTCCAGGTACGCCACCGTCGCGCCGACCGGGGCGAGTTCGCCGTCGGGGAAGACGTACCGGTCGATGAACTCGTCGATCCGGTACGTCTCCTCGTCCACCAGCGGGCGGCGGGCGATCTGGTGGTTGAGCAGCAGGCCGCCGGGCCGCAGCAGGGCGTACAGGGTGCGGGCGTACTCCAGGTAGCGCTCGCTGCCCACGTGCTCGGCCATGCCGATGGAGGAGATGGCGTCGTAGGGCCCGTCCCTGACGTCCCGGTAGTCCTGTACCCGGATCTCGATCCGGTCGGTCAGCCCCGCCTCCGCGACCCGCTTGCGGGCGTACACGGCCTGCTCGACGGACAAGGTGATGCCGGTGGCGCGGACGCCGTAGTGCTCGGCCGCGTGCAGCACCATCGAGCCCCAGCCGCAGCCGACGTCCAGCAGCCGCTGCCCCTCCCGCAGCTGCAGCTTGCGGCAGATCAGGTCGAGCTTGGCGAGCTGGGCCTGCTCAAGGGTGGTGTCGGGTTCGGGGAAGACCGCGCACGAGTAGACCATCGACGGGCCGAGCACCATCTCGTAGAAGTCGTTGCCGACGTCGTAGTGGTGCGCGATGGCCTCCTTGTCGCGCTTCTTGGTGTGCGCGATCCCGGCGCGCCTGCGGGCCTCCTCCGGCGGCGGCGGGGGCGGCAGTCCGGGCCCGGCGAGCGCCAGGGCGGTCCGGGCCAGCCGGTACGTCGCCGGGTCGCGCAGGAGGGAGCCGGCCCGGCGGATCGTCTCGGCCCCGGTGGCGGCGGGTTCCCCCTCACCACGGTCCCAGAAGAGGCCGGACAGCTCGTCCAGCGCCCGGTAGAGGTCGCCCTCGATGTCGAGCTCGCCGGCCACCCAGGCGCGGGCCAGCCCCAGCTCCCCCGGCCGCCACAGCAGCCGGCGCAGCGCCCGGCGGCGCCGGATGACGAGCACGGGCGCGCCGGGGGGCCCGGCCTCGCTGCCGTCCCAAGCGCGCACGCGCAGCGGGAACGGCGTCGAGAGGGCATGTTCGGCGAGGTCCAGAATGCGATGAGCCGCGTCAGCCATGGTGCTGAGCGTACGACTGAAATCCGCCGTCGGCGGCCCTGACGCGAAAATCTACGTTGCAGATACACACACTTACGCCCGCAGGGCGCCCGCACCACGGATGGCGGACGCCCTCGGGCTCAGGTCGTACCAGGTCAGGAGGCTACAGCGGGCTCCGCGGACTTGTCGGCGGCGGCTGTCGGGCGGACCTCGGCGGCGGGCGCCGGGATCGGCCGGGCCGCCACGTAGAACTCCTCGCGGGGGTTCTCGATGGCGCCGAGCGAGACGACCTCGCGCTTGAGGAACATGCCGAGCGTCCAGTCGGCGAGCACCCGGATCTTGCGGTTCCAGGTCGGCACGGCCAGGCCGTGGTAGCCGCGGTGCATGTACCAGGCGAGGCGGCCCTTGACCTTGATCTTGGTCCGCTTGCCGAGCACGATCATCGCGACGCCCTTGTGCAGCCCGAGACCGGCCACCGCGCCCTTGTTGGCGTGCCTGTACTCGCCCTGCGGGAAGCCGCGCATCCCGGAGATGACGTTGTCGCCGAGTACCTTGGCCTGGCGCAGCGCGTGCTGCGCGTTCGGCGGGCACCAGGCGCCCTCACCGGCCGACACGTCCGGGACCTGGGCGTTGTCGCCCGCGGCCCAGATGTAGTCGGTGCCGCGCACCTGGAGGTCGGAGCGGGTGTCCACGTGGCCGCGCGGGCCGAGCGGCAGGCCGAACCGGGCGAGCGCCGGGTTCGGCTTCACACCGGCCGTCCACACGATCGTGGAGGCGTCGATTTCCAGGCCGTTGGCGAGCACCACGTGCTTGTCGACACAGGACTTCATGGAGGTGCCGAGGTAGACCTCGATACCGCGCTCGCGCAGGTGCTCAAGGCCCCACAGGCCGAGTTCGGGACCCACCTCGGGCAGGATCTTGTCGGCGGCGTCCACCAGGATGAAGCGCATGTCCTCGCGCTTCACGTTCGGGTAGTACCTGGCGGCGTCGCGGGCCATGTCCTCGACCTCGCCGATGGTCTCCGCGCCGGCGAACCCGCCGCCGACGAAGACGAAGGTGAGGGCCTTGCGGCGGACGTCCTCGTCCGCCGTGGAGTCGGCCTTGTCGAGTTGCTCCAGTACGTGGTTGCGCAGCGCGATGGCCTCCTCGACGCCCTTCATGCCGATGCCGTTCTCGGCGAGGCCGGGGATCGGGAAGGTCCGGGAGACCGCGCCCAGCGCGATCACCAGGTAGTCGAAGGGAAGCTCGTAGGAATCACCCACGAGCGGCTCGACCGAGGCGACCTTGCGGTCCTGGTCGATGACGGTGACCCGCCCGGTGAGCACCTCGGCGCCGGGGAGCACGCGTCGCAGCGGGACGACGACATGCCGCGGGGAGATGCTGCCTGCTGCGGTTTCGGGGAGGAAGGGCTGGTACGTCATGTACGAGCGCGGGTCGACGACCGTGACGGTCGCCTCGCCGTACCGCATCTTCTTCAGGATGCGGCGCGCCGCGTACAGGCCGACGTAACCGCCGCCTACAACGAGGATCCGTGGACGCTCCGTGGTGCTCATGCTTCGAGTATCCAGTACGCGGCGGACCCCCCCTAGTGAGCCCCTTCACAAGGTGCTGGACACCTTGTGCTACCCTGCCCGGCTTCACGACCTGGGGGTACGTGTCTCCGGCGCGGCCCGGGTGCGGGCGCGGCGGCGGACCCACCTCTGAGCAGCGGGGTTCGGCTGCCGGACAGCGGGCGGCGGGACGGGCGTCACACCGCCGAAACATGACCTGGCCGTGGATTTCAGGGGTCGAAGGGCACCACCCCTTGGAAAATTGGGCCGCCGGGCGGGAACTTCATGTGAAGAGTTTCACAAAGGATGTCGGACGGGCCGCCCGCGGGGCCGGCCAGGGGCGCTCATCTGGGATTTGGCCGGCTCAGGCGGGCCGGCTCAGGCGGTCCCGAAAGCGATGCCGTCGAGGATGTCGTGCTCCGAGACCACGACCTCCTTGGCGCCGGTGCGCTCCATGATCCGCAGCAGGATGAGGGCGCCGGCGCCGATGACGTCGATCCGCCCCTCGTGCATGACGGGGATGGCGGCGCGCTCGGCGCGGGTGGCGGCCAACAGCCGCTCGGTGATGTCGCGGACCTGCTCCAGGGGGATGCGGGAGTGGTGGATGGTCGCGGGGTCGTAGGCGCGCAGTCCGAGGGCGATGCCGCCCAGGGTGGTGACGGAGCCGGCCAGGCCGACGAGGGTGCGGGCCCGGTCGAGCGGGACGGTGCGGGCCGCCTCGGCGAGAGCGGTGTCGATGTCGGCGGTGACGGCCGCGATCTGCGCGGGCGTCGGCGGGTCGCTGAGGACGCCTTCGCGCAGCAGGTGGCGTTCGGTCAGGCGGACGCAGCCGATGTCCACCGAGCGGGCGGCGGCCACGGTGTCCTCGCCGAGCACGAACTCGGTGGAGCCGCCGCCGATGTCCACCACCAGGTACGGGGCGGGCGGCCGGTCGCCGCCGGTGAGTTCGCGGGTGGCGCCGGTGAAGGAGAAGGCGGCCTCCTGGTCGCCGGTGATCACCTCGGGCTCGACCCCCAGAACGGCGCGCACGCCGCGGACGAAGTCCTCCCGGTTGGCCGCGTCGCGGGTCGCGGAGGTGGCGGCGAACCGGATCCGCCCGGCGGGCACCTCGTGGGCGCGGATCACCTCGGCGTACTCCCGGCAGGCCGCGAACGTCCGCTCCAGGGCCTCGGGGGCCAGCCGGCCGGTGCGGTCCACGCCCTGCCCCAGCCGTACGATCCGCATCCGGCGGTCCACGTCGGTGAGGGTGCCGGCCTCCTGGTCGACGTCGGCGACCAGCAGGCGGATCGAGTTGGTGCCGCAGTCGACGGCGGCGACGCGGGTCGTCACGCGGACTCCTCGGTGCTCCGCGCGGTCACGCACGGCCCCTTCGCCCACCAGTCGGGTAGCAGGTCCAGCGTCCGGTCGCCCAGCGGGTTGACGCCGGGGCCGGCCGCCAGGGAGTGGGCGGCGAGCACGTGGAGGCACTTGACGCGGTCGGGCATGCCGCCGGCGCTGGGGAAGCCGGGGAGCACCTCGATGGCGTCGCGGCGGGCGAGGTAGTCCTCGTGGGCGGCGCGGTAGGCGGCGGCCAGGTCCGGGTCCTCGGCGAGCGCGGCGGTCATCCGCTTCATGACGCCGTCCGCCTCCAGGGTGCCGACGGCGGAGGCCGCACGCGGGCACGTCAGGTAGTACGTGGTCGGGAAGGGCGTGCCGTCCTCCAGCCGGGGCCGGGTCTCCACCACGTCGGGGTTGCCGCACGGGCAGCGGTGGGCGACCGCGCGCAGCCCGCGCGGCGGGCGCCCGAGTTGGGCCCGGACGGCGGCGAGGTCCGCGTCGGTGGGCTCGGTGGGGTGCTGAGGGGTGCTGTTCATAGGCCGTTCTGCGTCGGAGGGGGACGAAGCGGGGAGAGCCGCCGGGCGTCCTGGGAGGCCGGGCGTCCCAGGGGCGCTCGGCGGACCCGGCGGCCTGAGGACGCCGGGACGCTCAGGGTGCTCGGCGGCGGGACGGAGCCGCGGCCTCGTCGGCCTGGTCGACACCGTCCCACAGATTGTCGTACCACGGACGGCGGGCGGCCGCCTCGTCCGAGGCGCCGTGCCGCGCCGCCGGGCCGGCCGCGGCGGTGGGCAGCGGGCCGGTCATCCGGAACCCGGTCTCGCCGGGCAGCACGTAGTGCAGCCGGTCGCGGGCCTGGGCGCGTACGTAGTCGGGGTCCTGCCAGCGGGCCTTCTCCTCGCGCAGCTGCTCCACCTTCTCCTCGGCCCGCTGGGCGGCCCGCCGCTGGTCGGCGATGTCGGAGCGCTGGGCGATGTACTGCCGCATCGGGTACGCGAGGGCCACCACAAGGGCGCACAGCACCAGGGCCAGCAGCGCGGCCCGGCCGGTGAGCCGGCTGCGCCGCGCCGGGCGCCGCGCCGCCGCGCGGTAGACCCGGGCCTGCGCCTCCTGGCCGATCGCCTTCAGCCGGGCCGTGGTGGAGAACCGGTCCGCCGCCACCCGTCACTCCCCTCGCCGCACCGGTATCCGCGGATCCGGCCTGTCCGTGTGGTCCGCGTGTGGTCCGCGGCGACCGCGCGGGTCCGCCGTCCGCGGGCCCGCCGCCGCACCCGCGCGTGCGCGGGTCCGTACGTCCCCGCCCACGGTACGGGACCGGGTGCGGGGACACGGGGAGGCGGGGGCACGCAAGGAGCCGCGCGGCCGGGACGGCCGGTGCGGTCAGCGCTTGAAGCGGGGGAACGCCGAACGCCCGGCGTAGACCGCCGCGTCGTCCAGGATCTCCTCGATCCGCAGCAGCTGGTTGTACTTGGCGACGCGCTCGGAGCGGGCCGGGGCGCCGGTCTTGATCTGGCCGCAGTTGGTGGCGACGGCCAGATCGGCGATGGTGACGTCCTCGGTCTCGCCGGAGCGGTGCGACATCATGCACTTGTAGCCGCTGCGCTGGGCCAGCTCCACCGCGTCGAGTGCCTCCGTCAGCGAGCCGATCTGGTTGACCTTGACCAGCAGCGCGTTGGCCGTGTCGGTGTCGATGCCCTTCTGCAGGCGCTCGGGGTTGGTGACGAACAGGTCGTCGCCGACGATCTGCACCTTTGCGCCCAGCCGGTCGGTGAGGACCTTCCAGCCCGCCCAGTCGTCCTCGAACAGCGGGTCCTCGATGGAGACCAGCGGGTAGGCGGCCACCAGCTCCTCGTAGTACTCGGTCATCTGGGCGGCGGACTTCTCCCCGCCCTCGAACTGGTACTTGCCGTCCTTGTAGAACTCCGAGGCTGCGGCGTCCAGCGCGAGCGCGATGTCCTGGCCGGGGACGTAGCCGGCCTGCTTGATGGCCTCGACGATGAGGTCGAGGGCGGCCCGGTTGGACTCCAGGTTCGGCGCGAAGCCGCCCTCGTCGCCGAGGCCGGTGGACAGGCCGCGGGACTTCAGCACGCCCTTGAGGGTGTGGTAGACCTCGGCGCCCCAGCGCAACGCCTCGGAGAAGGACTCGGCGCCGATGGGCGCGATCATGAACTCCTGGATGTCCACGTTGGAGTCGGCGTGCGAGCCGCCGTTGAGGATGTTCATCATCGGGACCGGCAGCACGTGCGCGTTCGGGCCGCCGAGGTAGCGGAACAGCGGCAGGTCGGACGCCTCGGAGGCGGCGTGGGCGACGGCCAGCGAGACGCCGAGGATGGCGTTGGCGCCGAGCGAGGACTTGTCGGGAGTGGCGTCCAGGTCGAACATCGCCTGGTCGATCAGCCGCTGCTCGGTGGCGTCGTAGCCGACCAGCTCCGGACCGATCTGCTCGATCACGGCGAGGACGGCCTTCTCGACGCCCTTGCCCTGGTAGCGGTTCTTGTCACCGTCGCGGAGTTCCAGGGCCTCGTAAGCGCCGGTGGAGGCGCCGGAGGGGACCGCGGCACGGCCGGTGCTGCCGTCGTCGAGGCCGACCTCGACCTCGACAGTGGGGTTGCCTCGCGAGTCGAGGATTTCCCGGGCTACGACGACGTCGATGGACGGCACGTTGTCTCCTTCTGCGGTGTCTTCGAAGTCTTCTCGTCTATGTCGGGACGAGCCTAACCGGCTTCAGGGCCGGGACCGGCGCTCGGCCCGGCGGCTGGAACGGAATGCCCCGGCCGGGCACGCCAGGGGGAGGGCGTGCCCGGCCGGAATGGTCAGGAGGCTTCGACCGCCGTCCGTCCGCAGTTCGGCCGGACCGGCTCGGCCGTTCGGGGACCGGCGCCCGGCTCAGCTCAGGTGCAGGTGCTGGCCCGGGTAGATGAGGTCGGCGTCGTGCACGATGTCGCGGTTGAGCTCGTACAGCTTCTTCCATCCGCCGTCCACGCCGTGCGCGGCGGCGATGCCGGAGAGGGAGTCGCCGCGGACGACGGTGTACTCGCCGTCGCCCTTGCGCACCACGGTGTGGGTGGCCGCCCGGTGGTGGGTGGCGGCCTTGTGGGTCTTCTTCGCCGGGGCCGGCGCGGCCTTGGTGGTACTGGACGCCGACGACGAGGAGGACGAAGAGGACGAGGAGGACGAGGAGGAGGACGTCGAAGACGACGAGCCGCCACCGGTGTTGATGTCGGGCGCCGGGCCGCCGGCGGTCAGGCCGCCGGCCGAGGCGCAGGACCACGCGCCCGGACCCTGGATGGCGAGCAGCTTCTCGGCGACGGCTATCTGCTGGTCCTTGGTGGCCAGGTCGGCGCGCGGGGCGTACTGCAGGCCGCCGGCCGCCTCCCAGCTGGACTGCGAGAACTGCAGGCCGCCGTAGTAGCCGTTGCCGGTGTTGATGGACCAGTTGCCGCCGGACTCGCACTGCGCGACCGCGTCCCAGGTGGCGACGGAGGCGGCGGAGGACGAGGTGGCGCCGATCAGCGGAATGGCGATCGCGGTGCCGGCGACTCCGGCGAACGAGGCGAGTCGGACGAGCTTGGAGGCACGACGGTGCTTACCCATGATGTTTGTGTCCTCACCGACGCCTGCGAGGTCAGCTGTCGGGTTCGGGCGTGAGTTGCCCGGCCGGGCCGCGTCCTGCTCATACGGCCATCTCGGCTTCACCCCAAGCCGGTCCCGGCCGTGCGTACGTTGCGCAGCGTGGTGTGCTGTCCGGTGCTGCGGGCGGCGTACGGGCCGGGTCCGGCGGAAGACCTTGGGTCCCCCGCTCCTGCCTGCGGCGCTTTCGCGTCGGCTGTTCCCGTCGGACGGCGGCAGGACTCGGCGTTCTGCCCAACGGGGCCCGCTGTGGCGAGCGACAGAACGTTAAGCACAGGTGGGCGGATAGGACAAACATCCCGGATCGGGTCGCCAACTGAGCCCGCCCACTCGGCCGGTCGACGAAGCCGCAGGTCACGGCGTCCGATATCAGCGGCCTGCAAGCGGGCGGTCACAGCGGCCGAAGAGAGGCTTGTCACATCTTCGACCGGAAGGGACGGGCGGTACGTCCGGTTTGTCGGCCAGCCGTCAACCGCCGCTTTCTCAGCCAAGATTGAGGATCTGTCCGGGTTTGATGAGGTTCGGGTCCTCGCCGATCGACTGCCGGTTGGCCTGGTAGAGCTGCCGCCAGCCGCCGTCGACGTGCTGGGCGGTGGCGATTCCCGAGAGCGAGTCGCCGGCGCCCACGGTGTACCGACCGGCGGGTGAAGTGCCCGGATCCTCACCTTTGTTGGCGGTATCGGTGGATGCGGGGCCGGACGGTGCGGCGGAGTCCGTGTCGGTCACCGAGAAGACCTGGGTCCGGGTGGCCTGGTCGCGGGCGGCCAGCTCCTCGTCGGTGGGGCTGTACGGCTTCGCGTGCCTGCCGGCTCCGCTGCCCGCGTCCGGCGCGGTCGGCAGGGCGCCCGTCGGGTCCGTGGGGGCCAGCGTGGCGGCGCCCCCGGGGTCCGGGAGGCCGGGCGGCGGCGTGGTGCCGGCGGGGGCCGTCGGCGCCGCCGGGACGGCGGGCGTGACCGGCGGGGCGCTCGGGCCGGTGCCGCCGTCGCCCGGGTCGCCCGGTGCGGCCGTCGAGGGGGCGCCGGGGGTGGCCGGGGCGGTCGGCGCCACCGGGGGCGTCGCGGGGTCCGTGGCGGCCCCCGAGGGCGGCGTGGGCGGCGTCGTGGCGGGCGGGTGCTCGCCGGGCTGGGCCGGGGCGGGCTGGGGGGAGGGGGAGGAGCCCGGGTCGGGTGTCGCGGGGTCCTGGAGCAGGCCGGTGCCCTCCTCGCAGCCCGGCCAGGCGTTCGGGCCGAGTTCGGTGAGCATCCTCTCGGCCACGGCTATCTGGTCGGCCTCGGAGGCGAGGTCGGGGCGCTCGGCGTACGCGGCGCCGCCGTACAGGTCCCAGGTGTCCTGCGTGATGGCGAGGCCGCCGTAGAAGCCGTTGCCGCTGTTGGCGTGCCAACTGCCGCCGGTCTCGCAGAACGCCACCCGGTCCCAGGTGGTCTGGTCCGCGGCCTGGGCGGTGGCCGCGCCGAAGAGGGGCAGGGCGATGCCGGCGCCTGTCGCGGCGGCGGTCGCCATGGTCACCACGGCCGCCGGGGTCGGGCGGGGGCGCCGGTGCCGGCCGTTACCTGACGAAAGCATTGCGGTCGCCTTTCTTTCCGGCCTCACGCGCCCGCGTGTGCCGCCGTGGTCCCCGTTCGGTGACCTGCGGACCCGCCGGTCCGGCCGGGGTCGGGGCCGGGCCGCCGTCCACGGGCGGCCGCGCTGGTGAGGGCTGGCGCGTCCCGCGAGCCGTACGTGCCTCGCGTTGACCGCAGAACGTAGCGGGGTTGGCCGTCACATCACAAGCCGATGTAGCGATCATCACGTCCCGGTCACGCCGGTGACGGTCCGTCACCCGCCCGCCGGCTCCCCCGGGACGGCTCGGCGGTGAACTCCACCGGAAGCGTGCGCAGCCCGCGCATGATCAGGCCGCCGCGCCAGCGCAGTTCGGCCGGATCCCCGGCGAACCGCAGGTCGGGCAGCCGGGTCAGCAGCGTGGCCAGCGCGGTCCTGGCCTCCAGCCGGGCCAACGGGGCGCCGAGACAGTAGTGGATGCCGTGCCCGTAGCCGAGGTGCGGATTGTCGCGGCGGGCCAGGTCCAGGGTGTCGGGCCCGCCGAACCGGGCCGGATCGCGGTCAGCCGCCGCCAGGACCACCAGGACGGGGTCGCCGGGCGCGACCGCCTGGCCGCCGATGGTCAGCGGCACGGTCGCGTAGCGCCACGTGGCCAGCTCCACCGGCCCGTCGTAGCGCAGCAGTTCCTCCACGGCGCTCTCCAGCAGGGCGCTCTCGCCGCGGGCCAGGGACGCCTGGAGCTCCCGGCGGGCGGCGGGGTGGGTGAGGAGGGTGTGGACGCCGTTGCCGATCAGGTTGACGGTGGTCTCGAACCCGGCGAACAGCAGGATGAACGACAGCGACGCCGCCTCGTTCTCCGTCAGCTGCTCGCCGTGGTCGCTCGCCCTGATCAGGCCGGAGATCAGGTCGTCGCCGAGGTCGCCGCGCTTGCGGTGGATCAACTCCACCAGATACGACCGCATCCGCTTCACCGACCGCGCCACGCCGCCCCGGGGGCCGTTGCCGTGTCTGATCATCATCCCGGCCCAGTCGCGGAAGTCGTCCTGGTCCGCCGCGGGCACGCCCAGCAGGTCGCAGATCGCGTAGATCGGCAGCGGGAAGGCGAAGTCGTGGATCAGGTCCGCCTCCCCACGCCCGGCGAACCCGTCGATGAAACGGTCCGTCAGCTCCCGTACCCGCGGCTCGAACGCCGCCACCCGGCGGGGTGTGAACGCCTTGGACACCAGCCGCCGCAACCGCGTGTGGTCCGGCGGGTCGATGTTCAGCAGGTGCGTCATCAGGTCGGCGCCGCGCTCCCCGGGAATCCCCGTCTTCCCCCGCGACTCCCCCACGTGGTGCGCCGGGTTCTTGCTCAGCCGCCCCTCCGCCAGCGCCTCCCGCGCGTCCCCGTACCGCGTCACCAGCCACGCCCCGACCCCGCTGGGCAGCCTCGTCCACCGCACCGGCGCGTGCTCGCGCAGCCACGCGTAGGCCGGATACGGGTCGGTGGCGAACTCCCAGGTGAAGAGGTCGGGCATGCCGCCGTCGGTACGGCCTTCGCGGTCCACGGGCTCAGTCACGCCCCGACGCTGTCCGGCCGGACCGGCCCGCCGCCTCGCGGCCGGTCCGCTCCCCCGCCCGCTGTCCGTCCCCGGACTCCCCGTCCCCGGACTCCCCCGGCTCCCCGGAGCCCGCGCCGCGGGCCGCCGCCTCGGCCGCCCGTATCGCCGCCCGGTAGCGGCGCGCGGCGTGCCGGAGGGCGGCTTCCGGGTCGAGGCCGGCGGACTGGGCGGCGGCGGCCTCGGCGAGGAGGTGGTCGCCGAGCCGGGTCTCGTCGTCGAGGAGCGGGGTGGGCGGCGCGGGCGGGTCGGCCGGCAGGGGCAGTCCGGCGGCGCGGGCGCGGCCGGCGAGCTTGGCGGCCAGGGCGAGGGCCGGGGAGGCGGGGGGGACGCCGTCGGTGACCGATTCCCTGGCCTTCTCCACCCCCTTGAGCCGGACCCAGTTCGCCTGCACCTGCTCGGGGGTCTCGGCCACCTCGTCGCCGTAGATGTGCGGGTGGCGGTGGACGAGCTTGGCTACCAGGCCGGCCGCCACGTCGTCGATCCCGAACGGTTCCTGCGGATGGCCCTCCGCGATGGCCGCGTGGAAGACGACCTGGAGCAGCACGTCGCCGAGTTCCTCGCGGACCGCCTCCCGGTCGCCCTGCTCGATCGCCTCGACCAGCTCGTACATCTCCTCGATGCCGTACGCGGCCAGGTCCTCGTGGGTGCGCTGGCTGCTCCACGGGCACTCGGCCCTGATCCGGTCCATCACCTGGACCAGGTCGAGCAGCCGTGCGCCCGGCAGGTCCCAGGAGCCGGGCAGCAGTTCCAGATCGGGCATCGCCACCCGTCCCGAGCCGCCGAGCCGGGCCAGCTCGTCGGTGACGGCCGGCGCCGCGCCGCCCGACACCGGCAGGTAGACGACGGTACGGCCGCCCGCCGTCGCGTCCGCCAGTTCCCGCCCGCCGGGGTCGGCGATCTCCACCGCCACCCCGGCCTCCCGCAGATAGGGCAGCTGCGGGTGCCCTGGGTCGGGGCACACCACCCGGTCGGCCTCGCGCAGCGTCCGCCAGGCCGGCCAGGACAGCTGGCCGGGGGCGACCCGGTGGCTGCTGGTGAGCAGCACCAGGCGGCCCGGCGCGGTCGCCCCGCCGCCGGTGTCCACGCCGTTCACATCGCTCGCGTTCTTCACTCCACGAACGTACCCCGGACCGCCGACAGTCCCGACCGCGCCGGCCGCGCCGGCCGGGCCGCCGGCCACGCGGTCCGCCGCCCGGGGGCGTTCGTCAGGCCCCGCCGTCGGCGGTGGCCGCGGAGTCCGTGGTGAGCGAGGCGTCGACCGGCGTCCTGTCGACCACCCACGGGTCGCTCTGCGCTCCGATGGACGCCTTCTTCGCGTCCCAGGTGCCGTAGCGCGGGTTGACCGACACGCCGATCGAGTCGGCGGTCTTCACCACCTCCTGGGTCAGCGCGGTGTTGCCGCCGTCGCTGCCCGGCTGGTAGCCCAGGCTCTGGATGAGCTTGCCGGAGGCCACGTCCCGGTAGAAGAAGTGGTCGATGTCGGACTTCGCCACGCCGTAGTTGACCAGCAGGGTGCTGTCGAGCTGTGCCTCGTTCCCGCCGAACTGGGCGAGCGCGGCCTGGCGGTCCCGCTGCACCTCGCCGTCGGTGACGGTGAGGTGCGCCTTCGCCAGGGCGCGGTCGAGGACCTGGTCCTCCACCAGCCGGCCCAGCATCTGGGTGGACAGATCGCCGGCCGAGTCCAGCAGCTGCGCGCCCTGCGGCGACGCGGACACCTCGGTGCGCAGCTCGGTGACCTCGGCCTGGAGGGTGGAGACGGTGATCCGGTGGTCGCCGACCACCGCCGCGGCGCCCGCGTGGGCGGGCCCCGAGCCGCACGCGGTGAGGGCCGGCGAGGCGAGCAGCAGTCCTGCGGCGGCGATGGAGACGGCGGTACGGCGGCGGACCATGGTGCCTCCCGGCGGGGCGCGGGCCCCGCGAAGCTGACGTGACGGCGATGATCGATCGGACACGAGGATAGGGAGCCGGGGCCGCGGATATCCAGCACTCCGCGGAAGGTGATCGCCCGTTGGACCGTCCTGTGCGTGCGCTGTGGACCGTATCAGTGCCGTTCGCCCGGATTCGGTCCGGCTCCGGCCTGCGGCGCTCGGGCCGGACCCTTTCCTGCGGCCCGTCCCGCCGTTCCGGCCGGTGCCGGCGTTCCGGCCGGCCGCGGGCTTCAGCCGACGACGGCGACCGGCGCGTCCCAGGCGTCTCGGTCGACGGTCAGCGTCACACCGCCGTACGTCTCCTTGGAGTCCGCCCGGTACTGGTGGCCGCGCCGGTGCCCGGTCCACAGGCCCGCCGCGAACGGGAAGCCCGTGGTCGTGGTGGTGCCGCCGTCGTAGCGCGCGTACCACAGGGCGTCCGGCAGGTCGGGCACCGTCGGCTCGGCCTGCGCGACGGCGGCGGCGCTGGAGGAGGTGAACCCGTAGAAGCCCGCCCAGTAGCCGCGGGCGTGCAGCGCCTTGTCCCAGGCGCGGATGTACGTCAGCACGGAGGTGACGCAGGAGGTGTCGCCGGTGTCGTACGCCTCCATGTCGAGGTAGATCGCGCTGGTGGAGACCATGCCCAGCGACTTGGCCGCGGCGACCGCGTCGGCGCCGTCGGAGGCGCCGAGCGCGGCGGCGCCGGACGCGGTGATCCGCTCGGGGTTGCCGCCGGTCTGGCAGGGCGGCTGCGCGCCGACGTACAGCGGGATCAGCTTCCAGCCCGCCGCGCTGACGGTGGCCGCCCAGGAGGCGGTGAGCTGCGGCTGGGCGCAGCCGCGGTTCCGGCCGCCGATGTAGACGGCGGCGGCGCCGTAGGGGCCGCTCGCGCGCCAGGCGCTCATCCTGCTCGCGCTGGGCGCGGTGCAGGTGTCGAAGGCCAGGCCGGTGAAGACGCTCGCGGTGGTGGGGTGGGGCAGGCCGGGAAGGCTGCCGACGGTGATCGGGCCGCCGTGCTTGCCGGTCGTGGGGGTCTTGGGGGTGGTCGCGGACTGCGCCGCGGTGGCCTTGGGGGCGGCCTTCGCGGTGGCCGTCGCGGGCTTCGCCGTGGCCGTGTCGGCGGGCGTGGCCGCCTGGCTCGCGGCGCCGGTGCGTGCCTTGGCCGTGCCCGGGGCGGACGTGCCGGCCGGCGCGGCGGCGACCGCACCGGCGGCGGGGGCCTTCGCCCCCGTGTTCCCGTGCCCGCCCGAGCCGGCCGCCTCGGCGATCGCGGTGCCACCGCCGATCACCGCCACCGCGACGGCCGCTGCGGCGTAGCGGCGCCACTTGCGCTCGGGCAGACGGCGTCGCGGCATGGCGGTCCTTGGCTGAGTCGGCACGTCGGGGTGCGGGCGGGTGCGGGCGGTCCGCGCGGCGGCGCGGGCCCCACGCTCGCGCGGACCACGGCGGGGTCACGGCCGAGCCTGGCAAGTATCGCCGCGGCCAGGGGAGTTGACAATTCCGGGGCCCCGCGGACGGCGTCCACGGGCCGGCCGGTGACCGCCGCCGGTGCGGGTGCGCCGCCGGCGGCGGTCAGGGACCCCTGAGGGCGCCGCGCCGTGCGAGCGGTGGCCCTGAAGGCGGAACCTTGAGGGCCGGGACCCTGAGGGCAGGCCCCCGGAGGTGACAACCTGGGGAGTGAGGGCCTTGGGAGTGAGGCGCGGGCCGGTCAGCCGCCGCACTGGGCGAGCATCGCCTGCTTGTCGGCAGTGGTCACCGGCAGGTCGTACTTGAGGGACACCTGCGCGATCCGTACGGCGTACGAGCAGCGGATCTGCTTATTCGGCGGCAGCCAGCTCGCCGCGCCCGAGTCGCTCTTGGCCCCGTTCGACGGGCCGTCCACCGGGATCAGGTTGAGCGGGTCGTTGGCGATCTCCTCGCGCTTGTCCTTGGTCCAGTGGGCGGCGCCCATCTGCCAGTCGTACGACAGCGGCATCACGTGGTCGATCTGGACGGTGGTCGCCTTGGCCTTGGTCCAGCGGATGGCCTTGCCGGTGTAGGGGTCGTCGAGGGTCATCGACATCACCACGCACTTGGAGCCGGCCCGGTACGTCAGCCGGAGGCCGTCCCGCTTGAGCAGGTCGTTGCGGGTGTCGCAGCCGTTGTGCGCGAAGGGCACGTCGGGCGCTGAGTCCATCCAGGCGGAGCCGAACTGGGCCCGGCTGTACCCGGTCTTGGGGCCGCGGCCCTTGGTGGCCACCTTCTTGACCAGGGCCACCGCCTCGGCCCGGTCGGCGGCGGAGGTGATGGCGGCGAGCCCGGGTTTGGTGCCGTCGGGGTTGTCCAGCGGGCTGACCGCCCGGCCGTTGCCGACCACGGGCCCGCTGCCCGCCGTGGTGGCCGCGGCGCCGGTGCCGGGGGTGCCGACGGCGATCGTGGTGTCCTTGCAGCCGGCGACGCCGAGCAGCACGGTGAGTACCGCAGCGCCGGCCAGAGACCGGGATATGCGCCTGTCCATCTTTCACCTCGGGAAGAGAGTCGCGGGCAGTCGTGACCGCCCACGGCCGGTGCCGTATATCCGGGTATATGCCCCCGACGGCGGGAAAATAGCGCGGAGTTGAGTCCCGCCGGCCGATCGGTCAGCCCTGCACCCGGCCCAGCCAGGCCAGCGTGCGGCGGATCTCGCCCGGCAGCGGGTGGTGGGGGCCGTGCACGCGCTCGGCGTCGTACAGCAGCCGGCCCAGCACGTCCCGGGCGGCGGCGCGGTCGCCGACGGACAGCAGCAGGTGCCCGATACGGCGGCGGATGTCGAGCGGGACGGCCGGGGCGGTCGCGGCCCACCGCTCGAAGTACGGGAGCAGGATGCGGTATTCGCCGAGCGCCGCGGTGGTGTCGCCGAGCTGCTCCAGGCATTGGGCGGCCTCGTAGCGGAACTGCAGTGCCCGCCGGTCCGCGCCGCCGTACTGCGAGGCGGCCTCGTCCGCCAGCCGCCGCAGCTCGGGCAGCGCGCGGCGGAACTGGCCGTCCTCCATCAGCGTGGCCGCGTACTGCTTGCGCAGCGTGCGGAGCACGGGCGAGTGCTCGCCGTGCCGTTCGGCGGCGGCCGGGATGATGCCGCCGAGCAGGTCCACCGCCTGGGTCACCCGGCCGGCGTCGAGCAGCCGCTTGACCTCGTCGATCGCGCCGGCCAGGTCGGTGCCCCGGAGCGCGGGAACAGGAGTGGGGGCGGAAGCGGGGGCGGAAGCCGGAGCGGGCGCGGAGCCGGGGGCGGCGGGTGGGACGGCCGCGGGCGGGGCGGGGCGGTCCGGCCAGGGGGCGTGCGGCCGCAGGAACGGGCGGGTGGGGTCCATCGGGCCGAGCGGGGCGTGCCCGGCGCCGGGGGCGGGCAGCAGCGCGGCCAGCTCCCGGTAGACGTCCTGGCCGCCGGCCGGGCGGTGCTGCGGGTCCTTCGCCAGCAGCCGCAGGACCAGGGACTCCAGCGGCTCGGGCACCTCGGCGCGTATCCGGCGCAGCGGCACGGGCGCGTCGTACAGGTGCCGGTGCAGCACGCCGAGCGCGCTGGCGCCGGCGAACGGCACCTGCCCGCTGAGCAGTTCGTGCAGCACCACACCGAGTGCGTACAGGTCGGTGCGCGGCCCGACGGCGCCGCCCATGGCCTGCTCCGGTGCCATATAGGCGGGGCTGCCGATCGGCGTACCGGTGTGCGTGAGCCGGGTGGTGTCGGTGTCCATCACGGACGCGACGCCGAGGTCCAGCACGGTGACGGTGCCGTCCGGCTTGATCATCACGTTGCGCGGCTTGAGGTCGCGGTGCACGATCGGCACCGCGTGCACGGCGGACAGCACCGCGCACAGCTGCGCCGCCACGGCGACCGCCCACGGCCACGGGTAGCGCTCGTGCTCGGCGAGGTGGTCGCCGAGGTCCTTGCCCTCGACGTGCTGCATCACCAGGTACAGCTCGTCGCCGTCCGCCCCGGCGTCGTGCACGGTGACCAGTCCCGGGTGGTCGACCTGGGCGGTGACGCGGCACTCCCGCTCGAAGCGGTCGCGCAGCTCCTTCGCGTCCTCCCCGCCTGCCACCTTGTCGGGGCGCAGCAGCTTCACCGCAACCCGGCGGTCCAGTCGCCGGTCGTAGGCGGTCCACACCTGTCCCATGCCGCCCTGGCCGATGATCTTGGCCAGTTCGTACCGGCCGGCGATGAGCCGACCGATCACCGGCCCTCCTCCTTGCGAAGGTAGTCGCTCAACTCGTCGAGTTCCGCGCGGACCTGGTTGATCCTGGGAGCGGGCGCCGGGGGCGGGGTGGCGGCGGGGCGCGCCGTCGGCGGCGGCGTGCCCTGCGGCGTGGCCGGGCGGGCGGCGGGCGGCGTGGCCGGACGGCCGGACGGCGGGGCGGTCGGGTGCGGGGTCGGACGTCCCGTCGGGTGCGGGGTCTGGTGCGCGGCGGTCGGCATGGTGGGCCCGGGGCGGCCGTACCCGTACGGGGGCTGCTGCCCCGGCCGGGTCACGGACGGCCCCTGGGGTATGCGGTGCCCGGTGGCGTACGGGTTGTGCTGCGCGTACCCGGCGGGCGCCGGACCCGCGGCGGGCGGGCCGCCCCGCCGGCGGACGTCCACCACCAGGAAGTACGCCGACGTGCCGAACATGCACACCAGCAGGATCACCGCGCCGACGTTGGACTGCCAGGTGTCCTCGTTGCTCGCGACCTCGATGAGCACGAAGCCGATGACCGTCAGCCCCGCCGAGACGCCGACCATCGCCCAGTCCTGCGGGCGTTTGCCGACCAGCGCGAGCCGCAGCGTCGACACCCACGCCAGCAGCCCCACGGACAGCACCGGCAGCGCGGTGAAGAGCACGCGCAGCCCGACCACGGCCCCGTGGTTGGCGGGGCGTGGAGGCGGCGGAACCGTGCCGGGGCCGTACATCTGGTGCTCCTGGTCGTCGAAGCGGAGGACTTGTCCAGAGCGTATCGGCCGGACCGGACACCCGTACCCCGCTCCGGGCCGACCTGTGGATAACTATTCGGGACGCCGCCCCGCCCGCCTCCGGCACGCCGCGCCCGCGCGGCGGCCGACCGCGTCCCCGGCCGCCACGACCGCCCCCGCGCAGGCCCCGTGACGCCCCCTCACCGCACCCCGGAACATCCCGCCCGACGCCTCGGCGGCCCCTTCAACGCACAAAGCCCCCTGCCGGTGCGAGAGTCGCAACTTCCGCGGCGGTCGAGAGAGCCTTGTGTCCCCCCATCCTGACACCCCGTCCGGCCCGCATCCCCTTCCCCGGCCCCGCGTCCCCTCTTCACCACCCGAAGGAGCGACCGCCCCGAAAATACCACCGCCGGCTCCACCGCCGCCTCCGACGCGGCGCCGTCGGCCTTCCCCGGCAACACCCTCCGCGGCCCCGTCCGGCCCGCCCCGCCCCACGACGACGGCGAGGAACCATGGCTCCGCGCTCCGCCGCCCCGGTGCGCGGACGGTGGGCGTCCGCCGGTGCGCCGGGCGCGCTGCCGGGCTTGTGGCCGGCGCCCCGGCCGGCCCGGGTGGCGGCGGCGCGGCGACCGTGGCCGGCCGCGGTGCCGCCGTACCGGCGGGGTACGTGCTTCCGCTGCGGCCGCGTCATCCAGGCGGTGGGCGAGGGAAGGCCCGGCGCGGAGAGCGCCGGGAGGCCGCGCCGTCGGCCGCGGCCAGCCCGGTCGCCGGCAGTGAAGGCGCAGGCGGCGAGCGCCGGCGCCGCGGTGCCGCGCAGCCACGCAGCCACGCAGCCACGCACGGCGGGGGCGGCACAGACCGCGGCGCCGCCCCCGCGCCAGTGGCCGCGGTATCCCGGCGGGTCGGAACACACGGCGGGCGGCATGCGGTGCGCCGCGGAGTGCGGGCCGGCCCGGCGACGGCCGGTATGGCACGCTCGGTGCGTCCCATGGGTCCCGCTCGCACGGGCCGTCCCGTAACCTTTCCCGGCAGACCACGACCCGTTTCCGGAGGAGGGCGACCGATGGACAGGGCCGAGGCGGTCATCCCGGCGCAGGACACCAAGGACGCCAAGGGCGGTGCGGCCGTCCCGGCTGCGGCCGAGGCGGGCGCGGGCACCGACGAGACCGGCCGCGGACCGGGTCGGCGGTGGCCGGCTCCGGGGGCGCGGCTGGACCCGTACCTGCTGACCGCCGTGTTCTTCGTGGCCTATCTGCTGCTGTCGGTGACGCGCTACCGGCGGATGCTCACCATGTCGTGGGACCTCGGCATCTTCGAGCAGGCGGTCAAGTCCTACGCGCACCTGCACGCGCCGGTCGCCGACCTCAAGGGGCCCGGCTTCAACATCCTGGGCGACCACTTCAGCCCGATCACCGCGCTGATCGCGCCGTTCTACCGGGTCTTCCCCAGCCCGGTGACGCTGCTGGTCGCGCAGGCGCTGCTCTTCGCGGTGTCGGTGATCCCGGTCACGCGGGTGGCCGGGCGGCTGCTCGGCCGCGGCCGGGGACTGGCGGTCGGGGCCGCGTACGGGTTGTCGTGGGGGGTGCAGAAGGCGGTCGAGTTCGACTTCCACGAGATCGCCTTCGCCATGCCGCTGCTGGCGTTCTCGCTGGAGGCGGTGCTGCGCAGGCGGTGGGCTGCGGCGCTGTGGTGGGCGGTGCCGCTGGTCTTCGTCAAGGAGGACATGGGGATCACCGCCGCCGCGATCGGCGTGATCGTCTGGTGGCGGACCCGGGACGAGCCGGAGGAGGAGCCCGAGCCGGACCAGGAGCCCGCGACCGCGCAGGAGCCCGAGGCGTCCGGTGGCGAGGAGGCCCGCGCGGCGGCCGAGCGGCCGGAGGCCGCCGACCGGTCGCAGGCGGCGGCCGCCGGGGACGACGCGGCCGACGACGAGCCGCCGCTGACCGACGCGCTGCGGTACGGGCCGTGGGCGGTCGGCCTGGTCGGCTTCGGGGTGGCGGCGTCGGCGCTGGCCTTCGAGGTGATCATCCCGGCGTTCAACACGGCAGGCGGCTACGACTACTGGAACAAGCTGAACGGCGACGGCGCCCCGATGCCGGGCCACATTCCGTTCGCCACCGCCCTGCACACCCTGCTGTGGCTCCTGCTGCCGACCAGCGGCCTGCTGGCGCTGCGCTCGCCGCTGATCCTGGCCGCGCTGCCGACCATAGGCTGGCGGTTCGTCTCCCACGACGACCACTACTGGGGCACGGACTGGCACTACAGCGCGGTGCTGATGCCGGTGATCCTGCTGGCCCTGGTGGACGCCGCCGACCGCTCGCGGACCAGTCCGCGGCCGTGGCTGCGCTCCTACGCCTCCGGGGCGCCGGCCGCGGTGGCCGGGGCGGCCCTGGCACTCACCTTGACGCTGCCGCTGGCCTCGCTGGACCAGGGCGACACCTACAAGGTCGACGCGCACACCAAGGCGGTCGAGAAGCTGCTGGACGCGATTCCCGACGGGGCGAGCGTCGAGGCGAACGTCGGGCCGATCAGCCACCTGGTGGACCGGACCACGGTGTACTGGGTCGGGGACACGGTGAGTGTCACCCCGCAGTACATCGCGCTCGACAACTCCTCGGGCTGGGTACCCGATCCCCTGGTGTACGCCAAGCAGCTGCACCCGGCGGCCACGTACCAGGTGATCGCGAACGCCGAGGGATACGTGATCCTGCACCTGGCCTGAGCACCTCACGGGCGGGGGCGGGGCGGTGCGGGCGGCGGGGAGAGCTGCTACGGCCGGCCCCCGGCCCGCTCGGGGCCGCACCCGCGCGGGGCCGGCACGGCGGGATCCCCGCCGCTCAGCCCGTCGGATAGTCGACGTAGGCGAAGCGGCGGGAGTCCGGGGCCCAGCTGTTGACGTTGAGGCTGCCCTGGCCGCCGAAGAAGGCGAGCAGGTCGCGCCGGCCACCGCCGTCGGTGCCGATCAGGCGCAGGACGACGTTACGGTCGGCGGGGTGGCCCTGCGTGCCGGGCGGGAAGCTGATGTAGAGCACGTGGCGGCCGTCGGGCGAGACGTGCGGGAACCAGTTGACCCGCTCGTCCGAGGTGACCTGGGTGAGGCCGGAGCCGTCGGGGCGCATCCGGAAGAGCTGGGCGTGGCCGGGGGCGGCGGCGCCGTGCTCGGAGTTGAACCAGATCCAGTCGCCGTCCGGGGTGAACTCCGGGCCGTCGGCGGGGGCCGGGCCGTCGGTCAGCCGGGTGCCGGGGCCGCCTGCCGCCGGCGCCGTGAAGATGTTGCGGTAGCCCCACTCGTCGCCGCCGTGGGGCTCGACGCCGACGTAGGCGAGGGTGCGGCCGTCGGGCGAGACACCGTGCAGGAAGTGCCGGAAGGGCCCGGGGAGCCGCTCGTCGGTGACCTGGCGGGCCGGGCCGCCGCCCGACGGGACCGCGTGGATGTGCCCGTCGCCCGCCGACAGGTAGAGGGTGCGGCCGTCCGGCGAGACCACGTGGTCGTTGTTGGCGTCGGTGATCCCGCCGGTGTCGATCACCTCGGGGCCGGGCCCGCCGTCCCCGTACCGCGCGGCGGCCGCGATCCGCAGCAGCAGCCCGTCCTGGTTGAACACCAGCCAGCGGCCGTCCGGCGTCCAGTTCGGCGCTTCCAGGGCGCTGTTCGCGCTCTCGTGGACCAGGCGCGGCGCGCCGCCGTCGATGTCGCCCACCAGCAGCCGGGCGCGCTGGCCCGGGGCGAGCGGTCGGATGTTCGTACCGGCTGCGGTGATCGTCACAGCCGCTCACCCTAACGCGTGTCCCGCTCCCGCTCCCCTCGGCGCGGGAGCGGGGCACGCGTGCGTCACGGACTGCTGGGCGGGGCCGCCGGAACAGGTCCCCCGCGGCTCCCGGAGCCCCGCCGGGGTTCCCGGCCGGTCCCGTGGGTGCTCAGCAGGACAGGTTGCCGCCCGCCGGGACGCCCAGGATCGAGGTGAAGCTCTGGTACGCGTTGACCCGGCTCTGCACCTGCGCCGGGTTGCCGCCGTTGCACTCGATGCTGCCGTTGATGCTGCGGATGGTCTCGCCGAAGCCGGCGCCGTTGACCATGGCGTTGTGCGGGGTCATGGTGCCGGGGCCGGACTGGGTGTTCCAGTACCACAGGCCGGTCTTCCAGGCGACCGCCGCATCGGTCTGGACGAGGTTCGGGTTGTCCAGCAGGTCGATGCCGAGCGCGTCGCCCGCCGCCTTGTAGTTGAAGTTCCAGCTGAGCTGGATGGGCCCGCGGCCGTAGTACGCGGCGGTGCCGGCCGGGCAGCCGTACCACTGGCTGGTGTCGCAGTAGTACGGGTAGTTGGCGGTGTTCTGCTCGACGATGTAGACGAGGCCGCCGGTCTCGTGGCTGACGTTGGCGAGGAAGGCCGCGGCCTCCTGCTTCCTGACCGTGTCGCTGCCGGTGGTGGCGAAGCCGGGGTACGCGCCGAGCGCGGCGGTCAGCCCGCTGTAGGTGTAGAAGGAGTTCCGGCTCGGGAACATCTGGTTGAACTGCGCCTCGCTGACCACGAATCCGCCGGAGTTGGGCGGCGGGGTGGTACCGCCGGTGCCGCCGGTGCAGGTGTACGGGTCCCAGTACCAGGTGCTGATGGTCGGGTCGTAGCCCGGGTTGTCGTGCTCGGCGACGTAGAGGTTGCCGTCGGTGTAGCGCACCACGTTGCCGGTGACGTAGGTGTGGCCCGCGGCCCACGCCGGGTAGTCGCAGCTGCCGCCGGAGCCGCCGGTCGTACCGCCGCTGCCGCCCGAGGAGCCGTCGCAGGCCCCCTGGTCGGCCCAGACGTCGGCGGCGCCGGGGGTCTCGCCCTGGGTCCACCACTTGGCCGACCAGTTGTGGCTGTTGTAGGAGGCGGCCATGCCTCCGGTGTAGACCGCGGAGGAGCTCCAGGGCGACGCACAGGTCGCGGCGGAGGCGGTTGAGGCCATCGGTACCAGGATCGCCAGCCCGACGACGGCCGCGAGGGCGGTGAGGAAGGCGATGATCCGTTGTCTCGACACGTGACCACTCCTTGTGTGGGGTTTCGAGTGGGGTCGATGCAGCACTCAAACGGATTGGTATGGACCTGTCAATAGCCTGGTCCCGGCCGAGCCCCTCCCACCAGCACTTCGGCCAGCACGGAGGCGTCCGGAAGCGGCCGGAAGCAGCCGGTTCGGCGGGGGCCACCGGGGGCGGCGGTGCGACCCGATCAGCGGGCTCGCCGGTGCCGGCGGTGCCGGCCGTCGCGGTGCACACCGGATCACCGCGTTTCCGGCGTGTTCCGGCGGGTCCGTCCGGACCAGCGGGACGACCAACCGGATGAGCCCGACCAGCCGAACCCGCCGAACCCGCCCGCTCACCAGGATCCGCCGGAACCGCCGGCCGACCGGTTCAGCCGGACCTACCGGATCAGCCGGACCTACCGGATCAGCCGGAAGCGCCGGCCGACCGGACCAGCCCGTTCAGCCGAGCACGGTCGTCAGGAACTCCGCCGTCCACTGGAGCAGTTCCCGCCCCACCACCGGCTTGCCGCCGATCCGGGCGGTCGCCGGGCGCGGCACCATCACCTGCTTGGCGGCCGGCTTGATCAGCGAGCGGGGGTAGATCCGCTGGAGCCGCAGCTCCTGGGACTCGCGCAGCTCCACCGGGCCGAAGCGGACGTTGGCCCCCTGGAGGGTGATGTCGCTGACGCCGAACCGCCGGGCCAGCATCCGCAGCCCCGCGACCAGCAGCAGGTTCTCCACCGGCTCCGGCAGCTGGCCGTAGCGGTCGACGAGCTCCTCGCGGACCGCCGTGACGTCCTGCTCGGTGGTGGCCGCCGCGATGGACCGGTACGCCTGGAGCCGCAGCCGCTCGCCGGGCGCGTAGTCGTGCGGTACGTGCGCGTCCACCGGCAGCTCGATCTTGACGTCGAGCAGCGTCTCCTCGGGCTCGCCGCTGGACTCCAGCGCCGAGCGGTAGTCGGCCACCGCCTCGCCGACCATCCGCACGTACAGGTCGAAGCCGACGCCCGCGATGTGCCCGGACTGCTCGCCGCCAAGCAGGTTGCCGGCGCCGCGGATCTCCAGGTCCTTCATGGCGACGTACATGCCGGCGCCCATCTCGGTGTGCTGGGCGATGGTGGCCAGCCGCTCGTGCGCGGTCTCGGTCAGCGGCTTCTCCGGCGGGTACAGGAAGTACGCGTAGCCGCGCTCCCGGGACCGGCCGACGCGGCCGCGCAGCTGGTGGAGCTGGGACAGCCCGAAGGTGTCGCCGCGCTCCACGATGAGCGTGTTGGCGTTCGGGATGTCGATGCCGGACTCGACGATCGTGGTGGACACCAGGACGTCGAACTTCTTCTCCCAGAAGTCCACCACCACCTGTTCCAGCTGCGACTCGCCCATCTGCCCGTGCGCGGTGGCGATCCGCGCCTCCGGCACGATCTCGCGCAGCCGGGCCGCCGCCCGGTCGATGGACTCCACCCGGTTGTGGATGTAGAAGACCTGGCCCTCGCGCAGCAGTTCACGGCGGACCGCCGCGCCGATCTGCTTCTCCTCGTACGGTCCGACGAACGTCAGCACCGGGTGCCGCTCCTCCGGCGGGGTGGTGATGGTGGACATCTCCCGGATGCCGGTGACCGCCATCTCCAGGGTGCGGGGGATGGGCGTGGCGGACATGGTGAGCACGTCCACGTTGGCCCGCAGCTTCTTCAGCTGCTCCTTGTGCTCGACGCCGAACCGCTGCTCCTCGTCCACAATGACCAGGCCGAGGTCCTTGAACCTGGTCTCCGACGAGAACAGCCGGTGGGTGCCGATCACCAGGTCGACCGAGCCGTCGTGCAGCCCCTCCAGCACCGCCTTGGCCTCGGTGTCGGTCTGGAACCGCGACAGCGCCCGTACGTTCACCGGGAACTGGGCGTACCGCTCGGAGAAGGTGCCGAAGTGCTGCTGCACCAGCAGGGTGGTCGGCACCAGTACGGCGACCTGCTTGCCGTCCTGCACCGCCTTGAAGGCGGCCCGGACCGCGATCTCGGTCTTGCCGTAGCCGACGTCGCCGCAGATCAGCCGGTCCATCGGGACCGACTTCTCCATGTCCTCCTTGACCTCGGCGATGGTGGTGAGCTGGTCGGGGGTCTCCGCGTACGGGAAGGCGTCCTCCAGTTCGCGCTGCCAGGGGGTGTCGGCGCCGAAGGTGTGGCCGGGGGCGGCCATCCGCGCCGAGTACAGCCGGATCAGGTCGGCGGCGATCTCCTTGACCGCCTTCTTCGCCCGCGCCTTGGTCTTGGTCCAGTCCGCGCCGCCCAGCCGGTGCAGCGAGGGGGCCTCGCCGCCCACGTACTTGGTGATCTGCTCCAGCTGGTCGGTGGGTACGAACAGCCGGTCACCGGGCTGGCCGCGCTTGGCCGCCGCGTACTCCACCACCAGGTACTCGCGGGTGGCGCCCTGCACCGTACGCTGCACCATCTCCACGTAGCGGCCGACGCCGTGCTGCTCGTGGACGATGTAGTCGCCGCCGACCAGGGTCAGCGGGTCGATGCTCTTGCGGCGGCGGGACGGCATCCGCCCCATGTCCTTGGTGGACGACTTCTGGCCGGACAGGTCGGTCTCGGTGAGCACCGCCAGCTTCAGCGCCGGGTCGATGAAGCCGTGTTCCACCGAGCCGGTCGCCACGTGGACCACCGAGGGCGTCAGGCCCGCCAGTTCCACGTCCAGGCGGGCGGCGATGCCCTCGCCGCCGAGCACCTCCACCATGCGGGCGGCCGGGCCGTGGCCCTCGGTGACGAAGACCGTGCGCCAGCCCTCGGCGAGCCACCCCTTGGTGTCGGCCAACGCCCTGGCGGTGTCGCCGCGGTACAGCTCGGGGGCGTGCATGCCCAGCCGCAGGGTGTCGCCGAACTCCCGCTCCAGGCTGCTGTCGCCCGCCCGCTGCGCCGCGGTCGCCTCGTCGGCGGCGAAGGGGGTCACCGACCACCACGGGATACCGAGCTCGCGGGCCCGGTCGCGGACGTCGGCGATGGCCCACAGCGAGGCCGCGCCGAGGTCGATCGGGGCCTCGCCGCCGACCGCCGACGCCGCCCAGGACGCCTCCAGGAACTCCCGGGAGGTCGCCACCAGGTCGGCGGCCCTGGTCCGCACCCGCTCCGGGTCGCAGACCATCGCCATCGAACCGGCCGGCAGCACGTCCAGCAGCAGCTCCATGTCGTCGACGAGGACCGGCGCCAGGGACTCCATGCCCTCCACCGCGATGCCCTCGGCGATCCTGCCGAGCAGCTCGTCCAGTTCGGGGTGCTCGGCGGCCAGCGCGGCGGCCCGCGCCCGCACCTGGTCGGTCAGCAGCAGCTCGCGGCAGGGCGGCGCCCACAGGCCGTGCTCGGCGACCTCCAGGGACCGCTGGTCGGCGACCTTGAAGTACCGGATCTCCTCCACGTCGTCGCCCCAGAACTCCACCCGCAGCGGGTGCTCCTCGGTGGGCGGGAAGACGTCCAGGATGCCGCCGCGGACCGCGAACTCGCCGCGCTTCTCGACCAGCTCGACCCGGGCGTACGCGGCTGCCGCCAGGCCCTCGACCACGGTGCCGAGGTCGGCGCTCCGCCCGCTGCGCAAGGACACCGGCTCCAGGTCACCGAGCCCCTTGACCTGCGGCTGGAGCACGGACCGGATCGGCGCGACGACGACCTGCACGGGGCCGGCCGCCGGGTCGTCGGCCCGCGGGTGGGCCAGCCGCCTCAGGACGGCGAGCCGGCGGCCCACGGTGTCGCTGCGCGGCGACAGCCGTTCGTGCGGCAGCGTCTCCCACGCCGGGTACTCCACCACCGCGTCCGACGGCAGCAGGGTGCGCAGCGCCGCCGCGAGGTCCTCGGCCTCGCGGCCGGTCGCGGTCACCGCGAGTACGGTGCGGTGGGCGCGGGCGGCGAGCGCGGCGATCGTCAGCGGGCGGGCGGCCGGCGGGCCGACCAGGTCCACCAGCGGGCGCGCGCCGGAGGCGGCTGCGGCCACCGCCTCGGCGAGGGCGGGGTCCTCGACGACGACGTCGACCAGACCGTTCAGACTCATCAGGATTCCGTCCAGGGGGCAGGCGATGCGAAGGGTGCGCCGCCGCGAGGGCAACGCGAACCGCCCGACACGTGTCACGGGCCGGGGTACCCCAAGCGTACGACCTACCGGTGACACACACCCCCGGACGGGTCCGGTCGGACCCTGGACGGGTCCCGGGTCCGGAGCCGGGAGCGGGAAGCGGTACGGGGCGGAGCCCGGACGCGGAGCCGTGAGCGGGGCCGGGCCGCGGGGACGGGCGCGGAGCCGGGCGCGGGGACGGACCGGACCAGGCGAGGACCTGCCCGGGGGCGGGAGCCGGGCCGGGGGCGGGAGCCGGGCCGGGGGCGGCCAAAGACCCGCTCGTCGCGTCCGTACCCGCCCCGGCTCTGCCCCGCGCCCCGGACCGGTGGCGCCCCGCTCCCGCGGGCGGGACCGGGGCCGCGCCCGCGGGGACGTGCGCTCAGTCCGTCGCGATGGCGTCCAGCACGTTCATCCGCGCCGCCCGGAAGGCCGGCATCAGCGCGGCCAGCAGGCCGACCACCGCGGAGCCGACGAAGACCGCGATGATGGTGGGCCACGGCACCTTGAGGATGCCCAGCCCCTGGGAGGCCAGCACCTGCTGGGCGGTGGCGCCCCAGCCGAGGCCGAGGCCCAGGCCGACCAGGGCGCCGAAGAGCGCGATCACCACCGACTCCAGGCGGATCATCCGGCGCAGCTGCCGCCGCGACATCCCGATCGCGCGCATCAGGCCGATCTCCCGGGTGCGTTCGACCACCGACAGGGCGAGGGTGTTGACGACGCCCAGGACGGCCACGATGATCGCCAGGCCCAGCAGGCCGTAGATCATGTAGAGCAGCTGGTCCACCTGGCTGCGGATGAGGTCCTTGTAGTCGGCCTGGTCGCGGACCTGCACCTGCGGGTAGTCCCTGACCGCGGCCTTCAGGGAGGCGTAGGCGGCCTTCTGCCGGCCGTCCGCCGCCTTGGCGAACATCATGAAGTCGCCGGGCATCCGGTCCGGCGGCAGCAGCCGCCGGGCGGTGGCGATGCCGGTGAACAGCGTGCCGTGTTCGAGGGCCGTGTCGTCGCTGGTGACGGCGGCGACGGTGAGCACGGCGGTGGAGCCGCCGACCGGGGTGACGGTCAGCCGGTTGCCCGCCTTGACGCCGTTGTCCTTCGCGAAGCCCTCGGGGACCGACATCGCGTCCTTGCCGTAGGCGTCGGACAGCTTGCCGCCGACCGTGGCGAGCCGGACGTCCTGCGCGTAGGTGGGGCTCGCGGCGGTGATGTCGTCCTTGACGGTTTTGCCCGACGGGAGGGTCAGCCGGGCGCTGACGACCGTGTAGTCGGTGAAGTGCTCGATGCCGCGCGCGGACTTCACCGCCCTCTCCACGGCCGGGGTGAACGTCTGGCCGCCGTTGCCGCCGACCTGGACGATGAAGTCGGCGCCGACCGACTTGTCGAGCTGGTCGCCGGCGGAGGCCACCATCGACGAGCCGACCACCGACATGCCGGCGACCAGCGCCAGGCCGATCATCAGCGCGGAGGCGGTGGCACCGGTCCGGCGCGGGTTGCGCAGCGCGTTACGCTCGGCCAGGCGCCCGACCGGGCCGAAGAACCGCAGCACGACGGCGCTGACCGCCCGTACGACGGCTCCGGCGAGCAGCGGGCCGACGATGACGAAGCCGAGCAGGGTCAGCAGCACGCCGAGGCCGAGCAGGCCGCCGCCGGTCGCGGCCTTCGCCGCCTGGGAGGCGCCGACCAGGGCGACGGCGCCCGCCGCGCAGACCAGGACGCCGATCGCGGCGCGGACCCGTCCGGCACGGACGTCGGCGGGGGTGCCGGCGTCGCGCAGCGCGGCCATCGGGGAGATCCGCCCGGCGCGGCGGGCCGGGATGTACGCGGCGAGCACGGTCACGACGACGCCGATGAGCAGCCCGACGACCGGAGTGGTCGCCTTGACGGTCAGTTCGGACATGTCGAGCCTCATGCCGACCGCGCCCATCAGCTTCATCAGGCCGACGGCCAGGCCGATGCCGCCGCCGATGCCGAGCACCGAGCCGGTGAGGCCGAGCAGGGTGGCCTCGATCAGCACCGAGAGGTTGACCTGTCGGCGGCTGGAGCCGAGCGCCCGCATGAGGCCGGTCTCGCGGGTGCGCTGGGCGACCAGCATGGAGAAGGTGTTGACGATCAGGAAGATGCCGACCAGGACCGAGATGCCGGCGAAGCCGAGCATCGCGTACTTCATGAAGTCCAGGAAGCCGCCGAGGTCGTCCTTGTCCTTCTGCTCGGTCTCGGCCGCGGTGTCGACGGTGTAGCCGCCGCCGATGGCCGCCACGACGTTCTGCTTGAGCCGGTCGTCGCTGGTGCCCGCGGCGGCGGTGAGGCCGAAGCCGGTGTACGCGTGCGGGTCGCCGAGCAGCCTGGTCTGCGCGGTGGGGGTGTCGACGTAGAGGACGGCGGCGCCCGGGTTGGTGGTCTTGAAGGTCGCGATGCCGCTGATGGTGACGTCGAAGTCGCCGGGTGCCGCGATGACGCGGAGCCGGTCGCCTATGGCGAGGTGGTGCTTCTCGGCGGTGTCGGCGTCCAGTACCGCGTCGGCCGGGCCGCGCGGGACGTGCCCCGAGGAGATCTCGACGGCCTTGGTCTCGGTCGGGTCCCAGTTGCTGACGACGGTCGGGGCGCCGGTGGTGGGGCTGATGCTCTTGTTCCGCGCGTCGGCGACCGTCACGTCCTGGCTGGTGACGTCGGGGTACGAGGCGGCGACGCCCGGCACCTTGGCGAGCCGGTCCTGGAGCGAGGCCGGTACGGCGGCGGGCCTGCCGGTGGCCTGCGCGTCGTCGGCCTTCTCGGCGCTGACGGTGACGTCGGAGGCGGTGGAGCCGAAGAGCCTGTCGAACGTCGCGGTCATCGTGTCGGTGAAGACGAGGGTGCCGCAGACGAAGGCCACCGACAGCAGTACGGCGACTGCGGACAGCGCCATACGGCCCTTGTGCGCGAGGAAGTTGCGCACCGAGGTCTTGAGGACGGTCACGAGGTCCTCCCGCGGCCGTCGAAGGACTTCATGCGCTCCAGGACGGACTCGGCGGTCGGGTCGGTCATCTCGTCGACGATCCGGCCGTCGGCGAGGTACAGCACGCGGTCGGCGTACGAGGCCGCCACCGGGTCGTGGGTGACCATGACGATGGTCTGGCCGAGCTCGTCCACCGAGCGGCGCAGGAAGCCGAGGATCTCGGCGCCGGCCCGCGAGTCGAGGTTTCCGGTGGGCTCGTCGCCGAAGATGATCTCGGGCCGGGCGGCGAGCGCCCTGGCCACCGCGACGCGCTGCTGCTGGCCGCCGGAGAGCTGGGCCGGGCGGTGCTTGAGCCGGCCGGCCAGGCCGACGGTCTCCACCACCCGGTCCAGCCAGGCGCGGTCCACTCTGCGGCCCGCGATGTCCATCGGCAGCGTGATGTTCTCCGCCGCGTTGAGCGTCGGCAGCAGATTGAAGGACTGGAAGATGAAGCCGATCCTGTCCCGGCGCAGCTGGGTGAGCTTCTTGTCCTTCAGGTGGGTGATCTCGCTGCCGCCGACCCAGATCCGGCCCTCGGTGACCGTGTCGAGCCCGGCCAGGCAGTGCATCAGGGTGGACTTGCCGGAGCCCGAGGGTCCCATGATCGCGGTGAAGCCGCCCCGCGCGATGTCGACGTCGACCGCGTCGAGGGCCAGCACCCGGGTCTCGCCCGAGCCGTACGCCTTGGTCACCGAGCGGGCGGCTGCTGCCACGGCCGAGCGTTCTCCGTTGCCCCCGGTCCTGGGAATCGTCACTGCCGTCGGCACGGTCACTCACTCCTGATGTCGGTCTGCTGCGGTACGTCCCAGCCTGCCGGTGCGTGCGCGGCGGCACGATGGGGCAGGTCTCCGTCCGCGGGTGGGGGTAGCCCCAGCCCGTCCTACGACCGTAGGGGGCGCCGGCGGCGCGATCGTCATCCGGCGGTACGAACCGGGGGCCGCCGCAGGTAGGTGGCCGCCCCTAGGGGACCGCTGCCCGGGGCGGACCCGGGCGTCGGGGTCGGCGCCGGGTACGTGCGAAGGTGGCGCGTACACGCAAACCGGCGGCCCGGGGGCGCCGGGTCAGTCCGCGGTGAGCCGGACCGGCCGTATCCCGCCGAGGAGCGCTGCCAGGGCCCGGTCGATGTCGGGCCCGGCGTACCAGTCGCCGGTGTGGTCCACCGCGTAGACCCGGCCCTCGGCGTCGATGGCCAGCAGCGCACCGGTGCCCGCTTCCTCGCCGAGCGGGCTGACCTCGCTCTCCAGGGCGCGCCCGAGGTCGCCGAGGGTACGGGCCAGGTGCAGGCCGCGCATCGGGTCGACCACCAGGACGCTGGGCGCGACCTGGCGTCCCGCGGCGGGCGCCGGCGGGATCTTGAGACCGCCGAACTCCGCCCACGCCTCGACCGCGGCCGGGGACACCGCGTGCCGGTGGCCGCCGGGCGACCGGTGCGCCCGCAGCCGGTCGGCCCAGCCCTCGGCCTGCTTGATGTCCCAGCGGCCCGGCTGCCAGCCCGCGGCGCGCAGCGCGGCATCCACGCCGGCCGGGAAACGCGTACCGTGCGGCGCCACCCGCCTCACCCGCCTTCCGCGTCCGGGTCGAAGGGCCGTACGCCCAGGTGCGCGAGCAGCGGCGCGCAGGAGCGGCAGGGCGGGGCGTAGGCGCCGTGCGCCGGGTCGCCGTCCTCGCGTATCCGGCGGGCGGTCAGTCTGGCGCCGCGCAGCGACCTGCGGGCCTCACCGCGGGTGAGCGGGTGGCGGGCGGCGCGCCTGCCGCGGCCCGCCTCGACGGCCCTGAGGTGGCGGGAGAGCAGCACCGCCTCCGGGCAGCGCCCGGCGAACCGCTCACGCTGCCCGACCGGCAGGGCGTCCAGGAAGTCCCGCACCACGGGGTGGAGTTCGGCCGGCTGCTCGGCTTTGGAGCCGGTGCAGGTCAGGACCTCACCGGGGAGGAACAGCGCGGCGGCCACCGCCGGCAGGATGCCGTCCCTGCGGTGCCGCAGCACGGGCGGGGCGGCCCCGTCGGGTTCGGCGCTCCAGGCCGGCCGCGGGTCGGCGGCCCCTGCCGCGCCCGGATGAATCGTCATGTCGTGCGCCTGTTCCTCCGTTTGCCCGCCGCTCAGCGGGCGTTTCCCCCGTACGCCGATCAGAGTGCCAAACGCCCTGTGGATGGGGAAGGAGGACGCGGCCCGCCGGCCGTCCGCTGTGGGGCATGTCACCGCCGCGCGGCGAACCGCCCCCGGCCCGGACACAGCGGGCGCACAGGTACCCCGGACGGCATGGACGATCCGGGTCCGGTGGCGGGAGGATCGTCAGTCGGCCCGCCCCGCGGGCACCCCCCACCGCCGACCCAGGGAATGTGAACCATGCGCAAGACCCGCCTTGCCGCCTCCGCTGTCGCACTCCTGCCCGCGCTGCTGCTGGCCGCGGCCTGCTCGTCGAACTCCGCCGACGCCGACGGCCACTCCAAAGGGACCGCCCCGGCCAGCGCCGCCGCGAGGGCGCCGCTGACCAAGGCCCAGCTCACCAGCGCCCTGGTCACCACCACCGACGTACCGGGCTACACGGTGCAGGTCTCCCAGACCGACGCCACCGACTCCACGGACGACTCGACGCTCACCGCGGACGAGCCGGCCTGCCAGCCCCTGGCCGACATCACCAGCAGCAAGCCGAAGATCCACCGGATGGCGTTCGTCGGCGCCGCCTTCGCCAAGACCCCGGTGGGACAGGCCACTCCGGCGCAGATCGACCAGATGCTGGTGGCCAGCCACGCGCCGGGGGACGCGCAGAAGGTCATCGACTCGGTGAAGACCGCGCTGGGCAGCTGCACGTCGTTCAACGCCATCGACAACACCGGGACGAAGACGCCGTTCGCGATCACCAAGGCGGCGGGGGTGGCGACGGGCGACGCGTCGGCGTCCTACGTGATGACCGACACGGCGGACAAGAAGACCGGGGCGGCGCTGGTGACCGTGGTGAAGTCCGGTGACACCATCACCGCCTACCTGTCGGTGAAGTCGGCGGGCGGCGCGGGCCAGCTGCCCCTGGCGGTGGCGGTCAAGCAGAACGACAAGCTGAAGGCGGCGCAGGCGAAGTAGCGGCACGGGCGGAGCGGCAGGGCGGGCGAAACGGCGGCGGGCGGAGTGGCGGTGCCCCGGGGCCGGTCCGGCGCCGGGCGCCACGGTCCCGCCGCGGCGGGACCGGTGGGCCGGGGGGCCTTCGCGAGCGGTGCCGGCGGTGGGCCCTGTGAGCAGTGCCATAGGCGGCCCGCCGGGCCCGGTGCCGTAAAGTCGCGCGGCAGCGGGCCGCCACCCGCGGGTCCGGGACGGGCGACGGGACGGCCGCCGGACGGCCACGACACAGGGGAACACATCGATGCCGATACCTGCGCGCATTTGCCTACCGGCCGGTAGTCGCGCCCGCCGCCGTACGGCCCTGGCCGCCGCGGCCCTGCTGCCGGTGCTCGCCGTGACCGCGGGCTGCGGCGGAGGCGGGGGGAAGCAGCCGGAGCCGGTGAAGGCGTCCGGCGCGGTACCCGTCGCCGCGCTCACCCAGGCGCTGCTCACCTCCTCCGACGTCGCGCACGTCCAGGTGCTGCCCTCGGGCAGCAAGTCCCAGCTGCTGGGCGGACCGCAGAAGGCCGACCCTGCGGCCTGCCAGCCGGTCGTGGACCAGTGGACCACCCGGCCGAAGCACCCGCGGCAGGTCTACGCCGGGGCGCTGCTCACCGACACCGCGGACCAGGACAGGAACGCCAAGGCCATCAGCCTCGAGGTGATCGCCTCGTACAAAGCGGGCGAGGCCGGGTCCGTACTGGACGAGCTGACCGCCGCGCTGCGCACCTGCCGCAGCTACAAGGTCACCCGCGCCGGCACCACCTCGACGTTCGACGTGGAACCGGTCCCGGCGACGGGAGCCCCGCTCGGCGACCAGCAGGTCACGTACACCGTGTCCGACCCGACGAAGGGTGCCAAGGGGACGGTACTGGTCACTGTGGTCCGCAGCGGCGACGCGACGGCCGCCTACGAGACGGTCCGCGCCGACCACAAGACGGCCGCGCTGCGGCCGGCGATCCCGCTCAAGCAGGCCGCCAAGCTGAAGGCGGCGGCCGGCGGCTGAGCCCTGGATCGGGCCCGGGACCGGGACCGGGACCGGGCCGGGAGCAGGCCGGGGACTGGGCCGGGAGCAGGCCGGGGACTGAGTTGTCCGGAGTTATCCACAGGGTCGGGGCAGGGGCCGACGCGAGTTCCGCCCCAACCCCTAGGCTGTCCGTCATCAGCTGGGACACAGTGGGACGGAGCAGGGGGGAAGCACCATGACGACAGGTCGGCCGGGGCCCGGAGCGCCCCCCGGACCGGGCGCCGGGGCATGGCCGGCGCCACCCAACGCGGCCTACTCCGGACAGGTCGTGCACTTCCCCGACCCGGTGCGGGCGGCCCGGCATCCGCGGGGTGTGCGGGTGGACGACGCCGGCCACCCCGACTTCTCGCCGTACGCCCGCGCCGCCGCGGAGATCGCCGAGCCGCCCGAGGGCTTCGGCGTGGACGAACTGCGGCTGACCGACTACGTCTCCGCCAACGCCGCGCTGCACGCCGCGGGCCACGAGCTGTGGGGCAGCCTGCCGCCGGTCGCCACCCCGCACGGCTGGACCTGGCACCACGTCTTCGGCAGCCGCCGGCTGGAGCTGATCCCCGTCGAGGTCAAGGCGCTGCTGCGGCACCACGGCGGCCTGGCCACCTCCACCGCCGACCACGGCAAGCGCGGCACCCGCCCGCTGCGGGAGACCCGGCCGGTGCACTTCGGACTGCCCATGGACCCGGTGTCGGTCACCGAGGAGCAGGTCCGCGACGTCGAGGAGGAACTCGGCTACCGGCTGCCCGGCGCCTACCGCACCTTCCTCAAAGCAGCGGGCGGCTGCGCGCCCAAGGGCGTGGCCCTCGACGCCGAGCTGGGCCTCCTGGTCGACCAGCCCTTCTTCACCGTCCGCGAGGACGCCGCGGTCAACGACCTGGTGTATGTGAACAAATGCCTGCGCGACCACCTCACCAAGGACTACCTGGCCATCGGGTACGCGCAGGGCGGCATCCTAGCGGTCAAGGTGCGGGGTGAGCGGACCGGTTCCGTGTGGTTCTGCGCGTACGACGACGTGCGCGACGGCGACCGCTGGGCGACCCCGGCGGACCGGGTGGCGGAGTTGCTGCTCCCGTGCGGCGACACGCTCGACGCCTTCCTGCTGCGGCTGGCCGGCAATCCGCCGGAGCTGGAGACGGTGGCGAGCCTGATGGTGGACGGCGGCTTCGCCGCCGCGGTACCGGTGGAGGGGTGAGGCGGACATGGTCACTTTCGCGCAGGCGCAGGAGCGCGCGGAGCGCTGGGTCAACGGGGACGTGCCCGCGTACCAGTCCCGGGAGATCCGGGTCCGCGAGTTCGACCTCGGGTTCGTGGTGTGGTCCGAGGCGCGGCCGGGCGGCCCGACCTCCGACGACGGGTCGGTCCGGGTGGTCATCGCCCGCGACAGCGGCGAGGCCACGCTCTGGCCCGGTCTGCCCGTCGGCGAGCTCATCCGGCGCTACGAGGAGGAGTACGGCCCGGTCCCGAACGACGCGGTGCCGGAACCGGCCGAGCGGCTGGACCTCGAAGCGACCTCGTTCCTGCTGAGCCCCCCGCAGTGGCTCCAGGACGCGGCGGACCGGATGGGCGTTTCCGACCGCCGGGGCCCCGCCACCCTCGCCGGTTCCGGCGACGCCCCGCCCCCGGCGGGGAGTCCGGCCGGTCCGGCGGGCGAGGCGGGCGCGGACAGCACGGTCGCCGCCGCGGCGGGGGCGGTGGGGAGGGCCGCCGCGGAGGTCGGCGCGGCGGGAGCGGGCGCCGGACCGGCCGGACTGCCCGCCGGCGGCGCCACGACCGGTTCCGGTACCGGCGGGATCGACTACCGGCGGCCGGACCGGACCGCCGGACGGCCGGCCGAGCAGCCGGAGTACGACATAGCGGCGCCCGGGTCCGCCCCGGCGCCCACGCCGACCCCTTCGCCTGCGCCGGGAACCGCGCCGGCTGCGGGCCCGGTTCCCGCACCGGCACCCGCACCCGTACCGTCTTCCGGGGGTGTCGACTTCCGGCGGCCCCGGGCGGGCGGGGTGCCGCGGCAGGACGCGGGGCCGAGCAGTTGGGCCGGGAAGACGGTGAGCGACTCGGGGCAGGGTTCGTCCGTCGCGGTGCCTGCCACCGTGTTCGCGCCGCCCATCACCGGCACGGACGACCCCGAGGAGGAGTTCGCGCTAGGGGCCGAGGAGCGCACCGCGCTGATGCCCGGCATCGTGCCGCCCGCGATGGCGCGGTTCGCGCCGCAGGAGCCGCTGCCCCCGGGCGGGCCGCCGCGCCCCGGGGTGCCGTCGACCACGGGCGGCTCGCCCTATCCGCCGCCGACCGGACCTGCCGTGCCGCTCCCGCCGCCGGGGGCCGCGGACATCGCCGAGCTGGCGACCGCCAAGGCGCGGCCCGGCAGTGTGCCGCCGCTCGGCGCGCCCGGGCGGAGCCCTGACGCGCCGCCGCCTCCGGGACCGCTCAGGACCCCCGGAGCACTCGGGTCCGACCCGCACTACGCGCAGACCATGCTGTCCGGCCCGGCGGGCCCGCCGCCGCCCTCCGGCAGCGGGACGCCGCCCCCGCCCGGGGGGAGCGCCGACCCGCACTACGCCGCGACCATGCTGTCCGGCCCCGCGGGCCCGCCGCCTCCGCCGGGCGCGGGCAGGCCCCCGGCGGGCGGCACCCCGCCGGCCGGCGCGGACGACCCGCACTACGCGGCGACGATGCTCGCCCGCCCCGCCGGCCGGCCCTTCCCGCCGCCCGGCGCCGGACCGGCCGGACCTCCGCCGCCGCCCGGCGGGGGCGGCCCGCACGACGCGGCCACCGTGCGGTCCGGGCCCGCGGGGCCACCGCCCCCCGGCGCCGGGGGGCCGCCGCCCGGGACGGCTGACCCGCACTACGCGCAGACGGTGCTGGCGGGTCCCGCCGGTCTGCTGCCGCCCGCGGGGGTCGGGGGGCCGCCGCCCCCGCCGCCTCCGCCGCCCGCGTACGGGTACCCGCAGCCGGTCGCCGTGCCGACGGTCGGTCCGGGGTACATGGCGGTGCTGCGCTACCGGGCCCAGGACGGCAGCGAGCAGCAGGTGATACGGCGGTCCGCGCCGGGCGCGCCGCACCCGGAGTGGCAGATCCTGCACGAGCTGCGGTCGCTCGGCGTGCGGCCGGAGCAGGTACTGGAGCTGCACACCGAGCTGGAGCCGTGCGACCTGCCGGGCGGCTACTGCGCCCGGATGATCCGGGAGACCTGGCCGCAGGTGCGGGTCAGCCACACCGCGCCCTACGGCAGGGACCACGCGGGCCGCCGGCAGGGCGTCCAGCATCTGCTGACGCATCAGGGCGAGTTGCACCAGGTGGCGGGCGCGCCCGCGCGCCCGCAGCCGCAGCGGGTGCCGATGCCGGACCCGCACGCGGTGCCGCGGGTGCCGCCGGTGGGCCTGGACGTGATCGGGCGGGAGTTGGCCGGGGCGTTCGGCCCGCAGGGCGTCTTCCGGTTCGACCAGCGCGCGGTCTCCCGGCAGGGCGTGCCGGACATCGTGGCGCAGACCCTGGTGTGGTCGGGGCTGCCGGCCGACTTCGGACCGTTCTTCTGGGCGCAGGCCCAGCCGGGCCAGCCGGTGCCGACGCTCGGCGAACTCGCCGTGCAGCGCGGGGTGCGGCCGGCCGCGGACGCGGGCTCGTACCTGGTGATGGGCAACGACTTCGGGCGTCAGCTGTGCGTGCAGTACGGCACCGCGCACATCGTCGCGGTGCCGGTGGAGGCGGGGCCCGGCGGGCAGCCGGTGCCGCCGCAGTTCGTCAACTCCAGCCTGCCGGAGTTCGCCCGCAGCCTGGCGCTGCTCGGCCGGATGTGGCGGTTGCGGATCGGGCTGACCCCGGAGCAGGCCGGCCGCTGGACGGTCGACTTCCAGGCACAGCTGGCCGCCCAGGACCCGGCGGCCATCGCCTCTCCGGACAACTGGTGGTCGGTGCTGGTCGAGCAGATGTGGGACGGACTGCTCTGATCTGCGCCGGTCGAGCGGCCGGTGGAGGACCCGGTGGGGGCGGGGCGTCGCGGCGGCTTGGCGGTGGGGCGGGCGGCAGGCCGGCGTAGGCGGTTTACGGCCGTTTCGTGCGGGCCGGGTGGAAGAGGTGTCTTCCACCCGGCCCGTCCGTGTTCCCGGGGTAGACGACAGGTCGGAGTGTCGACACCCGTACAATTCGGACATAAGCGAAAAATGGTCCCCACGGATCAGCCCGACGGCGAGGGCGAGAGGCAGTGGCCATGAGTAGTGACACGACCGCATCGACGGCGGCGAGGGGGCGGTTCGACACCGTGCGCAGCCGTGGTTACCGGCCCGACCAGGTGGACCGCTTCCTGGACGAGCTCTCCGAGGACCGGGACGCGGCGTGGGAGCGGGCCGCCCGGCTGACCGTACTGGCCAACGACATGGACGCCGAGGCCGACGAGCTGCGCCGGCAGCTGGCCGTGCTGGGGTCGACCGCTTTCGACGTACTCGGGCCCGGCGCGCAGGAGTTGCTGCGGCTGGCCGAGGAGGAGGCGGTGGCGGTACGGGACCGCGCGGAGGCGGAGGCGCAGTACGCGCGGGACGCCGCGGACACCGCCCGCCGGACCCTCCAGGACGAGGCGCGCGCGGCGATGTCCGCGCGGCTCGCGGCGGCCGAGGAACAGGCCCAGCGGGTACTGGACGGGGCGTGCGGCCAAGCCGCGGAGATCCTGGGCCGGGCCCGCGCGGAGGCGGACGCGGTACGCGGCGAGGCCGGCGCCGCACTGGACGCGGTCAGGGACGACGCGCAGCGCGCGGACCGCCAGGCGGCGCAGTCCCGGCGCGAACGGGTCGCCGCGCTGGAGCACGAGCTGGCCGAGCGGGAGGCCGGGGTGGACGGCCGGCTCGCCGGCCTGCTCGCCGACGCCGAGCACCGGCTGGCGCAGGCGCAGCGGGAGCGGGCCGAGGCGGAGGAGGCGTTCGACAGGGACGAGGCGGCGGCCGAGGCGCGGGCCGCGGAGCTGATCGCGCAGGCGCGAGCGCAGGAGGAGCGGGTGCGCCACGAGGCCGAACGGGCGCTGCGCGAGCACGAGCAGCACCGGGACGAGATCCGCGCACACCTGGCCCACATCCGCGCCACCTTGTCCGACCTCACCG
The DNA here is from genome assembly GCF_031844685.1 of Streptomyces sp. ITFR-21. Lineage (NCBI taxonomy): Bacteria > Bacillati > Actinomycetota > Actinomycetes > Kitasatosporales > Streptomycetaceae > Actinacidiphila > Actinacidiphila sp. ITFR-21. The sequence continues at coordinate 2,297,066 of NZ_CP134605.1, forward strand.
GCCGCGCCCTCCCCGAGCCCCCCGAAACCCCCGGCCCCCCGCCCTCGGCCTGACCGCGCCCCCGGACCGAACACCCCGCCCCTACCGCCCGCCCCGGACGGCCGCACCCGACCGCGCCACCGTGGACGCCCGGGGCCCGGACGCGCCGACCACGACCGGCCCGGCTTCCCCCGGCCACCCCCGACCACGCACGGCTCCCCCCGACCAGCCGACCACGCACGGCCCGCTCCGGACGGCCCGACCCGAACGCCCCGACCCGCACGGCCCGCTCCGGACGGCCCGACCCGCCCCGGCCCTACCGCGGTGGTGCCGGGACCATCGCCGAGACGCGGAAGCCGCCGTCGGGGGTGGGTCCGGCGGCGAAGCCGCCGCCGTGGGAGGTGACGCGTTCGCGCATGCCGAGCAGGCCGTGGCCGCCGCTGGGGAGCGGGGTGGCGGGGGTGGTGCCGTCGGCGGGCCCGTTGGTGACGAGGACGGCGACCTCCGCCTCGCGGTAGGCGAGCCGGACATGCGCCTTGGCACCCGCCGCGTGCTTGTGGACGTTGGTCAGCGCCTCCTGGACCACCCGGTAGACGGTCGCCTCCACCCGGGGTCCGCAGGGCCGTTCCACGCCCTCGACGGTCAGCTCCACGCCCATCCCGGCGGCCTGCGACTCCTCCACCAGCGCGGCCAGCTCCGCGAGGCACGGACCCTCGCCGGTCTCGGCCGGCCCGGTGTCCGGGAGCGCGGGCGGCGGCCCGCCCGCGGCGGGCGGACCCGGCGACGCCCTCACCTCCGAGGCCGTCCGCAGCACCCCCAGCATCTCCCGCAGCTCGGTCAGCGCCTGCCGCCCCATGTCGCCGAGCAGCTCCGCGCCGGCCGACGCCTTCTGCGGGTCCTTCAGCGCGACCGCCTTGAGCGCCGCCGCGTGCACCACCATCAGGCTCACCCGGTGCGCCACCACGTCGTGCATGTCGCGGGCGATCCGGGTCCGTTCGTCCGCGCGGGCCCGCTCGGCCCGCTCCAGCGCCTTCTCCGCCAGCAGTTCCAGCTCCCGCTCCAGGCCGTCGGCGCGCTCCCGCAGGCTCTCCACCAGCCGGCGCCGGGCCCGTACGTACAGCCCCAGCAGGACCGGCGGCGCGGTCAGCCCGAGTGCCGTCAGGACCGAGACGATCACGGTCACCGGCACCGACGTCGAGCTGCCGTCACCGGGGTCGCGCAGGCTGTCCTCAAAGCTGAGGAAGGCGACGAGCATGGTGCCCAAACCGTTCATCGCGGCCAGCGCCGTGGTGATCCGGCGCGGCACCTCCGAGGCGGCCAGCGTGTAGAGGCCGACGAGCGAGAGCAGGAAGCCCGTCTGGGCGGGCGAGACCGCTATGCCGACCAGCACCACGGCGACCGGCCAGCGCCGCCGCAGCAGCAGCACCGCGCCGACCAGGATGCCGAGCAGGGCGCCCAGACCCGGCACGATCCCGGTCTTGTCGGCGAAGGTGCCGCCCTCGAAGGCGCACTCCAGCGCCGAGACCCCCGCGAGGACGGCGTCCAGCAGGAAGCCGCGCCGCCTCGTCCACCACCACCAGCCGGACCGGGGCGATCCCCCAGCCCCGTCGTCCGGTACGTGCGCCCCCGTCGTACTCATGGCCTCCAGACTAGGCCGTGCCCTGTCCGCCACAACGGGCCACCACAACGGGCCACCACGGCGGACCGCCACGGCGGACCGCCACAGCGAACCAGCCCGTGCCGGCCGGCACGGGCCACGGCGGCGGTCCGCCGCGACGGCCCGCGCGCCGCTGCCGACGGCGCCCGTCCGTCAGGTGGGCGGGCGGTCTGGTGCCGAAGGCCGCCACTTATCCTGAAGGAGTCGGACAGCGCGGTCCGCGAGTACGTCCCGCGCTCCCGGGCCCGCGCGTCGGGCAGGCGCCCAGGAGCGGGTACTGCGAATTCCCCGTCCATCCCACTGCACAAGGAGCCGCACCTGTGAGCAGCGCCGACACCGCCCCGGACAGCAGCACCGCCCTGCGAGCCGATATCCGCCGCCTGGGTGAGCTGCTGGGCGGCACCCTGGTGAGGCAGGAGGGTCAGGAACTCCTCGACCTCGTGGAGAAGGTACGTGCCCTGACCCGCAGCGACGGCGTGGCCGCCGCCGCCCTGCTCGGGGAGACCGATCTGGAGACCGCGGCCAAGCTGGTCCGCGCGTTCTCCACCTACTTCCATCTGGCGAACGTCACCGAGCAGGTGCACCGCGGCCGTGATCTGCGGGAGCGCCGCGCCCTGGAGGGCGGCCTGCTCGCCCAGACCGCCGACCTGCTCAAGGACGGCGACCCGGAGCACGTGCGGGAGACGGTACGGAACCTCAACGTGCGGCCGGTGTTCACCGCGCACCCCACCGAGGCGGCCCGCCGCTCGGTGCTGAACAAGCTGCGCCGGATCGCCGAGCTGCTGGAGGCCGGACCGAGCGGCAACGGCACCGGTGACAAGCGCCGCGCCGACCTGCGGCTGGCGGAGAGCATCGACCTGCTGTGGCAGACCGACGAGCTGCGGGTGGTCCGCCCGGAGCCCGCCGACGAGGCCCGCAACGCGATCTACTACCTGGACGAGCTGCACGCCGGGGCGGTCGGCGACGTGCTGGAGGACCTGGCGGCCGAGCTGGAGCGGGTCGGGCTGCCGCTGCCGGCCAGGACCAGGCCACTGACCTTCGGCACCTGGATCGGCGGCGACCGGGACGGCAACCCCAACGTCACCCCGCAGGTCACCTGGGACGTCCTGATCCTGCAGCACGAGCACGGCATCACCGACGCGCTGGCGCTGGTGGACCTGCTGCGCGGCGCGCTGTCCAACTCCATCCGCAACTCCGGTGCCAGCCAGGAGCTGCTGGACTCGCTGTCCGACGACCTGGTGACGCTGCCGGAGATCAGCCCGCGCTACAAGCGGCTGAACGCCGAGGAGCCCTACCGGCTGAAGGCCACCTGCATCCGGCAGAAGCTGGTCAACACCCGGGAGCGGCTGGCCGGCGGCACCCCGCACGTCCCCGGCCGCGACTACCTGGGCACCGCCGGCCTGCTGCACGACCTCCAGCTGATCCAGGACTCGCTGCGGGCGCACCGCGGCGGCCTGATCGCCGACGGCCGGATGGACCGGACGATCCGCACCCTGTCCGCGTTCGGCCTCCAGCTGGCGACGATGGACGTACGGGAGCACGCCGAGGCGCACCACCACGCGCTGGGGCAGCTCTTCGACCGGCTGGGCGAGGAATCCTGGCGGTACGCCGACATGCCCCGCGACTACCGGCGCAAGCTGCTGGCCAAGGAGCTGCGCTCGCGCCGGCCGCTGGCCCCGACCCCGGCGCCGCTGGACGAGGCGGGTGCCAAGACGCTCGGGGTGTTCCACACCGTCCGGGAGGCGTTCGAGCGGTTCGGTCCCGAGGTGGTGGAGTCGTACATCATCTCCATGTGCCTGGGTTCCGACGACGTGTTCGCGGCGGCGGTGCTGGCCCGCGAGGCCGGACTGATCGACCTGCACGCCGGGGTGGCCAAGATCGGCATCGTGCCGCTGCTGGAGACCACCGACGAGCTGAAGATCGCCGACAGGCTGCTCGACGAGATGCTCTCCGACCCCTCCTACCGGCGGCTGGTGTCGCTGCGCGGCGACGTGCAGGAGGTGATGCTCGGCTACAGCGACTCCTCGAAGTTCGGCGGCATCACCACCTCGCAGTGGGAGATCCACCGGGCGCAGCGGCGGCTGCGCGACGTGGCGCACCGGCACGGGGTGCGGCTGCGGCTCTTCCACGGCCGCGGCGGCACGGTCGGCCGCGGCGGCGGCCCCTCGCACACCGCGATCCTGGCGCAGCCGTGGGGCACCCTGGAGGGCGAGATCAAGGTGACCGAGCAGGGCGAGGTCATCTCCGACAAGTACCTGATCCCCTCGCTCGCCCGGGAGAACCTGGAGCTGACGGTCGCCGCCACCCTCCAGGCGTCCGCGCTGCACACCGCGCCGCGGCAGTCCGACGAGGCGCTGACACGCTGGGACGCGGCGATGGACCTGGTGTCGGAGGCGGCGCACTCGGCGTACCGGAAGCTGGTGGAGGACCCGGACCTGCCGGCGTACTTCTTCGCCTCGACCCCGGTCGACCAGCTCGCCGAGCTGCACCTGGGGTCGCGGCCGTCGCGCCGCCCCGACTCCGGCGCCGGGCTGGACGGCCTGCGGGCCATCCCGTGGGTGTTCGGCTGGACGCAGTCCCGGCAGATCGTGCCCGGCTGGTACGGGGTCGGCTCGGGGCTCAGGGCGGCGCGGGAGGCGGGGCAGGACGCGGTCATCGACGAGGCGTTCGGGCAGTGGCACTTCTTCCGCAACTTCCTGTCCAACGTGGAGATGACGCTGGCCAAGACGGACCTGCGGATCGCCCGGCACTACGTGGACACGCTGGTGCCGGACGAGCTGCGGCACGTGTTCGAGGCGATCGAGGCCGAGCACGCGCTGACGGTCCGCGAGGTACTGCGGATCACCGGGGAGAGCGAGCTGCTGGCGGCGAGCCCGGCGCTGTCGCGCACCTTCCACATCCGCGACCAGTACCTGGACCCGATCTCGTACCTCCAGGTGACGCTGCTGGCCCGGCAGCGGGCGGCGGCGGCCCGCGGTGAGACCCCGGACCCGCTGCTGTCCCGGGCGCTGCTGCTGACGGTCAACGGCGTGGCGGCCGGCCTGCGCAACACCGGCTGAGCCGCCCGCCGGGGCAGCCGGCCGGGGCCGGCCCCGCACCCGTCGCACCGGTGCGGGGCCGGCCCGGTCGTACGGCCTGGCGAACCCCGTCCGCCGCCGGACGGCCGTACGCCGGCCCCGCGTCGGACGGTCCTGCGAGGCCGGCCCGCGCCCGTCCCCGCGCCCCCGCGGTCAGTTCCTGCGGTGGCCGGTCAGCCGCGGTTCCGGGTCGAGCCCGGACAGGCCGTTCCACGACAGGTTCACCAGATGCGCGGCGACCTCGGCCTTCCTCGGGCGCCGGGCGTCCAGCCACCACTGGCCGGTCAGCGCGACCATGCCGACCAGGGCCTGGGCGTAGAGCGAGGCCAGCTCGGGGTCGAAGCCGCGCTGCTCGAACCCGCGGCCGAGGATGTCCTCCACCCGGGTGGCGATGTCGCCGATCAGCGAGGCGAAGGTGCCGGTGGACTGGGCGACCGGCGAGTCCCTGACCAGGGTCCGGAAGCCGTCGGTGGACCGCTCGATGTAGTCCAGCAGCGCGAACGCGGCCTGTTCCAGCAGCTTCCTGGGGTGCCCGCCGGTGAGCGCCCCCGTCACCATGTCGAGCAGCCGCCGCATCTCGCGGTCCACGACGACCGCGTACAGCCCTTCCTTGCCGCCGAAGTGCTCGTAGACCACCGGCTTGGACACGCCCGCGTGGTGCGCGATCTCCTCCACGGACGTGCCCTCGTAACCGCGTTCGGCGAACAGCGTGCGGCCGACGTCGAGCAGCTGCTCGCGCCGTTCCCCGCCGGTCATGCGGACCCGGGGTGCACGCCGCGCGGCCGGGCCCGCGGTGCCGCCGGCCGCCGCGGCGCCCCCGGTGCCCGCGCGGGCACCGGGGGTCCCGTCTCCACCGTCGCCGGGGCCGACTCGGTCGCTCACCCGCCCATCATGCCGCTTCCTGGACGGACTCCTTGACGTTCTCGGTGCGGCGGGAGTCGATCCGCTCCGCGCTCGGCCAGCGGACGTCGGTGGCCCAGCCGGCCAGTTCGAACCAGCGGATCACCCGGGCACTGGAGTCGACCTGGCCGCGCAGCACGCCGTGCCGGGCGGAGGTGGGGTCGGCGTGGTGCAGGTTGTGCCAGGACTCGCCGCAGGACAGCACCGCCAGCCACCACACGTTGCCGGAGCGGTCGCGGGACTTGAACGGGCGCTTGCCGACCGCGTGGCAGATGGAGTTGATGGACCACGTCACGTGGTGCAGCAGAGCCACCCGAACGAGCGAACCCCAGAAAAAGGCCGTGAACGCGCCGTACCAGGACATGGTGGCCAGGCCGCCGATCAGGGCGGGCAGCAGCAGCGAGATCGCGGTGTAGAGCCAGAAGTCGCGGGAGACGCGGCGGATGTCGTTGTCCCTGATCAGGTCCGGCGCGTACTTCTGCTGCGGGGTCTGCTCCTCGTCGAAGAGCCAGCCCATGTGGGCCCACCACAGGCCCTTCATCAGCGCGGGCAGCGTCTCGCCGTAGCGCCACGGGCTGTGCGGGTCTCCCTCGGCGTCGCTGAATTTGTGGTGCCGGCGGTGGTCGGCGACCCAGCGCACGATCGGGCCCTCGACGGCCATCGACCCGGCGATCGCCAGCGCCACCCGCAGCGGGCGGTTGGCCTTGAAGGAGCCGTGGGTGAAGTAGCGGTGGAAGCCGATGGTGATGCCGTGGCAGCCCAGGAAGTACATGCCGACCATCAGTCCGACGTTGAGCCAGCTGAGTCCGTGTCCCCAGGCCAGGGGTACCGCGGCGACCAGCGCCACGAACGGGATGCAGATGAACAGCAGCAGCGCGATCTGTTCGATCGAGCGCTTGTTCTCGCCGCCGCGCGTGGCCGGCGGCAGCGGCTCCTGTCCCGGGGACCCGGGTCCCCGGGGCTCGGTGATCACGTCTGTCTGAGTGGTCATGGCTGTCCCTTGCGTCGGCGACATTGGGTAGGTGGTGGGGGGCGGTCGGGGGGCGGTCGGCGGCCGTTCATGTCGGTTACGCCCGTAACCTACGGCTCCGTAAGTATTGCAGCGGCGCCCGTCAGGGCAACAGGACCACATGGGGTAAGGGTCTCCTACCCGTCATCGCCGGTCTCACCGCGGGACGTTCCCCACCCGCGGCGATCCGCTCCCGGCCACCGCGCCCGCCCCGGCCCGCCGGGTCGCCGGCGTCGGGCAGATCACTGCGGCCGGCCGCCCCGGTCGGCCACTGCCCCGGCTCGCCGCGGGCGGGCCGCCGCGGCCGGACGGGCCGACCGTCCGGCGGATCGCCGCCGATCAGCGTCGCGGGGACGGGGGGTCGTACGGCATGATGGAACCGAGCAGCCCGACGGGCCCGACACCGGGCCGCAGGAGTCGAGTTGATCCGCCGTGGTGTAATCGGCAGCACTGGGGCTTTTGGTGCCTTAAGTCCGGGTTCGAGTCCTGGCGGCGGAGCAGTACGTAGTCGTGGTCCGGCCCGTCGGTATCCTTCGGGTGTCCAACACCCGAAGCCGAGGAGTCTCCGCCGTGAGCCCCAACCGCCCGGCTGCCGTCGTCATCCTCGCCGCGGGTGAGGGCACCCGCATGAAGTCGGCGACCCCCAAGGTCCTGCACACCCTCTGCGGCCGTTCGCTGCTCGGCCATGTCGTCGCCGTCGCCGGCGCGCTGGAGCCCGAGCACCTGCTGGTGGTCGTCGGTCACGCCCGCGAACAGGTCACCGAGCACCTGGCCGGGCTCGACCCGCGGGCGCTGACCGCGGTGCAGGACGAGCAGCGCGGCACCGGGCACGCGGTCCGCACCGGCCTGGACGAGCTGAGCCGCCGGGGCGTGGTGCCGGACGGCACGGTGGTCGTCACCTACGGCGACACGCCGCTGCTCACCACCGAGACGCTCACCACCCTGGTGGCCGCGCACGAGTCCGGCGGCAACGCGGTGACCGTGCTGACCGCCCGGGTCCCCGACCCCACCGGCTACGGGCGGATCATCCGCGGCGCGGGCGGCGACGTCACCGCGATCGTGGAGCAGAAGGACGCCACCGCGAGCCAGCGGGCCATCGCCGAGATCAACTCCGGGGTGTACGCCTATGACGCGCGGCTGCTGGCCGAGGCGCTGGGCAAGATCACCACCGACAACTCGCAGGGCGAGGAGTACCTGACCGAGACCCTGGCGATCCTTCGCCAGGCGGGCCACCGGGTGGGCGCGCACACCGCCCCCGACCACCGGGAGATCGCCGGGGTCAACAACCGGGTGCAGCTCGCAGAGGCCCGCCGGGTGCTCAACAGCCGGCTGCTGGTGCGGGCCATGCTGGAGGGCGCCACCGTCGTCGACCCCGGCTCGACCTGGGTGGACGTGTCGGTCACCGTCGCACCGGACGTCCTGATCCACCCCAACACCCAACTGCTGGGCGCCACCAGCCTCGCCGAGGGCGCCGAGGTCGGCCCCAACTGCACCCTCACCGACACCGCGGTCGGCGCCGGCGCCCGGGTCTCCAACACCGTCGCGGACCGGGCCGAGGTCGGCGAGCGGGCGAGCGTCGGGCCGTACGCGTACCTGCGGCCGGGCACCCGGCTGGGCGCCGGGGCCAAGGCCGGCACCTATGTGGAGATGAAGAACGCCGCCATCGGCGAGGGCACCAAGGTGCCCCACCTCAGCTACGTGGGTGACGCCACCATCGGCGACCACACCAACATCGGCGCCGCCAGCGTCTTCGTGAACTACGACGGCGAGGCCAAGCACCACACCACGATCGGCAGTCACTGCAAGACGGGCTCGGACAACATGTTCGTGGCGCCGGTCGTGGTCGGGGACGGCGCGTACACCGCGGCCGGCTCGGTGATCACCAAGGACGTCCCGGCCGGCTCACTGGCCGTCGCCCGCGGCCAGCAGCGCAACATCGACGGCTGGGTGGCCCGCAAACGCCCTGGCAGTGCCGCTGCGCAAGCGGCCGAACGCGCACAGCGGCACGGTGACCCGCAGCCCTAGTGAGGGTCGTCTCATCCGGCCCTTTTGCGGTGCACAGGTGTACCGCACGGGGCGTAGCGTGTGGTGTGCACACCATTCCGCCGGCCCGCCCGACTCCGGGCGGCGCTCTGTCGAACGCCAGTCGAACACCAAGGAGACGGTGCAGTGACCGGGATCAAGACGACCGGTGAGAAGAAGCTGATGCTCTTCTCCGGCCGCGCCCACCCCGATCTGGCGGAGGAGGTGGCGCACCAGCTCGCGGTCGAGCTCGTGCCGACCAGGGCTTTCGACTTCGCCAACGGCGAGATCTACGTGCGGTTCGAGGAGTCGGCCCGCGGCGCCGACTGCTTCCTGATCCAGAGCCACACCAGTCCGATCAACCAGTGGATCATGGAACAGCTGATCATGATCGACGCGCTCAAGCGGGCCTCGGCCCGGAGCATCACGGTGATCGTCCCCTTCTACGGGTACGCCCGGCAGGACAAGAAGCACCGCGGCCGTGAGCCGATCTCGGCCCGGCTGATGGCCGACCTGTTCAAGACGGCGGGCGCCGACCGCATCCTCACCGTCGACCTGCACACCGACCAGATCCAGGGCTTCTTCGACGGCCCGGTGGACCACCTCTTCGCGCTGCCGGTGCTCGCCGACTACGTGGGCGCGAAGGTGGACCGCTCCAAGCTGACCATCGTCTCCCCCGACGCCGGCCGGGTCCGGGTCGCCGACCGCTGGTGCGACCGGCTGGGCGCCCCGCTGGCCATCGTGCACAAGCGCCGCGACCCCGACGTCGCCAACCAGGTGAAGGTCCACGAGGTGGTCGGCGACGTCAAGGGCCGGGTCTGCGTCCTGGTGGACGACATGATCGACACCGGCGGCACCATCTGCGCCGCCGCCGACGCGCTGTTCGCCAACGGCGCCGAGGACGTCATCGTGACCGCCACCCACGGCGTGCTCTCCGGGCCCGCCGCGGACCGGCTGAAGAACTCCCGGGTCAGCGAGTTCGTCCTCACCGACACCCTGCCGACGCCCAGCCAGATCAACCTGGACAAGGTGACCGTGCTGTCGATGGCGCCGACCATCGCCAACGCGGTCCGCGAGGTGTTCGAGGACGGCTCGGTGACCAGCCTCTTCGAGGACTCCAAGAGCCCGCACTGACCTGATCGGGCGCCCGGCCCCGCGCCGGGCGGCGCCGCCCGATTTCGTCCGGGGCCCTCCCGCCGGTTACGCTGTCCGCGTTGCTCGGCGAGGGAGGCCCCGGACTCTTGTCCGGACCGTTCTCCGTTATCGGCGCGCTCCTCGTAACCGGTCCCCGCCAGTGCGCGGGGATGAGTCGTGGAACGGCCCGTCGTGGGTCGGGTGACGTCAACCGCCGTCCCGTTACGAGGAGTCCAGCGCCCATGGCCGAAGTGAAGATCCCCGCAGAACCGCGTACCGAGTTCGGCAAGGGCGCCGCCCGCCGGGTGCGCCGCGCCAACCAGGTCCCCGCCGTCATCTACGGCCACGGCGCCGAGCCCCAGCACGTCACCGTCCCCGGCCACGAGCTGCTGCTGGCGCTGCGCACCGCCAACGTGCTGATCTCGCTGGAGATCGGGGGCCGGTCCGAGCTGGTCATCCCCAAGGCCGTGCAGCGCAACCCGCTGAAGGGCTTCCTGGAGCACATCGACCTGCTGTCGGTCAAGAGCGGCGAGAAGGTCACCGTCGACGTACCGGTCAACGTCGAGGGCGAGCCGGCCCCGGGCGGCAACCTGCTGGAGCACCTGCTCAACACGCTGCCGGTCGAGACCGAGGCCACCCACATCCCCGAGGGCGTCACCGTCTCCGTCGAGGGCCTGGAGGCCGGCGCGGCCATCCTCGCCAAGGACATCGAGCTGCCCAAGGGCACCGTGCTGGCCGTGGAGGGCGACACCGTCGTCATCCAGGTCGTCTCCGCGCAGGCCGAGGCGGCCGACGAGTCCGGCGCCGAGGGCGAGGGCGCCGCCTCCGCCGAGTCCGGCGCCGAGGGCTGACCGCTCCCACCGCGCTCACCGGGTCCACCGCCGCCGCGTCCGCCGCGCCGACCGGTCCCGCGCCACCCGGCCGCCGTCGTACCCTCCGGGGTGCGGCGGCGGCCGCATTTCCCGACGGCTTACGGAGACGTGGATGACCGACAGCACAGAGCCCTGGCTGGTGGTGGGCCTGGGCAATCCCGGGCCCGAGTACGCCGGCAACCGGCACAACATCGGCTTCATGGTGGCCGATCTGCTCGCCGAACGGATCGGCGGGAAGTTCAAGCGCGCGCAGAAGGCCCAGGCACAGGTGGTGGAGGGCCGGATCGGACCGGCCGGGCCGGCGGGCCGGCGGGTGGTGCTGGCCAAGCCGATGTCGTTCATGAACCTGTCCGGCGGGCCGGTGACCGCGCTCAAGGAGTTCTACAAGGTCCCCACCGAGCGGATCATCGCCGTGCACGACGAGCTGGACATCGACTTCCCCACCCTGCGGCTCAAGCTGGGCGGCGGCGACAACGGCCACAACGGCCTGAAGTCGATGACGAAGTCGCTGGGCGCGGACTACCTGCGGGTGCGGGCCGGGATCGGCCGGCCGCCGGGCCGGATGGAGGTGGCGGCCTTCGTGCTGAAGGACTTCTCCTCCGCCGAGCGCAAGGAGCTGGACTGGTTCGTGGACCGGGCCGCCGACGCGGTGGAGGCACTGGTCGCCGAGGGCCTGCAGCGCGCCCAGTCCACGTACAACAGCTGACCGGCCGACAACCCGACCGGCCGACAGCCACGCGGCCGGCAACCGCCCGGTCAGCGCCCGGACGCGGCTGTCACCAGCCGAGTTGACCGGACGGTACACCATGGCCAAAGATCGCCCGCATGGCGAAAGCAAGCCCCCAGGGGGCCTCGGGGCTGGCGCTGTTCGCCCGGATGGTCGCGGCGGGGGTGCTGGCGCTGCTGCTCCTGGTGGCGGCCGGCTGGAACTCCTGGCAGACCGCGCAGTACGTGGTCCTCACCAAGGGCCGCGAGCAGGGCACCGTGACGCTCACCGCGTGCGGCGGCTCCGACGACTGCACCGGCCCGTTCGCCCCCAAGGGCAGCGCGGTCGCCCGGCCGCAGGTGACGGTGAACCTGCCGGTACGCCACCACGTCGGTGAGCGGGTGGACGTGGTGCTCAGGCCCGGCACGCTCACCGCGGTGCGGTCGGGTTTCGGCGGACTGCTCTTCGCCTGGGTGCCGTTCGGCGGCGCGCTGCTGCTGGCCGCCGTGGTGGTGGCCGGCGGTCTGCGGATGCGCCGCACCGCCTGGACCCTCGCGACGGCCGGCGCGGCCCTGCTGGGCGGGGCGTTCCTGACCCTGTGAGGGGCAGCGTACGGCGCCGGGCGGGATATCGGCGCCGGGCGGGACCGGTGGCGGACGGGACCGGTGGCGGACGCGTCGCCGGCCGCCCCGGTCCTCCCGTGCTACGGCCGTACGACCCCACGAGCACGCGCTTACGCGCACCGGGCCCGTACGTACGGCCCTGCCCGCACCCGCACCCGCACCCGCACCCGCACGGTCAGTCCGCCGCCCCGGCGGGCGCCGCCGCGGTCCTGGCGACCGCGAAGATCCGGCGGAACGGGAAGACCGTGCCGTGCGGGCCCGCCGGGTAGGCCGCGCGCAGCAGGTCCCGGTACTGCCGGACGAACTCCCCCGCCGCCCGCGGGTCGCCCGCCAGCGCGGTCAGTACCGGCCGCAGCGCGGTGCCCTTGGTCCACTCCAGCACCGGGTCCTCCCCCCGGAGCAGCTGGACGTAGGTGGTCTCCCAGACGTCGACGGCCGCGCAGCCCTGCCCGGCGAGCAGTTCCGCGTACTCGGCGGGGCGCAGGACGTGCAGATGGCGGCCGGCCTGCCCGCCCAGCCGGTCCCGCCACGCGGGGCTCTCGCACAGCTCGGCGAGCAGCGCGTGGCTGGGGGCGGTGAGGTTCCCCGGCACCTGGAAGGCGAGGGTGCCGCCGGGGGTGAGGTGTGCCAGCCAGTCGGGGAAGCGGTCGGCGTGGCCGGGAACCCATTGGAGGGCGGCGTTGGAGACAATCAGGTCGTGGCGCTCCCGCGGTGTCCAGCGGGCGGCGTCGGCGTACCGGAACTCCAGTACGCCGCCGCCCGGCGTGCGTCCGGCGTGGGGCGCCGCCGCGGCCAGCATCTCGCGCGAGGTGTCGTAGCCGGTGATCCGGGCACCGGGCCAGCGGTCGGCGAGCCGGAGGGTGACGTTGCCGGGGCCGCAGCCGATGTCGGCGATCCTGGGCGCGGCGCCGCCGGGGAGCGGTCCGACCCGGGCCAGCAGGTCGTGGAAGGGCCGGGTGCGGTGGGTGGCGTGCCGCAGGTACTGCCCGGGGTCCCATGCGGGGGCTTGTGGCATCGTCGGTCCTCCCTGGAATGGCACGGGGACGGAGCGCGGCACGCGGCCCGCACCCGCGCAGACTCCCCCCAGGGTATATCTTGACGTCAAGAGACTTCATGTCGACAGACCTACTACACTGATCGCCATGGAGGACGAGGTCGACCGGCTGGTCGCTGCATGGCGCCGAGAGCGTCCCGACCTCGACGTGGAACCGCTGGAGGTGCTCAGCCGGGTCAGCAGGCTCGCCCGGCACCTCGACCGGGCCCGGCGGCTGGCGTTCGCCGAGCACCGGCTGGAGCCGTGGGAGTTCGACGTGCTCACCGCGCTGCGGCGCACCGGCCCCCCGTACCAGCTCTCCCCCGGGCAGCTGCTCACCCAGACGCTGGTCACCTCGGGCACCATGACCAACCGCATCGACCGGCTGGCCAAGCGCGGACTGGTCGGGCGGCTGCCCGACCCCACCGACCGGCGCGGCGTCCTGGTCCGGCTCACCCCGGAAGGCCGGGGCCGCGCCGATCAGGCGCTGGCCGGGCTGCTCGCGCAGGAGCGGGCCATCCTGGGCGAGCTGAGCGAGCGGCAGCGGGCCGAACTGGCCTCGCTGCTACGACAGCTGACCGCGCCGTTCGACAACGTCCCCGGCTGACGGGACCAGCTCCACCGGCCCCACCCCGGCCCGGCGGGCGAGGGCGACGGCGGCCAGCGTGGAGTGCACCCCCAGCTTGCCCAGCACGTTCTGCATATGGGTGCGGACGGTGTGCGGCGACAGGAACAGCCGCTCGGCGACCGCCTTGCGGCCCAGGCCCGCGACCATGCAGCGCAGCACCTCCTGCTCGCGCGGGGTCAGCGACTCCACCAGCTGCTCGCTCTCGGTGCGGTGCCGGCGGGCCGCGGTCAGCTCCCGCAGCACCCCGGTCAGCAGCGCCGGCGGCAGATGCGTCTCGTCGCGCAGTACCCCGCGCACCACGGCCAGCAGCCGGGACAGCGAGCAGTCCTTGGCGACCCAGCCCGACGCGCCCGCCTGGAGTGCCCTGGCGGCCCGTACCGGGTCGTCCCGCTCGGCCAGCACGACGGTCCTGGTGCCCGGGTAGTCCGAGCGCACCCGCTCCACCAGGGCCAGCCCGTCCAGTACCGGGTCGCGCGGCTCGGCGGCCGGCCGGCGCTCGCCGCCGGACAGCGACGGCACCGCGGCCAGCGTCACCGCCGGACGCGGCCCGGAGCCGAGGTCGGCGTCGACCAGCAGGACGTCGTAGCGGCGGTTGTCCACCGCCGCCCGGTCCAGGCAGCGCTGCGCCGCGGGCCCGCTCCCCGCGGCCGAGACGTCGACGTCGGGTTCCGCCGCGAGTGCGGCGGCGAGCGACTCGGCGAAGATGCGATGGTCGTCGACGACGAGAACGCGGATTCGTCCCACGGAACACCACTCCCGTAAAAGGGCACTCCCCCAGTGGCGGCGGGGCGTCATTCGCGTGGGATCCGGCACCCGGACCGGGACCGCCGCCCCTGGCCGGGTGCCGAACCCCTTGCGTCTCGCCCCCTGATCGACACCGGCCCCCACCGGCGTCGTTGGGAAAAGCGTAGGGGCTCAGCCGTGGATTGGAGCCCTCTTGGCGGAAGTTACCGGCGGGACGCTGCGTGCAATTGCCGCTGGCCGGACACGTGTGGGGTGCAGGTGACGGGACGTGCGCCTGCGCCTGCCGGGAGCGGCGGCGGTGGCCCCCCCCCGGGCCGGGAGCCGCCCGCCGGGTTCCGGCCCCCGACGGCGCATCCCGGGCCCGCTCCGGACGCCGCGGACCGGCCTTCGCCGCGGACCGGTCCCCGGCGCGGACCGGCACCGGACGGCGCCCGAAGGACCGGGCCGCGACCGGGCCGCCGGGTCCGGCCGAACCCGGGTGGGACCATGCCGCGACCGGGCCGGGTCCCGGGCAGGTCCCGGTCTGGTCCTGCCCGGGGCCTGGGCGGGACCCGGGCGGACAGGACCCGGCGGGGTCCCGGACAAGTTCCGCCCCGGGGTCCGTTCGGCCGCCGGGGCGGAACTTGTCCGGGCGCCGGGGCGGGCTACCCGAGGCGGTGGGCGCCCGGGCCCGGGACGGTGGTGAAACGGCGGGACTGCGGCAGCGCCCGGTCGATCGCGGAGCCGATCCTCTCCTCGGCCGACTCCTCCAGGAGGACGATCGCCGAGCCGCCGAACCCGCCGCCGGTCATCCGCGCGCCGAGCGCGCCCTCGGCGAGCGCGGTGTCCACCACGACGTCGAGCTCCGCGCAGGAGATGCGGAAGTCGTCGCGCAGCGAGACGTGCCCGGCGGTGAGGACCGGGCCGATGTCGGCGGTCCGGCCGGCGTCCAGCAGGGCGATGACCTCCTCGACCCGGCGGTTCTCGGTGACAATGTGCCGGGTCAGCCGCCGCAGCCGGTCGTCCGGGAGGGCGGCCAGCGCCGCGTCCAGATCCCCGTACGCCACGTCCCGCAGCGCGGGCAGCCCGAGTGCCGCCGCGGCGGCCTCGCAGCCGGCCCGCAGCTCGCCGTAGGCGCCGTCGGCGTGGGCGTGCTTGACCCGGGTGTCCACCACCAGCAGCCGCAGCCCCTCGGCCGCCAGGTCGAACGGCACCTGGCGCTGCGCCATGCTGCGGACGTCCAGATGCAGGGCGTGCCCCTCGGTGCAGCACGCGGACGCGATCTGGTCCATCACGCCGACCGGCGCGCCCACGTAGACGTTCTCCGAGCGCTGGCACAGCAGCGCCAGCTCCTGCCGGGTCGGCTCGACCCCGTACAGCTCGGTCAGTGCCAGCGCGGTGACGACCTGGAGCGCGGCCGACGAGGACAGGCCGCCGCCGACCGGGACCGTACTGGTGTAGTGGATGTCGGCGCCGCCGACCGGGTGCCCGGCCTCGCGGAGCGTCCACAGCACGGCCGCGGGGTAGCGGGCCCAGCCCTCGGTGGCGCCGGGGGCCAGGCGTGCGACGTCCAGTTCGACGACGCCGCCGGCGCCGATGCCCGTGGCGGCCGAGTGCAGCCGCAGCCGACCGTCGTCGCGGCGGGCGACCGCGGCGCGGGTGGTGTGCGGCAGCGCGAACGGCATCACGAAGCCGTCGTTGTAGTCGGTGTGCTCGCCGATCAGGTTGACCCGGCCGGGCGCCGCCCAACCGCCCTCCGGGGCCCGCCCGAAGACCTCGGTGAAGGCGGCGCCCAACGCGGCTTCGGTCATGGCGTCTCCCCTGCCAGCGCCTGGGCGAAGACCCAGGCGTCCCGGACCATCTCGGTGAGGCCGGTACGGCTCGGCCGCCAGCCCAGCCGCTCGCGGGCGCGGTCGGCGGAGGCGACGAGGACGGCGGGGTCGCCGGCCCGGCGCCGCTCGACCGTGGCCGGGACCGGGTGCCCGGTGACCTCGCGGACCGCGTCGATGACCTCACGGACCGAGAAACCCGTGCCGTTGCCGAGGTTGCAGATCAGGTGCTCGCCCGCCGGGGCCCCGTCCAGGGCCAGCAGGTGCGCCTCGGCGAGGTCGGCGACGTGGATGTAGTCCCGCAGGCAGGTGCCGTCCGGCGTCGGGTAGTCGTCGCCGTAGACGGAGACCGCGGCGCGCCTGCCCTGGGCGACCTGGAGCACCAGCGGGATCAGGTGCGACTCGGGGTCGTGGCGCTCGCCGTGGCGGCCGTAGGCGCCGGCCACGTTGAAGTAGCGCAGGGAGACCGCGGACAGCCCGTGGGCGGCGCACTGGGCGCTGATCATGTGGTCCACGGCGAGCTTGGTGGCGCCGTACGGATTGGTGGGCGCGGTAGCGGCGTCCTCGGTGATGGGGATCGCGGCGGGCTCGCCGTAGGTGGCGGCGGTGGAGGAGAAGACCAGGGTGCCGACCCCGGCCTCCCGCATGGCGGCGAGCAGTTCGAGGGTGCCGGCCACGTTGTTGCGCCAGTACTTCTCAGGGTTGGCGACCGACTCGCCGACCTGCGAGGAGGCGGCGAAGTGCAGCACCGCGTCGAAGGAGCCGTCCAGTACCCTGGCCGCGTCCTGGATCCGTCCCTCGACGAACTCCGCGCCCTCCGGTACCCCTTCGCGGAAGCCGGTGGACAGGTCGTCGAGCACCACCACCCGGTGCCCGGCCTCCAGCAGGTGGGCGGCCACCACACCGCCGACGTACCCGGCTCCGCCGGTCACCAGCAGCTTCTTCCGCAGGTTGCTCACTGAGTCGCTACCTCTCGCAGTCGCTTCGCTGCGGACTCCGGCGGCACGTCGTTGACGAAGGCGCTCATGCCCGATTCGGAGCCCGCGAGGAACTTCAGCTTGCCCGAAGTCCGCCGGATGGTGAAAAGCTCCAGGTGAAGGGCGAAGTCGCGGCGGTCGGCGGCGGTGAACGGAGCCTGGTGCCAGCCGGAGATGTACGGCGTCTGCGGCTGGTCGTCGCCGAAGATCCGGTCGAAGCGGCGCAGCAGTTCGAGGTAGAGCGCCGGGAACTCCGCGCGGGCGTCCTCGCCCAGACCGAGCAGGTCGGGCACCCGGCGGTTGGGGTAGAGGTGCACCTCGTACGGCCAGTGCGCGGCGTACGGGGTGAACGCGGTCCAGTGCTCGCCGGCCAGCACGATCCGGCGGCCGTCGGCGCGCTCGTCGGCGAGGACGTCGTCGAAGAGGTTGCGGCCGCCGGTGGCCTCGCGGTGCGCGGCCAGCGAGCGCAGCATCAGGGCGGTGCGGGGGGTGACGAACGGGTAGCCGTAGATCTGGCCGTGCGGGTGGCCGAGGGTGACGCCGATCTCCTCGCCGCGGTTCTCGAACGGGTAGACCTGTACGACGCCGGGCAGCTGCGAGAGGTCCCGGGTGCGGTCGGTCCAGGCGTCCAGCACCAGGCGGGCGCGGGCCGGGGTCAGCCCGGCGAAGGACGCGTCGTGGTCGGAGGTGAAGCAGACCACCTCGCAGCGGCCCTTGTCGCCGGTCAGCGACGGGAAGCGGTTCTCGAACACCACCACCTCGTAGTCCGGCGCCGGGATCTCGCTCAGCCGCCCCTCGCGGGAGGGACACAGCGGGCACTGGTCGGCCGGCGGATGGTAGGTACGGCCCTGCCGGTACGAGGCGACGGCCACCGCGTCACCGAGCAGCCGGTCGGCACGGACCTCGGAGGTCGTGGCGACGGGCTCCAGCGGGCGCAGGTCGGCGGCGTCGCGCACGACCGAATCGGCGGAGTCGTAGTAGATCAGCTCGCGGCCGTCCGCGAGCCGAATCGTCGTCTTCTTCACCCTGCGGCACCTCACACCACAATCTCCCAACAGAACCGCACACAATGAACCACAACAGAACAGTCCCGTCAATGCGCAGGGCAGACCGAACTTCACATCGACCGGAGGACCACACGCCGGGGTCAGGACGGAGGTAACCAAACAGATCCGCACGGATGTCATCAGGCGGGACATGCCGACCGGCGCGCCGACCCCCGAAGGGCCCTGGCCGGGCGGGCGACCGGGGCGGGTCCGGCGTGGGCTCGGGGCGGGTCCGGCGCGGGCCGCGCCCCCCGGTACGGCCTGCGGCGCGGGCCCGCCCGTGGCACCCACCAGCCGCGCCCGAGACCGCCGCAGGCGGTACCGCAGCCGCCGCTGGCCGCGCCCGTCCCCGCCCGCGGTTCAGCGCGGTCAGCGCGGTCAGCGCGGTTCAGCGCGGTTCAGCGCGGTTCAGCGCGGTTCAGCGCGGTTCAGCATGCCCGGCGTGAGGACTTCGCGGCGGCAAGGGTCCGCGCTCCGGCGTAACGGTTCTGCTCAGGGGTGGCCGGCGGTCTCCTCCACCGCTCTGTCCAGCAGGCCGGTGCGGGCCGCCAGGGCCGCGGCCTCCAGCCGTGAGCCCACGCCCAGCTTCATCAGCACCCGCTGCACATGCGTACGGGCGGTGCTCGGCGCTATCCGCATGCCCGCCGCGATCAGCCGGGTGTCCTCGCCCTCGGCGACCCGTACCAGCACCTCGATCTCCCGCGGGGTGAGCATCTCCAGCAGCCGCGCGCCCTCGTCGTCGGGCTGCCGCGCCGGATTCAGCAGCTCCGCGAACGCGCCCTGCAGCAACGGCTGGGAGATGGCCACCTCACCGGCCCGCGCCTTGGCCATCGCCCGCTCGACGCCCTCGATCCGCTCGTCGTGCCGTACGTATCCGGACGCGCCCGCCGCGAAGGCCGCCGCGATGCCGCGCGGATCGGGCACCGGTCCGAGCACCACCACCGCCACCGCGGACCGCTCCCGCTTGATCCGCGCCACCGCGTCGAACGCCCCCGGCTCCGCGGGCGACGCCGTGCCGAACAGGCACACCTCGGGCGACCTGCTCAGCACCAACTCGGCCGCGCCGCCGGCCGGAGCCGCCGCGGCCAGCACCCGGTGCCCGCGCAGCTTCAGCGCCGAGGCGAGCGCCTCCGCGAGCAGCCGGTGGTCGTCGACCACCACGAGCCGTACGCCCATGTCGGGTGTCCCCCCCATCCCCCCAGGGGCCTGGGCCGCTGCCGGCCCCCGTGCCCTGTGCATAGCGCCGCGGGAACCGCCCCAACCACGTCCCCACGCCTGGGGAACCGTCCCGTTGGCCGCGAAGCTACACGCTCGCCGGACTCCGCGGGCCCTCATCCGGACAGAACCCTCCGGCAATTGCGGATGACCCTCCGGTACCGGCGCCGGTGCCCGGCCCGCGGTCCCGGCGCCGCGGCGCCCGCTCCCCGGGCGCCGGTCCGCGGACCCCGGTCCGCGCCCCTGGTCCGCGTGCCCGGTCCGCTTGTACCGCCGCGGTCGCGCACACCGCCGCGGCGCGTGCCGCGTCACGCGTCCTCGGCCAACTCCAGCCAGCGCGTCTCCAGTTCCTCGCGCTCCTCGCGCAGCGACCGCAGCTCCGCGTCCAGCGCGGCGACCTTCCCGAAGTCGGTGGCGTGGTCGGCGATCTGGCCGTGCAGCTTGCTCTCGCGGTCGTTCATCTTGTCCAACTGCCGCTCGATGCGCTGAAGTTCCTTCTTCGCCGCCCGGGTGTCGCCGACCGGCCTCTCCCTCACCGGCGGCGGCGGGGGCGCCGCGGCCTCCACCAGCAGGCGGCGGCGCTCCAGGTACTCGTCCACCCCGCGCGGCAGCATCCGCAGACCGCGGTCGCCGAGCAGCGCGAACACCCGGTCGGTGGTGCGCTCCAGGAAGTACCGGTCGTGGCTGATCACCAGCATCGAGCCGGGCCAGCCGTCCAGCAGGTCCTCCAGCTGGGTCAGCGTCTCGATGTCCAGGTCGTTGGTCGGCTCGTCGAGGAACAGCACGTTGGGCTCGTCCATCAGCAGCCGCAGCAGTTGCAGCCGCCGCCGCTCGCCGCCGGACAGGTCGCCGACGGGTGTCCACTGCTTCTCCTTGGTGAAGCCGAACTTCTCGCACAGCTGACCCGCGGTCATCTCCCGGCCGTTGCCGAGGTCCACCCGCTGCCGTACCGACTCCACGGCCTGGAGGACCCGTTGGGCCGGGTCCAACTCAACGACCTCCTGGGAGAGGTAGGCGAGCTTCACGGTCCGGCCGACGACCACCCGGCCGTGCGCGGGCTGCTGGTCGCCGCCGCTGGACCAGGCGTTCGCCAGCGCCCGCAGGAACGAGGTCTTGCCGGAGCCGTTCACCCCGACCAGGCCGATCCGGTCGCCGGGGCCGAGCTGCCAGGTGATGTGCCGCAGCAACTCCCGCGGCCCGGCGGTGACCGTCACGTCCTCCAGCTCGAACACGGTCTTTCCCAGGCGAAAGTTGGCGAACTTCATCAGCTCCGCGGTGTCGCGCGGCGGCGGCACGTCCTCGATCAGCGCGTTGGCCGCCTCGATCCGGAACCGCGGCTTGGAGGTACGCGCGGGGGCGCCGCGGCGCAGCCAGGCCAGTTCCTTGCGGACCAGGTTCTGCCGCTTGCCCTCCTCGGTGGCCGCGATCCGCTCCCGCTCGGCGCGGGCGAACACGTAGTCGCTGTAGCCGCCCTCGTACTCGTACACCGTGCCGCGCTGCACGTCCCACATCTGCGTGCACACCTGGTCCAGGAACCAGCGGTCGTGGGTCACGCACACCAGAGCGGAGCGGCGGGCCTGGAGGTGCCCGGCGAGCCAGGCGATGCCCTCCACGTCCAGGTGGTTGGTGGGCTCGTCCAGTACCAGCAGGTCCTGCTCGTCGATCAGCAGTTTCGCCAGCGCGATACGGCGCCGCTCGCCGCCGCTCAGCGGTCCGATCACGGTGTCCAGTCCCTGGCCGAACCCCGGCAGGTCCAGCGCGCCGAACAGCCCGGTCAGCACGTCCCGGATCCGGCCGTCCCCGGCCCACGCGTGGTCCGGGCGGTCCCCGACGATCTCCTGGCGGATGGTCGCCTCCGGGTCCAGCGCGTCGTGCTGGGTCAGCACGCCCAGCCGCAGCCCGCTCTGGTGCGTGACCCGCCCGGTGTCCGGCTCCTCCAGCTTCGCCAGCATCCGCACCAGCGTCGTCTTGCCGTCGCCGTTCCGCCCGACGACCCCGATCCGGTCCCCCTCCGACACCCCGATGCTCAGTCCGTCGAGCAGGGCCCGGGTGCCGTATGTCTTGCCGACGGCCTCGACATTGACCAGATTCACGGCCACGTGCGTTTTTCTCCCGGCTCAGCGTGGGCTACTTCTCCCCCCAACCCTAGCCCGCCCCCCGCACCTCCCCCGCCGACCGTGGGACCGCCCGCGGCCGATGGCCCGCGAACCGCCCGAAGCGGAGGGGCGCGGGGCGCCGACCGCGGGGACGCGGTGCCGTTGCAGGACGGGGGCGCCCGCCCGCCCGAGCGGCGACAACTCTACGGGGGACGGTGCCGCCGCAGGCAGGGGCGGGCAGAGGAGGGGAAGGAGACTTTGGCGGACGGCCGCGACGCGGACCGCTCGGACCGGTGACCCGGGACGCGGCGGGGCGCCGGGCGCGGGGGCGCCCGTCCCTGCCGGACGCGGCGCGGGCCGGGGACCCGGGGACCGCCGCCGGCGTCGGCGGGAAGACCGCCCGGACGGGACAGGCCCTAAGGGACGATCGTCGCGCCCTCGGCCGGGGAGGCCGCGACGCGGGCGGAGGGGCCGAGGGTGGCCGCGATCTTCGCGGCCGTGTCGCCGTCGGGGGCGAGGAAGGCGCACGTGGGGCCCGATCCGGAGACGATCCCGGCCAGCGCCCCGGCCGCCACGCCCGCCCGGAGGGTCTCCGCCAGCTCCGGGCGCAGCGAGAGCGCCGCATCCTGGAGGTCGTTGGCCAGCGCACCCGCCAGCGCGTAGGCGTCCCCGCCGGCCAGCGCGGCCAGCAGCGCCGGGGCCGCCGCCGGTGCGGCGACCTCCGCGACGGTGTCCCCGTCGCCGCTCTCCCGGCGCAGCCGGTCGCACGCCCGGTAGACCTCCGGAGTCGACAGCCCGCCGAGCGCCGCCACGAACACCCAGTGGAACGCCCCGCCGACCTCCAGGGGCGTCAGCAGCTCCCCGCGCCCGACGCCCAGTGCCGCGCCGCCGACCAGCGGGAACGGCACGTCGCTGCCGAGCTCCGCGCACATCCCCAGCAGCTCCGCGCGCGAAGCCCCGGTCCCCCACAGCTCGTCGCAGGCGACCAGCGCCGCCGCCGCGTCCGCGCTGCCCCCGGCCATCCCGCCGGCCACGGGGATGTCCTTCTCGATGTGCAGGCGCACCTTCGGCTCGAACCCGTACCGCCCGGCGAGCAGCGCCGCCGCCCTCGCCGCCAGGTTCGACGCGTCCAGCGGCACCGACGCCACGTCCCTGCCCGCCGCGGTGATCCGCAGCTCCTCGGCCGGGGACGCGGTCACCCGGTCGTACAGTCCGACCGCGAGGAAGACGTTCGCCAGGTCGTGGAAGCCGTCCGGCCGGCGCCCGCCGACGGCGAGCTGGACATTGACCTTGGCGGGGACACGTACGGTCACGGCGGTCAGGGCGGTCACGGGCGGAGCTCCTCTGCGGCGGTACGGGGTACGGGTTCGGGCACGGCGGGGGCGCCGCGGTCCGGGGCGGTACGCGGCGCGGCGGCGCCGCGGTCACGGGCCAACGCTACGCGGGCCGGTGCTCGGCGATGGCCGCGAACTCCTCGACGGTCAGCGCCTCCCCGCGGGCCTGCGGCGACACCCCCGCGGCGACGAGCGCGGCCTCCGCGGCCGCGGCCGACCCGGCCCACCCGGCCAGCGCCGCCCGCAGGGTCTTGCGCCGCTGGGCGAACGCCGCGTCCACGGCCGCGAACACCTCGCGCCGTGACGCCGAGGTCCGCGGCGGGTCGCGGCGTACCAGGGAGACGAGCCCGGAGTCCACGTTGGGCGCCGGCCAGAAGACGTTGCGCCCGATCGACCCGGCCCGCCGCACCTGCGCGTACCAGTTCGCCTTCACCGACGGCACCCCGTACACCTTGTTGCCCGGCCGGGCGGCGAGCCGGTCGGCGACCTCGGCCTGGACCATCACCAGGGTCCGTTCGATGCCGGGGAACGTCGCGAGCATGTGCAGCAGTACCGGTACGGCCACGTTGTACGGCAGGTTCGCCACCAGCGCGGTCGGCGGCGGACCGGGCAGCGCCCGTACCGTCATCGCGTCGGCGTGCACCAGCGCGAAGCGCTCCGCCCGCGCCGGCAGCCGCGCGGCCACGGTGGCGGGCAGCGCGGCGGCCAGCACGTCGTCGATCTCGATCGCGGTGACCCGGTCCGCGACCTCCAGCAGGGCCAGCGTGAGCGAGCCGAGCCCCGGCCCGACCTCGACCACCGTGTCCTCGGGGCGCACCCCGGCGGTCCGCACGATCCGCCGTACGGTGTTGGCGTCGATGACGAAGTTCTGGCCGCGCTGCTTGGTGGGCCGTACGCCCAGCGCGGCGGCCAGCTCGCGGATGTCGGCCGGTCCCAGCAGGGCGTCGGGGTCTGTCGTACTCACACCGGCAAGGCTATCGGCCGGGGGTCCGTGCCCGGTCCGTCCCCGGTCGGCGGGAGCCTGCGGCGGCCGGGCGCCGGGGCGGGGGCCGGGCCCCGGCGGCCGGGGCGGGAGCGGGGTCAGTAGCCGAACACCCGCGCGGTGTTCGCCGCGATCGCCGCCGCCAGGGTGTCCTCGTCGTCCCCGCGGGCCGCCGCCATCGCGCGCAGGGTCAGCGGGATGAGGTAGGGCGCGTTGGGCCGGCCGCGGTGCGGGACCGGGGTGAGGAAGGGCGCGTCGGTCTCCACCAGCAGCAGCTCGCGCGGGGCGACGGCCACCGCGTCCCGCAGGTTCTGCGCGTTCTTGTAGCCGACCGTGCCGGCGAAGGAGAGGTGGTAGCCGCGCTCGGCGCACACCTTCGCCATCGCGGCGTCGCCGGAGAAGCAGTGGAAGACCACGGTCCGCGGGGCGCCCTCCTCCCGCAGGACGCGCAGCACGTCGTCGTGCGCCTCGCGGTCGTGGATGACCAGTGCCTTGTCCTGGTCCTTGGCGATGGCGATGTGCCGACGGAAGGAGTGCTGCTGGGCGGCGACCCCGTCGGGTCCGGTCCTGAAGTAGTCGAGGCCGGTCTCGCCGACCCCTCTGACCTGCGGCAGCGCGGCGAGTTCGGCGATGGCGTCGAGCTGGGCGTCGAGCGCGGCCGGACCGGCGGGCGGGCGCTCGCCCCGCCGCGACCAGCCGTCGGGGTCGCCGTCGACGATCCGGGGCGCCTCGTTGGGGTGCAGGGCCACCGTCGCCCAGATGTCGGGGTACTCCGCGGCCGTCCGCGCGGCCCAGCGCGAGCCCGCCAGGTCGCAGCCGACCTGGATGAGCGTGCCGACTCCGACGGCGGCCGCCCGGGCGAGGGCCTCCGGGACCGTACCGGACTGCATGTCCAGGTGGGTGTGCGAGTCGGCGACCGTGACCCGTAGCGGCTCGGGCGCCGGCGGGGCGGTGTTCCTGCGGTCGTCCTGGTCCTTCTTCGTGGGCATGGCTCCGATCCTAGGGACGGGGACCTGTCCCTGGACCGGGGCCCTCGCCTCCCCTTGCCGCCGGGGTGGTCGCGGGGCCCGTGGTGCGGTGCCGTGGTGCGGTGCCGTGGTGCGGTGCCGTGGTGCGGTGCCGTGGTGCGGTGCCGTGGTGCCGTGGTGCGGTGCCGTGGTGCCGCGGTCGCCGGGTACGCGGTCGCGTCCCGCGCCGGCCGTGTCCCGCGGGGTTGCGCGGGGTTGCGCGGGGTTGCGCGGGGTTGCGCGGGGTTGCGCGGCCGTGCCGTACGCGGTCACGCCTTACGCGATCGCGCGCTCCGCGGTCACGCCGTGCCCGGTGCTCGGCCGCCGGGCGGTCACGCCGTCCCGGTCCGGCGCTGCCTGCGGTGCAGCAGGCCGAGTATCGAGCGGTGGGGGCGTACCGGCGGCTCGTCGCGGTGGTCCGTCCACCGGCCGGCGGCGCCGGCCGTCCCGGCGGCCTCCTGGACCCCGGGGGCGCCGGACACCCCGGAGACCTGGCCCGACCGCATGATGCGGACCAGGTGGCCGTCGCAGTTCTGGCAGCAGGGGCTGGTCAGCGGCGACGGCACCTTGGCACCGTCCACCAGATAGGTGACGAAGGGGTGGCCGAGGCCGTCGGTGCGGTGCTCGATCTCGTAGCTCTGCTCCCAGCCGTAACCGCAGTTCAGGCAGGCGAAGGCGTACGCCTCGGTGATGTTGGGTTCCGCGATGGTCATGGCAGCTCCTGCGCGCCCTTCCGGACCGGGGTGTCCGGGGCGGGACTTTCCCACCTCCAGCGAACGCCCCCGCGGCGGCCCGCGCATCGCCGTCACGCCACTCTTGAGGATGATTTGGCGCGTATGGGGAAGTTGGGCGCAATTGCTTTGCCATAGTCCAGGTTTAATCCAATAACACAATCGGAGAAACCTTTCACGTTGGGTCACCGGGGGCCTTTCGGCTCGCGACGGGCTCACACGGGGATCGCGGCGTGCCACGAGGCAGCCGCCCCCCGCCGGCCGCCCGGTCCACGCCCCGGGCCGCTCCCGCCGTCCGCCCGGTCTACGCCCCCGCCCCGCGCCCACGGGCCGCCCCCGCCTCGTGCTTGGCCGCCACCACCGCGTCGAAGACCTCCCGCTTGGGCAGTCCGACCGCCGCCGCGACCGCCGCGATGGCCTCTTTGCGGCGCTCCCCGGCCGCTTCCCGTACGGCCACCCGCGCCACCAGTTCGGCCGGCGTCAGCTCCGACGGGCCCGGCTCCGGCGCGCCCTCGACGACCACGGTGATCTCACCGCGCACCCCTTCCGCGGCCCACACCGCCAGCTCCGCCAGCGGACCGCGCCGGACCTCCTCGTACGTCTTGGTCAGCTCCCGGCACACCGCGGCGCGGCGCCGCCCGCCGAACACCTCGGCCATCGCGCCCAGCGTGTCGTCGATCCGGTGCGGTGCCTCGAAGTACACCAGCGTCCGCCGGTCCGCGGCCACCTCGCGCAGCCGGGCCAGCCGCTCGCCCGACTTGCGCGGCAGGAACCCCTCGAAGCAGAAGCGGTCCACCGGCAGCCCGGAGACGGCCAGCGCGGTCAGTACGGCCGACGGACCCGGCACCGCCGTCACCGTGATCCCCCGTTCCACGGCCGCGGCCACCAGCCGGTACCCCGGGTCCGACACCGACGGCATCCCCGCGTCGGTGACCAGCACCACCCGGGCGCCCCCCGCCAGCGCCTCCACCAGCTCCGGCGTCCGCCCGGCCTCGTTGCCCTCGAAGTACGACACCACCCGGGCCCGTACCTCGATCCCGAGCGCCTGCGCCAGCCGCCGGAACCGCCGGGTGTCCTCGGCGGCCACCACGTCCGCCCCGGCCAGCTCCACCCCCAGCCGCGGCGGGGCGTCCGCGGGGTCGCCGATCGGGGTTCCGGCCAGTACGAGGACGCCTGCTGCTGCGCTGTTCACGGTTCATTTTCCCACCCGGTTCCGACCCGGTTCCCACCCGCCCGGCCGTCCGCCCCCGCGCCGGTCGCCACCGCCGCCCGGAGATTCACGACAAATGCGGCGGGGATCGCCGCGCACATCGCATTCTCAGACCCTTTCCCTACGATGGGCCGGTGACGAGTGAGACGGCGACCCAGGACCGTGCCCAAGAGGACGCTCCGGCGGAGACCGAGCCGAGTGCGTGGGGGCGGCGGCTGCGCCGGTTCGGCTACGCCGAGCAGGAGCACAAAGACACCCGGGAGCGCCTGGTCCCGCCGTTCCCCGAGCCGGGAACGCGCATGTGGCAGGCGGTGGGCCTCGGCCCGGCGACCGCCGCCCGGCTGGCCCGATGGTCCGGCTGGACCGGCCCGCTGCTGGTCTCGCTCTTCGCCGGGGTCATCCGCTTCTGGCACCTGGGCAGCCCGCGCGAGGTCGTCTTCGACGAGACGTACTACGCCAAGGACTCCTGGTCGCTGCTGAAGTTCGGCTACGAGGGCACCTGGTCGGACGGCAAGGTCTCCAACCCTGACCTGCTGGCCCATCCGCAGAAGATCGACCTGTCCAGCGCGCCCGGCTACGTCGTGCACCCGCCGATGGGCAAGTGGATGATCGCGGCCGGCGAGTGGGTCTTCGGCCTGAACCCGTTCGGCTGGCGCTTCGTGATGGCGCTGCTGGGCACGCTGTCGGTGCTCATGCTGTGCCGCATAGGGCGCCGGCTGTTCCGCTCCAACGCGCTCGGCTGCATCGCCGGCCTGCTGATGTCGGTCGACGGACTGCACTACGTGATGAGCCGGATCGCGCTGCTCGACCTCGTCATCATGTTCTTCGCGCTGGCCGCCTTCGGCTGCGTGCTGGCCGACCGCGACTGGGCCAGGGCCCGGCTGGCCCGCGCCCTCCCGGTCGGCGAGGACGGCTTCGCGGGCCCTGACCAGCGCACCGGCGGCCGGGCCGGCACGGGCTGGCGGCCCTGGCGGATCGCGGCCGGCTTCTTCCTCGGCCTGGCCGCGGCCAGCAAGTGGAACGGCCTGTACTTCCTGGCGTTCTTCATGGTGCTGACCGTGCTGTGGGACGTCGGCTCCCGTCGGCTGGCCGGCGCCCGCCGCCCGCGCCTGGCGGTGCTGCGCAAGGACCTCGGCTGGTCGGTGCTGTCGGTCTCCGGCACCGCCGTGGTGACGTACCTGGTCACCTGGACCGGCTGGTTCGCCTCCGACAACGCCTACAACCGGCACTGGGCCGACGGCCGCGGCGGCTTCTGGTCGTTCGTCCCGGCCCCGCTGCGCAGCCTGTGGCACTACGAATACCAGGTCTACCAGTTCAACGTCGGCCTCCACACCCCGCACCCCTACCAGTCCAACCCCTGGAGCTGGCTGGTCCTCGGCCGCCCGGTCTCGTACTACTTCCAGTCCCCCAAGCTCGGCCAGGACGGCTGCCACGCCGCCGCCGGCTGCTCCCGCGAGATCCTCGCCCTCGGCACGCCCCTGCTGTGGTGGTCCGCCTGCTTCGCCCTCGTCTACCTGCTCTACCGCTGGATCCTGCGCCGCGACTGGCGGGCCGGCGCCGTCCTCTGCGCCGCCGGCGCCGGCTACCTCCCCTGGTTCCACTACCAGGACCGCACCATCTTCTTCTTCTACGCCGTCGCCTTCGTCCCCTACCTCTGCCTGGCCGTGGCCATGATGATCGGCGCCTTCCTCGGCCCCCCCGCCGCCACCGAGTCCCGCCGCATGTGGGGCGCCGTCGCCGCCGGCACCCTGGTGCTGCTCATCATCTGGAACTTCGTCTACTTCTTCCCGATCTACACGGGCATGACGATCCCGTACAGCAGTTGGCAGGCGCGCATGTGGTTCGACAGCTGGATCTGACCGGGCCGGCAGATGCGGCGAGGGGCCCCGCGCGGGAGGACAGGCGCGGGGCCCCTCGGCCGCTCCCGGTCGCCCCGGGCCGTCCCCCCGGTCCCGGTCGTCGGCTGACGGCCCGGGGCGGCCCGGTCCCGCCTCGGGTGGCCGCTCCGTCGAGGCAGAACCCGTTGCCCTCGATGTCCCGCATCACGATGCACGGGTCGTTGCCGTCGTACAGGAGTCGCACGCGTACCGCGCCGAGCGGGAGCAGGCGCGCGCACTCGGCTTCGAGGTGGCGAGGCGCTCCTCACCCACGAGCCCGGTGCCGACCGGCACGTCGAGAGGCAGCCGGTTCTTGACCACCTTGCCCTCGGGAACGCACTGGAAGAACAGCCGCGGGCCCTCTCCCGGGGGATCAGCGCAGGCGAACCGTGCCCCGGTCCTCATCCGGCCGGGAGCGGTCGACATCGTCCCAGCTGGCGGACCCCTCCGGCTGCGGCGTTACGACGTACCCCGGCACCTCGCACCAGAACCGGGTGACGCGCTCAGGTTCCGCGCAGTCGAAGGTGACGTGGAACCGCCGGATCGACGACACCGGCGCGCCCTGACAGGGAGCCTCCCCCGACCGTCTCCCAGCGGGGATCCGCATGCGGCGGACGGATGACCCCGGCGAGCCGCTGCCGCACCGTACGGTCGCTGAGACTCACCCGGTGCCGGTGCCGGTGCCGGTGCTTTAAGGGGCCCACCGCTCCGGACCGGCCTGGCGGCCACGGCGCTCGCCACGATCCCCGGGGCGGCCGACCCGGGGCCGCAGCCACAAAGACGACTCCTCCCCGGTAAGAACCGGAATCGCACCCGCCCGGAGCCGAGCACGCCCGCAACGCCGTCAGGCCCTCGGCCACCCGGGGCACCAGGCGAGCACGCCGGACGGACAGCCCGACGGGGCAGCCCTTCGCCGCGGGGGCCGCCCGGGCCGAGGGGCGGTGCGGGCCTGTCAGGGGTCAGGGCCCGGCGCCGACCCCCTGCCGGGCCGCCGCGCCCGACAGGGACCGCGGCCGTACCACCGAGCCCTGATCACCAAGTGGCGACCTCGGTTCCGTTCAAGGCCGAGTCCCTACAATCCCGTGCCCTGATCGAGATCTCACCCGCCACGGCCGTCCCGTAAAGTCGCGGAGGCGGGCACGTGTATTGAGCACGTTTCGGCCAGGGGAAGACGCGGCGCGCGGGGGCGGGTCCAGGGGCGGCAGCGGGAGGGGAACGGGGTCGGTGCCCATGTCACGGGGAATCAAGGTCGGAATCATCGGCACGGTGTTCGGCGGCATGCTCGCCGTCGCCGGTTTCGGCGCGTACAACATCTACTCGGGCCTGGCGGGCGGTGGCAGCGGGGGTGGAAGCGGCCGTACGTCGACCGCCGCCGCCCCGGTCAACACCGCGCCGCCGACGCTCCAGGAGGTCTCCGAGACCGCGACCGACTTCCTGACCGCCTGGTCCGCCCGCGACACCGCGGGCGCGGCAAAGCTCACCGACTCCCCCGCGGCCGCCACCGCCGCCCTGGACGCGTACGCCGGTCAGGCGCACATCACACAGGTGCAGATCGTGCCGCGCCCGGCGGCCGGCACCCGGATGCCGTTCAACGTCACCGCGACCGTCAGCTACCCGGGTCTGGCCCCGCGCCCCTGGACGTACAGCTCATCGCTCGGCGTCGGCCGTGACGCGCACGGCAGGCCGGCCGTCACCTGGGCGCCCTCAGTGCTGTATCCGGACCTCCAGGACGGCGACACAGTGGTCACCGGGCCGGCCAAGGCACCCGAGGTCGACGTCGTGGACCGCGACGGCAAGGTGCTGGACGCGGCGCACTACCCCTCGCTCACCGAGATCCTCAAGCAGCTCACGTCCCGTTACGCCGGGTCGCTGCACGCCGGCACACCCGGCATCGAGACGTACATCGAGAGCTCGGACGGCGCCCAGACCAAGACCCTGGACATCCTGCGCAAGGGCGCCGACGCCAAGCTCAGGACCACCCTGGACGCCGGTGTCCAGGCAGCGGCCGAGAAGGCCGTCAAGAAGGCGACGGGCCTGGCGGGCGTCACCGCGCTCGACACCGGGACCGGCGGCATCCTCGCGGTGGCCTTCACCCCGTCGACAGGCCTGGACCGCGCGCTCATGGACCTGCACGCGCCCGGCTCGACGTTCAAGATCGTCACGGCCGCCGCGCTGCTCACGGCGGGCCTGAAGCCCGGCACTTCGTCCCCGTGCCACAGCGGCGACAACATCGGCGACGGCAAGCCGTACACCAACGTCAGCCCTGACAACCCCGACGCGACCCTCCAGTGGGACTTCGAGCAGTCCTGCAACACCGGCTTCATCAAGAAGGCCGGCTACCTCCGGCCCGACACCCTGACCGACACCGCCGTGACCTACTTCGGCCTCGGCCCGACCTGGTATGTCGGGACCAGCACCCTGGACGCCGTCGTGCCCGGCGGCACGGGCGACGAGCTGACCTCGGAGATGATCGGCCAGGGCAACGTCCTGATGACCCCGCTCAACATGGCGTCCGTCGCCGCGACCGTCCGCGAGGGCGTGTTCCACCAGCCGACGATCCTCCAGGACAGCGGCGTCATCGAGCACCGGACGCAGATCCCCACCACGCCGCTGCCGCCGGCCGTCGAGCAGGGCCTCCAGCAGATGATGCACGGCGCCGTCACCGAGGGCACCGCCCGCCCGGCGATGGGCGGCCTGCCGGGCAAGCTCGGCGCCAAGACCGGCTCCGCCGAAGCCGGCACGGTCCAGCCCAACGGCTGGTTCACCGCCTACCGCGGCCACGTCTCGGCGGCCGGCATCGTCCTCCAGGGCGGCCACGGCGTCGACTCCGCGGGCCCCATCGTGGCGGCGGTGCTGGCGGCGTCCTGACCGACGGCGCACCTTCCGACGGTACGGAGCCGGTCCCGGCCGCCGGCGCGGCTGCGGTCGCCGGCGGGCGGGCGGCGGCCCAAGACAGCGGCTCACGGACACGGACGTGTGTACTCCTCCGGTGGGCGGTACGGGGCCCGGTCGCACACCGGGCCCGGCACCTCCTCCGCCCGCTGGATCCTGACACCCGCACAGCCCGCTGCCGTGAGCTTGCGCCGGACCTGTCCGTGAATCGGCAGCCCCGGCCGACCCCCGCGGCGCCGCGGCCCACGAGTTGTCCCGGCCCGCGCCCCGCCGTAGGTCCGTGCCGCCCGGCGTCTTCGGCACCCCGGTTCGATCAGGACGACCGGGGTGCACGGCGGAGCTGCCCGCTGCTACTGCACCGCCAGCGCTTCCGTGAATCCCGCGTTGCTCTGCAGGATGCCGCCCTCGACCGGCAGCGTCACCCCGGTGATCCAGGCCGCGTCCGCCGACGCCAGGAAGGTGACCGCTGCCGCGATATCCTCCGGCTCGCCGACCCGGCCCAACGGGTAGGCGTGAGCGGCCCGTTCCAGCACGCCTTCGCGTCCCTCCCACGCCGGAGTGCGAATCGTGCCCGGCGCCACACAGTTGACCCGGACCCCGCTGGGCGCCACCTGCACCGCCATCGAGCGGGTGAGGGACATCAGGCCCGCTTTAGCGGCGCTGTAGGCGTGGTTGCCGAAGGCGGAGAGGCCGTTGACGGAGCCGATGTTGACGATCGCCCCGCGGCGCGACGGCGCCGCGGTGAGATAGGGCAGCGCGGCGCGCGAGCAGCGCATCGCGCCGGTCAGCGAGACGTCCAGGTCGAGACGCCACGCCTCCTCGGACTCCTCGGCGAAGTCGTCCTGATGAGGGCTGCACGAGTAGGCGTTGTTGACCAGTACGTCCAGCCCGCCGAACGCCGCCACCGCGTGCGCGACCGCCGCGTCGACGGACACCCGGTCCGCCACGTCACAGCGGTACCCCTCCGTACGAGCGCCTCCGGCCCGGATGGCGGCAGCGGTCCTCACGGCCGCGTCCCCGTCGATGTCGGCGATCAGCACCGCCGCGCCCTCCGCCGCGAACCTGCGGGCGGTCGCCTCACCGATCCCGCGGGCCCCGCCCGTCACCAGCACGCCGTATGTCTCGAACCGTCCCATCGGCTCAGCCTATGGACTGCCGCACAGCCCTGACCAGTGCCTGGGCACGGGGATCGGCGGTCACGTTCTGCTGGAGGCCGTTGGTGACGTAACCGAAGCCTATGCCGTGCGCCGGGTCGGCGAAGGCCAGCGAACCGCCGCGCCCCGGATGTCCGAACGCGCCCGAGCCCAGCAGCGGTGATGCCGGCCCGTGCAGCATGTACCCGAGCCCGAACCGGGTGTTGATCACCAGCACCTGGTCCGGCCCCTCGGACTCCACCGTGCGGGCCGCGGTGAGCGTGGCCGGCACGAACAGCCGCCGCCCGCCCTCCACCTCACCGATCAGGGCGGCGTAGAACCGGGCCAGTGATCGTGCGTCGGCGATCGTGTTCGAGGCCGCCAGCTCCCCGGCGCGGTACGCCGGATCGTTCTCGTCGGGCAGCGGGGTGATCGCGGCGAAGGCACGGCGGGTGAGCGACTCGGGATCGGCGTACGCGTCCTGCACGGCCCTCTTGGGCCGGGCCCGCAGGCTGCCCGACGCGGTCGGTGGCGGCGCGGCTGTCTCCCCGATCCGGCCCACCCGGCGCGTCTGTTCCGGTGGCAGCCCGACCCACAGATCGAGACCGAGCGGCCGGGCGATCTCCTCCGCCACGAAGCGGCCGATAGTCCGCCCCGAGGCCCGCAGCACCAGCTCGCCGAGCAGCCAGCTGTACGTCTGCGCGTGATACCCGTGGGCGACCCCCGCGGGGAAGAGCGGTGCCTGCGCGGCGACCGCCCGGGGCCCGGACACCCCGTCCAGCGCCTGTTCGGGGGTGAGCGGAGTGTCCAGTGCCGGCACACCCGCCCGGTGCGCCAGCAGCTGCCGTACCGTCACCCGTTCTTTGCCGCGGGCCTTGAACTCGGTCCAGTACGCCCCCACCGGGGCGTCCAGGTCCAGTTGGCCCCGCTGGTGCAGCAGCAGCAGGCAGGCCGCCGCCACGCCTTTGCCCGCCGATCTGACCGTATGGACGGATTCCTCGGTCCACGCGGTCCCGGCGTCCCCGTCGCCGGTGTCCCGGTCGCCCGCGGGCCCGTCGAAGTCGGCCGTTCCCGCCCACAGGTCGACCACCTTCCGCCCGTGCCGGTAGAGCGCGACCGCGGCCCCCCGGTCGCCCCGGCGGGCGAAGTTGTCCGCGAAGGCGGCCCGGACCGCCTCCCAGCCGTCCTCCGCCGTCCCGTGGACGGCAACGCCGACGCCGACGCCGACGCTGGCCCCGGCGCCGACGTCCGCGCCCGCGTCCTCGTAGTCGTCCATCAGTAGTGCCTCCTGCCGTACGTGCCTTCCCCCACCATGGTGCCCGACGGTTCCGGCGGCCACCGCCCGCCCCGTATCCCTTCCGGACCGGTCGCGGCAGGCGATGGACTCGACGGCCTCCCGGCGAATCATGGTGGAGTGTCTGTCACGTGTTACACGCTTCGGGAGCCGAAGTGGTGACAGGCCGGGTGCCGCTACTTTTTTCCGGCGCCCGGTCCCGTGGGCACGAGCCGCCCGAACGGCGGGCCCTCGGACGGCGGGAAACGCCTGCGGGCCCGTAGCGGGGCCGCATACCCGGTCGTCGTGACCCGGGTGCGGCCCCGAAACGGGCCCGGTGGGGGGATCCGCTGCCGGCACGCGCCGCCCGACTGCTGCGGCGCGTGCGAGGTGCTACGACAGCGGCGGGTATGCGTTCTGGATCAGCTGGTGGAACTGCGCGGAGAACCAGTCACCCGCGAGGGGCGAATCCGCCAGCGCCCCGGACGGGCTGTTGCCGTTGCGTGCGTTGCCGGTGTACGTCGGGTCGCACATCCGGTCGAAGCCCTTGCCCTGGTCGTTTGCGATCGCGGTGCTCGAACCGTCCGACTCGCCGGGCGGCTTCACCCACACGTAAGCGTCGATTCCCGGCTGCGGCGCGGCCGTCGGCCGCTCACCCAGACCGGCGCCGGACTGGTTGCACCAGTTGCCCGCGTGGATGCGCTTGTCGATCCGACCTCCGTTGACGTACGTGTCCACGTCCGTCGTGGCGCCCGGACCGGTGGGACGCGCGGTGCCGCCCCAGCCGTTGCGCGAGGTGTCGATCAGCATGCCGATGCTCGAGTTGAAGCCGATGGAGACCAACTCAGTGCGCAGACCCTGCGCAAACGTCAGCTCATCGACGTAGTTGTTCCAGTCGACCCACTTGGACTGCCGGACCGTGGTGCCGTTGACGCTGTCGGTGACCTTGAAGTACGGCTCGGTCAGGGCGCTGTAGTTCGCCGTGTTGGTGATGAACCCCTGCACGTCGTTGACCGTCGCGCCGCTGCTCGTCGCGGCCTTAAGGAACTCCTGGGCGGCGGGGACGAAGTTGGAGTCCCAGCCGAGCCACGCGTGGTGGGCGGCGTCGATGTAGTTGTACGTGTTCGACAGCGCGCCCAGCTTGTTCAGCGCGTAGCCGACGCCCTTCTCGTAGTTGCCGTTCGCCTTCATCACCGCGCAGGCGTCCGTGGAACCGGCCGTGCCGCCGGCGTTGGTGGTGATGTTCGGCAGCGAGTCCGGCTCGATGATGTTGACGATCCGCAGGGCCGCGTACTTCGGGTCCGACATGATCGACGCGATCGGGTCGATGTACTCGGTCTCGTACCGGGCGAGTTCCGTCGGGCCCAACTCACCGTTGGAGGCGAGTGCGGCGCAGTCACGGCCGGGCAGGTCGTAGATGACGAACTCGACGGTGAGCGGCGCGCCGGCCGCCTGCTGGACCGCGGCGTCGAGATGCGCCTTGAGGCCCATGCCGCCGTTCACACCCTGGATCGCGGCGATCCGGTCCAGCCACACGGCGGTCGACTGGTCGGCGATCGCCTGACCGCCGTCGCCCGAGGCCTTGGCGGACCACTCGGGGTTGACGTAACCCTTAGCACCCGCATACGGGTTGTCCAGGCGCTGACCGGACGGGGGCGTGGTGGGAGGAGTCGTGGGCGGCGTCGTCGGCGGGGTGGTCGTCGGGGTGGTCGGCGGCGTCGTGGTCGGGGGCGTGGTGGTCGGGGGTGTGGTGGGGGGAGTCGTCGGCGGCGTGGTATCGGTGCCGGTACCCGTGCCGCAGGTGACGCCGTTCAGGGTGAAGGACGTGGGCGAGACGTTCGTGCCGCTGTACGTGCCGTTGAACCCGAAGTTGGTCGAACCGCCGGTCGCCAGCGCGCCGTTGTACGACAGGTTGGCCACGGTAACCGCCTGGCCGCTCTGGCTGATCTGGGCGTTCCAGCCCTGGGTGACCTGCTGGTTCCCGGCGAAGGACCATCCGAGGTTCCAACTCGTCAGCGGGCTGCCGGTGTTCGTGACCGTCACCGAGGCGGTGAAGCCCACGTTCCACTCGGTCTGCACGGTGTACTGCACGGAGCAGCCGGCGGTGGCCGCCGAGGCGGACGTGGTGCTCACCGCGGCCACCACACCGCCGGAGGCGACCACGAGCGCCCCTGCGGCCAGTACGGCGGTTCTGCGTCGGACTGTTGCAACTGCCATGTGCGAACAACCTCCATTAGGGGGGATGGACCGCGCCGTTTGCGGCCGACGGGGTCTTGGGAGGTGATGCGATGATTCATGGATGGGTTACACACTCTTAATGTGGGAGCGCTCCCATAGTGGGCAGGCCCCTACTTCCTGTCAATGCTTGAAACACAACAACCCCCAAGGACTGCTGCTGACCGCACCCGTTGAACCCACCCCGGAACCTTGCGGCGCCCTGGACCGGGCGACCCGCAGGGGCACGGAAGGCGTGTCATGCTCCAGCGGCGCGAACGGCGGTGGCGGACACCGGCCGGTTGCGGGCGGGGCTGCACGGGCAACCTACAGCGGCGCAGCTGACGACGGGTCCGCGGGACGGCGCACCCCGGTCCGGGGGCGGGCGTTCCGTCACCCGCTCCCAACCGGACCGGAGCGAGCCCTCACGCGGTCGCGAGCGCCGCGGACCGTCCTGCCGTGCGCCCCGAGAACAGGCAGCCGCCCAGGAACGTGCCCTCCAGCGAGCGATACCCGTGCATCCCGCCGCCACCGAAACCGGCCGCCTCACCCGCCGCGTACAGTCCCGGCAGCGGCTCGCCGCGTGACTCGCCCTCGCCGGGGACGAGCACCCGGCCGTCGAGGTCGGTCTCCAGACCGCCGAGCGACTTGCGGGTCAGGATGTTGAGCCGGACCGCGATCAGCGGGCCCGCCTTCGGGTCGAGCAGGCGGTGCGGGGCGGCCGTACGTATCAGCTTGTCGCCGAGGTAGTTGCGGGCGCCGCGGATCGCGGTGATCTGGAGATCCTTGGTGTAGGTGTTGGCCACCTCCCGGTCACGCGCCTCGATCTCGTGCCGCAGACCCGCCTCGTCCAGGAGCCCTTCGCCGGTCAACGCGTTCATCCCCTCGACCAGCGCGCCCAGTTCGCTTTCGACCACGAAGTCGACACCGTGCCGCTTGAACGCCTCGACCGGACCGGGCGCCCCCGGCAGCGCACGCCTGAGCACGTCGCGCACGCTCTTCCCGGTCAGGTCCGGGTTCTGCTCGGAGCCCGACAGGGCGAACTCCTTCTCGATGATCTTCTGGGTGAGGACGAACCACGTGTACTCGTAACCCGAGCGCATGATGTGTTCGAGGGTGCCGAGCGTGTCGAAACCGGGAAAGTACGGCACCGGCAGCCGCTTGCCCGTCGCGTCCAGCCACAGGGAGGAGGGGCCGGGCAGGATGCGGATCCCGTGGCGGGCCCAGACCGGGTCCCAGTTCTCGATGCCTTCGGTGTAGTGCCACATCCGGTCTCCGTTGATGCCGGACGCGCCGGCCGACCCGGCGACGCCGAGCATGAGGCCGTCCACGTGCGCGGGAACGCCGGACAGCAGCTTCTTCGGCGGCGTGCCCAGGCGCTCGGGCCAGGCGGCGCGGACCAGTTCGTGGTTGCCGCCGATGCCTCCGCTGGCGATGATCACGGCCTGTGCGCCGAACCTGAACTCGCCCGCCTTCTCGCGTGAGCTGGCCTGCCCCCGTCCGACGCCGCTGGGCACCAGCACCTCACCGGTGACCCCGTCGATCGCACCGGCGGTCTTCGTCAGCCCCGTCACCCGGTGGCGGAACCGCAGTTCGACCCGCCCCTGCGCGACCGCCTCCCGCACCCGCCGGACGAACGGCGCGACCACGCCCGGCCCGGTCCCCCAGGTGATGTGGAAGCGCGGCACGCTGTTGCCGGGACCGGTCGCCAGGAACCCGCCGCGCTCCGCCCAGCCGACCACGGGGAAGAACCTCACGTCGCGCTCGCGCAGCCAGGCCCGCTTCTCGCCCGCCGCGAAGTGCACATACGCCTCCGCCCACCGGCGCGGCCAGTGGTCCTCTGGGCGGTCGAAGCCGGCGGTGCCCAGCCAGTCCTGCATCGCCAGGTCCGCGCTGTCCTTGATCCGCATCCGCCGCTGCTCGGGCGAGTCGACCAGGAACAGGCCGCCGAACGACCAGTGGGCCTGCCCGCCGAGGGAGACCTCCGGCTCCTGGTCGACCAGGATCACCTTCCTGCCCGCCTCGGCCAGCTCGGCGGTGGCGACCAGGCCGGCCAGACCCGCGCCCACCACCACGACATCCGCGTCCAGCGCTGCCATCGCCCGCCCCTTCCCGGTCCGGCGTACCCGTCGGTAGCACGTTACGCGAACCGGCCCCCGCCGGGCAGCGGCCGGGATCCGGGCCTGTGGACAACCCAGCCCTGTGGATAACTTTCGGCAAGATCCACACGGCAGGCCCTACGCTTTACGTCATGTCCGCCACCACACCTCGCGTCCGTTTCGCCCCCTCACCGACCGGCATGTTCCACGTCGGCGGTGCCCGTTCCGCGCTCTACAACTGGGCGGTGGCCCGGCAGTCCGGGGGCACCTTCGTGCTGCGCATCGAGGACACCGACGCGGCCCGCAACAAACCGGAGTGGATCGACGGCATCATCAGCGCCCTCGCCGCCATCGGCATCTCCGCCGCCGACCCGCACTTCGAAGGCCCCTACTTCCAGTCCGCCAACGCCGCCCGGCACCGCGAGGCATCCCTCTCCCTCCATCAGGCCGGGCTCGCGTACTACTGCGACTGCACCCGCGAGACGCTGGCCCTGCGAACGGGCTCCCAGCACCTCGGCTACGACGGCTTCTGCCGCGACCGCGACCTGCCGTACGAGCCCGGCCGCGCGCTGCGATTCCGTACTCCCGACGAGGGCGAGACGGTCGTGGTGGACCTCGTCCGCGGCGAGCCGTCCTTCCCCAACAGCGCGATCGAGGACTTCGTGATCGCCCGCGGCGACGGCTCCCCCGTCTTCCTGCTGGCCAACGTCGTCGACGACCTGGACGAGGGCGTCACCGAGGTCATCCGGGGCGAGGAGCACCTGTCCAACACCCCCAAGCAGCAACTGCTCTGGCAGGCCCTCGGCGCCGTGCCCCCGGTGTGGGCCCATCTGCCGGTCATCGTCAACGAGAAGCGCCAGAAGCTGTCCAAGCGGCGCGACAAGGTCGCCCTGGAGGACTATCTCGCCGAGGGCTACCTCCCCGAGGCCATGGTCAACTACCTGATGCTGCTCGGCTGGGGACCCGGCGGAGACCGCGAGATCCTGCCCTACGAGGAGCTGGAACGGCTCTTCCGCGTCGAGGACGTCAACGGCTCCTCGGCGTTCTTCGACGTCAAGAAGCTGACCGCCTTCAACGGCGAGTACATCCGGGCGCTGTCGCCGGACGCCTTCGTCTCCGCCTGCGCTCCGTGGCTATCCGCCCCGCACGCGCCGTGGCCGCCGGCGTCGTACGATACGGCGGTCTTCGCGTCGGTAGCGCCGCTGGCGCAGACACGGATCGCCGTCCTCTCCGAGATCACCTCCTATGTCGACTTCCTCTTCCTGGACGAGCCGGTCCACGACGAGGCGTCCTGGGCGAAGGCGATGAAGGAGGGCGCGCTGAGGCTGCTCCGCGAGACGGCCGCGGTCTTCACGGCGGTGCCGCAGTGGGTTCCGGAGCCGTTGAAGGAGGCGCTGGAGTCGGTGGCCGCCTCCCACGGTCTCAAGCTGGGCAAGGCGCAGGCACCGGTCCGGGTCGCGGTGACGGGCCGCACCGTCGGGCTGCCGCTCTTCGAGTCCTTGGCAGCGCTCGGGCGGGAAAGGACGCTGGCGCGGCTGACCGCGGCCGAGTCGCTCCTGGAGGGCGGGGCGGGGTGAGAGACGGCAGACGTACCGGCGGCGCGGTCGCGGCCCCGGTCGTACCACGGTTTCGCTGAGTCACAGGTGCGGGAACCGGCGCCGGTGAAGGCGTACCCGGGACCCCGCACCCGGAAGACCGCGCACCGTACGCGGGCTGCCGCCGGCCGCCCCGGCCGGGGGCACGGGCGACTGAACGGCGCGCCGCGGGGGCGCGTCCACCGGGGATAAGTTGCCGGCCGGCCGGGCCCCCCGAACCATGGGAGAGGTGAGCGATGCCGCGTACCTCCGGTTCCCGCACCTGCACGGCGACCTGCTCTGCTTCGCCGCGGAGGACGACATCTGGGTGGCCCCGCTCGGGCCGCCCGACGGATCGCCCGGTCGCGCCTGGCGGGTGACGGCGGACCGGACCAGGGTGGGGGCGCCGCGCTTCTCACCCGACGGTACGACCATCGCCTTCACCACCTGGCGCAGCCTCGACCCCGAGGTGTACCTCGTCCCGGTGGACGGCGGCACCCCGCGCCGCCTCACCTACTGGGGCAGCTCCGACACCCGGGTGTGCTCCTGGTCGCCGGACGGCCATGTGCTGGCTGTGTCGTCGCACGGCCAGCCGTTCGCCTATCACACCTGGGCACACAGCGTCACCACCGCGACGGAGTGCGGACCGGGCGGCCCGCTCCCGTGGGGGCCGGTCTCGGACATCGCCGTTTACGACTGCGCCGACGGCGAACGCCGCACCCTCCTCCTGACCGGCACCCCGCCGCACGAACCGCACGCCTGGAAGCGCTACCGCGGCGGGGCCACCGGCCGCCTGTGGCTGCACGGCCGGCGTCTGGTCCCGGACCTCCCCGGCCATCTCGCGACCCCCATGTTCGTCGCCGGCCGCATCGCCTTCCTGTCCGACCACGAGGGCGTCGGCAACCTCTACTCCTGCCGCCACGACGGTACGGACCTGCGCCGCCACACCGACCATGCCGACTTCTACGCCCGCAACGCCTCCACCGACGGGCAGCGGGTCGTCTACCAGTGCGCGGGCGAACTCTGGCTGGTCGAGGACCTGACCGCGGCCGACGCCCGCCCGCGTCGGCTGCCCCTGCGGCTCGGCGGCCCCCGCAGCGGACGCCGCCCCTACCAGGTGCCGGCCGCGGCCAACCTCGACGGCCTGGCGATCGACCGCACCGGCCGGGCGAGCGCGGTGTGCGTCCGCGGCAGCCTGTACTGGCTCACCCACCGCGACGGCCCCGCCCGTACCCTCTCCGACGTCCCCGGCTCCCGGGTGCGGCTCCCGGAGATGCTGGGCGACACGGGCCTTGTCGCCTATGTCACCGACGCCGAGGGCGAGGACGGCATCGAACTGGCGCGGCTGCCCGGCCGCGCGTCACGCGCACCGGCCCGCGAACCGTCCGCCTCCGATGAGTGGGCGACCGGTCCGGCGGCGACGGCGAGCGCCGGTGCGGCCGCGACGACCGCGGGCGGCCGGGCCCGTACCGGCTCCACCCGGTGGGGCGGCCGGTCCGCGGACGGCGACGGTCCCGACGACGGAGCGCCGGTCGACTTTCCCGCCGCCGTCTCCGGGTACGTCGCCGACAGCGGGCTCCCCGTCGGCGGCGACACGCCAGCCCGCCTCGCCGTCGGACGGCTGGGCCGCGTGCTGGAACTGGTCTCCTCCCCCGACGGCGGCACCCTCGCGGTCGCCACCCACGACGGCCGTCTGCTGCTCGTCGCCACCGGCGAGGGTGAATCCGAGGAGGGATCGTCATACGACGGCTCGTCGTACGGGATGACGTCGGAAGAGACGGACGGCACACCCGGCGGCGGCACCGGCGGCGGGATCACCCGTACGGGGTCCGACCCGCACACGATCCGATCATCGCCGGGCACGGTCGTCGAACTGATCCGCTCCACCAACGGCCCGGTACGCGACCTCGCCTTCTCCCCGGACTCCGCCTGGCTCACCTGGTCGCACCCGGGTATCGGCCGCTCCCTGCGCTCCATCAAGATCACCCGACTGGCCGACCGTACGATCATCGGCGTCACCAACGGCCGCTTTGAGGATGAACAGCCTGTCTTCACCCGCGACGGCCGCTACCTGGCGTTCCTCTCCTGGCGCGGCTTCGACCCGGTGTACGACGTTCATACCGGCGACCTTTCCTTCCCCCTGGGCTGCCGCCCCTACCTCGTACCGCTCAACTCCGCCACCCCTTCGCCCTTCGCGCTGAGCGTCGAGGGCAGTCCCGTCGTCGGCGGCCTCGACCCGGTCGAGAACACCGGCGACGGCCCGGTGGTCGTCGAGACCGAGGGGCTGCCCGACCGGGTCACGCCCTTCCCCGTCTCCGCGTCCAAGTACTCCGCTCTGGAGCCCGTCGAGGGCGGCCTGGTCTGG
Organism: Streptomyces sp. ITFR-21; assembly: GCF_031844685.1. NCBI lineage: Bacteria > Bacillati > Actinomycetota > Actinomycetes > Kitasatosporales > Streptomycetaceae > Actinacidiphila > Actinacidiphila sp. ITFR-21. The sequence goes on from NZ_CP134605.1 coordinate 2,339,283, forward strand.
CTGCGCTGGCCCATCTCCGGCGCTCTCGGCGAGACCTTCGTCAACCCGACCGACCCCTCCTCGCGGCCCACCCTTGAGTTCTTCAGCCTCGGCAAGTGCAAGCGCACCGAACTCGTCCGCCACATGGACTGGTACGCGGTCAGCGGCGACGGACTGCGCCTGGCCGTCTTCGACGAGGGTGAGCTCGCCGTGCTGCCCGCCACCGAACGCGGCGACGACGACTCCACCGTCTTTGTCGACATGCGCCGTATCCTGCACGAGGTCGAACCCACCGCCGAGTGGCGCCAGTCGTACGCGGAGGCCGGCCGCCTGATCCGCGACTACTTCTGGGCGCCCGACATGTGCGGTGTGGACTGGCCCGCGATCCTCGACCAGTACCGGCCGCTGGTCGAACACGTCTCCACCCCCGACGAGTTCGCCGACCTGCTGCGTGAGGTGCTGGGCGAACTCGGCACCTCGCACGCCTATGTACAGCCCGCCCGCCGCAACGAGGGGCCGCCGCACTACCAGCGCCCCATCGGCCTGCTCGGCGCCGACTTCCAGCACAACAAGAACGGCACCTGGACGGTCGCCCGCATCCTGCCGGGTGAGTCCTCCGACTCCAAGGCCCGTTCACCGCTCGCCGGCACGGGCATCCGCGAGGGCGCGGTCCTCACCCACGTCGACGGCCGGCCGGTCGACGCGCACGCGGGCCCGTACCCGTTGCTGGCCGGCGCGGGCGGTACGACCGTTGAGCTGACCTTCACCCCCGCGGGTGGCCGCGGCGCGCCCCGCCGGGTCGCCGTCGTCCCGCTGGTGGACGAGCGACCGCTGCGCTACCAGCACTGGGTCGCCCGCCGCCGCTCAGTCGTACGCCACCTGAGCGGCGGCCGCTGCGGCTATCTGCACATCCCCGACCTCGGGGGATCCGGCTGGGCCCAGTTCAACCGCGACCTGCGCAAGGAGGTCGCCTACGACGCCCTGCTGGTCGATGTCCGCGGGAACGCGGGCGGCAACATCAGTGAACTCGTCATCGAGAAACTCACCCGAAAGGTGCTGGGTTGGGACCTCACCCGTAACGCCCAGCCCGTTTCGTACACCAGCGGCGCGCCCCGCGGTCCGATAGTCGCCATTGCCGACGAGGCGACCTCCTCGGACGGCGACATGATCACCGCGGCCTTCCAACTGCTCGGCCTCGGGCCCGTCGTGGGCCTGCGCACCTGGGGCGGCGTCGTCGGCATGACCGGCCGCCACCGGCTGGGCGACAACACCGTCATCACCGTGCCCATGAACGCGGCCTGGTTCGACGCCTACGGGTGGTCCGTGGAGAACCACGGTGTGGCCCCGGACATCGAGTGCCTGCGTACCCCTTTGGACTGGGCCGAGGGCCGTCACGGCCAACTCGACGTCGCCGTGGACACCGCGCTGTCCCTGCTGGCGGAGCAGGCCGCCGCCGTTCCTCCCGACCTGTCCGACCGCCCCGACCGCGCGCGTCCCCGGCTACCTCCGCGCCACAGGTAAGGGGCGCCCCGCAAGGGAGGGCGCCCCTTACCGCGAAGGCCGGGCGACGCACGGCCCGCAGGTCAGAACTGCTGGACGAAGTACGGGGACACCGACAGCCAGCCATTGCCGCGGGCGCCGTTGAGACGGCCGGTGGAGGACCGGGCGAGGGTGTACCAGGAGTCCACGTAGTCGGCGTCGTTGGTGTACCAGGACGAGGGGATCGCGGCGAGGATCGCGTCGACCAGGGGGATGTAGGCGCCCTGGTCGGTGATGGTCAGCAGGGCGTCGGCGAGGGCCTTGGCCAGGTCGGCGTAGTTGGTGTCGCCGTCGTCCTCCATCATCACGACGTCGGCCAGGTTGTATTTGTAGTTGGACCAGTTGACGAGAATCTGGTTCGGGTAGTAGGTGGTGTGGTCGTTGTCCAGGTAGGGCATGTCGACGGTGTCCACCCGCACCTTGCCGTCGAACCCGAAGCCGCTGACGATCGAGAAGATCTCGGCGTCGCCCAGGATCCACGGCTCCTCGTCGTCGTTGAGGTAGACCGAGTCGACCCGGGTGGTCCAGAAGCCGGCGGTGTCGGCCTTCGCCGCGACCGGGGCGGACAGGCCCGCCTTCGTGAACGCCTTGTTCACCTGGGCGAGTCCGGCGGACACGGCCTTGGTGACGTCGAGGTCGACGACGTAGACCGGCCTACTCGGCGTCTGCCGTGAGCTGAGGGTGTGGACGCGGCCGGCGCTGTCGTACGCGGTGACAGTGGCCGCGGCGTCGTCGTCGGCGGCCGCGGCGACCAGCGGCTCGGCGCCCGCGGCCAGCGCACCCCGCATGGACGCGGCGCCCAGCCGCAGTCGCAGCAGCGAACCCGCGGCCGAGGGCAGGCCCTTGGCGGCGGCTATCCGGCGGTCCGCGCCGGAGACGGCCGCGTTGAGGCCGGCGGGCGCGGCGGTACGGCCGGCCAGCGCGCCGAGGTCCACCTGCCGGGAGCCGAGCGCGGCGGTACGGACCTGGGCGCCCCACGTCGGGTCGGCGAGGGAAGCGGCGAGGCTGCGGGCGGCGCCGGCCTCGATGCTGCCGACCGTGCTGGTGGCGGGGGTGTCGGAGGCGGGAGTGGAGGCGTGAGCGGCAGGCAGGGCGAGGCCCTGGACCGTGAGGGCTGAGGCGGCGGTGAGCGCGAGGGCGATCGCGGTGCGCCGGGTGGCGGTGAGGTGCACGGGGTTCCTCCTGGAGGCGTTGCCGCGACCGCTTTCCTGGCGGTTCGGCGGCGGTTGGGGACGTTCAGGATGGAGCCGGTTCTATGCGGGTAGACACCCGCACCGCCAAAAATGATGTCCGGAACATGCCAACAATACAAGAGTTTCTCCGGCCACAAGAAACACGAAGAAGGGGCATCCCTAACGGATACCCCTTCACGTGTCACGGTGTTGACCTGGCGCCAACGCACGGGCCACGCCTGCGACCGCCCAAGAAGGCGTCAGGCCAGGGTGTCCTGATCGTCCTGCTCGGAGCCCGTGCGCTCACGGGCCTCGTCCTTGAACCGGGAGCGGCGTCCCTGCCCGTTCTGCTGCGGCCCGCGCTCCATCCGCTCGGGGTTGTCCGTGCCGACGGCCGACTCGTTCCGCCTGTTGCCGACGGCGGTCCTGGGCTTGTCGGCGTACTCGTCGGCCGTGTCCCTGAACTGGTCGAAAGCACCCATGGTGACTCCTCCTGGAGTCTTGGGGGGGATGGAGCCTCGACAAGATGTACATGCTGGGATGGCCCTCGCGTCTTGGGAGAATGACCCCAGGTCAGCGAGCGATTACGGCTACGGTGTGTGATGGTCGGACGATCGTGCGGCCTCATCGGCGGCCCCGCCGCTGCCGACAAGTCCACGTTTGGCCCGCGCGCCGCGCGCCAGCGCCGGTTGTGCGCGGCGCATTTCACGCCGCCCGAGCACACCGCCGATGACCGACGGCAGGAAACCGCGCACCGGCTGCATCCCGCGCAACCACCACTGTCCGTACACATGAGGCGATCGTCGTACGATGCCGGCCGCAATCCGCTCGACGGCCGGCTCCAACGGATAGGTGCGGTTGGCCGGCCACGGCAGCTTGGCGCGCATCTCCCGCAGCACTTCGTCCTCATCGGCGCCGCGCACCATGTCGGTGTCGGTCCAGCTCAGATACCCGACACCGACCGCGACGCCCTGGTAGCCGACCTCCGCCCGCAGGCTGTGCGCGAACGCCTCCACTCCCGACTTGCTGGCGCAGTACGCGGCCATCATCGGCGCAGGGGTGATCGCGGCCAGTGATGCGATCTGCAGAAGATAGCCACGCGACGCGACGAGCGCGGGCAGGAAGGCGCGGGCGGTGGCGATACTGCCCAGCAGGTTGACGTGGATCACCCGATCGAAGGCGTCGGGGTCGGAGTCGAGGAACGGACCGCCGGTGGCGACACCCGCGTTGGCGACCACCACGTCGATCCGGCCGAAGCGCGCGACGACTTCCTCGGCCACACGCGCCATGGTCGCCCGGTCGGTGACATCAGCGGTCCAGAAGGCGGCATCACCACCGAGTGACTCCGTGACGTTCTGCAGCTCATCGGGTTCGAGGCCCACCAGCACCAGGCGCGCGCCGCGCGCGGCGAGTGTACGGGCGAGCAGCGCGCCCACCCCGCGGGCCGCACCGGTGACCACGACGACCTGGCCGTCCACTGATGATCCGCTCATGCGCTGTTCTCCTCCGCTCGCGATGTGCGTGCCTGTAGCGGTGTGCTTTTCGCACGATCGCCAGGATCGTGATATGCGATACGGCTGTCTGACGAAGCGGCCGTCAGATGATCGGCGACCAGATCCCGTATCACCCGCGCGACAGCGGCCGGATCCTCGATCGGGGTCATGTGACCGGCCCCCGGCAACTCGGTCAGGCCGGCGAGTCGCGGCAGAACGGCGGCCATGCCGCGGGCGTGCGCCTTGGGGGTGAGTTTGTCGGCGGTACCGACCAGAACCGCGGTCGGGGCGGTGACCGCCGCCAGCTCCACGTCCAGGTCGAGCACCGCGAGCACCCGCCCCCACGCCGACCGCTGCCGCGGCCGGCACGCGTGCACGATACGAGCGGTGAAGTCGACCTGTTCAGGTGTCGAGTCCGATCCCAGCACCCCGTACTTCAGCGCGGCCTTCGACAACCGCGTCACCCGTCCGAGTGGCATCGCCGACACAAGCAGCTGCCGGTGGAAGACGCGTCGCAGGCGCCGCGGACCGAACCGCGCCGGCAGCACCTCGGTCGCCCCCAGCAACCGGCCGCTGCCGGTGCTGGCGAGCAGGACCGCAGCCGTCCGATCGGTCACGGCCGCACGCCCGGACGCCGCCATGATCGTCATACCGCCCATGGAGTGGCCGGCCAGTACCGCGCGTTCACCCTCCGGGACAACCGCTTCCAGTACGGCTTCCAGATCGTCGGCCAATGCGCCGGTGCCGTAGCCGTTGCGGGTGACCGGCGCGCCGCTGCGGCCGTGCCCGCGCTGGTCGTAGGCGACGATCCGACAATCGTCCGCGAGCAGCCGAACGACCGGCGCCCAGAAGAGCGTTGAGCACGTCCACCCGTGGGCCAGGACGACAGTAGGACCATCGGGTCGCCCGTATTCCTCGGCATGGATACGGGTGCCGTCAGCAGAGGCGACAGCCAGTTCGCGGCGCGCCGGCACCGTCTCGTACAGCCGGTTCACGTGACCACCTCCACGGCGGGTTCGGCGGCCGCGACCGGCGCGAGGACCTCGTACTCCGACAGTTTCAGTTGGCGCGTCGCCCGGCGGAACTCCGAAGTGGTGCCCGGCCACGCCGTGGTGTTGCGTCCGTTGGCGTCCAGGTACCAGCTCTTGCAACCGCCGGTGTTCCAGACGGTACGGGCCGCCCGCCGCTGCATCTCCGCGTTCCACGCGCTCACCGCGCCCGGCTTGGCGTCCAGCGCCGCGCCACCCGAATGCGCCAGCGCGCGCAGGTAGTCGGCGACGTAATTGAGCGATGACTCGATCATCAGAATCATCGAGCTGTTCCCCAGGCCGGTGTTCGGACCGATGATCAGCAGAAGATTGGGAAATCCGTCGACCGTACAACCGCGCAGCGCCGCCATGCCGTTCTTCCAGTGCTCGCCGAGCGTGCGCCCGTCCGCACCGATGATCCGATCACCGATGGGCATGTCGGTCACGTGGAAGCCCGTTCCGAAGATGATCGCATCGACTTCCCGCTCGCTGCCGTCCGCCGTCACCACCGACGACCCGCGCACCTCCGTCAGCGCGGAAGTGACCACCTCGGTGTTCGGCTGGGCGAGAGCCGGATAATAGGAATTCGACAGCAGGATGCGTTTGCAGCCGATCGTGTAATCGGGCGTGAGCCGTGCCCGCAGCGCCGCATCCTTGATGGACCGCCGCAGATGGCCGCGGGCGATCCGCTCGGCCGCCTTCATCAGCTTCGGCCGCTTCACAAAGGCGCCGACCTGGAACTCCCGGATCAGCCACAGCAATCCCCGCCGTGCCTTCGCCGAGCCCGGCACCGTCGCGTGCAACCACCGCTCCGCCGCCCCTATCGGCCGGTCCATCCGGGGCATCACCCACGGCGGAGTCCGCTGGATCACGGTCAGCCGCGCCACGTCCGGCTGGATCGCCGGCACGATCTGGATCGCCGAGGCCCCCGTGCCGACCATCGCGACCCGCTTGCCCTTCAGGTCGAAGTCGTGGTCCCAGCGCGAGGAGTGGAAGACCCGCCCGGGAAAGTCCCCGATCCCCGGGATGTCGGGGATCTTCGGGTCGGACAGCGGGCCGGTCGCCGAGACCACCACATCGGCCGTGAGTTCGCCGCTCGCCGTCGACAGACGCCAGTGTCGCGCGTCGGCGTCCCAGCGGGCCTGCCGTACCTCGGCGCCGAACCGCAGATGGGGTCGCAGCCCGAAGGTGTCCGTCACCCTTTCGAGGTAGGCGCGGATGTGTTCCTGGCCGGAGAAGGCGCGCGGCCAGTCCGGGTTGGGGGCGAAGGAGAACGAGTAGAGGTGGGAGGGCACGTCGCAGGCACAGCCGGGGTAGCTGTTGTCGCGCCAGGTGCCGCCCACCGCGTCGGCCCGCTCCAGGATCACGAAGTCGGTGATCCCCTCTCGCCGGAGCCGTACGGCGGCCCCCAGCCCGCCGAAGCCGGACCCGATCACCGCCACCCGCACGTGTTCGAGGTCGCCGTCCATGGCACCGCCCTTCGCGTTCGTCCCTGACTCCACCACACCCGGGTCGGCCACTTCTCGCCGCCGGCCGCTGATCCGGTCAACCTTGCGTCCGACCGGCCACCGGTCCGATCACCCGCTGACCGGAAAAATCACGCCAGCAATCACTGGCATGGTCGTACGTCCGGACTGTAGAGCACTCGGGTTACCGACGGTAGAGGCTGGACCGAATCGGCTACCGCCGGGTAAGTGGCCGCTGGCGGCCGGACGAGGGCGGCACGACGGTCAGCTGCGGGAGGCCGCCCAGGACCGTCCAGAACCGCCCAGAACACCGGTAGAACCGTTTCCGCAGCGCATAGGCTGACCGTGTGGACGACATCGGCACCGGCACCGGCGAAGAGGGCGCCCCGCCCGTCCCGCCCGGCCGCCCCGCCGACGAAGCCGCCGGCACGGCTAAGGGCGCGCACCCGCGCCATGTCACCCGCACTGCTCCGGACAGCAGCCGGGGCGCCCGCCCCGCCCCCAAGGACCGCGCCCTGCGCGAATACCGCGTCGAAGAACTCGCCGAAGCCGCCGGCATCCCCGTCCGCACCCTCCGTTTCTACCGCGAGCGGCGCCTGCTGCCGCCCCCGCGCCGTGCCGGCCGCATCGCCTGGTATTCCGAGGACCACCTCGCCCGTCTGCGCACCATTGCGGCCCTGCTGGAACGCGGCCACACCCTCGGCGGCATCGCCGAACTCATCGCCGCCTGGGAGAACGGCCGCACCCTCGACGGCGTGGCCGAACTCCTCGGCCTGGAAGGCGCCCCCGCTCCGCCCTGGTCGGACGAGACACCGGTCAGGCTCAGCCCCCAGGCGCTCGCCGACTACTTCGGCGAGGACGTCAGCCCGGACAACCTCACGACCGCCCTCACGCTGGGCTACATCGCCGTCGACGGCGAGAACGTCGTCCACATCAGCCGCCGCCTGCTGGAGGCCTCCTCCGCACTGGTCCGCGAAGGCGTACCGCTGGCCGCGGTGCTGGCGGCCGGCCGCGAGGTACGCGGCCATGTGGACGCGCTGGCCGAACTGTTCACGCAGGTCATCGGCGCCTACGTACTCGGCCCGCCGACCGCCTTGCCGGCGGGCGAGGCCCACAGCGTCCCGCAGGCGCTGCAGCGGCTGCGCCCCCTGGCCAAGAGCATCGTGGAAGCCGAGATGTCACTGGCGATGGACCGCCGGGTACGCGCCGAGATCGACGTCCGGATGCGGAAGCGCGCGGAGACGGCCGGCCGCGAAAGCCCCGAAGGTTTGCCTAAGGACGCCGGGGCATCCTAGGAGGCGCATCCCGGGGGATGCGTCCTCAGCACGCCAGGGCAGGCGGTCGGACGAGCGCCGCGTCAGCCCGCAAAGGCCGGGGAGGCGGGGAAGGGCCGGAACAGCGGCACGTAACAGGCCGCGAAGGGCGGGAGAGGAGCGGGACGGGCCGCAAAGGGCGCCGAGCCCCCGGCACCCTCCCTCGGCCGATCACCCCCCGCTCCGCGCATTCCGCCGCCCGACCTGCAAGAGTGGAGGTGCCCGACCACGACAGCGCAACGCCGTCCCTCACCGGACCGGGAGGTTCCCGTGCAAGAGCCCAATGACGCCGGCGCCGAACACGCCATCCTCGGCCGGATCAGCAAGATGGTCGCCGACGAGAAGATCCTGCGTGAACAGCTGACCGCCGGCGGCATCGACGGTGACACCGAGAAGGAGCGCCTGGCCGCCCTCGAACGCGAGCTCGACCAGTGCTGGGACCTGCTCCGCCAGCGCCGCGCCCTGACCGAGGCGGGCGAGGACCCGGGTGCCGCCCGTGTCCGGCCCTCCTCCACGGTCGAGAACTACCGCTCGTGAGCCGCGGCGGCGAGGGCGACGGGAACAGCGAGCCGACCGCCGCCGGGGGCAGCGGCAAGGTCACAATCACCGACGCCCCCGAGCAGCACCGCTACGAGGCCAGGGTCGACGGCGGCCTGGCCGGCTTCGCGGTGTACCTGCGTACGCCGCAGCTGGTGACCTTCGTGCACACCGAGGTCGAGGACGCCTACGGGGGCCGCGGTGTCGGCTCCGCGCTGGCCCGCGCCGCACTTGACGAGGCCCGCGCCCAAGGGCTCCAGGTGGTCGCGGTCTGCCCGTTCGTGAGCGGCTGGATCGACCGGCACCCCGCATACCGGGACCTGCTGTACGAGGCAAGCAGCCAGGTAAGCGACTAGGACCGGCTTCAGGGACCGCCGCCGGAGCCTGCGAGCCGGGTCCCGACGGCGCGCCTGCGTCCGGTGGTCGGTGGTCCTCCTCCGCCCGGTCGTCCCACCTCCATGTCGGATTTCCGCCAGACCAGCCCCCTGACGACGCGGGATGCTGGTGGGGTGCATACGGACTCCGACGCCTGCGTCCGCGCCGTCCGGTCGAAGACGCCCGTTTCGACGGGTGGTTCTTCACCGCGGTGCTGACCACGCGCGTCTACTGCCGACCCAGCTGCCCCGCCGTACCGCCGAAGGCCGAGAACATGAGCTTCCATCCGAGCGCGGCAGCAGCCCAGCAGGCCGGTTTCCGCGCCTGCAGGCGCTGCCGCCCGGACGCGGCGCCCGGCTCCCCGCAGTGGAACGAGCGCGCCGACCCGGTGGCCCGCGCCATGCGGCTGATCGCCGACGGCGCGGTGGACCGCGACGGTGTCCCGGGCCTCGCGGCGCGCCTCGGCTACAGCGCACGGCAGCTCGAACGCCGACTGGTCGCCGAACTCGGCGCCGGGCCGCTCGCCCTGGCCCGCGCGCAGCGCGCGCAGACCGCCCGGCTGCTGATCGAGACCACCACGCTGCCGATGGGCGAGGTCGCCTTCGCGGCGGGCTTCGCCGGCATCCGCGCCTTCAACGACACCGTGCGCGCGGTGTTCGCCCTGTCCCCCGGGGAGTTGCGCGCCCGCGCCGCCAAAGGGCGCCCGTCCGCGTCCGACGGCGCACTCGCGCTGCGGCTGCCGTTCCGCCGACCCCTCACCCCCGACAACCTGTTCGGTCATCTCGCCGCCACCGCCGTACCCGGCGTGGAGGAGTGGCGCGCGGGTGCGTACCGCCGCACCCTGCGGCTGCCGCACGGCCCCGGCATCGTGGCGTTGAGGCCCCGACCCGACCATGTCGGCTGCCAGTTGTGGCTCGCCGACTGGCGTGACCTCACGCAGGCGATCAGCCGCTGCCGCCGGATGCTCGACCTGGACGCGGACCCGTCGGCCGTCGACGCGCTGCTGTCCGCGGACCCGGTGCTGGCCCCGCTGGTGGCCAGGGCGCCGGGCCGACGGGTACCAGGGGTCGCGGGCGGGCCGGAGTTCGCGGTACGGGCGGTACTGGGCCAGCAGATCTCCACCGCGGCGGCCCGTACACACGCCGCCCGGCTGGTGACCGCGTACGGCGAACCGGTCACCGATCCCGCGGGCGGCCTGACTCACCTCTTCCCCTCCCCCGCCGCGCTCGCCGCCCACGATCCGGCCGAGTTGGCGATGCCGCGGACCCGCAAGGCGACCCTGGCCGCATTGCTACGGGCCCTGGCGGACGGCGAGTTGGACCTCGACGTCGGCTGCGACTGGCAGCAGGCCCGGTCCCGGCTCGCCGCGCTGCCCGGCGTCGGCCCGTGGACGGTGGAGACGATCGCGATGCGTGCGCTGGGTGACCCGGACGCATTTTCGCCCACCGACCTCGGGATCCGCCGCGCGGCCCGTGACCTCGGTCTCCCCACCACGCCGTCGGCGCTGTCGAAACGGTCCGCGGCCTGGCGGCCATGGCGCGCGTACGCCACACAGTACCTGTGGGCGACAGGCGACCACCCGACCAACGTCCTCCCGCCGGAGCGCCGTTCGGCGACTTCGGTCACCAACCCCGTTACGGAGAAAGGCCCTTCCCGATGACAACCACCGTTTACGCTCTTGTGGACAGTCCCTGCGGCCCGCTGACCCTGGTGGCCAGGGACGGCGCGCTCGCCGGCCTCTACATGACCGACCACCGGCACCGTCCACCTCTGGAGAGCTTCGGCGCGCGGGTCGAGCCGGACGGACTCCCCGCGCTCGCCGAGGTGTCGGAGCAGCTGTCGGCGTACTTCGCCGGCGGCCTGACCCGTTTCGACCTGCCGCTGGCGGCCGTCGGCACCCCGTTCCAGCGGCGCGTCTGGTCGGCGTTGAACGACATCCCTTACGGCGAGACGGTCTCGTACGGCCGACTCGCAGCGTCCCTCGGCCAGCCGGGCGCCTCCCGCGCCGTGGGCCTGGCCAACGGCAAGAACCCGATCAGCATCATCGTGCCCTGCCACCGGGTGGTCGGCGCCAACGGCAGCCTGACCGGCTACGGCGGCGGCCTGGAGCGCAAGCGCTGGCTGCTGGGCCTCGAAGGCGGGCTCTGCCGACCGACGCTGATCTGACCGCCGGCCGCGGCGGCGGTGGTGCCGGGGACCGTCCGGAGCACCACCGGCCCGGCGGGGTCAGGGGGCGCCCCGCGTCACGGCCTGCGCGTGCTGCCGCAGCGGCACGTCCTCGGCAACCGCCGGGCCGGTCCGCCTCCTTCGCCGCCACCCGTATCCGGCCAGTGCCGCCAGTCCGAGCAGCGAGACCCCGCACGCCGCTTCGCCGAGCCGCAGCCCCGGCGGGGTGAAGGAGCAGGAGACCGTGTTCGTACGGCCGTCGAGCGGCACGGCCAGCAACCCGAGGTACGACGCCGCCGGACGCGCCGGGCCGTGACCGGCCGAACAGCTCCACCCGGCGATGTCGGGCGCGGCCACTACCGCGAACCCGCGTGCCTGCGGCGGAAGGTGGGCCCGGATGCCGTCGGAGGTCACGTCCACCCGGGTTGCTCCGGTGGCGGCGAGGTGCCGCTCGGCCGCCGCCAGCCGGGCCTGGTCGAGGCAGCCGATCCCGTCGGCTTGGACCGTGCTGGGCCCCTGCGCGGGGTGCAGCAGCAAGGTGAACCGCCCGCTGTGCGGGGTGGCTCCGAGCCGCTGTACCGGCGCGCGGTGGCTGGTCATCCGGCCCTGGTACGCGATCGGCGCGCTGCCGGGTGCGCGCACCGATCCGGTGAAGTCCGGTGACCAGAAGTAGAGTTGGCTGCCCGCCGGGCAGGACGAGGCAAGGCGGTAGATACGCTGCCGGCCGCCCGGGGTGCGGTAGGCGCCGTTTCTGCCCGGCCGCAGCGTGCGCCCGTCGGCGTCGGTCACCCGCATGCTCCCGCCGGTGGTGTAGACGCGGCTTCCGAGCAGCAACTCCTGGTTGCGGTACGGCGATCGGCCGTATCCGGTGGTCGGCCCGGCGGCGCGTACGGTGACCAGCGGCGGCACCGCCCGGCGGGTGACGGTGGGCCGGGGGGCCGGTCCCTGAGCGCCGTGGCGCGGCTCGGGCGGCGAGTGCAGCCGGGCGCCGACGGAGAAGATCACGTCGGTGACCGGGTTGTCGAGACTCTGGGGGGAGCGCCCGTGCGAGGTCCACCCGCCGCCGAGCGCCGCGAGCGTACCGGACCACACCGCCGAGGTGAGGCTGCTGTAGTACTGCGCGCCCTGTCCGCCGACGGCCAACGCGTCGTTCCCGACGGTCTGTTCGCGTCCCGGCTCGGTCCGGTAACGCGGCCAGCCGTCGGCGTCGGCGAGGGCCCGCCGTTCCTCGCCCTGCCGCTGCCCCCAGGCAGGGTAGTCGTCCAGCAGGCCGCGCCTCTTGTGGTCGGTCCAGGCGTCGGTGACCGCCGCCTGCCCCAACTGGGCCGCCAGCAGCAGGCCGACGGCCAGCACGGCCGGGAGGCTGGCGCGTATGGACACAACTCCCTTGTCCTGCAGGCGCCGGAGCAGCAGCAGCCCTCCGTAGGCGGCCACCAGGCCGCCGGCGAGCAGGGGATACGTGGTGGGCCCGGCCAGTTTGTGGTCCGCGCCGAGCGCGACGAAAACGGTCATCAGTCCCATCAGCCCTGCTCCGTAGGCCAGTTGGCGCGGGCCGGGCAGCCGGTGGGCGACCGACTGCCACGCGCCGATCACCATGGCGCCGCTGAGCACGAAGGTCTGCCGGTACGGGCTGCCGTTGGGCTCGGTGAAGGCGTGCCACATCAGGTGCGTCGGCTTCAGCTCGAAGGACACGGCGACCACGACCGCCAGCGCCGGCCACACGACGCGGTCCCGCCGCGGCACCGCCGGGTGGAAGGGCAGCACGAACGCGAGCAGCAGCGCGGCGGTACCGATGTAGGTGGAGGGCGTCGCGAAGCCGTACGTGCCCGGAAGCATCCGCATCAGCAGGTCGGCGAAGGGCAGCGGACGGAAGGCGGGCAGTGAGAGCGGGGACGCGAGCTTCGTGCCCTTGACGATGGTGAGCAGCACGGGTGCGGTCAGGCCGATACCGAGGACGGTGGTGAGGGCGGCGCGGCCGAAGGTGAGTGCGGCGTGGCGGGCGGGAGTCCGCGGCCGTCCGCCGGGCTTCGCCGAAGCCGAACCCGGGCCGGGTCCCGGATCCGGTACCGCCGCCGGGACCGGAACCGGCTCGGTGAGCAGCCGGGCGGCGAGGAACAGTGCGGCGCCGAGCGTGGCCATGTACGCGGTGTAGAAGTTCGCGGCCCAGCACAGGGCGACCACCAGGACGCCGGTCGCCGTCCGCCGGCCTTGCCGCGCCCACTCCCCGACCATGCACAGCAGTGGGAGGGCGGTCAGGCCGTCGAGCCACATCGGGTTGTAGGACGCCAGCATCAGCGTCCACCCGCACAGCGCGTACGACACCCCGAGCAGCCCGGCCGCCCACCGAGGCCCGGGACGCAGCACGAGCAGCAGCACCGCCATCGCCGCTGCCGCCGAGCCGAGTTCGAGCACGCTGACGACGTAGACGGCCAGGTCGATGCGGTCCCGCGGGAAGAGCGCGACCAGCGGCGCGAACGGGCTCGCCAGATACGTGCCGAAGTCGGGCAGGAAACTGCTGCCGTAACCGGACTGCCAGTTCAGCAGCCAGCCGCCGTCCGCCCTGCCGTGCAGCAGATCCCACAGGTGGGCGTGGAAGGGCACGTACTGGTTGCCGAGGTCGCTCACGCTGCGCGTCCGGGTCCCGAACGGATACTGCCGCGCCAGCGCGTCCCCCGCGCAGAACGCGATCATCGTCAGCCCGGCGGCGGTCAGCGCCGCCCGTAGCCGGCCGGCGTGCTCGGATGTCATCGATTCCCCTGTCGCGTACGGCCTGCCCGGCGCAAATATCACTGACAGTTAGGCAGTCTGGTACGACGGAATGATGTATGCCAAGCATCTTCGGGGGTGAATCAGGGTCCCCGACCGGTAATTGACTTCGATCGGTGACAACCTTTACATACTCTCAACATCCCAGGTGGAACCGAAGTATGGCGATCCGCATCCGCCTATTGACGGTTCATCACTCTGCACAGGATACGGGTCGCATCCGCATGTCCGCGGATTCGTATGCAACCACCCGGGTTTCACGCTCTGTAATAACATTCCTCTGTCGCCGCCCACCCTCGACACCGGTGTCCGGCTGTACGGGATCGGGCCGCCACGGTGACCAACCGCACGCCGATGATCGGACCGGCCCGCCGAACACCCGTCAGAGCGACCGGCGTCCTGCGCGACTTACGCGAGCCGCAGCGCGGGCACCACGACGGCGTCGATGAACCGGTGGCTGTACTCCGGGTCGGGGTCGATGCCCTCGATGATCGGACGGGCCAGTGCGGCGCCGAAGAGCAGGTGCGGAAGGAAGTGGCCCGCGGGACTGTCCGCGGCGATTTCGCCGCGGTCCACGGCGCGCTGCACCAGGTCGCGGAAGCTGGCCAGCTCCGGCTCGACGAGCAGTTCGCGCAGCGCGCGGAACAGGTCCTCGTTCCGGAAGGCCGCGTGAGCGAGGCCGCGCATCAGTTCCTGGTCACGCTTGGACTCGTTCGCGTCATGACATCTGACGAACTCGTGGAGGTCGCCCGGCAGCGACCCGGTGTCGATGTCCGCGAGCGACACCGGTTTGTGGTGCCGCAGCGCGGTGGCGACCAGTTCCGGCTTGCCCTTCCACTGGCGGTAGAGGGTGGCCTTGCTGGCCCGGGTGCGGGCGGCGACCGCGTCCATGGTCAGCGCCTCGTAGCCGACCTCCCGCAGCAACTCGACGACGGCCTCGTACAGCTCCCGCTCGCGCTCGGGGGTCAGGCGGGTACGACGCGGAGTGGTTGCCTCCAGCGACATGTCCTGTCCTCCTGTCCACGACGAGTGAAGCGCCACTGTCGAAACGATGCCGTACACCCAGAGAGTAGACGGCGCCTGATCGAAACGCCACCGTTTCGATCGTACGTCGCACCACTTCCCTCCCGGGCCGCCCCGCCCCCGCTCGGCGGACCGCCTGCCTGGCCGCCGTTCGGACACCCGCCGTGGGACAGCCCCGGAAACAACAAAATCCCGTCCGATCAACAGACCGGACGGGAACCCGCCAACCAATCCTCGACCAAACCGAGAACAGTCGAAAAGTGGACCTGAGGGGATTCGAACCCCTGACCCCCTCGATGCGAACGAGGTGCGCTACCGGACTGCGCCACAGGCCCTTGCGACGAGGAAAACTCTAGCATCCCGGCGAGGGTGTTCGTGAACGCGATATCGGCAGGTCCGCGAGCGGCCCGGCCGCCGCGGGCCCGGTCATTCGTTGGCGGCGCGGGGCCGGTCGCCCTCGGCGTACTGGTCGAAGAGGGGGGTACGGCCGCCGCGGGGGCGGCGCGCGGGGGGGCGCTGGTCGCGTTCGCGGGCGGGCCCGGGCTCGCGCGGTTCGCGGGAGACGGCCGGGTCCGCAGGCGTCGTACCGGAGCGCGCCGGGCTCCACGTGTCAGCCGCTCCGAGATCGACGCCGCCCGGGGTGCGGGGGGCGACCGGAGCGGTGACGTAGGTGGGCAGCGGCACCGGTACGGGATCCCAGCCGTCGTCGGCGCCCTGCTGGGCGCGCTGCTGGTCGATCCACTCCGCGTGGTCGGTCTGCTCGACCAGGGCGCGGCGGTCGGCGGTACGGGGCGAGGGGGTCCGCACGTGGGGCACTGCCGGGACGGCGGGCGCGGCAGGGCGCTCCTCCCTGGCCGCGGGCGCGGGCGGCGCCTCGGAACGGGCCCGGAGGCGGCGCGCGGCCTCGATCGCGTGCCGCTGGTCCAGCCGCACCTCGTAGCGGCGGCGCTCCTGGCGGCGCATCTGCCCGATGTAGACGGTGAGCAGCACGGCGGGGACGGCCGGCACCCATAGCAGGCCGACACCGCCGACGGCCGCCACGACGGCGCCGACGGTGAAGACGAAGAAGAGCGTCGTGGTGGTACGCCGACGGCGCACCAGTACCTTCGCACGCTGGCTTCCGGCCGCCGCGGTCGCCGAGGCGCCGGATGCAGACGGGGACGCGGGCCCCGGGCGGGCGGCGGGACGGCGCACCTCAGTCGCGGGCACGGCGAGGCTCCGGACGTCGACCGGACCCACGGGGTCGGCGCCGTCCTCCTCCTGCTCCTGCGTGTCGGCGGCGGGATCGACGCTCTCACCTCGCGCCTTCGCGACCCGTCGCTCCATTGCCGCCCGCCCGGACAGAAGCCGGATGGCGGTACTGAAGCGTTCGGTCGGACGCGCTTCGTTGAGCTCATCCTGCCTACGGAGCCACATGGGCACCAAGTAGGCAGCCCAGGCCCCGACAATGACTGCGTAGATGAGGCCACTACTGCTCACGCGCTACACGGTAGGGGGGATCGCGACACGCCATACGCAATTCGGCCCGGTGTGTCGCACGATCCGGCTGATATGCCGAGATTTTCTTCCAGCGGGCCCCTTATTCGAACAATCGTTTTATTTACGAGGAGTGCCGGGCCTCGCCTGCCGCCACCGGTGCAGCAACCCTTCCGGTACTTCCTCGGCGGTCAGCGCGAAGACGAGATGATCACGCCATCCTCCGTCGATATGGAGATAGCGAGGACGCAGCCCTTCCTCCCTGAAGCCGAGCTTTTCCGCCACCCGCCGGCTCGGCCCGTTCTCCGGGCGAATGCACACCTCGACCCGGTGCAGACCGACACGCCGGAAGCAGTGGTCGACGGCGAGCGCCACCGAGGTGGGCATCACCCCGCGGCCGGCCACCGCCTCGTCGACCCAGTAGCCGATGTGCGCCGAACACATCGAGCCCCAGGTGATCCCGGCGACGGTGAGCTGACCGGCCAGGCGCCCCTGGTATTCGACGACGAACGGCAGCATGCGCCCGGCGTGTGCCTCACTGCGCAGATGGCGGACCATCTGTCGATATGTCGGCCGCTGGGCGACATGGCCTGGCGGGGCGGGCGGCACGGTGGCCTCCCACGGTCGCAGCCAGTCACGGTTGCGACGGTTGACCTCGCGCCATGCGCGCTGGTCACGCACCCGGATCGGGCGGAGGGTGATGTCACCGTCCACCAACTCAACCGGCCAGGACCCGTTCAGCTCGGTCTCCCAGTGACGGAGTTCGGATGATCATTCGGCCGGTCATCTGACCGGTCGCGCGTCGGGTGATGCGGCTGGCCCGGGTCGCCGTGTGCCCGGCTGGCCGCGTTGTCGTACGGCCGGTTGTTCGGATGATCGCCCCCGCGAATCTGATCAACGGCATGTACGACCAACGGCGCGAGCACAGCCAAGCCGTCCTTCACCCCGCCGGTCGAACCGGGCAGGTTCACCACCAGGGTGCGTCCGCTGACGCCCGCCACGCCACGGGAGAGTACGGCGGTGGGCACCTTCTCCCGGCCGGCGGCACGGATCGCCTCGGCGATCCCGGGAACCTCGTAGTCCAGGAGCCCGCGGGTGACGTCCGGCGTGCGATCGGTCGGCGAGATGCCGGTGCCGCCGGTGGTGATCACCACGTCGTACCCCTCGGCCACCGCCTCACGCAGCGCCTGCTCCACAGGGGCGCCGTCCGGCACGATCCGCGGGCCGTCGACGGCGAACCCGAGCTCTTCCAGGGCCGCGACGACCAGTGGCCCGCCGCGGTCCTCGTAGATCCCGGCGGCGGCCCGGTTGGAAGCGGTGACCGCGAGCGCCCACAGGCCGGCGGGACGGGTCATGACCGGTGCCAGTCGCCGGATTTCCCGCCGGTCTTGTCCTCGACGCGGACATCCGTGATGACGGCGCCCTTGTCGACGGCCTTCACCATGTCCACGACGGTCAAGGCGGCGACACTGACGGCGGTCAGCGCCTCCATCTCCACGCCGGTACGGTCGGTGGTCCTCACCGTCGCGGTGATCTCCACCGCGTCGTCGGCGACCGCGAGATCGACGGTCACCCCAGAGATCGCGAGTGGGTGGCACAGGGGAATCAGGTCAGGAGTGCGTTTGGCACCCATGATGCCGGCGATCCGCGCGGTGGCGAGGGCGTCGCCCTTGGGCAGGCCCTCGCCCCGCAGCAGTTCCACGACACGCGGGGCCACCAGGACCCGCCCCGTGGCGCGCGCCGAGCGTGCGGTGACGTCCTTGGCGGAGACATCGACCATGCGGGCCGCGCCCGCCTCGTCGAGGTGGGTGAGGTGCTGCTGGGCGCTGCTCATCGTTCTCCCGGTGCGGTCTCTAGGGCAGACACCGTACCGGCACGTGCCCGCGTACGGACCGGCGGTCCGCAGCCCGGGACGCGGGCGGCTAGTCCAGCAGAACCACGTCGACCTCGGTGCCCGCCGCGACCGAGGTGACCGCCTCCGATACGACGATCAGCGCGTCGGCGTGGGCGAGTGCCTTGACCAGGTGTGAAGCCGCGCCACCCACAGGCGTGACCGTCCCGGTCGCGTGATCGTAATGTCCGCGCAGGAACTGGCGTTTTCCTTCGGGCGACCTGTCGATCGCCGCGGAACACCTCGCTCGTACGACTTCCCGATGAACGGCGCCTACCCCCATGAGAGTGCGGATCACCGGCCGTACGAACAGCTCGAAGGACACATAGGCACTGACGGGATTGCCGGGGAGCGCGAGCAGCGGGGTGCGGTCGGGGCCGATCCGGCCGAAGCCCTGCGGCTTGCCCGGCTGCATCGCGAGCTCGCGGAACTGCACGAACCCGGCCGCACTCCCCGCGTCGTCTCCGAAGGAGTCTCCGAGCGACGACAGCGCCTCCTTGACGACGTCGTACGCACCGACGCTGACGCCGCCGCTGGTGACGATGACATCGGCCCGGATCAGCTGGTCCTCGATGGTGGCGCGCAGCGTCTCGACCTCGTCGGCGACGGCACCGACGCGGTACGCGATCGCGCCGGCGGCTCGTGCGGCAGCGGTGAGGGCGTAGCTGTTGGAGTCGTGGATGCGGCCGGGGGCGAGTTCCTCGTCAGGCTCGACGAGTTCGCTGCCGGTGGACAGCACCACCACCCTGGGCCGCGGCCTTACCGTCACGGTGCCCCGCCCGACGGCTGCCAGCAGACCGATCTGCGGCGGCCCGAGCACGGTGCCGGCGGCCAGCGCCAGGTCCCCGGCCGCCGCGTCGCTCCCTCTGGCGCGTACGAACTGCCCCGCCGTCGCCGGCTGGTGCACCCGCACCTCGCCGGCCGCGCCCGAGGGATCGACGCTGTGCGCCGTCATGGCGGTCGCACGGCCACTCCCGGCCCCGCCGTCCGTCCACTCCACAGGGACGACCGCCTCGGCCCCCGGAGGGATCGGGGCGCCTGTCATGATCCTGGCGGCCTGGCCGGGTCCGACGGTCGGCAGTACGCCGCTGCCTGCTGCGACGTCACCGATCACTTCGAGGACGGCTGGGTGCTCGGGTGCCGCGGCCCGGGTGTCGGCGACCCGTACGGCGTAACCGTCCATGGAGCTGTTCTCGAACGGCGGCAGCGCGACCGGCACCGTGACGTCCTCGACCAGTACGCATCCTTGGGCGTCGAGCAGTTGCAGCTCGATCGGGTCGAGCGGGGCGAGCTGGCCGAGGATGTTCGCCAAGTGTTCGCTGACAGACCACACGCGGTCGGCGCCCTGACTCACGCCTGCATCTCCTTGGTGACGTAGGTGCGGAGCCAGGTACGGAAGTCGGGACCGAGGTCCTCGCGCTCGGCCGCCAACCGGACGATCGCCCGCAGGTAGTCACCCCGGTCACCCGTGTCGTACCGGCGCCCGGTGAACACCACCCCGTGCACCGGACCACCGTCACCACCCCGCTCCGCCAGCACCTCCAACGCATCCGTCAACTGGATCTCCCCACCCCGCCCCGGACCCGTCCTCCGCAACACCCCGAACACCGCCGGATCCAGCACATACCGCCCGATCACCGCGAAAAGCGACGGAGCCGACCCCGCATCCGGCTTCTCCACCAACCCCGTCACCCGCACCACATCCCCCTCACCCGTCGGCACTATCGCCGCCGCCCCGTACAAATGGATCTGACCCGGATCCACCTCCGTCAACGCCACCACACTGCCCCCGTACCGCCCCTGCACCGCGATCATCCGCGCCAACAACGGATCCCGCGGATCGATCAGGTCATCCCCCAACAACACCGCGAACGGCCGATCCCCCACATGCGGCTCCGCACACAACACCGCATGCCCCAACCCCCGCGGCGCCCCCTGCCGCACATAGTGCACCGTCGCCAGATCACTCGACTCCCGCACCCGCGCCAACCGCGACGCATCCCCCTTACGCGTCAACGCCTCCTCCAACTCGTAGTTCCGGTCGAAGTGATCCTCCAACGGACGCTTGTTCCGCCCCGTGATCATCAGCACGTCCGACAACCCCGCCGCCACCGCCTCCTCCACCACATACTGGATCGCCGGCTTGTCCACCACCGGCAACATCTCCTTCGGCGTCGCCTTCGTCGCCGGCAGAAACCGGGTCCCCAGACCCGCCGCAGGAATAACAGCCTTGCTGATCCGAGGATGTGTGCGCGTCATGCCGTGCACCCTAGCGGGCGTGTATGTGCGGAAGATGAAAGACCGGGCGGTTGCGGCTGATAGGCAGCGGTTGTGGATGGTATGAACGAGACCCGCGCACACAAGGGAGCCCTGCGGGCGCGCCTGCTGGCGGCTCGGCGCGAGTTGACCGCCGACGAACGCCGGGCGGCCGGCGCGGCGCTGGCCAGGCGGGTACGCGACCTGCCGTCGCCGGCCGTTTTGCGGACCGTGGCGGCCTACGTGTCGACGGGCACCGAACCGGGCACCCCCGACCTGCTGGACGTCCTGCGTGAAACCGGCGCCCGGGTGCTGCTGCCGGTGCTGCTACCCGACAACGACCTGGACTGGGCTGAATACGGCGGCCAGGAGGCCCTGGAACGCACCTCTCGCGGCCTGCTGGAGCCCACCGGACCCCGGCTCGGTCCGGATGCCGTGAGTGCGGCACAGGCCGTTCTGCTGCCGGGCCTCGCCGTGGACGCGCAAGGCGTACGCCTCGGACGCGGCGGCGGTTCGTACGACCGGGTCCTCGCCCGCCTGGAGGCGGCGGGGACTCACCCGCTGCTCGTCGTCGTGCTGTACGCGCACGAGGTGGTCGACACGGTTCCGCGGGAACCGCACGACCACCTCGTGGACGCGGTGGTGACTCCGGAAGGTGTACGGCACTTCCTCAGGTGACAGGACACCGAGGAGGGGTACGCGGCGCGTTCCGGCACTTTTGGGGGGACGCGCTCGGGGCGCAGGCCCGGTCCCCTTCTACGGGGTGAGCGCCATCTTCGCCTTGGACGCCAGGTCGACCTGAGTGTCGGAGAAGTACCAGGGCAGCAGTTCCCCGGCCGCCCATTTGTCGGTCTGGTCGGTGTAGTGGGAGTTGTAGGCGTGACCTGACGCGCCGGTGAGGTTGATCCAGCGGGACTTGTCGAAGTCCTGGAGGTTCACGATCATCCGCATCGAGGGCACCCAGTCGACGTCGTAGCCGCCCGCGGCGTTCCAGCCGGTGGCGTCCACTGCCGCCTCGCCGCCGCTGAGCTGCCAGGGGCCGCGGTTGAACACCCATTGGATGACACCGGGGCCGTCGGTGCCGAGCGTCTGGTTCTTCAGGTCCAGCTTGTGCAGCCGCCCCCAGCTCCAAGTGTCTATGTCCTTGCCGAGCTTGGCGGTCAGCTCGTAGCGCGCGTCCTTCATCGCCTGGGCGAGAAGCTGGTCTCGGGTGCTGTGGTGGGCCTTGTCCGGGTCACCGCTGAAGAAGGCAGTCGTGGACATCGTCCACCATGGGCTGTCGGGCTTGTTGAGGATGTCGCGAACCACCTCGAACCAGCGGTCGCCACCGTCCGGCTGCGCCTCGGCAGCATCGCGCTCGCCGCATTCCTGGACGGCGGGGTCCTTGCCGTCGAGGTTGTCAACGGGGCCGGTCTCGCCCACGGGCAGCACCCTTAGGCACTGGCCCTTGGGGCGCAGTTCCTTGGGTAGTTTGTTTCCGAAGGCAAGCTTGAGGATGTTGCGCCAGACCGCGTTGAAGTAGGCGGCTGCCGCCGAGTCGGAATCCTGCTTGTAGTCCCAGCCGTCGAGCAGCTGCTGCGCCTGGCGGACGTAGTCTCCCTTGTCGCCCTTTATGTCGATGTTCTGGAGATAGGGCACCAGAAGGCGGGCGATCTCGCTGCTGTCGTCGTTCTGCATGGACTGCATGTCGTCCATGGAGATCTTCCCGTTGTCTTTGGTCTTGGACGCGATCAAGCTGTTGATCCGCTGGCTGCGCGTGCCGTAGCCCCAGTCCTCGGTCAGAAGATAGGGGTATTTGCTCTGGTCGATGACGGCCTGGTTGGCGGTGACGATGTAGCCGCGCGGCGGGTTGTACTCGTAGGGCATCGCCGTGAACGGGATGTAGCCGGTCCACTTGTAGCGCGAGTCCCAGCCGGGCACGGGATAGGTGCCGTCGTCGCCCTGGGAACGGATCGGAACCTGGCCGGGCGCCTGGTAGCCGATGTTTCCCCTGGTGTCGGCGTAGATCAGGTTCTGCGACGGTACGGCGAAGTCAGCGGCGCCGGCCTGGAAGGACTTGAAGTCCGTCGCCTTGTCCAGCTCGAAGACGGCGTCCATCGTCTTCGAGGGGGTGAGGGCCGTCCATTTCAAGGCGACCGCGTAACCACTGTTCACACCGCCCGGCGGATCGGTGACCGGCGCGGCCTGGCCGACGTCCCTGATCTCGTCGCTACGGTCGGAGATGATCGGACCATCGTTCTTGGTCTCACGAACGGTGATCGTACGATCCTGCCCGCCGGCGACCTTGATCGTCTCCTTGCGGGTCGTGAAGGGCACCTGCTTGCCGTCGTACAGGTAGGTGTTCGCGGTGACCTTCTCCAGGTACAGGTCGGTCACGTCCGCGCCGAGGTTGGTCATGCCCCAGGCGATGTTCTGGTTGTGACCGATGATGACGCCCGGCATCCCCGAGAAGGTGTAGCCGGCGACATCGTAGGGGCAGGCCGCGCTGACCGTGCGGCAGTGCAGGCCCATCTGGTACCAGAGCGAGGGCAGCTGTGGCGCCAGGTGCGGATCGTTGGCGAGCAGCGGCTTACCGGTCGTCGTGTATTTGCCGGCGACGACCCAGGAGTTGGAGCCGATACCGCTGCCAGACGGCCCGAGGAGTGCCGGCATTTGGTCGATGATCTGACTGATGCCGGAAAGCTGCGCGTCGACGGTGCCGTTGAGTCCCTGCGGTTCACTCCCGTCGGCCTGCTCGTACTGTTCGGTGGCCTGATCGACGGTACCGGGGTCGACGATGATCGGAAGATTGCGGTCATACGGATACGCGGGGTACAGCTGCTTGATCTGCGTCTGGCTGAGGCGGCTGGTCATCAGGGCGCGGTCGATCTCGTCCTCCATGTTGCCGCGCAGGTCCCAGGCCATCGCCTTGAGCCAGGCGACGGAATCGACCGGCGTCCAAGGCTGCGGTTTGTAGTTGTTGGCGAACGACAGGGCGGCATACTCCAGGGAGAGCGCGGCGCCGCTGTGGTCCTTCAGGTACGCGTTGACGCCGTCGGTGTACGCCTGCAGGTATGCCTTGGTGGCGGGGTCGAGCTTGGTGTCCCACTCCTGCTGCGCGATGCCGTGCCAGTTGAGGGTGCGCAAAAAGGCGTCGGTCTCCACCTGGCTCTTGCCGAACATCTCCGACAGCCGGCCGGAGGTGAGGTGGCGGCGGACGTCCATCTCGTAGAAGCGGTCCTGGGCCTGCACGTACCCCTGGGCACGGAAGAGGTCCTCGGGGGTGTCGGCGTAGATCTGCGGGATTCCGTTGGCGTCACGTTTGACGTCGACCGGGGCCGACAGCCCCTTGAGTCTCAGCGAGCCCGTGGTCTGCGGGAAGGAGGATCGCACGGTGCTGACGCTCCAGTACGACCCGTATCCGATGCCCACCACGAGCACTAGCGCCAACGTGATCACGATGAGGCGTACGCGGCGGGGTTTCTTCCGTGCGGGCATCGCTGTCCTTCGAGGGGCAGGGCGGACCAGGTGATCAAGTGCTCGTTGTGCAAGGGCAACCATAGGCGTACGCCCCACGCGCCCAGGACGCGGCGTCCGGGTGGCGGGCCGGGGGACCGCTGATCGTCAAGAGAGGGTAAAATGTTAGATAAGGCAATGAAGTTGAAAGGACCGGGCCCCTGACTGTTCACCACCTGAACGAGATCCTCTTGATCGGCGCCGCGGTGCTCCTGGTCGCGGTCGTCGCCGTCCGGCTGGCCTCGCGCAGCGGCCTGCCGACCCTGCTCATCTACCTCGGCATCGGCGTCGCCATCGGACAGGACGGCCTGTTCGGCTTCACCTTCGACAATGTCCAGCTCACACAGGTACTCGGGTACGCGGCACTGGTCGTGATTCTCGCCGAGGGCGGGCTCGGCACCAAGTGGCACGAGATCAAACCGGTGGTGCCGGCCGCCGCCGTGCTGTCCACGATCGGCCTGTTGGTGAGCGTGCTCATCACCGCGGGTGCGGGGCACTACCTGGTGGGGCTGGAGTGGCGGCAGGCACTGATCATCGGGGCGGTGGTGTCCTCCACGGACGCAGCCGCGGTGTTCTCGGTACTGCGGAACGTCTCGCTGCCCAAGCGAGTGACCGGTGTACTGGAGGCGGAATCGGGCTTCAACGACGCTCCTGTGGTGATCCTGGTAGTCGCTTTCTCCAGCGCCGGCCCCGTAGCGCACTGGTACACGCTGCTCGGACAGATTCCTCTGGAGTTGGCGATCGGGACGGGCATCGGTGTCGCGGTCGGCTGGCTGGGCGCCTACGGACTCAAGCGTCTGGCGCTGCCCGCCTCGGGCCTGTATCCGATCGCCGTGATGGCCATCGCCGTGCTCGCATATGCGGCGGGGGCCACGGCCCACGGTTCGGGCTTCCTCGCGGTCTACGTCGCCTCCCTTGTGCTGGGCAATGCGAAGCTGCCGCACCGCCCCGCCACCCGGGGTTTCGCCGAGGGGCTCGGATGGATCGCACAGATCGGACTTTTCGTGCTGCTGGGTCTTCTTGTCACACCGCACGAGCTGGGTGACGACATTCTGCCCGCCATTGTCATCGGGCTCTTCCTCACCCTGGTCGCGCGCCCGGTGTCCGTACTGGCCAGTTTGTTGCCCTTCCGCATCCCATGGCGTGATCAGGCACTGTTGTCGTGGGCGGGGCTGCGGGGTGCGGTGCCGATCGTGCTCGCGACCATCCCCATGGTGGCCGGGGTCGACGACAGCGAGCGCATCTTCAATATCGTCTTCGTACTGGTGATCATTTACACCTTGGTACAAGGCCCGACGCTGCCGTGGGCCGCGAAGTCACTCGACCTGGGCACCGGCGACGAACGCGGTGCCGCCGACCTCGGCATCGAGTCGGCGCCCCTGGAACGCCTCCAAGGGCACCTGCTCTCTGTCGCCATTACGGAGCGCTCTCGTATGCACGGCGTCGAGGTCGACGAACTGCGACTGCCTCCGGGTGCCGCCGTCACCCTGGTGGTACGAGCGGGGGCCAGTTTCGTACCGCTGCCGACTACCATGCTTCAGCATGGTGACGAGTTGCTCGTCGTCACGACGGACCCCGTACGTGATGCCGCCGAGAACCGACTGCGGGCGGTAGGACGCGGCGGCAAGCTCGCCGGATGGCTGGGAAGCCCGTGAGTACCCACTGGAGTGGTTCGGCCACCGCAGGGCGTTTGATCGGATACAAGATCACGCACGCTGAACGGGTGCCCGTCGGACACGCCGTCTGCTTGGCATCGGGTCGGCCGGTTGGCCGTCGTGCCGGGCGAAAGCCTTCGGCGTAACGGCGTGGGAGTACGCACGCACGTGCTACCAGGCGGCAGAAGGTTCCCGCTACGACGCCCAAGGTGCGCGTTGGTCGTGCAAGCACGCGGGCGACCTCCTGAGGATGGAAGCCGGCTTTTCGGTAGTTGCCGCGTACTCCTGACGCATGGGTACCGCTGCTTCGTGGCTTCACCGCGGGCTGCCCCTTGATCAGGACGCTCGTACCGGTCACAAGCGGGCTTCACAGTGCCGGCCGGCAGTGCGACCCTTGCCCCGGTGGGCTCGCGGGACTGCGGGGCGGCCGGTTCCTCGGTTCGCGCGAGGTGGCCGCCGCGGGTGTGATCGGTCACCGTTAGCCGGTCGCGGTGGACTGACGGCGGGAAATACTGCACTATTGAGCGTCGTTAGCACTCAATGAGTGAGAGTGCCAGGAGGAGCAAGTGCCGACGTACCAGTACCAGTGCACCGAGTGCGGCGAGGCCCTTGAGGCGGTGCAGAAGTTCACCGACGACGCACTGACCGAGTGCCCCAATTGCGGTGGACGCCTGCGCAAGGTCTTCTCGGCGGTGGGCGTGGTCTTCAAGGGGTCCGGTTTCTATCGGACCGACAGTCGCGGTTCGTCGTCGAGCAGCGCTCCCGCGACCAAGAGCAGCAGCGGCTCGGACCACAAGTCCTCCGACAGCAGCAGCACGTCGTCGGACGGCGCGTCCGGATCGTCAGCGTCGGGCGGCTCATCGTCGTCCAACGGTGCGTCGTCGCCCAGCAGCACGTCGGCGGCCTGACTGTCGTTTCGGCCCTCCCCCGGGCGGCCGAGGATCTACGAGCCCCCGCCGTTTTCGCCGGCGGGGGTTCGTCGTGTTCCCGGGTTCCGATTAGGGTGATCGCCATGGTTGAGAGTGATGATGTGGCACGGGCCGAGATCGGCGTCATCGGCGGGTCGGGGTTCTACTCGTTCCTCGATGACGTCACTGAAATCACGGTCGACACTCCTTACGGCCCGCCTAGCGACTCGCTGTTCCTGGGTGACGTGGGTGGCCGCCGGATCGCTTTTCTCCCCCGCCACGGCCGCAGGCACCACTTGCCGCCGCACAAGATCAACTACCGCGCCAATCTGTGGGCACTCGCCTCCGTCGGAGCGCGCCAGGTTCTCGGTCCCTGCGCGGTCGGCGGCCTGCGCGCGGAGTACGGGCCCGGCACCCTCCTCGTACCGGACCAACTGGTGGACCGTACGAAGTCTCGGACCCAGTCGTACTTCGACGGCGAGGCCAGGCTCGACGGCCAGGTACCCAACGTGGCTCACGCGACGTTCGCCGACCCGTACTGTCCGGTGGGGCGTCGGGCAGCCGTGGACACCGCCCGGTCAGGCGGCTGGGAGGCGGTGGACGGCGGCACGCTGGTCGTGATCGAGGGGCCGCGCTTCTCCACCCGCGCGGAGTCCCTGTGGCATGCGGCGCAGGGGTGGTCGGTGGTGGGTATGACCGGTCACCCGGAGGCAGTCCTCGCCCGCGAACTGGGACTTTGCTATACGTCGCTGACGCTGGTGACCGATCTGGACGCGGGTGCCGACACCGGCGAGGGCGTATCGCACGAAGAGGTCCTGGAGGTCTTCGCCGCGAACGTCGGCAGGATGCGCGATGTGCTCTTCGACGTGGTCCGTGCCCTGCCGGACGACAGCAAGCGGGACTGCCTCTGCATGAATGCGCTCGGCGGCCAGAAGACCGGGATCGCCCTGCCGTAGCGATGTCGGACTACCACCCTCCGAGAACCTGACGGCCCCCGTATATCCCCTCCGAAACCCCGGTTCAAGCCGTCACTCACTCGTTGGAGTGGCCGCGCTTTCCGTAGCCATGAGTTATCCACAGGGCTTTCGGCGCGATATCGCCGAGATGAGCGATGGTGGATGCGCCGACCGGTCCGCGGTCGACTTCCATCCACGTCAGGCGGTGTCTCGTCATGTTCACAGCCGGTCCTCGCTCGTTCTCCCCGGCACAATCGCCCGTGTCTTCGGGCCCGGTCCCCGTCATCGGTTCCGGCGCGCCCGGCGTGCCAGAACCGTATACGCCACCGAGGTGTGCTGTGCCGCCCTTCCCACCCATTCACGCGGGCGGCCGCGGCGGCAGACGCCTGCTGCGCCGAGCCGTCCGGCACAGGCGCAAGCCGCTGGCCGTGGGCCTGGTCATGACCGCCGCCGCGCTCGCCGCGTCCGCGGCTCACGGAGCCGCTCCTCGGCCGGCCGCCGTCACCCCGCGCGGACCCGCAAGGCCGGTGGCGACGCGCCACGCCACGCCCGAAGTCCTCGTTCGGGCCCCCGTTCGTATCGCCGACGCGGCCGTTGTGGATCTGCTGCACCCCGGCGACCGGGTGGACGTGCTGGCCGGCGCCCGGGTGGTGGCCGCAGGCGTCACCGTGCTGGCCGTGCCGGAGGCAGTAGGCGTACCGCCGGCAGCCACTGTGGCGCCCGACCCTACGGGGCCGGGGGGCGCGCTGATCGTGCTCGCTGTGCCTCGCCGTACCGCAGCCTCCCTCTCGGGAGCCGCCGCGTCATCAGCTCTGGCGGTGACGCTGTGTTGAATCACCCGTTCGTGGAAGGCGACTGGACACCCGGATCCTCGACTGCCTTGTATGGCGGAACCCGTTACTCCGTCACCCCGGTATCAAGGAAGAGGCGCATCGGTGACCGACCCGAACAAACCGAGCCTGCTGTTGGGCTTCAGGCAGTTCATCACCCGCGGGAACGTGATCGACCTGGCGGTCGCGGTGGTCGTGGGTGCCGCGTTCACGAGCATCGTGAACTCCGTGGTCAACGGGGTGATCAATCCCCTCGTCGGCGCATTCGGTACGAAGGACCTCGCTGGGTATTCGTCCTGTCTCAAAGGGCCGTGCGTGCTGAACGACAAGGGCGAGGTGATCAGCGGCATCCGGATCCTATGGGGCTCCGTATTGAGCGCGAGCCTGACATTCCTGATCACGGCCGCGGTCGTGTACTTCCTGATGGTCGTACCGATGTCCCGCTATCTGGCACGTCAGGCGGGCAAGCGCGGGCAGGTCGAGGCGGAGGAGAAGGTGGCGGAGGAGGTCGAGGAGATCACGCTGCTGAGGGACATCCGCGACGCGTTGGTGGCGCCGCGTGTGGGCTCGGGGAACTGAGGAGTCATGCGGCTGAAGCAGCCTCGCGGGCGCGGCAGGAGGCTGAGCGGCTTCAGAGATGGTGCGGGGGCTTCTCGCTGAGAAAGCGGGTGAAGTCGTCGTCCGCGGCGTCTGCGGCCGTATCGCCCCAGCCGCGGTCGGTGTCGTCGGGCGACGGGCGGTCTAGTGGGTCGTCGAAAACCAGCCGTCCGGGGCCGCTCGCCCCGGCGGCGGGCCCCCTGCAGGGTGGGGAGGACGCGGCGCCTTCGCCGGTTCCCCCAGCCGGGGACGCGTCATCTCCGGCTCCGGTGTCCGGGGCTCGGTCACGGTCACGGTCACGGGCGGTGCTCATGCGCCCAGAATACGGCGGCCCCGGCGCCGTGGGAGAGCCGTTCGCGGCCAGGCGGACATACGGGGACACGCTGAGTGTCCGTCGGGGGGAAGCGGCCCGGGATACCTGGCCGCAGGAGGACGCACGGACGAAGGCCGTCCCGCGTGCCTCTGTCGGGAGCCGTCCGGGAACCGGGCCTCGACCGAAGCGACCCCGGGTACCGTCCCTGATCGAGCAGGGCTGCGGGAAGGGTCCGTGCCGACGCGAACAGGTCCGCCGATACCCGTTTGCCGTCTGTTCCGCTCCCGCCGGGCTGGGACGTCGACCGCTGCCCGAAGGACGAGTCGACGCGTCCGACGGGCTCCATCATCAGGCGCCGACCGGCTCGGCCGCCGTTCCCGCGGGCATTGTGGAGCAGGTGGATCCGCCCCGGCCACGCGACGGTCAAGGCGTCCAGAGGGTCGACGGCCATCTCGGACGGCAGCCCGACGGCGAAGGTGGAGGCCCGCTCCAGGACCGTGGGCATCGGCCGGCGGCGGGTGGTGCCGGGCTCCGTGCGGGGCGCCATCGACGGGTTGATGCGGGTCCCGGACGCGGCTTGGATCGCGAGCACCCACGTACCGGAGTTCCTCCTCGGGTCCCTGGCGGGCACCTCCACCGGGACCGGTTCGTGAGCGACGATCCGGATCATCGCCAAGACGCGTGACCACGGCGCACGCGGCAATGTGATCGCCTGCGGTGTGCCCTGGGCGAGGCCGACCGCACAAGGCGTCGGCGCCGCGGGTGGTATCTGCGGCATGTGCAGCATTTTCCGAGCACAATGTCGTTGAACGAGGGATCGGAGCAATTTAGGGGAGCATGGAGGGGACACCGGCTTCGCGCGTTGGGGTGCGCGCCGGGCCCGGGCTGCCCCATGGTGTGCTGCATGAGCGATCCCACACTCCCGACCGGTCCGACGGCCGATACGAATACCGCGGCCCGCACCGGTGATGCGGTGCGGCGGATGACGGCACGATGCCGCACCGAGAAGCACCGGGCATCCACACCGCTGGAGCTGTTCTTCGACCTGTGCTTCGTGGTCGCGGTGGCACAGGCCGGCGGGCGGCTGGTGCACGCCGTGGCGGAAGGGCACGCGGGGCACGGGGTGACCGGTTATCTGATGGTGTTCTTCGCCATCTGGTGGGCGTGGATGAACTTTTCGTGGTTCGCCTCGGCGTACGACAACGACGATGTGCCGTACCGGGTGACGACGCTGGTCCAGATCGTCGGTGTGCTGGTGCTGGCGGCCGGTGTGCCGCGGGCGTTCGACGACGGTGACTTCCGGTTCACGGCGATCGGCTACGCGGTGATGCGACTGGCACTGGTCGCGCAATGGCTGAGGGCGGCCCGCGCCGAGCAGGGTGCGCAGCGGACGACGGCACTGCGGTACGCGGCGGGGGTGACCGTCTGCCAGGCGGGGTGGATGACGTTGCTGCTGCCACAGGGGGCACCGCCCGTGTGGGCGTTCGCGCTGCTGGCAGTCGCGGAGATGGCGGTGCCCCTGCTGGCGGAGCGGCGCGCGCCCACGACATGGCATCCGCATCACATCGCCGAACGGTACGGGCTGTTCACGATCATTGTGCTCGGCGAGTCCGTGTCTGCGGCCACTGTCGCCGTCCAGTCCGCCGCCGACGAGGACCAGGCACTGTTGGACTTGCTGCCCATTGCGGCGGGCGGGCTGCTGATCGTGTTCGCGGCCTGGTGGATCTATTTCGCGGTGCCCATCCACGACCATCTGGCGTCCAACAGGGAGGCGTTCCAGTGGGGCTACGGTCACTTCGCCGTGTTCACCTCGGCCGCTGCGATCGGTTCCGGTCTGGAGGTGGCGATTCACCAGGCGGTGGGAACAGCCGATATGTCGACTCGGGCAGCGTCGTCATGGGTGACTGTTCCAGCGGGGGTCTTTCTCCTGACTGTGTGGATGCTGCATTCGCGGCACTACAAGCGGGGGGCGGCGCAGCAGTTGACGTTGCCGCTGGCGGCGCTGGCGGTGACGGCGTGCACGTTCGCAGGTTCGCATGCGGTGCTGTGGGCAGGGCTGGTGTGCGCTGGGGCCGTTGCCCTGGGTGTGTTCCTGGAGGCACGCGTTCCAAAGTGATCGTACGAACGGACGCCGTGGATCAGACGCCGGCGGCTCCCAGGAGTGCTCCGACGGCATAGGTGACTGCCATGGCGATGGCACCGCCGCCCATGTTGCGCACAATGGCGGGGCGGCCAGGTGCGTTGCCCAGTCGGGCGCTGCCCCAGCCGCAGGCGGCGAGTGCGACGAGCACGGACGCTACGGTGACGGGCAGCTGCGAGTCGTGCGGCGGGAGCACGATCGCCAAGAGCGGCAGCAGTGCGCCGGCGGTGAAGGAGATGAAGCTGGCCCAGGCGGCGTGCCAGGGGTTGGCGAGTTCTTCGGGGTCGATGCCGAGTTCGACGCGGGCGTGGGCACCCAGTGCGTCACGGGCGGTGAGCTGTTCGGCGACTTCGCGGGCCAGTTCGTGGCTGATGCCCTGGTTACGGAGGAGGCTGGTGAGCTCGTCGAGTTCGGCTTGCGGGGTGGTGGCGAGTTCTCTGCGTTCCAGGGCCAGGGCGGCCCGTTCGGAGTCGCGCTGGGTGCTGACGGAGACGTATTCGCCTGCCGCCATCGACAGGGAGCCTGCGAGGAGCCCGGCGAGACCTGCGGTGAGCAGCACGGAGCGGGAGTCGGTGGCACCCGTGACGCCGACGACGAGGCCGGCGGTGGAGACCACACCGTCGTTGGCGCCGAGGACGCCGGCCCGTAGCCAGTTCAGGCGGGTGCCGAGGCCGTCGTGGTGGGGTTCCTGCGGGTGTGGACAGGCGGTGTCCGCGCTGCCGCCTGCGGTGTCGTCGCTCCTGGGCATAGCAGGCAGCGTCTCATCCTGCACCGAGCCCGGTGTGCCGTACGCAGGGCCGGGCCCGGGCGGGGGGGTGCCCCTATGTCTTTGGTCAAGGTGGATGGGTGCTGGTTCGGTCGTCTGAAACGATGTGCCTGTGCATGCTGATGATCAGGTTGGCGAGGGTGTCTCTGCGGAGCTCGCGGTGTTTCTCCGGAACGCTGATGACGGCCGTCCGGTGAAGATCGTTCCTTCCGTCTGCGGCGGGTGTGGCGGGGGCGTGTTCTTCGTGCTCGTCGACGATGTCGAGGGCGGGGCCGAGCGGGTGTGCGTTGGTTGCGGCGTCCGCGCGTTCGTCGCGGATAGCGAGGAGTTCTGGGAGGACGCGGATCCTGGCGAGGCCTGCTGCCCGTGCGGGAGCGAGGAGTTCGAGACCGCGGTCGCGTTCTCCCTGGCCGACGACGGATCGGTCCGCTGGGTGACCGTTGGGCTCCGGTGCCAGAAGGACGGCGCCGTTGGGGTCTATGCCGATTGGAAGATCGACTACGGCCCCACACATCACCTCCTGACCAGGGTCTAGGTCTGCGGGGCGACCGCCCGGACGGGCTGCGGTTCGTAGAAGGTTCCGTCGCGGAGCATGGCGAAGAGGACGTCGGCCCGGCGTCGGGCGAGGCAGAGCAGAGCTTGAGTGTGGTGCTTGCCTTGGGCGATCTTCTTGTCGTAGTAGGCCCGGGAGGCAGGGTCGGCCAGGGCGGCGAACACGGAGAGGAAGAAGGCCCGTTTGAGCTGCTTGTTTCCTCTCCGGGAGGGCTGTTCGCCGCGTATCGAGGACCCGGAACTGCGGGTCGCGGGGGCGAGTCCCGCGTAGGCGGCGAGGTGGCCGGCGGTCGGGAAGGTGCTGCCGTCGCCGACCTCGATCAAGATGCGGGCTCCGGTCCTGACGCCGATTCCCGGCATCGACCTCAGGACCTGTGAAAGAGGGTGGGCCTCCAGGAGTTCCTCGATCCGCCCTGCCAGCAGTTTCCGCTGGTCAAGGACGGCTGTCAGGGACCCGGCCAGGCTCGGGACGATCAGCGTGGCCGCCTCGGTCCCCGGAACGGTGACGGTCTGCTCGTCCAGGGCGGCGAAGATCTCCTCGACCAGCCGCACGGCCATCCGCGGCGCCTTCGGCCGTAACAGCGTCACCAGACGGCGTCGGCCGGCCTT
The DNA here is from genome assembly GCF_031844685.1 of Streptomyces sp. ITFR-21. Lineage (NCBI taxonomy): Bacteria > Bacillati > Actinomycetota > Actinomycetes > Kitasatosporales > Streptomycetaceae > Actinacidiphila > Actinacidiphila sp. ITFR-21. Next base: position 2,372,584 of record NZ_CP134605.1, read on the forward strand.
GCGGATCTGAGCCGGAGACCCGAACCGCTCCAACAGAGCCAGGACGGCCTGGTGCTGCAACCGCGGCCCCAGCACCCGCCCCAGCGACGCCCGGATCTGCGTGAGCAGGCCGTGCAGCCGGTTCGCGACCCTGGTCGCTTCGCCGGCCAGGTCGTCGTCGAACCCGACGATCATCTCCAGCTCGGCGATCGTCTCGTCCTCGCCGTCGATCGCCCGCAGCGTGTGCGGCATCGCGCGGGCCGCGTCCGCAATGATGAACGCGTCCTTCGCATCGGTCTTGGCCTCGCCCGGGTAGAGGTCGGCGATCCGCCGCATCGTGAGGCCTGGAAGGTAGGCGACGGGGCAGCCCATGTCCCTCGCAACGGCCAGCGGCAGGGCGCCGACCGAGGCCGGCCGGTCGACCACGACCAGCACCGTTCCGTGCTTGGGCTTCAGCTTGGCGAACAGCCCGCGGAGCTTGGGTTCGGTGTTGGGTAACCGCTTGTCGAAGGCCTTCTTGCCGGCCGGGGTGACGGCTGTGGCGTGGTGTTCGCCCTTGCCGAGGTCCAGGCCGAGGAAGACGTCGATGTCGCCGGTGTCGATCACGTGCAGGGCCCCTCCGCTCACGCTTTCGTCCGGCCTTGCCTCGGCACCGAGCTGCCACACCCACGTTACGGAGAGCTCTTCCGGCTCGGGTAAGCCGGTGCTCAAGCCCCTCATCAGCGGTCCGTCGATGCCTCCGGGCCCGGTGACACCACCCCCCGGATCATCAACAACAAGGGGGGAAGTCATGCCGGACCCGAAGGCCGGAGGCCCCATTGCGGAGCCACGAAGACGGTAACGGGGGGGGATGCACCGGGGCCCGGGTCTGTGGGGTGACTCCTTCGCGGGGCCACCGTTTGGAGCCGGTCAGGCCGCTTCGTAGTCCAGGCCGGTCGCGCGCGCCATCCGCTTGAGGTCGGCGAGGGCGTGCTTCTCGATCTGCCGGATGCGTTCGCGGGTGAGGCCGTGTTCCTTGCCGACCTCGGTGAGCGTGCGTTCGCGGCCGTCCACGATGCCGTAGCGGGCCCGGATGATCGAGGCGGTGCGATCGTCCAGTCGGTCGATGAGGCCGTCGAGCTCCTCGCGGCGCAGCATGACCAGGACGGAGTCCTCCGGGGACGGCGCGGCGCCGTCCTCCACGAGGTCACCGAACTCGGTCTCACCCTCGGCGTCCACGGACATGTTCAGCGACACGGGGTCGCGGGCCCAGTCCAGGACGTCGGCGATGCGCTCCGGAGTGGAGCTGAGTTCGGCGGCGATCTCGGCGGGTTCGGCGTCGCGGCCGTTCTCGCGGTTGAATTCCCGCTGGACGCGGCGAATGCGGCCGAGTTCCTCGACGAGGTGGACGGGCAGCCGGATGGTGCGGGACTGGTCGGCGATGGACCGGGTGATGGCCTGGCGGATCCACCAGGTCGCGTAGGTGGAGAACTTGAAGCCCTTTGCGTAGTCGAACTTCTCGACGGCGCGGACCAAGCCCGCGTTGCCCTCCTGGATCAGGTCGAGGAGAGGCAGGCCGCTGCGCGGGTAGCGGCGGGCGACGGCGACGACGAGGCGGAGGTTGGACCGAATGAAGACGTCCTTGGCCCGCTCTCCTGCGTCGACGAGCGCCTGCAGTTCCTCGCGCCGGGCGTCTGCGCCCGCTTTCGCGGGCAGCTCCGGGCCGGCTGCGAGTATGCGTTCGGCGTAGACGCCCGCTTCGATGTCCCGGGACAGCTCGACCTCCCGGGCGGCGTCGAGCAGCGGGGTGCGCGCGATCTCGTCCAGGTACATGCCGACGAGGTCGCGATCGGCGACTTCCCCGCTTGCGGCGCGAACGCTGCTGGTCCCGCCTGCGTTACGACGGGCGACGGCACGGGTTGCCATGCGTGCTCCCTTACGAAGGTACGGTCGGTCTCGGTCGGGTGGGCCGCCGTGCGAGCATTCCGCCGTGTGTGCGGCTCATGCCTTCTGGCTTCCCCATCCGGTGTGAATAACGACTGGAATCCGGACACAATTCCCATGTCGTCACCTGTTTTTTATGATCATGCAGTACCCTGTCCGACCGCATAGGGAGGTCAAGCATTGTCGGATGGTATAAATGCGCAGGTCAGCCCTGGCGGCGAGGACGACCTGGAGTCGCTCACCGATATTTACAACCACTACGTCCGCGAGACGCCCGCCACCTTCGATGTGACCCCGGTCACTGTTGACGAACGGCGTCCGTGGTTGCTCTCCCACCCGGAAAACGGCCCCCACCGCCTCATGGTTGCCCGCGCGCCGGGTCCGCGTGGCCGGATCCTCGGGTACGCGACGAGCAGCCCCTTCCGGGCGAGGGCGGCGTACGCGACGTCCGTGGAGACCAGCGTCTACCTCGATCCCGATGTCCGGGGTGGTGGGATCGGCACATTGCTCTACGAACGGCTGTTCCAGGCGCTCACCGGTGAGGACGTCCACCGCGCCTACGCGGGCATCACTCTTCCGAACGAGGCGTCCGTGCGTATCCATCAGCGCTTCGGATTCCGGCAGGTCGGGGTGTACGAGGAGGTCGGACGGAAGTTCGGAACGTACTACGACGTGGCGTGGTTCGAGAAGCGCCTGACCTGAGCGGCGGTCGGCACCCACGCCTTCTTACTTGAGTGTTCAATCACCTTACGTTACGGTCGTACCCTACGTTTGAATCTTCAAGGAGGGTGCCATGACCACCGAAGGCCGGCAGCGCATGCCCGCGCTCTACCTATCGCACGGCGCCCCGCCGCTCGCCGACGATCCGGTGTGGCCGGGCGAGCTGGCGGCCTGGGCGGCCGGCCTGCCCCGGCCCAGGGCGATCCTCATCGTCTCGGCGCACTGGGAGGAGGCGCCGCTGGCGATCGGCGCGACGGCGACCGTGCCGCTGGTGTACGACTTCTGGGGGTTCCCCGAGCACTACTACCAGGTGACCTATGCGGCGCCCGGCGCCCCCGAGCTCGCCGAGGACGTACGGAAGCTCCTGCGCGGCGCGGGCCATCCCGTACGGGACGTTCCGGAACGCGGGCTGGACCATGGTGCCTATGTGCCGCTGGTGGAGATGTTCCCGGCGGCGGACGTCCCCGTGCTCCAGGTGTCGATGCCGACGCTGGAGCCCGAGAAGCTGATGGAGCTCGGGCGGCGGCTGGCGCCGCTGCGGGACGAGGGTGTGCTGATCGTCGGCAGCGGCTTCTTCACTCACAACCTGGCGGCTCTCCGGCACACGGGCAGCCTTCCGCCGAGCTGGTCGACGGAGTTCGACGACTGGGGGAAGCGGGCTCTGGGCGCCCAGGACATCGACGCCCTGCTGGACTTCGAGCACACCGCGCCCGCCGGGCGACTGGCCCACCCTCGGACCGAGCACTTCGCGCCGCTGTTCGTTACGCTCGGCGCCGCCGAGTCGGAACTCGGCAGCCAGCGCAGCATCATCGACGGTTTCTGGATGGGCATGGCCAAGCGCTCCGTCCAGTTCGGCTGAACAGGAAGACATTCACCTCATGTCACTCATGCTCGTGCGGAAGCGGCGCGTCACGACCGGTGTGGCCGTCCTGGCCGGAACCTTGGCCCTGGCCGCGTGCGGCTCGGGTTCCGACGGCAAGGACGCCGGCGGCCCGACCGGTGCCAACGGCGCCGACGACAAGCCGGCCACGTCCTCGTCGGTCTCCTGGCCGGCGCCCGCGGACGCTTCGGCTCAGGTTAAGGCCGCGGGGCTGCCGATGCTGGGGCAGGAGGGACAGGTGCTGCACATCCACAGCCACCTGGACGTGTTCGTGGACGGCAAGGCCGTGACGGTACCGGCCGAGATCGGCATCGACCTCGGCAAGCAGCAGATCAGCCCGCTGCACACGCACGACACCTCGGGCGTGGTGCACATCGAGTCGCCGGTCAAGGCCGACTTCACACTCGGCCAGTTCATGGCCGAGTGGAACGTGCCGATCAGCAAGGACGCGCTCGGCCCGCTGAAGACCGGCGGCGGCAAGGAACTGGGCCTGTACGTCAACGGCAAGAAGCAGACGGGCGATCCTGCGGCGGTCACGCTCGGGGCGCACGACGAGATCGCCGTGGTCTACGGCGCCGCAGGCGACAAGGTGACGGTGCCGGGTTCGTACGACTGGCCGGAAGGTCTGTAGACCGGACCACCGTACGGTCCGCCGGTCGTACATCTGCCTGTACGTCCGGACGCCCGCGACGACGGCGCGTAACCGCTGCCATGGGGTGACGCGTGCTCGTACGGTACGACGAACGGCAGGCCCCCACCCCTCCGGGTGATATCCGGAGCGGCGGGGGCCTGCCGTTGCGCGTTACGGGTGACCGTACCGACCGTATGGTCCGATCGGCCGACCGGTGGTCGTCAGTGGGCGATGACCGGCACCGCGAAGTCGTCGACCGACTCGTCGCCCTCGGCGCGCTCCGCGTGGTTCTGGATCTCGGCGTTGACCAGTACGAACGCCAGGATCGAGGCGATCGTGAGGATGGCCGTGGCCCAGTAGATGGCGACCGAGTAGCCGTGGACGGCGGACTCGTTGACGAGCAGCTGGTTCTTCAGGTCGCCCGCGTTCTTGGCGTGGTCCTTGATCCAGGAGGCGGTGGCGCTGGCGGCAAGGGTGTTCAGCAGGGCGGTACCGATGGAGCCGCCGACCTGCTGCGAGGTGTTGACCATCGCGGAGGCGACACCGGCGTCCTCAGGCCGCACGCCGTGCGTGGCCAGGCTCATCGCCGGCATGAACGCCGTGCCCATGCCGAGACCCATCAGGACCAGGCCCGGCAGCAGGACCGCTGCGTAGCTGGAGTCCACCTTGATCTGGGCCAGGATGCCCATGCCGATCGCGGCGAGCAGGAAGCCCGGCGCCATCAGCAGCCGCGGGCGGACCCGCAGCATCAGCCGGGTGCCGATCTGCGTGGAGCCGACGATCATGCCGCCGACCATCGGCAGGAAGGCGACGCCCGACTTCAGCGCCGAGTAGCCCATGACCGTCTGCAGGTAGTAGGTCAGGAACAGGAACAGGCCGAACATGCCGATGATGGCCAGACCCAGCGACAGGTAGACGCCGCCCCGGTTGCGCTCGGTGATGACGCGCAGCGGCAGCAGCGGGGCCTTGACCTTGCTCTCGACGAGCGCGAACGCCGCCAGCAGCAGTACCGAGGCGACGAAGAGGCCGATGGTCACACCGGCCCCCCAGCCGTCGGACTCGGCGCGGCTGAAGCCGTAGACGAGGGAGACCAGGCCCCCGCTGGCGAGGACCACGCCGGGGACGTCGAGACGGTTGCGGTTGCGGCCCTGGGCGGGCTCGTTGACGAACGCGACCGCGCCGATGACGGCAGCGACGGCAAAGGCGATGTTGACGAAGAGGGCCCAGCGCCAGTTCAGGTACTCGGTGAGGACACCGCCGAGGATCAGGCCGACGGCGGCGCCGGCGCCGGCGATGGCGCCGTAGATGCCGAACGCCTTGGCGCGTTCCTTGGCGTCGGTGAACATCACCGCGAGCAGCGACAGCGCGGCGGGCGCGAGCAGGGCGCCGAAGAGGCCCTGGAGGGCGCGGGCGCCGAGCAGCATGGAGGTGTTGACGGCCGCGCCGCCGATCGCGGAGGCCGCCGCGAAGCCGAGCAGGCCGACGATGAAGGTGTTCTTGCGTCCCCACAGGTCGGCGACGCGGCCGCCGAAGAGCAGCAGGCCGCCGAAGGCCAGGGTGTAGGCGGTGACGACCCACTGGCGGTTGCCGTCGGAAATGCCGAGGTCTGCTTGCGCGGACGGCAGTGCGATGTTCACCACGGTGGCGTCGAGTACGACCATCAGCTGGGCGATCGCGATGAATATGAGCGCTGTCCAGCGCTTCGGGTCGGGCTGGAGCGTTTCAGGCATGGCTGGTCTCACTAAGTGGGTTGCGGAGTGACAGGACGTGGGGACGTGTGTCAGCTGTTCCGGCCGTGATCGGGGCCCCGGATCGGCGCCGGATGGTCGGGCGAACGAGCGGTCTGCTCTGACGTCGGTCGCTTGTCGGTGACGCGGGTCGGTCGGTTGTCGCATCGGTCACGGCGCGGTGTTCGGCGGGTTCCGCGACCTTGTCGGTTCATCGGCCTGGTGAGCCGCACCGGCCTCGCAGGTCTGGCGCAGGGGACGATCTCGCCAACGCTATAACCGCACTCGTATGACTTGCGAACTATTTGTTGCAGCCTTGCAGATCCTCCAGGGTCGCCGCGGTCCCCACGAGCTCGGATTGCGCCGGCGCGCGCAGTCCGTCGAGGAAGAGTTGGAGGTGCCGGTGGGCGAAGCGGTCGAAGCCGACGCAGCCGGTGCCCGGGAGCGGCCGGGTGAGCTGCGTCAGTGCGACCATCAGGTCTCCGACGGCTATGTCGCCGCGGAGCTGGCCGGCGCACTGGGCCCGGTCCATGATCGCGGTGATCGACCGGTCCAGGCGCTCGACCTGCTCGGCGACCTGGGGGTCCTGGCAGTTGAAGGCGTCGGAGACCATGGGGCACAGGGCGCCGATCCGTTCCTCGGCCGCTTCGAAGACGAATCGGTGGAGTGCGGAGAAGGCGTCGGGTTCCTCGGCGAGGGCGTCTTCCGCACGCTGGGCGGTGCGGGCCATCACCGAGAGGGCGACCTGGCGGATCAGTTCGCTCCGGTCGGCGAAGTGGCGGTAGAGGGTGGCGTTGCCGACGCCCGCCCGGCGGGCCACTTCGTCAAGCGGCACGTCGGGGCCGAATTCCACGATCGCCTGGCGGGCGGCGCTGACGATCCGCTCGCGGTTGCGGGTGGCGTCCGCGCGCAGCCGTGCCGTGCGGGGCCTGACGGCGGTGTCGGTGTCCAGCGTGGTCACGGCGGGCTCCTTTCGCGGTCGGTCGGTGCTGTCCGGGCCGAAACGGAAAACAACTCCCCGCTTGCGGTCATCAGATCAAACGGGGATCCGATCCCCGGATATTTCAGGGATGGCTTGTGACTCCCGTCACAGCATTCACGTGTTTTTTATTGAACATTCAATGAGTACCCGTACTATGAACGGCATGCGATGGCTGACTGAAGACGAGCAGGCGTCGTGGCGTGCGTTCCTGCACGCCACGACGCTGCTTGACGACCACCTCGACCGTCAGCTGCAACGCGACGCGGGCATTCCTCACATGTATTACGCACTGCTCAGCACACTGTCTGAGACGCCGGGACGCCGGATGAGGATGACCGAACTCGCCGAGCAGACCAAGATCACCCGTTCACGCCTCTCGCACGCCGTCACCCGTCTGGAGGGCAACGGCTGGCTGCGCCGGGAGAGCTGCCCGACCGACCGGCGCGGCCAGGTGTGCGTGCTGACCGACGCGGGTTACGAGGAACTGGTGCGTACCGCGCCCGGCCACGTGACGGCGGTACGGACGGCGATCTTCGACCGGCTCACGGCCGAGCAGACCGCGCGGCTCGGTGAGATCTCCCGGATCATCGCCGAGGGCCTGCACCAGCCGGAGGACGCGGACCTGCCGTGGCTGCGCTGAGTCCTCGCCCGGAGGACGCCGGCCCCGGCAGCGCCGGGCCGCCCGAGGGGTCATCGGCGGCCGGACCGGGCCAGCCAGCGGCCCTCGTGCCGGCTGACCTCGATGGGCCTGCCGAAGCATTCGGTCATACGATCGCCGGTCAGGACGTCGGCCACCGGCCCGGCGGTGAGCACCCGGCCCTCCTTGAGCAGCATGACGTGGCCGACCGCGGGTGACAGCTCCTCCAGGTGATGGGTGACGGTGACGGTGGCCAGCCCCGTACGGGTGACCGCGAGGCGGTGCATGGCGTCGATCAGATCTTCACGCGACGGAAGGTCGAGGGCGTTGAACGGTTCGTCGAGCAGCAAGAGCGACGGATCGGCCATCAGGGCCCGCGCGAGCAGGATCCGGGCCCGCTGGCCCCCGGAGCACACGCCGTAGGGGCGGTCGGCCAGTTCCTTGATCTCCAACTCGTCGAGCAGCGCGTGGGCCCGGTCCCGTACCTCGGAGTCGTACCTCCGCCACAGCGGTTGCACGGTGCCGGTATGACCGGTCAGTACGACCGTATGTGCGGCGGCGTCCTGCGGGACCTTCTGTGCGGAGGACACCAGGCCGATGCGGACGCGCAGTTCGCGCATGTCGACGTGACCCAGGCGGTGGCCGAGCACCTCGACCGTGCCGGTGGTGGGGTGCATCAGCGCGCCGATGAGCCGAAGTACGGTCGTCTTACCGGCGCCGTTGGCGCCGAGCAGCGCCCAGTGCTCTCCGGAGCGAACCGTCCAGCTGACGTCGTCGAGGATGACCTGGCCGGTAGTGTGACGCCGTACGCCGGCCGCCTCGAGCGCCGCGACGACCTGCGGCGCGCCGTACGCGGCGGCTGTCCCGTTGGCTGTCATACGGGGACGGTAGCTGTATCGGCCACTTTGTCGTGGGGGCGTTCCGCGATGTGGAAGGGCCGTCGGGCGCCCAAGGACGTCTGCCGACCGTCCGGCCCGCTCGCGTCACACGGGAGCGGAGGCCGGCTCGGCGTTGGGGTCGCTGGACAGGCTTCTCGGCACACCGCGGCGGTACAGCAGCAGGGTGATCACGGCGCCGGCGGCGAAGAACGCCGCGGACCACCAGTAGGCGACCATGTAGCTGTGCAGCTGCGCCTTGCCGGCGACCGCGGCAGTGGGGCGCCTGCCGACCAGGTAGCGGGCGGCGGCGCTGGTTGCCAGGGTGTTGAGCAGCGACGTTCCGATGGAGCCGCCGACCTGCTGCGAGGTGTTCACCATTGCGGAGGCCACACCGGCGTCGTAGTTCTTCACGCCGGCCGTGGCGAGGTTCATACCGGTGGCGAAGATCATGCCGAGGCCCAGGCCCATAAGGAGCAGGGGTGGCAGTACGTGGGCGCCGTAGGTGCTGCTGGCGTCCAGGGAGGTCAGCCAGGCCATCGCGCCGCCGGAGAACAGCATGCCGGTGGGCACGATCGGTTTCGCGCCGATACGCGGTACGAGCATGTTAGTCGTGACCACCGATGTGATCATGATGACGACGACCATCGGCAGGAAGGCGACGCCGGTCTTCACCGGTGAGTACAGCAAGGTGCGCTGCAGGTAGTAGGTCAAGAAGAGAAACACACCGAACATGCCGGCGCCCGAGATGAACATCGCAAGATACGACGCACCACGGTCGCGGTCGGCCACCACCCGCAGCGGCAGCAAAGGATGCTCGGCGCGCCCCTGCCACCAGACGAACGCGGCGAGCAGGACACCGCCGGCCGCCAGGAAGCCCCAGGTGCTGGGGGCGCTCCAGCCGTGGCGCTGGGCGTTGGAGAAGCCGAAGACGATACAGAACAGGCCGCCGGAGACGACGACCGTGCCGGGGATGTCCAGGGCCGGCCGGTCCGGCGACACGCCGGAGCTGAGAAAGCGCGAACCACCCGCGAAGGCGATGAGCGCGAAGAGCAGGTTGACGTACAGACACCAGCGCCAGTCGAGGTATTCGGTGAGCAGCCCGCCGAGCAGCAGCCCGAACGCGCCGCCGGCGCCCGCGATGGCGCCGTAGATGCCAAACGCCTTCGCGCGCTCCTTGGGGTCGCTGAACGTCGTCGTCAGCAACGACAGCGCGGCCGGGGCCAGGAGCGCGCCGAACGTGCCCTGCAGGGCCCGGGCGGCCACCAGGACCTCGAAACTGGGCGCCCCGCCGCCGATGGCGGAGGCCACCGCGAAGCCGATCAGGCCGATCAGGAAGGTCCGCTTGCGGCCGATCAGGTCGGCCAGCCGGCCGCCCAGCAGCAGCAGCGAGCCGAACGCGAGGGCGTAGGCGGTGACGATCCACTGCCGGTTGCCGTTGGAGAAGCCGAGGGCCTGCTGGGCGGACGGCAGTGCGATGTTCACGATGGTCGCGTCCAGTACGACCATCAGCTGGGCGAGTGCGACCACGCACAGGACCCACCACCGGTGGGCTGGGGCGGCGGCGCCCGGGGGGCGGGGTGTGTGTGGTCCGCCCTCAGGGCCGGACGGGTCCGTGGAGCTGTCCTGGCTGCTACGGGCCATGTCCTGGGTCTCCTCAGCGCGTCAGCACGTCTCCGGTTCTCCACGCTAGGTGGAGCCCTGCCGCCTCGCCACGCGGGCGGCGGGCGCGGTGGCCGCCGCGTGGCGGAGGCCGGTCCGAGGCCAACGGCTCCGGACGGGCCCCTATAGGCGCGGCCGGGCAGCGGTGACCCCGGGGCGTCCGCATCGCCCGCCAGTTCCGGCGCCAGCGCCGGTATGCCTGTAGACCGATACGACCGCATGGTCACCCGGGTGCGTCCGTACGCAGTAGCTCCGTGTGCGGGCCGATCCCCGGCGCCGTTTTCTGTTCACCACAGGGCGGACCGCTGGAGGAGGGGGGACACACGTATGGCGACGAGTGCGGGCGGCGCGGATCCCGGCTCGGGCCGGGCCGGCGACGGCGAGCGCGCGAAACCGGCCGATCCGGGGCGTCGTCCCGGTCCGCGTCGGCGGTGGCGTGCGGCGCTGTCCGTGCTGCTGATCACACTGGCCGCCGTGCTGGCGCCGCTCAGCGTGGCCGCCGTCTGGATCGCGGACGTCATGGGCCGACACCGACCGCTACGTGTCGACGGTCGCGCCGCTCGCCTCCCGGCCGGATGTGCGGGCGGCGGTCACCGGCGGGGTGACGGACGCCATCATGTCCGAGGTCGACCTGGACGCCCTGCTCGCAGGTGTCGCGCCGAACCACCGCGCTGATCTGGAGGCGGTGCTCGGCGCCTTGGGCGGGCCGATCACCGGCGGCGTCAAGGACTTCGTCCACGGGACGGTGGTGGGCTTCGTGGCCGGTGACGCGTTCCTCGCCATCTGGACGCAGCTCAACCGCCAGGCGCACGCCGCCGTGGTCGGGGCGCTGACCGGCGACCAGGGCCACGTCGTTCGGCTGCGGGGTGACGCCGTGGTGCTCGATCTCACGCCGGTCGTCGCGCAGGTCGAACAGCGGCTGGTGGCTCGCGGTCTGACCGCCGCATCGCGCATTCCGCCGGTGCACGCGGACTTCACCCTGGTGCGGTCGCAGGACGTAAGGAAGGCCAGGGCGTGGTTCCGGGCGCTGCGGGTCGCCGGGAACTGGCTGCCGGCCGTCACCGTGGTCCTGGCCGCGGCGGGGAGTGCCGGCGGCCGGGCGACGGCGGCGGGCGCTGGCAGGCGCGGCGCTGGGCGTCGCGGCGGGTGCCGCCGTGCTCGGGATCGGGTTGGCGCTGTTCCGGGCCGTATATGTCGATGATGGGCCCGGGAACACGGACGAGCGGGCAGCGGGTGCCGTCTGTGACCAGGTCGTACGATTTCTGTGGGCGACCATACGAGTGGTGATCACACTCGGCGTCGTCGTGGCGGTGGGTGCCTGGCTGAGCGGGCCCGGGCGGTGGGCGGGGCGGGTCCGGGAGATGTGGGAGTCGGTGATCGCCGCGGTGCGGGAGGGGACAGGGGTCACCTCGACCGGGTCGGTCGGACGGTGGGTGCACCGCTGTCGGCGGGCGCTGCGATGGGGTGCGGTGCTGGTGGCGGCCGTCGTGCTGGTGCTGTGGTCTTATCCGACCGGTTGGGTCGTCTTCTGGATCGCGGTGGTGGCCGTGCGGCGCTGGGCGTCGTGAGGTTCGTGGACGACCGGCGTCACTCGGCGGGGAGAGGGTGATGATGCGATCATCACCGCCGCGTACATCACCCTCCCGGGCGCATCGCCCTCCCAGGTGAGTCACCCGTTCGAAGACGCGCCCCCGGTGCTCGGTCACCCGGGGGCGCGCGCGGGTCACTCTTCCGTGGCCAGGGCCGCGAGCTGCTGCTCGAAGGGGACGACGGCCTCCTCCGGCGCCGACCCGCGTACCACGGCGGGGCGGGCTTCGATGAGGGCGGCCAGTTCGGCCGCCGCGCGGTCGATACGGCTGTCGAGGGCTCCGTCGCCACCTGCGCCCCAGTCCTCGGCGGCCGCGTACACGGCCGTCGGTATGACGATCGACCGCAGGTAGGCGAAGAGCGGACGCATCGCGTGCTCCAGCACCAGCGAGTGCCGGGCGGAACCGCCGGTCGCCGCGATCAGCACCGGGGTGCCGGTCAGCGCCCGGTTGTCGATGACGTCGAAGAACGACTTGAACAGGCCGCTGTAGGAGCCGGTGAAGACCGGGGTGACGGCGATCAGGCCGTCGGCGCCGGTCACCGTCCCGATGGCGTCGCGCAGCCTGGGGCCGGGGAAGCCGGTGACCATGTTCTGGGCGATCTCGGCGGCGAGTTCCCGCAGTTCGACCACTTGTACGTCGAGGTCGGCGGTGTGCGCCTGCCGCCGGACGGCTTCGGTCAGCCGGTCGGCGAGCAGCCGCGTCGAGGACGGGCGGCTGAGCCCGGCGGTGACCGCCACGAGCTTATTCGTCATGCCTGCGCCTTAAGGAGTGCGGCGGCCTGGGCGTCGCGGCGGGCGACGAGGGCCTGGTGGGTGGGGCCGTCGGGGACGTCCGCGGGGCGTCCCTTGGCGAACTCCTCGCGCAGCACGGGTACGACCTCCTCACCGAGGATGTCGAGCTGTTCCAGGACCGTCTTCAGCGGCAGGCCGGCGTGGTCCATGAGGAACAGCTGCCGCTGGTAGTCGCCGAAGGTCTCGCGGAAGCCCAGCGTCTTGTCGATGACCTCCTGGGGCGAGCCGACGGTGAGCGGGGTCTGCTCGGTGAACTCCTCCAGCGACGGGCCGTGGCCGTAGACGGGGGCGTTGTCGAAGTAGGGGCGGAACTCGCGGACGGCGTCCTGGGAGTTCTTGCGCATGAACACCTGCCCGCCCAGGCCCACGATCGCCTGTTCGGGCGTGCCGTGGCCGTAGTGGGCGTAGCGGTCGCGGTAAAGGCCGATGAGGCGCTTGAAGTGCTCGTTGGGCCAGAAGATGTTGTTGGCGAAGAAGCCGTCGCCGTAGTAGGCGGCCTGTTCGGCGATCTCGGGGCTGCGGATCGAGCCGTGCCAGACGAACGGGGGCACGTCGTCGAGGGGGCGCGGCGTGGAGGTGAAGGACTGCAGGGGTGTGCGGAACTTGCCCGCCCAGTTGACCGCGTCCTCGCGCCACAGCTTGTGGAGCAGCGCGTAGTTCTCGACGGCCAGTGGGATGCCCTGGCGGATGTCCTTGCCGAACCACGGGTAGACCGGGCCGGTGTTGCCGCGTCCCATCATCAGATCGACGCGTCCGTCGGCCAGGTGCTGCAGCATCGCGAAGTCCTCGGCGATCTTCACCGGGTCGTTCGTGGTGATGAGGGTGGTCGAGGTGGAGAGGATCAGATGATCGGTGCGCGCGGCGATGTGTCCGAGCATCGTCGTGGGAGACGACGGTACGAAGGGCGGATTGTGGTGCTCGCCGGTCGCGAAGACGTCGAGGCCGACCTCTTCGGCCTTGAGTGCGATGGCGACCATCGCCTTGATCCGCTCATGCTCGCTCGGTGTCCGTCCCGTGGTCGGGTCCGCGGTGACGTCGCCGACTGTGAAGATTCCGAACTGCATTTCTCCCACCGTCCCGTTTGGTTGACTGTTCAATCACCCGAACATTCCGGTCCCCGGGACTATTCCCGCGCCCTGACGCACCCGGTCGGCGTCAATAGGTGCCGGTCGGATGGTCGGACAAGGGGTGGGCGCGACGAGCGGCAAAAGGACACGGGGCCGCTGCCGAGCGGCGTCGGCCGCAAAGGAGCCCGAGCGGGCGGTCGGCGCCCGGGGACGATCCGGTAGTCTGTCGTTGGTTCAGGCACTCCCCCGCCCCAGTAGCTCAGGGGATAGAGCACGGCTCTCCTAAAGCCGGTGTCGCAGGTTCGAATCCTGCCTGGGGCACGCCTGTCAGCAGCACAGATACAGCGAACGGCCAGGTCAGGGGCGCTCCCCCGAACCTGGCCCGTTCGCATTTCCTGGAACCCGCTGGAACCTACTGGCCGCCTTCTGGAACCCGCCGGCAGGGCGGCGTCCCCTAAACGTCCCCTGAACGATCATGTATTGCCGCAGCTCCGGGGCATGGAACGGGCCCTCAGCCGCCAAGGCGGAGAGGGGCCGCTTCACGCCGGGCTCCGACAGGGGGCCGCCCGAGTCAGACCCGGCGCGTCTGAGGTTCTATTCGACAGCGGACCGGCTCGCCAGGTTGTACATGACCTGGACGTTCACCTGAACGGATGAACATCCGTTCGATTCTGGCGCACGCCCCCGGGCGATGCGGCTCAGTCGGGCAGCGCGATGCTGTCGGCGGCCTGGTTCACGGGCTCCTCCGCCGCCTCCCGCTCGTCCGTCCCGGCGGTGTGCTGTCCGGCGGCCAGGGCGGCGGCGCCGAGGGCGGCGAGCTGCTGGTCGAAGTCGTCGCCGTTGCTGGGCACAGGGGTCTCCTGGTGGTGTCGGACGTAGCGGGCGCAGCCGCCCCGGTGCACGTAGAGGAGGCTGGCACCGGTGGCCTGGTCGACGTGCACCTCCTGAGCCTGGACGCGCAGTAGTGGCTTGCTGGCAGCGGGCGCAGGGCCGGCCGGCCGTGGCGGTGCTGGGCGGCCCGGCGGGGTGGTCGTCCGGCGCGGGGACCGGCCGGTGCGGGGATTCCGGCGGCCGGTCCCGGTGGCCTGTCCACGGGGCCTGCCCGGTCTCCTGATAGGCCCGCCGCAGACGGGCCGCGTCCACGCACTGGTACCCGGCGAGGCAGGTGGGGCACTCCCGCAGGTGGCCCAGGTAGGCGTCCCGTAAATCGGTGACCGTGGGCGGCTCGGGGGTGACCGGGTCCAGGCTGCGCGGTCCGGCGCCTGTGTCCAGGTAGTGGCCGCCGGTCACCGGTGGTCCTCCGGCCGGCAGCGGTCGCACCGGCAGGGCGGCCAGATGGAGATCGCCAAGGGCGGGTCGGTGGGGCCTGGGGTGACGGCCGTCTTCGGGCGCCCGCTGGTGCGCGCGCCGGTGGCCGCGTCCACGGTGTAGACGCGCAGTGTCAGGCCCGGGTGCGGCGCCTGAGGGGGACTACCGGCCGGCGCCAGCCCGCTCCCTCGAATGTCTGTACGCTGAGCCATGTCGTCGCCCTCTCCGGCGTCGGACGTGCTCCCGGGCCTGCCAGCCGCGGGGGCCTTGTGCTGCCCGTGGGCAGCACATCGACGCTACGAGGGGTGTGACCTGGCCTTCAATGGCACTTCCGCCGGGGCCCGCACGGAAGTGCCACACGCCTACAGCGGAAGCCCTGTGGCGTCGGCAAGCAGCCGCATCCGCGGGGACAGGGTGCGGCGCCGCTCGATCACCCGTCCGAGGATGTCGCGGGCGTACTGCTGGTGCGGCAGCCACTGCGGGGCGGCCTGCCACGCCGTCTCCAGAAGGTTCACAGCCGCGTCGTACTGCCGCAGCCGCACGTGCGCCGACGCCTGGTCCAGGCGGTTGCGGTTGAGGTTGTTGCTCGTCGGGCGCATCCCTTCCCAGGAGATCTCCGAGGACAGGTGCAGGACGCGGTCGGGCCGGTCGGTGATCATGGCGTGCTCGGCCTCTTTGAGCTGCACGGTCCGGGCGTCGTAGGCCCGCAGGAACCCGCCCGGAAGAGGGCGGTCGCCCACCGCGGCGGCGGCTGAGCCGGCCAGCCGCAGCAGCTGCTGCGCGTCGTCGGAGCGGGCATCGCGGTCTGCTGCCGCCGCGCCGCGCAGCAGCAGCCAGCCCCACGCGCCGAGTTCGCCGGGGGTGGCCCGGGACATGCGGGGCTCTATCCGGTCCGCCCACTGCTCGGCCAGGGCGGCGGCGTCCGCGATACGCCCGCGGCGCAGCAGCAGCCAGCAGCGTGTGCTCACCGCGGCGGCGGCGTCGAGTTCTCCGCCGGTGGCGGCCAGGGCGCGGGTGAGGGCGGTGTCGGCCGCGTCGAACTGCCGGGTCTGGGTAAGCAGCCAGCCGACCAGTTGCAGCAGGTCGGCCTGCACCCGGCGGCCGTCTTCCTCGCCTGCGACGGCTGCGGCGTCGCGCAGCAGCGCGGGCAGTACGGTGGCGAGCTGGTCGAGGCGGTCGGAGGCGGCCAGTGGTACGGCCGCGGCTGCCGCGGCCTGGACTCCGGCGACCGTTGGAGCGTCGTCCACAGGCCCCAGCTCGGGCGCGTCAAGGGCAGCGCGGACCCGCGCCCACCGGTCCAGTACCGCGGGCGTTGCGCCGGGAGCTTCGCGGGCGGCGCCGAGGAGAACGCTGGTGGGGACGTGCAGGGCTACGGCCAGGGCGCGGGCGGTCTCCACTCGGGTGTCGTCCCGCTCGCCCTGCTCAAGCTTCCTGATCAGCGACAGCGACACGCCGGACTCGGTGGCCAGTTCGCGCTGGCTCAGACCCCGTCGTTTGCGGATTTCCCGCACCCGTTCACCGATGGTGCTGTCGGTGGGATGAGGCATACCGGTGCCACCTTCGTTTCGACCTCGACACACGAAACGGTACAGCGGCCCGTGCAGTGCGCGGGGCCGCAGGCCTGTCGTACCGGGCCCGTTGCATCACGGCACGGACCTCCCCGAACCCTGGTCGAGCTGCAGCGCCACGCCGACACCGCCTGGGCCGCAGTTACGGCGCACCGGCAGCAGGTGGACGCCCGCCGCCGGGTCGGGGCCGTCCCCGTGCGGGAGCTCGCCAAGTGGCAGGTCCAGCCCCTCCCTGCGTGGACGCCCGAGGAGGACGAGGAGCACACCCGGCTCATGGGCATCGTCACCGCGGCGGCCGAAGCGCTCCACGCGGGGATCGCAGAAGCTGGCCTCACCGAGGACTACGCCACCGTGCAAGGACGCCGCAAGACGGCGCGAGAGCAGGCCGCCGGCCGGTAGCCTCGGCGCGTGAGTGTCGTGAAGTACGTGGGCGGCCCGCTGGACGGCAAGACCATGGACGTGAGCGGCTGAACGGACGAGCAGATCCGCTCCGGCGTGTAGGGGATCGTGGACGGGTGGGTCGCGCGGGCCGACTACGACCCGGCCGAGGGCGAGGACCCGCCGGTCTGGCACTACCGCGGGCCCGTACCGGGGTGAGTAGCACGGGCCCGCGCTACTCACCCGTTCGCCCCGCCCCGCGGGCGCACCCCGGCGGCCCGGGGCACGGTGGAGACCCGTCCCCACCACCCTGGAGACCCGATGCTGGTCAAACTTTTGCACGACAAGGGCATGCGGTCCGAGCACGCCTACACCGCCGGTTTCATTTCGATCGGCCTGACCCTCCTGACCTGGCAGGGATCACGGCGGATCGAGCAGAAGGGCGAAGAACGCGCCGACCGCATGTCGATTTTCGTCGGGGAGTGGGCACCCACCTTCTTCGCCCTCGGACTGGCCCTGGCCAACTACGAGAACAAGACGTTCAAGCACTGACAGCTGCCGATCAGGCGGCGCCTGTCAGACCGGACGCGATACGCCGCGCCCCCGCCCATGAAGGGCGGGGGCGCGGGTTGTTGCAAGCGGCGCCTCAAGGGGCGACGGGTTTCGGCAACTGGTCGTTGCTGAGCGGGAACCGTTGACGGCTCTCATCTGTTCCGGGAAGGCGATCGGGGTGTAGTCGGCGAGGATGTCGAAAGTGTCCGCAGGCCAGTCGCCCGGACCACCGCGGAGCAGAACGAGTCGCTGGTCGAACTCGAAATTCGCGCGGTCGATCCGCTGCACCAGCGACAGGGCGTGGTCCATGCCCGCCTCCGTTCCGCCGACGGCCTGGACCGGTACCTTCCGCTGCGGCGTGTCGGCCCTTGCTGTGGGGCGAACCTGCGAACCCAGCGGGAGCTTGATCGTCGGCCGACGGGTGTAGGGGAGATGGGCCCCGTCCAGGAACGTGTACGGCTGGCGGATGAGCGGGCTCTCTTTGGTTCCGGAGGGGCGAGATACCGCAAGCCGTCCGCCATGAGCATCGCGCTGGCGATGTCGGAGGCCCGTCGCTCAGCCTGCTCGACCGGGCGCCGGCCGACGATACGGTCGTCGATCTCACCGAGTTCGAAGGCCGCCAGGATCTCCGTCCAGGCTGTGGCGGCCTTCACCGCCTTTCCCCGCGAGATCTGGCGGCAGATCCGGTCGAACAACCCGCAGGAACGCCTGAACAAGAAGATCCGCCGCCGCAGCGACGTCGTGTCCCTGGGCGCCGGGTGGTGCTCGTAGTCGGCGGCTCCCAGTGCCAGGGCGACGGCCATCCCCAGGAGGTTGACCTCGTTGGGCCGCTCCGGCACGGCCGAATCCGGTGTCGGCTCCAGGCGGATGCCCTCAGCGGGGACGTCCACCACTTGGGCGGCGTACATGACTGGCATGGGCCGGGTCTCCTTCGTTCGGGCAGGACGTGCGACGGCCTTGAGCGGCCGGGGGCGGCCGGCGCACCGCGCGTGGGCGGATGGGGCCGCAAGGCCCGCCGCCCGGCGTCCCAGCGCCCTATTGAACAACGCGGGCGGCCGGATACCGGCCGGGCTCGCCACGGGCACCGGTGCGCCGGGGTGCAGGTTCACCGGGTCGCCGCCGCGGGCTTCCGCCTCCGGCGCGGCGGGACCGGCGGACGGGATACGGGGAGATGGGCACCTCATGCGGTTACATCGTGCGCAACCGTAGTGTTCCGGGTGAAAGGCGGCACCGTGGCCCACAGCACCGGCCGTGGCATGGTTCCGGCGCGGCGTGGGGAGCCCCTGCAGCGGCTGCTGTTCGGCGGGGTGTACGGGACGGTGCTGTCCAGTGCGCTGGCGGCGGCGCTGGACCATGACAGCGGGGCGCCCGACTCCGGCTACGACGCGCTGTGGATTCTGGTGGCGGTGGTCGCCTCCGCCGCGGCGCACGGGTACGCCCACGCGATCGCGCACCGCACCGCCGACGGGCGGGAGGCCGCCCTTGAGGCGGTGCGGTCGGTGCTGACCGAGTGGCCGCTTGTGGCGGCGGCGGTGCCGACCCTGGCCGCGCTCGTGGGGGCCTCGGCGGGGTGGTGGAGCGAGGAGGGCGGGATCAACGCCGCCCTGGCCGTCAACACCGTGGCGCTGTTCGGCTGGGGGCTGTGGGCCGGCCGGACGGCGGGGCAGAGCTGGGCGACGGCCTGCCGTGTCGGCGCCGTGGACGTGCTGCTCGGCCTGTTCATCGTGGTCGTGAACGTCGTGAGCCACTGAGCGGCCCGGCCGGCCGGGGCGCCGGCAGGTCCCGTCGGCGCCCCGCCTTCGTCCACGCGAGGGGAGGAGGCGTTCCGAGGGTGACCGACCAGGGGTGAGCGCCGGGCGAGGCAGACGTTCGTGCGGGCCCGGCCGGCCGGCGGCAGGGGCGCCCACCAGCGGCGGTCGGGGGGATCGGGACGGGAGCGCCTGCCGGGAAGAGTCGGCCGCGAGACAGCCCGAGAAGGCGTCGACTGATTGTTCGATCACCTGCTTTACTCACCGCCATGAGCGAGAATCAGCCGCCTCCTTACGGCGGCGTGCCGGAGGGACAGCCTCCATACGGACAGAACCCGTACGGACAGAACCCGTACGGACAGGACCCCTACGGCCAGCAGCCTCCGTACGGACAGGACCCCTACGGTCAGAATCCTTACGGGCAGCCCCAACAGCCGGGGCCGCCCTCCTACCCCGGCGGCGCACCTCAGGACTTCCAGGCCTACGGACAGCAGCCGGCCGGCATACCGCCGCTGGCGCACTGGGGTTGGCGCGTGCTCGCCACCCTCATCGACGGTGTCATCACCTACGTGGCCGACACGATCGTGCATGCGGTCGTGGGCGGCGGTGCCGGCGCGGCCCTCGGCAGCATCGTCGCGTTGGCCGTCTGGTTCGGCCTTGCCTACATGGAGGGTACGAAGGGACAGACCCCCGGCAAGATGGCGGCCGGTATACGGGTGCTGCGCGAGGCGGACGGCAGCCTGCTCGGGTTCGGCCTGGCCGTCGGCCGGCGCCTGCTGCACGTCCTGGACGCGATCTCCTGCTACGTCGGCTTCCTCTGGCCGCTGTGGGACAGCAAGAGGCAGACGTTCGCCGACAAGATCGTGCACACCGTCGTCATCAGGCCCTGACTTTGTCCCGCCGCCGGTTCTCCGGCATCCGAGAAGAAGGCCGCCCCGGCGAGGGGCGGCCTTCCGTCCGTGTCGGGCTCCTCGGCGGGAACCCCGCGGGTGCCTCGCGGGCCGACACCGGCGCTCCGACCGTCGGTTTCCGGCCATGTTGGTCGACAGGGCCCGCGCCTGAGGGGGCCCGCCCGCGTCGCGCGGAGACAGCGGGCCGGGCGGCGGCTCGGACACGGCGCGGCCGGGCCTTGCCCACGGCCGGTCGGCGGAGGTGTCAGCGGTCGTGGGTGATGGCGGCAGTGGAGACGCCAAGGGCCTCGGCGTAGCGGCGGATGGTGTCGTCACTGGCTCCGACGAGGCCGCGTTCCAGGCGGGAGAGATGGCCCCGGTCCAGGCCCGTTCTGGCCTGCATCTCCCGCAAGCTCACTTTCCGAGCTGTGCGGAGTGCTCTCATTGCCGCGCCGTTCGGTCTCACATCCTGAAATTAGCTGTACGCAGCTCAGGTCGCAACTATGCAAGCGAGTATAGAAGGCTCTTTCTCAGAGCTTTAAAACTCTTTAGCGGGCTTCAACACGGGTCTTCCTGCGTGTCGTCACGCAACCGGGGGGCCGCTTTCGGCGCTCTCCAACGCAGGTCAAAAGACCGAAAGACACCTACGTGGTTGCATGAACTAGGGCATGATGAGGCCCCATGGACGGAGACTGGGTGCGAGTGGGCAGAGCCGTGGAGACAGCACGTGAAGGCTTGGGGCTCACCCAAAAGGGGCTCGGCGAACTCGCCGACGGGGCCGGGCGGACGGTCATCCAGACCATCGAGCGCGGCCACAAGTTCAAGAAGGTGACCAAGACCCTGCGCAACGTCGAGCTCGCGCTGGGCTGGAAGCGGGGCTCGGTCGAGAACATCCTGGCCGGCGGTGACGCGCTGCCCTCCGACGAGTTGGCGGAGCGCAATTCGATCGGGCGATCGGCCCAGGGTGCCTACGCGGGACTGCCGCTCCGGGTGGCCAACACGCTCGCCGAGGGCGTCACCCTGGACACCACGATCCTGCCGCTCACCGACTACGCGGCGATGGTCGTCGTGGTCAAGGGCAAGCCGACCGCGACGCCCGAGCAGCTCCGGCTGGCGCTGCTGGCCTGGGAGGGCGAGAGGGGCTACCTGCGCCGGTCGCAGAGCCAGCCGGACGGCGCGCCGAGCACGCAGAGCGCCCCACAGGAGGCGTGAACCCGAGCACATCGCTGCGACAGAGCCCGCGAGCAGCTCGGTCCGGGCTCGGGCCTGATCCGCGTCCGGTGGGCGGAGCGGGGCTCTGGGCCGGGCTCCGGCCGGGCGGCGCCGGAGTTATCCACAACCCGACCGTTTTCGGTCCGCTCCGGTTCCCGCGTTTGTGGTTGCATGATCGGACCGTGCAGCAGGCCGACGGGAGAACGGGGGTGCCTCATGCATGCGATCCGGCACGCCCTTTCCATCACCGGCTCGATGACCTGGGAAATCACTCGGGCGCTGGTGCTCGGGTCCGTACTGTCGGCGGTCGTGCAGGCGGTCGTGCAGGCGGTCGTGCAGGCGGTCGTGCGCAAGTCGACCGTGGTACGGCTGCTCGGCGACGACCGGTCGCGGACACTGTCGGTGGCCTCACTTCTGGGGTCGGCGTCGTCGTCCTGTCTCGTACGCGGCGGTGGCGCTGGCCCGTTCCCTGATCGTCAAGGGCGCGGACTTCACCGGGGCGATCGCCTTCGAGATCGCCTCGACGAATCTGCCGGTCGAACTCGGCGTGATCCTCGCGCTCCTGATGGGGTGGCGGTTCACGGCGGCGGAGTTCATCGGCGGGCCGATCATGATCGTGGTGCTCGCGGTGCTGTTCCGGCTGCTGCTGCAGGACCGGTTGCTGCGGGATGCGCGGGAGCAGGCCGGCGCGGGGTGGCCGGGTCGATGGAGGGGCATGCCGCGACGGACATGTCGGTGGGCGGCGAGGGGCCGTTCCGGCGGCGGCTGCTGTCGCGGGACGGCTTCACCTCGGTGGCGCACGTGTTCGTGATGGAGTGGGCGGCGATCCTGCGCGACCTGGTCGCGGGGCTGCTGATCGCGGGGGCGATCGCCGCGTGGGTGCCCCGACGGCTTCTGGCGGACGTTCTTCTTCGACGGCCACCCGCTGGCGTCCAAGGTGTTCGGGCCGATCGTGGGACCGCCGGTCGCGGTGGTGTCCTTCGTCTGCTCGATCGGCGACGTGCCGTTGGCGGTGGTGCTGTGGAAGGGAGGCATCAGCTTCGGCGGGGTGGTGGCGTTCATCTTCGCGGATCTGCTGATCCTGCCGATCCTGAACGTCTACCGCCGGTACTACGGGCTGCGCACGACGGGGTTCCTCGCCGGCACCTTCTATGTGGCGATGGTGGCGGCCGGCTACCTCGCCGAGCTGGTCTTCGGCGGCGGCGGGCTGGTACCGGACCAGGCCGACGCCACCGTCCCGACCGACGGCGTCACCTGGAACTACACGACCTGGCTCACCATCGTCTTTTTGCTGCTGGCCGCCGCGCCGGTGGCGCGCTTCTGGTGGACCGGCGGGCTGCCCATGCTGCGGATGACGGGCGGCGCCCCTGCGGGGCCGGACAGCAGCCACCAGGAGCACCAAGGACACCGGGGCCACGAAGGACAGCGCGCAGACGGCGGGCACGACAGCCACGGCGGCGGGAGTGACCACCGTGGCCGGCCGGCCACGTAGCCTGGCGGCCGACGAGTCGACGGGGGGAGGTGAGGGCAGGGTGGCGCGCAGACCAGGGCGCAAGGCGCCGCCGTCGCCGCTGGAGCAGCGCGACGGGGTGGACGCGGTGTGCGTGCGCCTGCCGGGCGACACCCGTTCCCACGGGCAGCAGCGGCAGGCGGGCCGGGCCGGCCGCGGCGCGGCGACGGCCGACGGCCCGCCGCCGACCGTGGCCGCGTACCTGCTGGAGCGCTACGCCGCCGCCGTCGGGGCCGCAGAGGTGGCGGCGATGCTGGCGGCCGGCCGGTTCGTGGGCGCCGACGGGCGGCCGGTGGACGCGGGCACGCCGTACGAGCCCGGCGGGTATGTGTGGTTCCACCGGGACACGGCCCCCGAGCAGCCGGTGCCGTTCGCGATACGGGTGGTGCACCGCGACGCGCGGATCGTCGTCGCGGACAAGCCGCACTTCCTGGCCACCACGCCGCGCGGCCGGCACATCACGCAGACCGCGGTGGCCCGGTTGCGGCGGGACCTGGACCTGCCGCTGCTGTCGCCAGCGCACCGGCTGGACCGGCTGACCGCCGGGCTGGTGCTGTTCGTCGTACGGCCCGAGGACCGGGGGGCGTACCAGACGCTGTTCCGGGACCGGCGGGTCCGCAAGGAGTACGAGGCGGTCGCCGCGCACGATCCGGCGGTGGAGCTGCCGCGCACCATGCGTAGCCGGATCGTCAAGGAGCACGGGGTGCTGGCCGCCCGGGAGGTACCCGGGCCGGTCAACGCGGAGACCAGGATCGAGCTGCTGGGCCACCGCGGCGGGCTCGGCCGCTACCGGCTGCTCCCCGCCACGGGCCGCACCCATCAGCTGCGGGTGCACATGAGCGCGCTGGGCCTGCCGCTGCTGCACGATCCGCTCTACCCGGAGGTGGCGGAGGAGACGGCGGAGGACGACCCGGGCCGTTTCGATCGGCCGCTGCAACTGCTGGCGCGGGCGCTGGAGTTCACCGACCCCCGGACAGGACGGCCGGTGCGGTTCGAAAGTGCGCGGGAGCTGGCCGCGTGGGCGGCTCCCACCGTGCCCTGAGCCGCCCCGCCTCTGCCTCAGGCCGGGGCCCGCCCAGGCCCGGGGCAGAGGCGGGGCGGCTCAGGGCACGGGGGCCCCGCGGGGTCGGGCCCCGGAACTTTGGGGTTCGGCTGTCCCGGGGCCGCGCGGGCCCGCGGGCCCGCGCAGTGTCAGACCGTGGACTCCGCGGGGGTGAGCAACGCGAAGGACGCGCCTTCGGGGTCCTTGAGCAGCGCCATGCGGCCGACGCCCTCCATGTCGGTGGGAGGCATCACGACGCCGGCACCGCGCTCGGCCGCCTTGGCGGTCACCGTGTCGCAGTTGGCGACCGAGAAATAGGGCTGCCAGTAGCCGGTGTCGTCCGGGAGCATGTCGCTGCCGAGTTGTGTGAGGCCGCCGTGGGAGCCTTCCTGGCCGCCGCCGGAGCGCGAGGCGACGACGTAGTCGCCGGAGCCGTCGGGCAGCGGCATGTCCTCGTAGTCCCAGTCGAAGACGGTGTCGTAGAAGCGCTTGGCCTGCTCCGGGTCGGTCGTGCAGAGCTCCGTCCAGCACAGGCCGCCGGCGCCGACCCGGTCCAGACCCTGGTTGCCGCGGGGCTGCCAGACGGCGAAGTCGGCGCCGCCCGGGTCGGTGTAACCCGCCAGACGCCCCCGGTCGAGGACGTCCGTCGGCGGGAAGCGGACGGAGCCGCCGGCCTGTTCGACGGCCTTGGTGGTGGCGTCCGCGTCGGCCGACTCGAAGTGCACCGTCCAGGCCGCGTCGGCGTCGGCACTCCGCAGCGGGCCGAGCGCGGCGACCGTCTGGCCGGCGAGCTGGAACAGGCCGTAGCCGCCGGACTCGGGGCCCGCCGACCGCAGGTCCCAGTCGAAGAGCGCCTTGTAGAACGCGGCGGCCGCCTCGGTGTCGTGGCTGCCCAGATCGATCCAGTTGGGAGCCCCGGGAACGTAGTCGCTGGTGAGCATGGTGCCGACCTCCGTGCGTTGAGGGATGTGCCGGATTCAGACGGTGTGTCCTCTCTCACACCAGCATGGCAGCAGCCGTCGGGGACCGCTTTCCACCGCCAGGTCACAGGCGGGCGCACGCACCGGGGCGTGACGTGGCGCACACGTGGGGTGGCGCAACGGATTCGGGATTGTCAGTGGTGCCGTCTAGGGTTGTTCACATGTACGGGGGAAGACTTGATCAGGCGAACGCGGCCCTGCGCGCGTATGTGCGGGAGCACGGTGACCGGCCCTGGACGGCCGAGGAGCTTTCGGAGCTGGCGCGGCTGCGCACCCGCTGGACGGCAGCCGCACGCGAGCTTCGCATGCAGATACGACCGGCGGGTGGGCCGGTCAGCAGTGCCGCGGTGGTGACGGCGGCCTGACCCGCGCCCCGGGGCAGTGCACCCCGGGGCGGGTCGGCAGCGGGTTTCGGGAATTCCACCGGTTTGCGGGGCCCTCTCAGGTGCGCGCGGGGGCGTGCGGCGGGCGGACGGTGTCCGTGCCGGGGGCGGGTTCGGCGGCGTCGGCGCCCAAGGCGGTGATCCGGTTGGCGGCGTCGACGTGGACGACGGCCGGCCGCAGACTGCGGGCCTGCGCGTCCTCGACCTGGGCGTAGCTGATCAGGATGACCAGGTCGCCGGGGTGCACCAGGTGGGCGGCGGCGCCGTTGACGCCGATCACGCCGGAACCGGGCTCGCCCTCGATGACATACGTCTCCAGGCGGGCGCCGTTGGTGATGTCGACGATGTGGACCAGTTCGCCCGGCAGCAGGTCGGCGGCGTCCATCAGCTCACGGTCGACGGTCACGGACCCCACGTAGTGCAGATCTGCCTGGGTCACGGTGGCCCGGTGGATCTTGGACTTGAACATGGTGCGCAGCATGGCGCCGCCTCCTGGTGGTGAGCAGGTCGCGTCCCGGACGGGTACGCGCCGACCGTCCCAGCGTAGGGCGGTCGGCCGCGGCTCCGGCCGGAGGGGCTGCGGGGAGTGCGGAACGCCCACACCGCGCGGATGAGGTCGCGCAGCCAGACGCCGATCAGCAGGTAGCAGGAGGTGACGGTCACACCGGCGGCCGGCGCGCCGGAGACCGGGTGGGCGACCAGAGTGCCGGTGAGCGCGCCGGTGAAGGCACCGGCGATGCGCAGGCCGCTGCGGTGCACCACGTCGCCGCGGCTGCGGGCGGCGCTGCACACGACGAAGGCGGTGATCACCGTCCACGTCCAGTGGTGCGGGAAGAACAGGTGGCCGGCGGCGAACCCGGCGGCCATCGCGGCGGCGCGTTGGGCGGCCAACCGGGTTTGCGGCTGCGGGTCGCGCCGCCCACCTGTGTGGCGGGCGGGGCGGGGGTCTCCTTGGCGGGCCGTTCGCGGGAGCGGAGGTCGCGCACGGCGGCGGCGTGGTCGCGGAGGGCGCCGAGGGCGGGGTCGGAGTCCGGGCCGGTGTCGGAACCGTCGCCGGGGCCAGCGTCCCGGGGCGGCAGGGCGGCCACGGCGGTGATGATCGTACGAACGGCGGTGTGCAGCCGTACACACCCCGGGGCGAGCAGACGCAGTCGGATCAGCGTTCCTATGCTCTCCCTGTCACCCGTGCGGGGCGCATGTCACTCTTCGCGTCGCACGTCACCCGCGCACGGCGTTCACCCGTACGAAGACGCGGAGACGGCGAGAACCCGATGGTCAGACTATCCCCCGGCGCGCTTGCCGACCCGGTCGCCGACCCGGCCAACAGCCATGCCGACGGCGGACGGGCGAGCGGGCCCGGCCGGGGACGGCCGCCGGAGCGCGACCGGCGTGCGGGCGTGGGGCGCGGACAGCCGACAGGTGCGCGCGTATGGTCGTACCAGCAGTTCACCATACCCCTGGGGGGTAGCCTGCGGTGTCATACCCCTAGGGGGTATAAGGTGATGATAGAGAGACCGGAGAAAGCCCCTTCACTCACACCACGAGGAGCACAGCATGACCGAGACCGTCTACTCCGTGTCCGGGATGAGCTGCGGTCACTGCGAGTCCGCCGTCAGCAAGGAGGTCACCGGGATCCCCGGCGTCACGTCCGTGACCGCCGTCGCGAAGACCGGACTGCTGACCGTCGCCTCCGAGCAGCCGCTCGACGAGGGGGCCGTTCGCGCCGCGGTGGACGAGGCGGGTTACGAGCTCGTCGGCCGGGTCTGAGCCCGCGCGGAGCCCAGCCGGGTGACCGTCCGCCGGCAGGCGGCGCGCGCACCCGGCACACGCATCACCGACCAGGGGACGACCAGGGAGCGGAAATGGCCACCACCACCGCGCACACGGACGGCGGACCCGCCCGGGAGCGGATCGAGCTGGCGATCGGCGGCATGACCTGCGCGTCGTGCGCCACCCGGATCGAGAAGAAGCTCAACCGGATGGCCGGCGTGACCGCGACGGTCAACTACGCGACCGAGAAGGCGAAGGTGGCGTACGGGGAAGGGGTCGCGGTCGGCGACCTCATCGCGACCGTCGAGGCCACCGGCTACACCGCCGCCCCGCCCGCTCCCCCGCCGGCCGGTCCCGGGAGCGGGGACCGCGGCCGGGCGGAGGAGACCCCCGAACTGAACTCGCTGCGACGGCGGCTGACCACCGCCGTGGCCCTCGCCGTCCCGGTGATCGCGCTGTCGATGATCCCGGCATCGCAGTTCACTAACTGGCAGTGGGTCGCGCTGGCGCTGGCCTCGCCCGTCGTGGTGTACGCGGGTCTGCCGTTCCACCGCGCGGCCTGGGTGAACCTGCGGCACGGCGCCGCCACCATGGACACGCTGGTGTCGGTCGGCACGCTCGCGGCGTACGGCTGGTCGCTGTGGGCGCTGTTCTTCGGCACGGCCGGGACGCCCGGCATGACTCACCCGTTCGGGTTCACCGTCACCCGCGGGGACGGCGGCGGGAACATCTACCTGGAAGCGGCGGCCGGAGTCACCGCGTTCATCCTGGCCGGCCGCTACTTCGAGGCCGGCGCCAAACGCCGGGCCGGGGCCGCGCTGCGCGCCCTGTTGGAGCTCGGCGTTGAGGAGGTTGCGGTGCTGCGCCGCGACGCCCGCGGCGCTCAGGCCGAAGTACGGATCCCGGTGGGCGGGTTGGCGGTCGGCGACCGCTTCGTCGTCCGGCCGGGGGAGAAGATCGCCACCGACGGGGTGGTACGGGAAGGCGGCTCGGCGGTCGACGCCTCGATGCTCACCGGCGAGTCGGTGCCGGTGGAGGTCGGACCCGGGTCGCCGGTCGCGGGCGCGACGGTGAACGCCGGCGGCCGGATCGTGGTCGAGGCGGTACGGATCGGCGCGGACACCCGGCTGGCCCGGATGGCCCGCCTGGTGGAGGACGCGCAGAACGGCAAGGCGGCGGCGCAGCGGCTCGCCGACCGGATCTCGGCGGTGTTCGTGCCCGCCGTGATCGCGCTGGCGCTCGGCACCCTCGGGGTGTGGCTGGCGCTGGGCGAGGGCGCGACGGCGGCCTTCACGGCGGCCGTAGCGGTGCTGATCATCGCCTGCCCGTGCGCACTCGGGCTGGCGACGCCGACCGCGCTGCTGGTGGGCACCGGGCGCGGCGCCCAACTCGGCATCCTCATCAAGGGTCCCGAGGTGCTGGAGTCCACCCGGGCCGTCGACACGGTGGTCCTGGACAAGACCGGCACGGTCACCACGGGCGCGATGGCGCTCACCGGTGTGCACATCGCCCGCGACGCCGACGCGGACGCCAAGGACGTCCTGCGGCTGGCCGGCGCCCTGGAGCACGCCTCCGAGCACCCGGTGGCGCGGGCCGTGGTCGCCGCCGCGACCGAGGACGGCGTCGCACTGCCGCTCGTGGGGGCCGACTTCGCGGCCGTGCCGGGGCTGGGTGTACGCGGCACCGTGGACGGGCACGCGGTGCTCGTCGGCCGGGAGCGGCTGCTCGCCGGCGCCGGGGTGTCGCTGCCCGCCGAGCTGGCCGAGGCGAAGCGGGCGGCCGAGGAGCGCGGCGGTACGGCGGTGGTGGTCGCCTGGGACGGGCGGGCCAGGGGGGTGCTGGTCGTCGCCGACGCGGTGAAGCCGACGAGCGCGGAGGCGGTACGGCGGCTGCGCGCGCTGGGGTTGCGGCCGGTGCTGCTCACCGGCGACAACGCGGCGGTCGCCGCGGCGGTCGCCGCTCAGGTGGGTGTCGACCCGGCGGACGTCCACGCGGAGGCGCTGCCCGAGGACAAGGTGGCCGTCGTGCGCGGCCTCCAGGAGCAGGGCCGGACGGTCGCGATGGTCGGCGACGGCGTCAACGACGCGGCGGCGCTCGCCCAGGCGGACCTCGGGCTCGCCATGGGCACGGGTACGGACGCGGCCATCGAGGCGGGCGATCTCACCCTCGTGCGGGGCGATCTGCGGGTCGCCGCCGACGCGATCCGGCTCTCGCGCCGCACCCTCGCCACCATCAAGGGCAACCTCTTCTGGGCGTTCGCCTACAACCTGGCGGCGATTCCGCTGGCCGCGGCCGGCCTGCTCAACCCGATGGTCGCCGGGGCGGCGATGGCCTTCTCCTCGGTCTTCGTGGTCGGCAACAGCCTGCGCCTGCGCGGCTTCAAGCCGCTGGCGGACTAGGGTCTGTCGACTGGTTCTGCGCGGGTCAAGGAGCGCGGTCCGGTGCGTCGCGGCTGCGCGGCGAAGGAGGGGGGCGGCGTGGTGTGTCGCCCACCGGCGGGAACGCGGCAGGTGTGCGTACGGGGGCACGCGCGACGCCACGGAGATCCGCCCGACAGCTCCTGGCCGAGCGCGGGCCCCGCGGGCGGTCTTGTCACCGGGCGGGTCGGCAGCAGGCCGGGGGCGAAGCCGGGACGTACGACGGGCCGGGGCACCGGGGCGCGGCCGGGCCGTGGAGACGGCGGCGGCCGAACGCGGCGGCGGCCGGAGCCGGGTTCGGCCGCCGGACCCACGGATCAGCCGGCGGTCCCGCACGCCCGTGGCGCGCACCGGCCGGCCGCCCGGAGGAGGCAAGCCCCGCCGCACGGGCCGCCCGGCCCGACAGCCCCGTGCCTGAGCCGCCCGACCCGGCAGGCGGACCACCCCGCCCGCCGACAGCCCACCCCCCGGGCGCAACCCGGCCCGCACACCGGCCGGCGCGTCGGGGGGCGCCGGGAGGTCGCGGACCGGGTGAGGGGGCCGGGAGGGCGGGGGCGGGGACCGGAGTCAGAAGTGGGTGAGTTTCTTGGCGAAGGACGGCTCCTTCAGGTCGCTGCCCAGCAGCACCGGCACGCTGGTGCGGGCCGCCCCCGTGCCGAAGCTGAGCCTGCCGACCGCGGTGCCGGCCCGCGCGCTGTGCGGTACACCCGAGGAGTTGGCGTCCAGCGTGACGCCCACCTTCATGCCCGGCCAGCCGATCGCCGTCAGGTTCGCGCCGGCCACCACCGGGGTGGTGCCGCCCATCGCGTCGTCGATCTCGCCGACGACCTCGCCCTTCTTCACTATCGTCGCCGACGTCAGGCCGCCTTGGACGGACTCGATCAGCTTCTGGCTGTTCTTCAGGGCCAGTTGCAGGCTGTCGTAGACGGTGGCGCCGCCGCGCTGCTGGAGCGTGACGCCGAGGACGAGCTGCTGCTTGCCGTCGACGGTCTTGTTCGCCGCCCACATCAGGGCGCCGCCGGCCGGGGTGCTGGAGCCGGTCTTGACGCCGACGACGCCGTAGTGGACCAGGTCGTTGTTGTTGTTGTAGATCGTGCCGACGCCCGGGATGTCGACGTTCGGCAGCGCGACCACGGAGCGGAAGACCTCGTTCCGCATCACTTGCCGGGCCAGTTTGAGCTGGTCCTCGGCGGTGCTGACGGTGGTCTCCTCGAAGCCGCTCGCGCCGGTGTACGTGGTGTGCGTCATGCCCAGGCCGGCGGCGGCGCTCGTCATCTTGGTGACGAACGCCTGCTGCGTACCGGAGTCCCAGCGGGCCAGCAGGCGGGCGATGTTGTTGCCGGACGGGATCAACAGCAATTGCAGCATCTGCCGTTCGGTGAACCGCTGGCCGGCCTTGACCGCGGCGGTGGACTCGTCGGCGGACGAGGACTCGTCGGCGGCCTGCTGGTCCACGGTGATCAGCGGGCCGTTCTGCTGGGCGGCGATCGGGTGGTCGCGCAGGATCAGGTACGCGGTCATCACCTTGGTGACGCTCGCGATCGGCACCGGCGTCTGGGCGCCGTGCACCCCGAGCAAGCCGATGCCCTCGACCTCGGCGACGGACTGGCCCTGCGACGGCCACGGCATCGACTGCGGCAGCGGGGTGCCGGCGAAGGTGTACGAGGAGGCCGCGGTCAGCTCCAGGGCCGGCGCGGGCAGCGGGCGTACGGCCTGCACGATGACGTAGACCAGCGCGAGGACCACCACCAGCGGGGTCCAGATCTTGAACCGGCGCAGGGTGGTGCGCCAAGCGGTCTGGCGCGGCGGCGGGGTGTTGGTCAGCTCGGCGAGCAGCTTCAGGGGCGCCTGTCCCGGCGCGGCGGGCGCGGGCGGGACGGGCATGCCGCGGGTGCCCTCGGGGCCGACCCGCTCCGTTTCCGCGGGCGCGGCGGACCGCGCCGCCCCCCCGGCCGCGGCGCCCTCGGCCGTCACCGTCCCGGCCGCGGCCGTCGCCGCCGTCACCGTCCCGGCCGCGGCCGGCTTCCCGGTCGTCACGCCCCGAGCCTCCCCGGAGCCCGGAGGGCTCTGCGCGCCCGTCTGCCGGGCCGGCGGCTTGGCTGCGGGCGGCAGCGGCACGGGGGCCGGCCGCATGGGCGCGAACGGGCTCGTGCGGGCCGCCACGGGCCTGCCGGGCGTGCCGAAGACCACCGGGCCGTCGCCGTCGGGCCGGTCCGGCAGATCGGAGACCAGGGGCTTCATGAAGGGCTCGGCGGTCGCCGGCGGCTCGCCGGGCTCCGGCGCGCGCTCCGGGGCCGCCGACTCGTACGCGCCCGTCCCGTCCGCGGCCGGCGCCACCGCACCCGACCCGGCGGCGACCGCACCCCCACCCGCGGCCGCCGCCGCGTCCGTACGGCCCGGGGCGCGCCGCTCCCCCGCCTGCCTACGCTCCGGCGCCGCTGGCGCCCCCTCAGAGGCCGCGAGGGCCCCGGACGCGCCCCCAGTGCCCTCAGCGTCTTTAACGGCCCCAGCCGCCTCCGCCACGGCCTCCACGGCCCCCGCGCCCCCCGGGGCTTCCGCGCCCTCCGCGGACCCCCCGCCGGGCACCCCGGCGTGCACCCCGGCGCTCGCTCCGGCCGCCGGGACCGCCGAAACCCCTTCCGCACCGTTAACCCCACCGGCACGGGCAGCCTCACCCGTCCCATTCGCCGGGTCACGATTCGATTGCGTTTTCCGGGGCTCGCGACCTCCCGCGGACGAGGCGGTGGCCGCCGGATCCGGGTCGGGGCCGACACGTTCGGCTGCGGCGCGCACACCCTCAGGTACGTCGTCCGCCGGTCGCGCGGCCGGCGCGGACCCGGTCGCCGGGGCCGGACGAGGGCGCGGGCCGGCGGCCGGACCGGCCGCGGACGCCAGGGCGCGCGGGGCGGCGGAACCGCTCAGGGGCGCGCCCGCGTGCTCCCCGGGTACGTCCGGAACATCCGATGTTCGTACCGTCGGAGACGCATCAGGCGCCTCATGCGCCTCAGTAGGCAACGGGAGCACCGTATGCCTCGGAGGTGCGGCCACCCGATCGGCCACCTCCCCCGACGTTCCGTGCTCCTGCTCCCTGCCGGGGGACTCGCCCGCCACGCAGACCTCCTCCACACATTGTCATCGAACGCGCACCTACCGTGATGAGGCCGGTCGCGGCTCGTCCTCCGCCGGCGCCGCCCGTCCCGGCTCACACCCGCAAGTGTCCCGCGACGGACCCGCGGGCCGACCGCGACACCCCACCCACCCCGTAGACGAGAACGACATACCACCCGGTTCCCACCGATATGGCAAAGGCGCTCTCGACAGGCCGGTGTGAGAGGCGTCACCCTGTCATTCATCCACGCGGGGAGGCATGGATGGGCAAGAGCCGCAGAAGTATTCCGGAAGAGCTGTTGCTGCTCGCCCTGGACCCGACGACCGGGACCACGGCGCAGCCGCAATCACTCGACCTCGGCCTCGCCGGGGCACAGCTCGTCGAGCTGGCCCTGGCCGGGCGGATAGCCCCTGACGGGGATCGTATCGCCGTGGTGCACCCACGGCCGACAGGAGATCCGACCCTGGACTCCGCGCTCGAACTGCTGCGACGCCGTGGCAGTCCGGTGCGGGCGGTCCACTGGATCGGCGGGCCCCGGCTGGGGCTGCGTCAGACGTATCTCGCGCACCTGGAGCGGTGCGGCATGGTGCACGCCGTGCCGGGACAGATGTGCGGGGTGCTGCCGACCACTCGGTATCAGGCGACCGACAGCGCGGTCAGCCGGGAGATCAGAGCCCGGCTGGACAGCTCGATCCGCACCGGCGTACCGCCGGACCCGCGGACCGCCGCGCTTGCCGCGCTCGCCCACGCCGTGGGACTCGGCAAGCACCTGTACCCGGGCAACGAAGGCCGGTCCTCGCGATCGCGCCTGCGGGACCTGATCCGGTACGACCCGATGGGCGGCCTCGTGGCGCACGCCGTGATGGACGTGCAGAACGGGGTGGCGGCGCAGCCCAAGCAGCGTCCGCCGGCCCAGCAGCAGGCGCAGCGCTCGGCGGGGCACGGCCCCATGGCCCGGGCCGGCGCCCGTTGAACGGTGCGGACTGCTCGTCGGCGGCATCAGCACGGTTGTAGCAGGCGGGCTGTACGCGGCGGATAAACGCAGGGCCGCCGCGCACGTCCGGGCCACGGGTACGCACGTGCGGTACGTATCAGTGCGGCACCGGGCCGTATCCGGTGGTGGCAAACAGGATCGAGCGCCACCGGGCACCAGCGAACGCGCAGTGAGCAGCACCCAGTAGTAACCGCGCAGTACGGGACGGGAGCGGTGTCCGCCGGCAGGGACCGGGCACCGCCGAGCCAACCGTCCTCAGCGACCCTTTCGGGAGCCGCTGTGACGCGCGGGGCGGCGGGCTTCCGGGACTTCCGGAGTCGGCGCCCCGCGCGTCGCCGTTTCCGCGCCGCTCTTTCCGCAGCGCCTTTGCCGCGCCGGCGATTCCGCACCGCCGCGGGTCCCCGTGCCGCCGTACCGCTCGCACCTCCCGTACCGCCGGGTCGCCCCGCGCGCGTGCCGCGTCGTTCCCGCACCTGTTTGTGCCCCATTGCGTACGAACGCGGCGCCGCTTTCCGCGCGAAGCCGCCCGCCCCCGTGCCGCGGGCAAGCTTGTTCCGCTCATTCGCCAGCGCGGCGATGACCGGTAGTGGCAGGCTGCTGACCATCAGTACGGATCATCATGGAGGTGCAGTCCCTGTGGTCGCCAACGTCAACCCCACCGTCAGGCGGCGCCGGTTGGGTTCGGAGCTGCGCAAGCTCCGTGAGCAGAAGGGCATGACCGCCGAGGAGGTCGCGGCCCGCCTCCTGGTCTCCCAGTCGAAGATCAGCCGGCTGGAGAACGGCCGGCGCAGCATCAGCCAGCGCGATGTCCGCGACCTGTGCGGGGTGTACGGCGTCGAGGACGTCCGGATCGTCGACTCGCTGATGCAGATGGCCAAGGAGTCGCGCCAGCAGGGTTGGTGGCACGCCTTCGGGGACATCCCGTACAGCGTCTACATCGGCCTGGAGACCGAGGCGGCGAGTCTGCGGGTCTTCGAACCGCAGGTCGTGCCGGGCCTGTTGCAGACACCGGGGTACGCCACCGCGGTGATCGCCGGGAGTCTGGCGGAGGCCACGCCGGAGCAGGTGGAGAAGCGGGTGAACGTCCGGATGCGCCGGCAGGACCGGATCACCGACGCGGACGCCCCGTTGCGGATGTGGGCGGTGATCGACGAGGCGGCGCTGTGCCGCAAGGTCGGCGACAACGCCACGATGCGCGAACAGCTCGACCACCTGGTGGAGTTGAGCCAGCTGCCGCATGTCACCGTGCAGGTGCTGCCGTTCGAGGCGGGCGCGCATCCGGGGCTCAGCGGCCAGTTCGCGGTGCTGGAGTTCACCGACTCCACCGACGCGACGGTGGTGTACCTGGAGGGCGTCAACAGCGATCTGTACCTGGAGAAGGACACCGACGTGCAGGCGTACAGCGTGATGTACGAGCATCTGCGGGCCCAGGCGCTGAGCGCCGAGCAGACCCGGGGCTTCATCATGGAGGCCGCTGAGCGTTACAGGTGAGGCTGGCGGGCGGCACCATACACCGACACCCACCCCACGGGGAAGTTTTCTGGGCCATATGCCCTCCGGTTGGGTGAAGAGCCCCACAGGGTCCCGATGGTGGCGAGTAGCGTCGATCGCGTCAGGTAAGGCGCGCATTTGCGCCACCCTCATCAGCACAGACCGGAGCGCAGAGATGGCAATCAAGCTGGGCAGCACCCCCGCGTGGACGAAGTCCTCGCGTTCCACCGGAAACGGCGCGTGCGTCGAAGTGAAGTCGCCCGCCGCCGAGTCCGTGGTG
This sequence comes from Streptomyces sp. ITFR-21, assembly GCF_031844685.1. NCBI lineage: Bacteria > Bacillati > Actinomycetota > Actinomycetes > Kitasatosporales > Streptomycetaceae > Actinacidiphila > Actinacidiphila sp. ITFR-21. The sequence goes on from NZ_CP134605.1 coordinate 2,407,679, forward strand.
GTCCGCGACTCCAAGGACCCCCAAGGCCCCGTTCTCATGTTCTCGCCCGCGGCGTGGTCGTCGTTCGTCACCGAGGTCGACCGCGGTTCCTTCAACCTCCGCTAGCCCGTCAGCAGCATCCCGAAGAGCCCTCTCGACTGGCCGCCGTCCTGGCCGAGAGGGCTCGCTGCCGTCACGGGCCGCGACCTGCGCACCGGGCGCCGCGGACCAGGCGCCACGGACCAGGCGGCCTGACGCGCGGCGGTCAGAACACCCTGGCCAGCCGGGCCAGTCCCTCCTCGATCTCGGCCGGGGTGTGCGTGGTGAACGACATCCTCAGCGCGCCCTGGTCGGGCGCGGCGGCGAAGAAGGGCGCACCGGGGACGTAGGCGACGTCGTACGTGATCGCGGTCCGCAGCAGCGCGGTGGCGTCGTGGCCCTCGGGGAGCCGGACCCAGACGAACATGCCGCCCTCCGGCCGGTTCCAGGTGGTGCCCGCCGGGAACGCGGCGGGCAGCCCGGCGAGGAGCGCGTCGCGGCGGGCTCGGTAGGCGGTGCGGACCCGCGCCAGATGGGCGTCCAGGTCCCGGTCGGCGAGGTAGCGGGCGGCGGCGGCCTGGTCGACGGTGGAGGTGTGCAGGTCGGCGGCCTGCTTGGCGATGACGCAGGCCCGCGCGAGGCCGGCCGGGGCCCGCAGCCAGCCGAGCCGCATCCCGGGCGCCATGATCTTGGAGAAGCTGCCGAGCAGGACCGTGCGGTCGGCGGCGGCCTCCAGCGAGGCGATCCACGGCTCGGCCGCGCCCTCGAAGCGCAGTTCGCCGTACGGGTCGTCCTCAACGATCCACAGCCCGTACCGCCCCGCCACCTCCGCGACCGCGCGCCGGCGCGCGAGCGGGAGCGTACGGCCGGTCGGGTTCTGGAAGTCGGGGATCAGGTAGAGCAGTTTCGGCCGCTCGCGCAGCACCAGCTCCTCCAGCGCCTCCGGGACGACCCCGTCGCCGTCGGTCGGCACCGGCACCACCCGGGCGCCCGCGAAGCCGAAGCACTGCAACGCGGCCAGGTAGGTGGGGTTTTCCACCAGGACCACGTCGCCGGGCTCCAGCAGCGCGGTGGCGATCAGTGCCAGCGCCTGCTGCGAACCGCCCGTCACCACCAGGTCGTCGGCCCCGGTGGGAAAACCGCGCGCGGTCAGCCGCCCGGCGACCGCGGCCCGCAGCTCCGGATCGCCCTCGGTGGTCGAGTACTGGAGCACCGTGCCGGGCCGCTCGGCCAGCACGCGGTCGTACGCCGCCCTGATGCCGTCGGCGTCGAACAGCTCCGGCGCGGGGAGGCCGCCGGCGAAGGAGATCACCTCGGGGCGCGCGGTCAGCGCCAGGATCTCCCGCACCGGCGAGGCGCCCACCGTCCGGGCGCGGGCGGCGAGGGAGGGGGGCGCGGCGCGGGGCGGGGTGGTCGTCATGCCCGGCAGCCTACGAAGAACTGCTAGGACGTCCAAGTACTTTCCAGCATGCGGTCGGCTGCGGCCTTCCGGCGCGCCGGCCCGTGCCGCCCGGGTACCGCGGTCCCGCCGCCCGGACGGCGTGCCCGCCCGCACCGCGTGCCCGCCCGCACCGCGTGCCCGCCCGCACCGCGTAGCCGCCCCTACGGCCCCGCCCGGCCGCCCTACGCGGCCGGGTAGCGGTCCAGCCAGGCCGGGCTGGCGCCGGACGGGCCGTGCAGCGCGGGCGCCTGGGTCATCTCCATCGCGAAGTCGTCGGCGAGCTGGAGGATCGTGCTGCGGCCCTCCAGCTCCGCTATCCAGGCCGGCGGCAGCGCCGTCTCGCCGTGCTGGACGCCGAGCAGGTTGCCGCAGATGGACCCGGTGGAGTCGCTGTCACCGGAGTGGTTGACGGCCAGCAGCAGGCCGTGCCGTACGTCTTCGGCGACCAGCGCGCAGTACACGCCGATGGCGAGCGCCTCCTCGGCCGTCCACCCCTCGCCGAGCGCCTCCACCCGCTGCGGGGACGGCAGCCCCTGCCGTACGGCCCCCAGCGCGCTCTGGAGGGCGTCGGTGGTCTCCTGGTGGCCGGGCCGGGCGCCGAGCAGCGCCAGCGCGTGCTGCACCGAGCCGTCCAGGGCCTCGCCGCGGGCCAGGCCGTGCACGATGACGGCGAAGGCGCCCGCCGCGAGCTGCCCGGTGGGGTGGCCGTGGGTCTGCGCGGCGCACTCCACGGCGAGCTGGAAGACCAGTTGGGGCTCCCAGCCGACCAGCAGCCCGAAGGGCGCCGACCGCATGACGGTGCCGCATCCTTTGGAGCCGGGGTTCTTGGGGTCCTCCAGGGTGCCCATCCGGTCGTCGGACAGCCCGGACAGACAGGCGCCGCCCGGGGCGCGCTGCGCGTACAGCCACTCCTCGCGGGCCAGCCACCCGATGTCCCTGCGGCGCTCGTCGGGGCCCCATTCGCGCTGGGTTGCCGCCCAGCGCAGGTAGGCGCGGTGGATGTCGGTCGGCGGGTGCCAGGCGCCGGTGTCGCGCCGCACCTGGGCGCGTATCAGCCCCTCGACCGTGAACAGTGTCATCTGGGTGTCGTCGGTGACCGCGCCGCGCCTGCCGTACGCCGTCACGTAGTCGGTGACGCCGTCCGGCCCGTGGCTGTGCTGGATCGCGTCGAGCGACTCGAACTCCACGCCCCCGCCGAGGGCGTCGCCGATCGCGCCACCGAGCAGGCAGCCCCGCACCCGGCTGCGGAAGTCCTGCTGCTGCGCGCGTCCCCAGACAGCGGTCAAGGCGGTCCCCTTCGATCAGCCCCCGGTCAGACCCGTTCTGCGCCAGCACCCTAGCCGACGGGGCCGGGAGAGGAAGGGGAGGCGGCGAGGAGGCCGGGGTTGTCCGCGAACGGCCGCGAACGACCGCGAAAGGACAGATGGCGACGGATTCCTCCGCCGCCGGTCCCGCGGCCGGCCGCGCTGCCACGGTCCTGCCCCCGTTCCCCCGGCCGGGGAGCACGCCCGCCGCCGCCCCGCCGCCGCCCTGTCAGCGGTCCGCGAACACCCCGATCGCGTTGGCGACCGGCCGCTCGGCCCCGCCCGACGGGTGGTTGCGTACGGTCACGGCCGGCTGCCCCGCCGCCCGGGTGACGAGTGTCGTGGAGCCGCCGCCGTCCAGGTCGACGGCGTCGTCGGCGCCGATCCGCCGCATCACACCGGCGAGTTCGGCGACGGTCAGACCGGCGCCCGCCTCGGCGCCGCCGTCCAGGGCGAGCAGGTAGAGGGTCCGGCCGCGGTGGCCGGAGCCGGCCGCGGTCCTGGTCGCCGCCGTCCCGGCGTCCAGCCCGGCCGGCGGCTGCCCGCCGCGCAGGACGGGGAAGCCGCCCACCGCGAAGGCGTACGGGACGCGGCTCGCGGCGGGCGCCAGCCGCGCGGCCACCCGCGCCCGGTCGCCGATCCGCAGCGCCGCCCGCAGCGTGTCGGCGCCCGCGTCCCGGCCGAGCAGCACGGTCGTCCCCGCGGGGATCGCGCCCCCGCCCGGCGGGCCGGCGGCCTCGGTGACGCGGCCGTGCCGTACGACGACCTCGTACGTGTCAGTACTGCATCCGGCACCGCGCGAGGTGTCGCTGCCGCAGACGGCCCGTGCGCGGCTGGCCGCGCCCCAGGCCGAGGTGTACGCGCCGATGCCACCGTCGGGCAGCGCGTACTGGTTGTACCCGCCGAGAACGTACGTGCCGCGCGCGGTCCGCACCTCCCCCGTGAGGGTCAGCCGGTCCAGCCGGGCCCGGTGGTCGGTGCCGACGCCGAGCACGTCCTCGGCCGTCGCGCCGGGCGGCAGCGCCGGGCCGAACCGCTGCCGGTCGGGCACCGCGGCCTTCAGCGCGCGGCCGGAGGCGATCTCGGGCCCGTCGGCGGAACCGGTCGGGGCCACTCCAGGGTGCTGGTCCTCGGTGATGTCGAAGAAGTCGCCGTTGACGGCGCCCACCGCGTGCCGCGCGTCGGCCAGTCGCGAGACGGCGGCGCGCGCCGCGACGGCGCCCGGTGTCAGCAGGTCCGCCCGTGCGTGCCGCAGGTCCACCGCCAGCACATGGCCGTGGACGGCGCCTTGGGAGGCGGCGACGGTGAACTCCCCGTAGGTCACGCCGCGGGCGAGGCGCTCCACACGGTCGTACGGCATCCCGGCGGTCCGCGCCGCCGCGCCACCGGCCCCCGCGAGGGTGCCGGCCAACGCGGCGAGTGCGGCCAGGGCCGCCGCCGCGGCCGGGACGCCGCGCCCGCGGCCACGGGCGCCGGAGCCGATCCGCCGGGCGGAGCCCGAACGGGGGCCGGAACGGGGGCCGGAACGCGCGACCGGGCCGGTGCCGGTGCGGGTACGCCCACGGGCGCCGGTGCGGGTCGTCGTCGTGGTGCTGCTGCTCGTCCTGCCGTCGGGCGTCACTTCTCCCCCAAGGGATGTGGCAACTCACTTCTGCCACACAGGACTTCAGCACCGGGCCGGGCCCAGGGCCGAGGAACACGGGGAAACGCGGCCGCGGCGGGGCGCCGAATTCACCGGGACGGGCTCCCGGCGGGGGCCGGCCGGGTGAACGCCTACGCGCCCACGGACCCGGTCTCCTCCAGCGTGGCGCGCGCCGCGGCCACCAGGTCGCGGCGGGCGGTCAGCCGCGGGGCGTCCGCGCCGGGGCAGCCGGCGAGGTAGGCGAGTTCCTGTTCGAGCTCGGCCAGGATGCTCCAGGAGGGCCCGGCGGCCAGGAGTCCGGTGAGCGCGGCGTCGACGGCGGGCCAGTCGGCCAGGGCGCAGCCGGCCAGGGCGCGGGCGCCGGCCCACGCGGCCCTGTTCACCGCGCTCTCCGCGGGCGGTGCCGCGGCGAGCACGGTGTCGAAGCGGCGCCAGGACGCGCGGTCCGACAGCCCCGCCCGGTCGTAGGCGTCGACGAGGAGGGTCTCGGCCGCGACGTTCAGGTCGCCGGGCGCGGGATCGGCGACGCGGGCCAGTTCGGTACGCGCCCGGTCGTGCCGGCCGGCGCGGCGGTGCAGCGCGGCCCGGTCGGTGGCCAGGGACACGGTGGCCGGGGACACGGCCAGCGCCGCGTCCAGGTCGGCCCAGGCTTCGGCGGTCCGGCCGAGCAGGCCCAGCACCCCGGCGCGCCGGCGCAGCGCCTCGGCCCGGTCCTGGGCACGCCGCACCCAGGCGTCGAGGTCGGCCAACGCCTCGTTCGGCCGGCCGAGTTGCAGATACGCCACCGCGCGGCCCTCGTAGCCGGGCAGGTCGTCGGGCGCGCGGTCCAGCAGCTCGCCGTAGGCGGTGACCGCCTCCGCCCAGTGGCCGCGCGTGACGTGGATGTCGGCCCGCTGGCGCGCTGTACCGGGTTCGGCGGGGGCCAGGAGCGCGGCACGGTCCAGGTCGGCCAGGGCCGCGTCGTAGTCGCCCAGCATGCGCTGGAGACCGCCGCGGGCGGACAGCAGCCGCCAGTCGTCGGGGCGGACGGCGAGCGCCCGGTCGAAGTCGGTCAGCGACTCCTCGTAGCGGCGCAGGCCGACCAGCGCCATGGCACGGCCGGTGTGCAGAACGGCCGGGTCCGCGCCCGGCTCCTTCTCCAGCGCCAGGTCGAAGGCGGCGAGCGCCTCGTCGAACCGCTCCAGCTTCAGCAGGGTCTTCGCCCGGGGGCTGTACACCGTCGACAGCCGCGGGTCCGCGGCGGACTCCAGGGCCACGTCGTAGGCGGCGAGCGCGTCGCTGTGCCAGCCCTGCACGCTGAGCATGAGCCCGACACTGAGGGCCAGCAGCGAACGGCGCGGGCCCTTCTCCGTCAGTGACACGAATCGCCGGAAACCGCCGACGGCCTTCTCCCGGTCGCCGAGCAGCAGGTCCGAGCCGCATCGGATGACGAGCGCGGCCACGTTCGCCGGGTCGCGGGCCAGCAGGTGGTCCGCGTCCCTGGCCGCGTCGTCGTGGCGGAGCAGCAGGAGGTTGCTGTGCGCCCGGCTCTCGCGGGCCTCGCAGTCCGCCGGGGCGACCTCCAGCGCCCGGTCCAGCGCCTTGACGGACTCCTCCAGCCGGTCCAGGCGGCGCAGCGCGTCGCCGCGCCAGAAGTGGACCTCGTAGGAGTCGCAGCCGATCCGGACCGCCGCGTCGTAGTCGGCGAGCGCGGCGGCCGGGGAGTCGGCGCGGGCGTGTTCGCGGCCGCGGCGTACGTAGGCCTCCGCCCTTGCCTCGCCGTCGAGTTGCCTTCTGTCCAGCAGCGCGTTCAGCGCGCGCAGCACCGGCCGCTCGGCCTCGTCGAGCGCGGCGCCCAGCGCCTGGCCCCACTCCCAGACGATCTCGGCGTCCAGGTCGTTGCCGGCCGCGGTCAGCATGCGGGCCCAGGGGCGTACGGCGTCGGGGCCGGCGGCGCAGGCGGAGACGGTACGGGCCAGGGCGCCCGCCAGGGCGCCGCGCGGGTCCGCGCAGAGCCGGTGGTAGGTCTCCTCCAGGACGTAGCCGGCCCACTGCTCGTCGTCCCAGGGGGACGTGGCGGCCTGCGGGGCGGACCAGTCGGCGAAGGCCGCCGCCAGCCGCTCGTGCTGGTCGCGCCAGCGCCGGGGCGACCGCTTGCGCTGCAGGCGGAGCATCGCCGTACGGACCACGTCGTGGTAGGTCACCCGGCCCGCGCGGTCGTCGACGAAGGGCAGGGCGTGCAGCCAGTCGTAGAGCAGGCCGGCCTCCGGGTCGACCGCTTCGCGGAAGACGTCCTCGTCCAGGCGGCGCGGCAGGGCTGCGGCGAGGGCCGCGTCCCGGCGGGCGGGGTCCTCGATCCACTTCAGGAAGCGTTCGACGGCGGTGTCGCTGGGGTCGTCCACCGCCTCCGGGCCGGCCGGCCGGGCCTCGGCGAGGGTGGAGACGAGCACGGGCAGCCGCCCGGACAGCCGCAGCACCGTGTCCACGACGCGCTCGTCCGTGGTGCCCTTCGCGGCGAGCAGGTCGCGTGCCTCGGCCTCGGTGAACAGGTCCAGCGGCACGTCGGCGATGACGTCGGCGAAGTCGCCCCAGACGGCGGGCGCGAGGGTGCCCTGGCCGGAGAGGGTGAGGACGAGGTTGGCCGGCAGCGGGCCGTACCGGCCGTCCAGGACGAGGTCGCGCAGCCAGCGGTCCAGCAGCGGGCCGGTGCGCTCGTAGGTGTCGAGGAAGAGGGCGAGCCAGGGGGTGTCGGCCGCGGCGGCGGTGAGGTCGCCGACGAAGACGGGGGTGAGGACGTCGGCCGGGGACATCACCAGCCGGACGTCCTGCTCGTTGCCGAAGCGCGTACTGAGCGCGGCCCGCAGCCGGTCGACCTGGAGGGCGAGCCGGTCGGGGTCCAACGCGCCCGCGACGGGGCCGAGTCCGGGGACCAGGCCGAGGCCGGCGAGTCCGGCCTGGGCGGCCAGGACACCGCCCGGGGAGGGGGTGTCGAGGGCCTCGGGCACGGCCTCGGCTTCGTGGCGGCGCTCGCGGTAGCTCGCCATCAGCTTGTCGAAGGCTTTGAACGGCCGTCCCTGCCGGGCGAACTGGTGGCTGAGCGCGGCCATCGCGTCGGGCACGCCGGTGAGGGCCTCGTCCAGGTACCCGGTCAGGGCGCCGAGTTCGCGGGCGGTGTTCTCCCACTGCCGCAGCAGCGAGGACTTGCCGACGCCGGCGGCCCCGTGCACGTGGTAGATGACGCGGTGCGCGTCGTCCTCGGGCGGGATGGCCAGGTTGGTGCGGAACGCGGCCAGTTCGGCGCGGCGGCCGACGAAGCCGCTGGTGCGCCGCCGTCGCAGGAGGTCCTGCAACGACGGCTGCTGACGATTCGGCATCCCTGCCCCCTGCTTCCCTGCTCCCCGGCCCGAGACCGCGGAGCCCCGGATGTCCCCGGAGGAACAGGGTAGGCGCTCTCAGTCCCCCAGCACCGGCAGAAGCTCGGGGAGGTGCCCGTCGGAGGCCGCCCCGGCGGCGAGGCGCTCGGCGGGGACCTCGCCGTAGAGCGTGGTGCGCTGCCGGGAGGGCCGGCCGGCCGCCTCGGCGATGGCGGCCAGGTCGCGGATCGACCGGTAGGAACCGTAACCGGAGCCGGCCATCCGGGAGATGGTCTCCTCCATCAGGGTGCCGCCGAGGTCGTTGGCGCCGGAGCGGAGCATCTCGGCGGCGCCGTCGGTGCCGAGCTTGACCCAACTGGTCTGGATGTTGGGGATGTACGGGTGGAGCAGCAGGCGGGCCATCGCGGTCACCGCGCGGTTGTCGCGGGTGGTGGGGCCCGGCCGGGCGATGCCGGCCAGGTAGACGGGCGCGTTGGTGTGGATGAACGGGAGGGTGACGAACTCGGTGAAGCCCTCCCGGCCGTTGGCCAGCGCGTTCTGCTGGATCCGGGCGAGCAGCCGGAGATGGCCGAGCCAGTGGTGGGGCTGGTCCACGTGGCCGTACATCATGGTGGACGACGAGCGGATGCCCAGTTCGTGGGCGGTGGTGACGACGTCGACCCAGGTGGCGGTGGGGAGTTTGCCCTTGGTGAGGACCCAGCGCACCTCGTCGTCGAGGATCTCGGCGGCGGTGCCGGGAATGGAGTCCAGGCCCGCCTCCTTCGCGGCGGACAGCCAGTCGCGGATCGACATGCCGGTGCGGGTGGCGCCGTTGACGACCTCCATCGGCGAGAAGGCGTGCACGTGCATGCCGGGGACGCGTTCCTTGACCGCCTTGGCGATGTCGAAGTAGGCGGTGCCGGGCAGGTCGGGGTGGATGCCGCCCTGCATGCAGACCTCGGTGGCGCCGAGCCGCCACGCCTGTTCGGCGCGGTCGGCGACCTGGGACAGCGACAGGGTGTAGGCGTCGGCGTCGGTGCGGCGCTGCGCGAAGGCGCAGAAACGGCAGCCGGTGTAGCAGACGTTGGTGAAGTTGATGTTGCGGGTGACGATGTACGTGACCTCGTCGCCGACCGTGTCGCGCCGCAGGTCGTCGGCGATCCGGCACAGCGCGTCCAGGGCGGCCCCGTCGGCGTGCAGCAGGGCGAGCGCCTCGGTGTCGGTGAGTCGGGTGGGGTCGTCGGCCGCGGTGCGCAGGGCGGCCATCACGTCGCCGTCCACCCGGTCGGGGACCATGCCGGGGGCGGCCTGCTCGCGCAGCGCCGCCCAGTCGCCGTAGACCTCGTCGAAGTCGTCGCGGCGGTCGGCGGTACGGCCCTCGGTGTCGATGGTGCGGTGAAGGTCGGTGCGCCCGGTGGCGGTGAAGCCCTCGTCGGGCTCCTGCCAGGGCAGGCCGCGCGGGCGGGCGTCGGCGAGCGCGAGGCCGGTCGCGGGGTCTGCCAGGGCCCGTACGTGCGGCAGCAGCCGCGGGTCGAGCCACGGTTCGCCGCGCTGCACGAACTCCGGGTAGATGGTGAGGCGTTCCCTGAGGGCGAAGCCGGTGGCCGCGGTACGCGCGGCCAGTTCGTCGATCTGCGGCCAGGGGCGCTCGGGGTTGACGTGGTCGGGGGTGAGCGGCGAGACGCCGCCCCAGTCGTCGATGCCGGCCTCGATGAAGCGGGCGTACTCGCCGTCGACCAGGTTCGGCGGGGCCTGGATGCGGGCGGCCGGGCCGAGCACGATCCGGGCGACCGCGATGGCCGCGGCCAGCTCCTCCAGTTCGGCGTCGGGCATGCCGCGCATCGCGGTGTCCGGCTTGGCGCGGAAGTTCTGGACGATGACTTCCTGGATGCCGTGGTAGGCGCGGGCGGTGCGGCGGATCGCGAACAGGGACTCGGCGCGCTCCTGGTGGGTCTCGCCGATGCCGATGAGGATACCGGTGGTGAAGGGGACGTTGGAGCGGCCCGCGTCCTCCAGCACCCGCAGCCGGACCGCGGGCTCCTTGTCGGGCGAGCCGTGGTGGGGGCCGCCGGGCTCGGACCACAGGCGGGTCGCGGTGGTCTCCAGCATCATGCCCATGGAGGGCGCGACGGGCTTGAGCCGCTGCAGGTCGGTCCAGCCGAGGACGCCGGGGTTGAGGTGGGGCAGCAGCCCGGTCTCCTCCAGCACCCGGACCGACATGGCGCGGACGTAGGCGAGGGTGTCGTCGTAGCCGTGCGCGTCCAGCCACTCGCGTGCCTCGGGCCAGCGGTCCTCGGGGCGGTCGCCGAGGGTGAACAGCGCCTCCTTGCAGCCCGCTTCGGCGCCGCGGCGGGCGATGTCGAGCACCTCGTCGGGGGAGAGGAACATCCCGTGGCCGGCCCGGCGCAGCTTGCCCGGCACCGTGACGAAGGTGCAGTAGTGGCATGTGTCTCGGCACAGCCGGGTGAGCGGGATGAAGACCTTGCGGGAGTAGGTGATGACCCCCGGGCGGCCGACCGCCTCCAGTCCGGCGTCCCGCACCCGGGCGGCAGTGGCCGCCAGTCTGGTCAGATCGGCACCCCGCGCCTGGAGCAGCACCGCCGCTTCGCCGACATCGAGCGCGACGCCCTCCTCCGCGCGGTGCAGGGCGCGACGCATGGCGTTGGCGGTGGGCGCGGCGGCGCGCGGCGGCGGCAGACTCATCCTTCGAGGATAAGTTGCCCCGTCGGCGATGGGCGGCCCGGCGGACCACCAGTCGGCGTGGTGATCTGTCGGATAGATCACCCGCCGATCCGACCGGACGAGGAATATCCGGGCGGCTCGTACCACCGTACGAAGGGTGACCGGACGGCGGGACGGCGGGACGGCGGGACGGCGGGACGGCGGGACGGCGGGACGGCGGGACGGCGGGACGGCGGGACGGCGGGACGGCGGGACGGCGGGACGGCGAGGACGGCGAGGACGGCGAGGACGGCGAGGACGGCGAGGACGGCGGGACGGCGAGGACGGCGAGGACGGGTGGGGCGCGCGGGGAAACCGCGCGCCCCGCAACCCGCCGGCCGGCGGCCACGAGCCGACCGCACCGGGCCGCCCCCAGGGGAGCGGGGGACCAAGCGAACGGCCCGCCACCGACCGGCGGCCGCGAACCCCACCGCAAGGGGCTGGGCGAAGCGCCCCCGGTCCGTCACACAGTGACCCGTACCGGCAGCAGGATCCGCCACACCGCGTCCTCCACCCCGTGCACCGCCGCGATCCAGCCGACGTTCTCCTCGTCGGTGCCGAGCCGGACCGCCTGGGCGAGTTCGCCCGTCACGTCGGCGAGGTCGGCGTGCGACATCGCCGGCTCCAGCCGCCCGCCGGCCGCGCCGTCGTCGTGGTAGCGGTGGTACGCGGGAGCGCTGCGCAGCACGCCGACCGGGCGCCAGTTCTGGGCCAGGCGCCATACGGGGTCGCCCGCCACCCGCCGCCCGTCGGCTTCGAGCACCTGGGTACGGGACCGGTCCACCGCCAAGGGCGTCCAGGTGTCGGCGCCGGTCAGTACCAGGTCGGGGGCGATGCGGCCGACCGCGCGGCCGACCGGGCCGGTGGCCCCGGGCGCGGGCAGCACCATCGGGATCGCGGCCATGCCGGCGTAGAGGCAGCCGTAGAACGCGCCGGCCAGGTCAGGGCCCTCCGGGTAGGCGAGCATGACGCGGCTGCCGGGCTGGAGCAGGGTGCCGAGGCGGGCGGCGACCGCGCGGGCCCGGCGGTCGAGTTCGGCGAAGCTGCACCCGGCGGTGCCGGTTCTGGCGGCGCTCGGGTACGGCAGCGCGGGCACGGTCTGCGGGCGGCGCTCGGCGCGGTGGCGCAGCAGCGGGCCGGGCAGCCGCCCGATGTCGCCGGGCCGCGGACGCGTCCCGCCGGTCCCGTCGCCGCCGGCGCCGCCCCTGCCGCCGCGTCCGCCGCCCCCGGTCCGGTCGGCCGGGCGGTCGTGGCCGTCGCCGGTCATCCCGGCCACCCGGGTCGTCCCCGGCGCCGCCGCGGCTGCGGCTGTGACTGCGGCTGCGGCTGCGGCTGCGGCCGGAACGGGCCGGGTGGCCGGGACAGCGGGGAAGGCCGGCCCCGTACGGACCGGCCCGGCGCCGGGGCCGCGGCGCGCCTGCCGCCGGCCGAACGCCGACGGGCGCTCGGGCCCGGCCGCCGGTCCATTGCCGTCCGAGGGCCGCGCCGACCGTAAGCCGGACATGTCGAAGGATTCCCCCGGGACACCGCCCCAGATCGGAGCATCAGGCGAAACGTCTCCGCACCAAGCACACATGACGTTCCCGTCACCAACCCGGTCGCAGAACGCACACCGGTACGAACGGACCCCACACAGCACAACCTCCGCGCACGCACAGACGGAACCTCGAATCAGCCCAACTTTTGCCGCCAGGCCGGATCGGGACCCGGACCGGGGTGACCGCAGCGGCCCCGACACGGCAAACTGGCACGGGCGAGTCGGATTCGCGGCTCCACGTGCCATGCGGACAACTGTTCCGTCCAGCGATGAACGATAGATATACGCGCGGAGAGTCGGGGTCTCGGGGAAGTCCCGGCCGCCGGGCGGTTCAGGGGGCTGAAATGGAAACCAGGCCGGAGCCGGGCGCAAGCCTGCGGTTCGCGGTCCTCGGTCCGGTTCGCGCCTGGCGGGGTGGGGAGCCGATCGGGACCGGCGCGCCGCAGCAGCGCGCCTTGCTGGCCGCGCTGCTGCTGCGTGGCGGGCGTACCGCGACCGCGCCGGAGCTCGTCGACGCGGTGTGGGGGGAGAGCCCGCCCAACACCGCGCTGGCCGCGCTGCGTTCTTACGCGTTCCGGCTGCGCAAGGCGCTCGGTCCGCAGGCGCTGGTGACCGACTCGGGCGGTTACGCCCTGCATGTGGACGCCGACGCGCTGGACAGCGCGGTGGTGGAGCGGCTGGCCGCCGAGGCGGACAAGCACCGCACCGCGGGCGATCTGCCGCAGGCGCGCGAACTGCTGGTGACCGCGTTGTCGTTGTGGCACGGCGAGCCGCTGGCCGGACTGCCGGGTCCGTACGCGGAGGCGCAGCGCAGCCGGCTGACGGAGTGGCATGTCGGGCTGGTCGAGACGCGCCTGGAGCTGGACCTGGAACTGGGCGCGCACGCCGAGGCGGTCTCCGAGCTCACCGCCCTGTCCGCCGAGCACCCGTTGCGGGAGCGGCTGCGGGCGCTGCTGATGCTGGCGCTGTACCGCAGCGGCCGGCAGGCCGAGGCGCTCGGTGTCTACGCCGACACCCGGCGGCTGCTCGCCGACGAACTCGGCATCGACCCGTCCGCCGAACTCGCCGAGCTGCACCAGCGGATCCTGGAGGCCGACCCGTCCCTGGCCGCCCCCGCGGGGACCGGACCGGGCGCGCCGGAAGTGTTCCGGCCCGCGCAACTGCCCGCCACCGTCGCCGACTTCACCGGCCGTGAGGGGTTCGTACGGGAGTTGACCGAGCAGCTCGCCGAAACGTCGAGGGACAGCGGGGTGATGGCGGTCTCCGCGCTCGCCGGGATCGGCGGTGTCGGCAAGACGACGCTGGCGGTGCACGTGGCGCACCAGGTCCGCGAAGACTTCCCCGACGGACAGCTGTACGTCGACCTGCAGGGCACCGACCCGCGCCCGGCCGAACCCGAGGCGGTTCTGGCCGCGTTCCTGCGCGCGCTCGGCGTCCCCAACCCCGCCATCCCCGACACGCTCGCCGAACGCGCCGCGCTGTACCGCTCGACGCTGGACGGGCGGCGGGTGCTGGCGCTGCTCGACAACGCCTACGACGCCGCGCAGATCCGCAGCCTGCTGCCCGGCACCCCGGGCTGCGCGGCACTGGTCACCAGCCGGATGCGGATGGTGGACCTGGCCGGCGCGCACCTGGTCGACCTCGACGTGATGTCGCCGGAGGAGGCGCTGCGGCTCTTCGCCAGGATCGTCGGCGAGGAGCGCACCAGCAGCGAACGGCAGGCCGCCCTGGACGTGGTGGGCGCGTGCGGGTTCCTGCCGCTGGCGATCCGGATCGCCGCCGCCCGGCTGGCCGCCCGCCGCACCTGGACCGTCTCCGTGCTCGCCAACAAGCTCGCCGACCAGCGCCGCCGGCTGGACGAGCTGCGGGCCGGGGACCTCGGGGTGAAGGCCACCTTCGCGCTCGGCTACGGCCACCTGTCGCCCGCCCAGGCCCGCGCGTTCCGGCTGCTGTCGCTGCCCGACGGCCCGGACATCTCGCTGCACGCCGCCGCGGCCGTGCTGGACCTGGACCCGTACCGGACCGAGGAGCTGCTGGAGGCACTGGTCGACATCAGCCTCATCGAGTCCGCCGCGCCCGCCCGCTACCGCTTCCACGACCTGCTGCGGCTGTACGCGCGCGAGTGCGCCGAGCGTGACGAGACACCCGAGGCGCGCTGCCAGGCGCAGTCCCGGCTGCTGGACTTCTACCTCGCGTCGGCCGCGTGCGCCTACGAGTTGGAGAACCCGGGCGACCGGATGCTGGAGCACCTGGCCGCCACCGGCCGCCCCGGACTCGCCTTCGGGTCGCGCGAGGAATCCCTGGAGTGGCTGTTCTCCGAGGCACAGGCCCTGCTGGCGGCCGTCCAGCAGACCGCGGACGGCGGCTGCGAGGGCCCGATGCGGCGCGCGGTCGACCTGCTGATGGCCGCCCAGGACCTGATGGAGTCCGGGGTCTACGCCCGGCAGTACGAGCAGGCCACCCGGGCCGTGGTCGCCACCGCGCAGGCCTGCGGCGACGCCCTGGTGGAAGGCCGCGCCCGGCTGCTGTACGGCCAACTGCTGCGGCTCTCGGGCCGCTACGCGGAGTCGGAGAACCAGGCGGAGCACGCCTCGCGGCTGGGCACCGCCGCCGGGGACCGGCTGACGTGCAGCTACGCGCCGAACCTGCGCGGCACCCTGGCCTACCAGGAGCGCGGGTTCGAGCGGTGCGCCGGCTACTTCGCCGAGGCCATCGAGCAGTTCCAGGCCGACGGCAACCGGCACGGCGAAGCCGCCGCGCTCAGCAACCTGTCCCGGGCCCAGCTCGAACTCGGCCAGCTGGACGCGGCGTTGACGGCGACGGCGCGGGTGGTCCACATCTACCGCGAGCTCGGCGCCGGATTCCGGCTCGGCAACGGCCTGTACGCCATGGCCATCTCGCTCACCGCCGCCGACCGGCTGGAGGAGGCGCAGGCGTGCCTGACCGAGGCGCTGCAGATCTTCCGCGACGCCCGGCAGCAGTTCTGGGAGGGCATGACCCTCTACCGGCTCGCCAAGGTCCACCTGGCCGGGAACAGCTGGCGTCAGTCCGCCTCGCACGTCGAGCAGGCACTGGTCATCCTGCGCGAGACGGGCGGCGAGTGGCGCGTCGCCAACGCGCTCACCGTCCTCGGCCAGGCGCTGGCAGGCATGGGCCAGCCGGTCCGCGCACACGCCTGCTGGCACGACGCGCTGAGCGCCTTCTCCGCCATCGGATCGTTCCGCGAGGCCCAGGACGTACGCCGACTGCTCGGCGACGACACCGCGCCGCCGTCCACCATCGCCCTGTGAACGGGGAATTCCGACGGCGTCACAGCAGGTCAGCACGCTCATCAAACACGTTTATCAGTTGATTATCGGTGCCTGCCACGATTCCATCACTGCAAGAGCCGCCCGCCCGGTGATGCACGGGGGACTTCGCCGGGCGGGCTTCGGACCAGTACGTCCCCAAGGCACATGGGAGAGCACGATGAGCACCGAGATTCCGCCGACCGATCCGACCGACCCGCTGCCGCCGGTACCGCCGACTCCGCCCAAGGACGGGGACGACCCGGACAACTGGCACCTCGACGGCGCCGCAGAGGCCGCGCCGGACGGACTGCTCACTCCGAAGCCGGCCAAGCCCGCCAAGCCCGGTGAGGTCAAGCCGGACAACTGGCACCTGGACTGACCGCCAGGTCCACCATCGCACAACCGCGGCGCGTTGGGGAACCGTCACGGAAAGTGCCGGGGGGAATGGGGGAAGCGGGGGGACATCAGGGGGAAAGCGGGGGGAGACCAACGGGGGGGCACGGGGGTGCCCGGGGGAACCGGTGGGCCTGGTTCAGGGGGAAGCAGGCCCACCGGGGGCACACAGGTCGGCCGCAGCGCGGAGGGGGCGCTGCGGCCGACCGCTTTCCCGTGCGGCGGGACGGGGCCGCGGGCGGGCGGAACCGCATACGGCGGGGTGCGCCACGGGGACGGCGCGGGGGCCGCGTACAGCCGCGTACAGCCGCGTACAGCCGCGTACAGCCGCGAGCATGCGGGACCGGCGTACGTACCGGACCGGGCGCGGACCGCGTTCCGCCACCGATTCCCCTCACGGCGCGAAGATCCACCCGACAGGCCCTGGTCCTCCCCGGTGCTGACACCGGCGGCCTGATACCGGCACCCCGGCTTCCGCCCCGGCCCACCGTCCGGTGCCGGCGCGCCCGCCGCCCCGTCGCAGCGCCGCGGCCCTCACTCCGGCGGAGGCGCTCGCCTGGCGGGTCCCTGCGCGCGGACCTAGCGTCGGGCGCGAGGGGGCCGGACCGGCGGCATAAGGCGGTGGCACCCGATGGCGCGCAGCATCCTGGGGTGCCTCCTCGCCCTCGCCGGGGCCTCGGCCGCCGTCTGGGGCGCCTTTCAGCCCTGGTACGGCGGTCGGCGCGGCGCCGACATCCGGGTGGACGACCTCTTCACCCGCGTCGGGGTGACCGCGCACGACGCGGCCCCGCTCGGCTCCCTCTTCCTCCCGATGGGCTTCGCCGCCCTGCTCACCCTGCTCGGTGCGCTGATGCGTTCGCGGTACGTCGTCGCGCTCGCCGGGGTGCTGGTACTCGGGACGACCGTGCTGTGGATGGTCCGCCAGGCCCAGTTCTCGCGGTCGCTGACCGCGGGCGGCGACGGGCTCGGCACCGGAGTGGCCGGCGCGGTCGGCGGCGGGCTGCTGCTCTTCCTCGCCGCCCGCCTCGTCGGCGGGCGCCCGCCGCGCCTTCGCCGGGCCGCCTTCACCGAGCCGGCCGCCCTCCCGTACGACGGCGGCGGCGGCTACGACACGTTGTGTCCCGGCCGCTACCCGTACGGCCCGGATGCGCCCCCGCTCCCGCCCGCCGGCGAGGCGGAACCGACGCTGGTCGGTGAGCCGCCGGGGATCGGCGGGCCGCCGGACTGCGGACCGCCGACGGTCCGGGGCGGCGCCCCACCCGCGCCGCCGCCCCACCGGCCCGGCGGACCGCCGCCACCGCCCGAGCCCGGGGGCGGCCACGGGGAGCGGTGACGCCTTCTCAGGTCCGGCGGGCGGACGCCCCGGTGCCCTTCGCCGCGTCGAGCGCGTACACGCAGCGGTCCTTGGAGCACGCGTACACCACGCCCTCCGCGGCCACCGGCGACCCGGTGATCTCGCCGCCGGTCTCGAGCCGCCACCGCAGCTGGCCGCCCTGGGCGTCCAGCGTGTAGAGGCAGTGGTCCTTCGAGCCGAAGTGCACCCGGCCCTCGGCGACCGCGGGCGATCCGACCACCTCGCCCTGCGCGGCGAACCGCCAGCGCGGCGTCCCGCTGACCGCGTCCAGCGTGTACAGGGCGCTGCCCGCGCCGAGATGCACCGCGCCGGCGGCGACCACCACCGGTTCGACGGACTGCCGCGGCTCGGTGGCGACCCGCCAGCGGTCCCGGCCGTCGGCGGGGTCGAGCGCGTACACCGTGCCGAGGTGGTCGGTGACGTAGACGCCGCCGCCGGACACCCCGGGCCCGGGGACGTACGCGGGCGGCGCGAACATCACCGCGGGCGCGTCGAAGTGCCAGCGCTCGGTGCCGTTGCGGGCGTCCAGCGCGAGCACCCGGGTGCCGGCGGTCAGGTACGCCACGCCGTCCGCCACGACCGGCCGGGTCGGCACGGAACCGGCCGCGCCCGGCTCGCCGACCGGGTACGACCACTGCTCGGCGCCGGTCAGCGCGTCGACCGCGTACAGGTGGCCGCCGCCCTGGTAGTACACGGTCCTGCCGATGACGGTGGGGCCGGAGTCCGGCGACTCGAACTCGCTCTGCGCGCCGCTCCGCTCCCAGCGCAGGCTGCCGCGGTGGGCGTCCCACGCCTGGACACCGCCGCCGCGGGTGGCGCTGACGACGGTGCCCGCGGCGGCCTGTACCGCGTACACCCACCCGTCGATCGGGGTGCGCCACCGCTCGGCGCCGTCGGCCGCGTCGAGGGCGAAGAGGCTGGGGCCGTCGGAGGCGTGGATCCGGCCGTCGGCGACGGCCATCGTCCAGGCGACCTCGCGGGTCTTGAACTGACGGCGTCCGCTGGCGACGTCGAGCGCGTGGACCTCGAAGGAGGTGATGTAGAGCAGGCCGTCGGAGACGACCGGGGTGCCCCAGACGTCGTTGGACATCCGGAAGCGCCAGGGCCGCCACTCGCCCGCGGGCGCGGCGGGCGGAGCCGGCGCGGGCACCGGGACGGCGGCGGGGGCGGGCTCGCCCGCGCGGTGGGAACCGGCTCGCTGGCGCACCCATTCCGTGCCGGGGGCGGCGCCGGCCGCCGCCTTGTGGCGGGTGCCGGCGACCCGCAGTCCGGGGCCGATCGGCGCGGACCCGGCCAGCTGGACGGGGGCGGCGGTGGCCGGTTCCTGGTGCCGGCTGTCCCTGCCGTGCGCGGGCCCGCCGCGCGACGTCTGGACCGGGCGGGGCGGTGACGGCGGCGGGGGCGGCACGTTGACCGGGACCTGCGGGCCCGCGGCGTGCGCGCCGCGGCTGCCGGGCGGCAGGGGCGGGCGTCCGCTGCGGCGCTGCTCTATCAGCGCGACCGCGCCCGGGGGCAGCCAGGCCGAGGCGGTGCCGGTGTCGTCGCCGCCGGAGGAGAACAGGTGCGGGGCGAGCTGCGCCTGCAGGTCGGCGGGGGTGGGGCGGCGCTCGGCCTCCATCCGCATGCAGGACTCGATGAGCGGGCGCAGCTCGTCGGGCAGCCCGGTCAGGTCGGGGCCTTCGCGCAGCAGCATGAACACGGTCTCGACCGGGTTGGCGCCGTGGAAGGGGGCGTGGCCGGTGGCGGCGAAGACCAGGGTGGAGCCGAGCGAGAAGATGTCGCTGGCGCCGCGCACGCTGCGGGAGTCGCGGGCCTGTTCCGGCGACATGTAGGCGGGGGTGCCGACGGCGACGTTGGTCATCGTCAGACGGGTGTTGGAGACGCCGGAGGCGATGCCGAAGTCGATGACGCGCGGGCCGTCCTCGACCACCAGGACGTTGGACGGCTTCATGTCGCGGTGCACCAGCCCGGCGGCGTGGATGGACTGCAACGCCTCGGCGATGCCGGCCGCGAGCCACCGTACGGCCTGGGCGGGCATCGGCCCGGACTCGTTGATGATCTCTTCGAGCGACGGCGCGGGTACGTAGGCGGTGGCGAGCCAGGGCACGGCGGCGCGCGGGTCGGCGTCCACGACGGCGGCGGTGTAGAAGCCGGAGACGGCGCGGGCCGCCTCCACCTCACGGGTGAACCGCACCCGGAACAGCTGGTCCTCGGCCAGTTCGGCGCGCACGGTCTTGATCGCCACCCGGCGGCCGGAGGCCGAGCGGGCCAGGTAGACCAGCCCCATGCCGCCGGCGCCGAGCCTGCCCAGTACCTCGAAAGGGCCGATCCGTCTCGGGTCGTGCTGCGTCAGCTGCTCCATCATCGCCCTGCCACCTCCCCGTGACCCCGCGTTGTTGCGGCCGTTCCCCGTGTTCCCCGTGTCGCTTCGGCCGCGGGTGGCCGTTCGCCGGCTCCCACGCCAGGGTACGGGCCTGATTGTTCCTGGGATGGGCGCCGGTTGCGAACCCGGGGCCGCTCCGACACGCCCGGAGAGCGAACTCGTTATCATCCGCGCCCGGGGGCGGGACGGGTACGGGCCCGGGGGCCGCCGGTGGCTACCGGGCGGGCGCCTCGCCGACCCGGCGGGTGGTGTCGATGACCGCGAACCGCGCGCCCTGGTCGTCGGCGACGACCGCCATCCGGCCGAACGGCGAGTCCCGGGGCTCCTGGAGCACCCGGCCACCGAGCCGGCGGACGGTGGCCGCGGCGGCGTCGCAGTCCTCGACCGCGAAGTAGACCCGGTAGGCGGACCCGGCGTCCGCCGGGCCCGCCGGGTCGTCCTCGGCGCGCCTCATCCGGCCGCCGACCGGGTGCTCGGGGTCGCCGGGCGGCGAGTAGACCTGGTAGTCGAAGTGCGCTCCGTCGCCCACCTGCTGGGTGTCGTACCCGAACACCCTGGTGTAGAAGGTGTCGACGGTGTCCACCTCGCGGGTGAGGTTCTCGGTCCAGCTGAAGCCGCCGGGCTCGTTCACGACACCGAAGCCGGTGTGGCTGCCGGGCTGCCAGACGCCCAGGTAGGAGCCGCCGGGGTCGATGACGCCCATCATGGCGCCGGAGTCGCCGACCGCGTCCGGCCCGAAGACGATCTGGCCGCCGGCCTCCCGGATGCGCACGGCGGTCTTGCCTATGTCGGACGAGGCGAGGTAGACGCTCCACGCGGTGGGCGTGGACGCGTTCATCTTGCCGGCCAGCGCCGCGGCGTTCCTTCCGTCGCGCAGGGCCATCGCGTAGTGCCCGAACTCCTCACCCTGGTCCTGGAAAGTCCAGCCGAACAGCTCCCCGTAGAAGCGCTTCCCCGCGTCCGGATCGGGCAGGGCGACATCGGCCCAACAGGGGGCCCCTTCACTGATTCCGGACATGGCCTCGGTCCTCTCCGTATGTACGCGGTGTCGTCGCAGTCACCGTAATCAGTGATCTTCCCCACTGCACACGCGAGGAATCGAACATATGGTCAATTCTTGCGAGCGGTTCGCCGGCCGGCCCCGAGGGGCTTCCCGACCGCCTCCCACGGGGGGACGAACCACCCGCCCATCCCTTGGCGACCGGCCGGAAAGGCGTCCGACACGGGGTCACAAAAGGGGCACTGACCTGCACACTCATCAAGTGGAACAGGTGCCTCCCCGTTTGCACGCGGCCAAATCGCGCGCTGATCACCCGCCGGTAAACTGACGGCATGACAGGACAAGTTCGCACCGTCGACGGCCGCGTGGCGGGCCGCCGCGGGCAGGCCACTCGGCAGAAGCTGCTGGACTGCCTCGGCGAGATGCTCGGCACGTCGCCCTACCGCGACGTCAAGGTGATCGACGTCGCCAGGATGGCGGGCACCTCTCCCGCCACGTTCTATCAGTACTTCCCCGACGTCGAAGGCGCCGTCCTGGAGCTGGCCGACGAGATGGCCAAGGAGGGGGCGGGGCTGACCGACCTGGTGGCCGGCCGCTCCTGGGCGGGCAAGGCCGGCGCCCAGACCGCCGGCGAACTCGTCGACGGCTTCTTCTCCTTCTGGCGCAGGAACGACGCCATCCTACGCGTCGTGGACCTGGGCGCCGCCGAGGGCGACAAGCGGTTCAACAGGATCCGGCTGCGGGTCCTCAACTCGGTGACCGGCTCGCTCACCGACTCCATCAAGGACCTCCAGTCCAAGGGCCGGGTCGACCAGGAGGTCAGCGCCCCGGCCGTCGCCGGTTCGCTGGTGGCCATGCTGGCCGCGGTCGCCGCGCACCAGAAGGGTTTCACCGGAACCGGCGTCAAGCAGGCCGAGCTGAAGCCGAACCTGGCGCTGCTGGTGCACCTCGGGGTGACCGGGAAGAAACCGGTGAAGTAGGCGGCGCAGCCGGTGGAGCAGCGCGGGACGGCCGCCCGCACGGCCGGCTTCCGGCGCCCGGCCCGCCGCCCCATCCGTCCCGGCACCCCCGTGCCGCCTCCGCGTCCCCTTCCTGGCCGTCCCCGTGCCGCCCGCGTCACCCCGGCTCCCGCCGTCCCGCGGCGCCCGGCAGCCGGTCGTCACGAGCGGACCCCCTGCCGGCAGGCGGCGTACGCGCGGCCCGGCCGACCCGGCATCATGTGCGGCATGACCAGCAGCAGCCCGGCTCCGGGCAGGCCGCCGCGCGACGCCTCGTCCCGGCCCCGTTCCCCCGGGTCCGACTCCCCGGCGCCGCGCCGGCTAAGCCGCGGCGCCGTCCGGTCTCCGTCACCGCCGGCCGCGGTGAGCGCGCCACGGCGGTCGCAGCCGGGCGCCCCGCGCCGGACGACGCCCGCCACCCCGTCAGCGCCCTGCGCACCCCCGGTACTTCCGGCGCCCTCGCCGCCCCGGGTTCCGCCGGTCCTGTCCGCCGGGCTGCTCGGCCCGGCCACGGCCGCGCGCGGGCGCCGCGTCAGCTCCACCCCCGGCCCGTTCGCCAACGCGCCGGCCACGGCCGCGCGCGGGCGCCGCGCGGGCCGACACGCGGCGGGCTACTGCTCGCCCCACGGATGGGGTTACCTTCCGATACACCACCTTTTCCTTTCGTAAGACAACCCAGGTTTCCAGGAGCTCCGCATGTCCGAGTCCACCTCCGCCGACCCCGGTGCCCAGGCGAGCACCGCGGCACCCGAGGCCATCGTCATCGGCGCCGGTCCCGGCGGTCTGGCCGCGGCGGCGGCACTGCGGCAACGGGGCCTGCGCCCGCTGGTGCTGGAGCGCGCGGACCACCTCGGGGCGTCCTGGCGCCAGCACTACGACCGGCTCCACCTGCACACCACCCGGCGGCTGTCCTCGCTGCCGGGGCTGCCCATCCCCCGGGCGTACGGGCGCTGGGTCGGGCGGGACGACGTCGTGCGGTACCTGGAGCGCTACGCCGAGCACCACGACCTCGACATAGCGACCGGCATCGAGGTGACCCGGGTGGAGAGGGCCGGCTCCGGCTGGTCGCTGCCGGCGACCGGCGGCCGGGTGCTGACCTCTCCGGTGGTCGTGGTGGCGACCGGCCACAACCACACGCCGTACATACCCGACTGGCCGGGACGAAACACCTTCCCCGGCGATCTTCTGCACGCCTCGGGCTACCGCAACGCGGCCCCGTACGCCGGGCGGGACGTGCTGGTGGTCGGCGTCGGCAACACGGGCGCCGAAGTGGCCGTGGACCTGGCCGAGGGAGGGGCCGCCCGGGTCCGGCTGGCGGTGCGCACGCCGCCGCACATCATGCGCCGCTCCACCGCGGGCTGGCCCGCGCAGGCCAGCGGCATCCTGGTCCGGCGGCTGCCGGCCGGGCTGGTGGACCGGCTGGCCCCGTACATCGAGCGGCTGAGCGTGCCCGACCTGTCCGGGTACGGTATGCCCCGGCCGGACACGGGGCTGTACGCGCGGGTGCTGGACGGGGCGATCCCGGTGCAGGACGTCGGCCTGATCGCGGCGGTGCGGTCCCGCCGGGTCGAACCGGTCGCCGCCGTCGAGCGGTTGGACGGCGACAAGGTGCGGCTCGCCGACGGCACCGGCATCAGTCCCGAGGTGATCATCGCCGCGACCGGCTACCGGCGCGGGCTCGAACCGCTCGTCGGCCACCTCGGCGTGCTCGACGGCCGCGGGCGGCCGGTGGTACACGGCGCAAGGACGCCGCCGGACGCGCCCGGCCTGTACTTCACCGGATTCACCAACCCGATCAGCGGGATGCTCCGGGAACTGGCCATCGACGCCCGGAAGATCGCACAGGCGGCCGCCCGGCTGGGCTGAGCGACCGGCAGGGCCGAGCCGCCGGACCGACCGGGCGCCCCGCCGGTCCCGTGGGCGGCGGGTGGGTGAGCAGCCTCGCCGCTCACCCGCCCGGGTGAATCCGGGCGTCACCCGGAACGGCCGCCGGTGCGCCGCGCGTTCACCCGACGACCGCCAGCGCGGGAACGGCGACCGGCCGGCGGCGGATGACCAGGGACATCAGCGCGGCTATCGCGCACAACGCGCCGGCGGAATACCAGACGAGGTCGTACGAACCGAACGTGTCCCGCACCACGCCGCCGAGGTAGGCGACCGCGGCGGCACCGATCTGATGGGCGGCCAGCACCCAGCCGAAGACGATGGCGCCGCTGTCTCCGTAGTGCTCGCGGCACAGCGCGATGGTCGGCGGCACGGTGGCCACCCAGTCCAGGCCGTAGAAGACGATGAAGAGCACCATCGGCGGATGGATGCTGTCGCCGAGCAGCACGGGGAGGAACATCAGCGACAGTCCGCGCAGTCCGTAGTAGATCGCGAGCAGCCGCCGGGGCGACAGGCGGTCGGTGAACCAGCCCGAGGCCACCGTGCCCGCGATGTCGAACACCCCGATCACGGCGAGCAGCGAGGCCGCGGTGGTGACCGGCAGCCCGTGGTCGTGGGCGGCGGGCACGAAGTGGGTCTTCACCAGGCCGTTGGTCGACGCGCCGCAGATCGCGAAGGTGCCGGCCAGTAGCCAGAAGGTGCTGGTGCGCGCCGCCTCCCGCAGCGCACGCAGCGTCCGTCCGGCGGCGCCGACGACCGGTGGCGGCTTCGGCACGAACCGCGCCGCGCCGTAGGGTGCCAGACCCACGTCCGCCGGGTGGTCCCGCAGCAGGAACCAGACGAACGGCACGACCGCGACCGCCGCGACCGCCACCGTCAGGGCGGCCGGCCGCCAGCCGTGGTGCTCGGTGATCCAGGAGAGCAGCGGCAGGAACACCAGCTGCCCCGCCGCGCCGCCCGCGGTGAGGATGCCGGTGACCAGGCCGCGGCGGGCCTCGAACCACCGGTTGGTGACGGTCGCGGCGAAGGCGAGCGCCATCGAACCGCTGCCGAGGCCAACCAGCACGCCCCAGCAGACGACGAGCTGCCAGCTCTGGGTCATCCGCACGGTCAGCGCGGAGCCGACCGCGATAATGAGCAGGGCGCCGGCGACGACCCGCCGGATGCCGAAGCGGTCCATCAGGGCGGCGGCGAAGGGCGCGGTCAGCCCGTAGAGCGCCAGGTTGACGGAGACCGCGAAGCCGATCATGCCCCGGGACCAGCCGAACTCGGTGTGCAGCGGGTCGATCAGCAGACCGGGCAAAGAGGCGAAGGCCGCGGCGCCGATGATCGTCACGAAGGTGATGGCGGCGACCGCCCACGCGCGGTGCACGCCCAGGCGCGGGCGGTCGGCGGGAGGGGCGGGGAGGTCGCCGGCGGCCGGCGCGGAGGGTGGGGATATCTGCGTCACATGATCAGTCTCCGGGCGGGGAGGCAGGTTGGACGAGTGGCCCAGTGGCCACGGTATGCAAGAATCGGGCCATGACGCGGTCCGAGGCGTGCCGCCCGGCCGGCGGCGTCTTCCGGCACCCGGGACGCCACCGGGTCGCCGTCTTCGTCCTCGGCGGCGTGATCCCCCTCGAACTGGGCATCCCGCTGCGGATCTTCGGCACCGCCACCGGCACGGAGGACGGCGCCGAGCTGTACGAGGTGGTGACGTGCAGTCTGGCGGCCGGTGAGGTGCCGACCGCCGCCGATTTCCCGATCGTGGTCGCGCACGGCCTCGAAGCACTCGCCGAGGCGGACACCGTGGTGGTGCCGGCCTCGCACGAGCCCGTGTCGGTCTACGCCGAGGGCCGGCTGTCCGCGCCCCTGGCCGCCGCCTTCGCCGCGATCCGGCCGGGAACCCGCGTGGTGTCGATCTGCACCGGGGCCTTCGTGCTGGCCGCCGCCGGGCTGCTCGACGACCGGCCCGCCACCACCCACTGGCTGAGCACCGACCGCTTCCAACGGCTGTTCCCGCGGACCAGGGTCGACCCGGACGTGCTCTACGTGGACGACGGCGACGTGCTGACCTCGGCGGGGGTGGCGGCCGGGATGGACCTGTGCCTGCACATCGTGCGCCGGGACTTCGGCGCGGCGGTGGCCAACGGGGTGGCCCGCCGGACGGTCGTGCCGCCGCACCGGGAGGGCGGCCAGGCCCAGTACGTCCGCCGCCCGCTGCCCGAGCCCCGGATGGCCGGCACCGAACAGGCCCGCGCCTGGGCCCTGGACCGGCTGGAGCAGCCGCTGACCCTGCGGCAGCTGGCCGAGCGCGAGTCGATGAGCGTGCGGACCTTCACCCGGCGTTTCCGCGAGGAGGTCGGGCTCAGCCCCGGGCGGTGGCTGACCCAGCAGCGGGTCGAGCGGGCCCGGCAGCTGCTGGAGTCCACCGACCTCGGTGTGGACCAGATCGCCCGCCAGTCCGGCTTCGGGACCGGCGCCTCGATGCGGCAGCACCTCCAAGTGGCGCTGGGCGTCTCCCCGTCGGCCTACCGCCGCACCTTCCACACCTCGGCCCGCGGCTGACGGCCGGGGCCGAGCGGCCCGCGCCCGGGGCGCGGGCCCGCGGCGGAGCGGGATCAGGTCGGATCAGGTCAGGGCCGCGGCGGCGGCGCGGTCGACCTCGCACCAGATGTGCTTGCCGGTGCCCTCGGAATGCCACCCCCAGCGGTCGGCGAGGCCGTCGACGAGCTCCAGACCGCGACCGCCGGTGTCGTCGCGCCGGGCGTGGCGGGGTGCCGGGGGCAGCCCGCTGTTGTCGGCGACCTCGACCCGTACGGGGGCGGCGGGGGCGGTCGGGAAGAGCATCCGCAGTACGGCCGGACAGCCGGTGTGCACCACCGCGTTGGTGACCAGTTCCGAGATGAGCAGGATCAGCGTCTCGGCCATCGGCTCATCGGCGCCTATACCGCAGCCCACCAGCCGCGACCGGGCCCAACGGCGAGCGCGCCCCACCTCCGCGGGGTCGACGCCGATCTCCAGCTGAACCTGAAGCACCTGCACTGTTCACACCATCCGAACCGGCGGCCATGAGACCTCACGGGAGCCCGACGTCACCGTACGTGACTCTGGCTTCACACAGCATGATCGACCTACAGTCACACCGCCAAGCGCCTCGGGCATGTTCCGGCGCGGGCGGGCGTGCGTGCGACGTTCGGTACGGCGCGGCGGCCGAAGCGCGCGCCCATGGTCGTTCTCCGCCCGGCTCGGCCGGGCGGCACCATGAGAACTCCCTGAACACGCACGCACCCGATGGAGCGTACCCGAGGTGTCCGCCGACTCCACCGCGTAACAAGTCACGCATCGGACACGACGCCGTGCGGACGCTCCGTAACCGGCGCCCGAACAGCCCGACACGCCGCCCGCCGGGAGCCGGCTTGACCCCCGCCGGCCCCTGGTGGACTACCGATACCCGGCGAACACCCCATATGCCTCGGCGTCGAAGAGCACGAAGCGGACCTCCGCCACGGACGTGGGGGTTTCCCGCACCGTCTTGACGGCGATCCGCGCGGCGTCCTCCATCGGCCAGCCGTAGGCCCCCGTGGAGACCGCCGGGAAGGCGACGCCGGTGGCGCCCAGTTCATCGGCGACGCGCAGGGACTCGCGGTAGCAGGAGGCCAGCAGCCCGGAGAGGTCGCGGTCCGGCCGCCAGACCGGCCCGACGGTGTGGATCACCCACCGGGCGGCCAGCCGGCCGGCGGTGGTGGCGACCGCCTGGCCGGCGGGCAGCCCCGAGGCGTAGGGGCCGGCGCGCAGTTCCCGGCAGGCGGCGAGGATCTCCGGGCCGCCCGCGCGGTGGACGGCGCCGTCGACTCCGCCGCCGCCCAGCAGCGAGGAGTTGGCCGCGTTGACGACAACGTCCACCCGCTGCTCGGTGACGTCGCCCCGGACGAAGGTGAGACGGGACACGGAACCGGACATGGGGCCAGCGTAGTCAGGGCGCCGGAGCCGGTCAGTCAGACGGTCAGGCCGACAGCGGCCGGGCGGTGTCGTCGGTGGCCGCCGCGAGGTCGGGGAAGACCTCGAACAACCGGCGTACGCCCAGCGCGGCCAGCACCCGGTCGACGTGCGACCCCTCACCGCCGCCGGCGGCCGCCGGAAGGACCACCCGCAGCCGGCCGGCACAGGAGCGCATCAGGCGGCGGGCGCCGATCAGCACGCCCACTCCGCTGGAGTCGCAGAAACGTACCTCGGCCAGATCGAGTACGAGACTGCGGCGACCGTCCGCGACCGCTTCATGGACCTTCTGCCGGACCGCCGGTGACGAGATCAGATCCATTTCGCCCGCGACCTTCACCACCGCCCAGCCGTCCTGCTCGGCCCGGGTCACCAGCATGGGTCCCCACCTCGCCTCGCCATCGGCTGCCGCATCGTCGTCTCCAGGACCCTATGCCCGTTCTCAGTCGTAACTCTGCATTCTTGCGGTCACACCCCGATAACAGACAGACAAAAGCGATCACACAGGGTGCCAGGTTGCGGCAAAGCGGCGTGCGCCGTCGCACCCGGCCGGTACCGTCGATGGACGAGCGCAGTCGTACGAACCGAAGACACGCCGCAACCGTCGGTGTCAGACGGCCGGACGAGCCGAAGGGGCCGGGAGATGGCAACACCCGCACCACCGCGCTGGGACCGCAGGATGCAGCAGCGGCTGGCGCGGGGCGAGGCGGCGGCGCTCGGCGAGCTGTACGACCGCTACGCCTCGCTGGTGCGCGGTCTGGCACACCGGGTGATGGACGACGACGACGCGGCCGACCTGATCACCCGCGAGGTGTTCGGCTACATATGGGAGAACCCGGACGCCTTCGAGCCGCGGCGGGGCTCGCTGCGCTCGTGGATCGCGTCGCTCACCCAGCGGCACGCGGTGCACCACCTGCGGCAGCACGAAAGCCGCGGCCGGTCCACGGCGTCCGAGGTGGAGGCCCGGGTCCGCGAGGCGAACACCGCGGCGCGGGCGGACTTCATCGTGACCTCGATGCCGGCGCCGCTGCGGGCCGCGCTCGAACTCGCCTACCGCGAGCGGATGGACTACCGGGCGACCGCCGCCGACCTCGGGGTCAGCGAGGACGAGGCGCGCCGACGGCTGCGGCTCGGCCTCCAGCTGCTGTCCAGCGCGATGGAGCCCGGCGCGCGCCAGGACGAGGCGCTGGACCCGCGTACCGGGCGAGGCCGCAGGTGAACGGTCCGGCGTTCCAGGACGGAGGCCGCGAACAGGGCGGCGACGGACGGCTTCGCATCCCCCGCCAGCGTCAGCAGGACGGCACCCCGGACAGCTCCGCCCACGGCCCGCGCGACCCGGACGCGGCCCCCTCCCGGCCACCCGCACCGGCCCAGGCACCGGCCCAGGCACCGGAACCCGCCGAGCCGCCCGGAACCGGGCAACCGCCCGCGGCCCCGGGCCCGCCCGGAACCGCCGGGCCGCCCCACCCGTACGACCACGGCACGTTGAAGTCCCTGCTCGGCGCGTGGGCCCTGTCCGTCTGCTCGCCCGAGGAGGCGCAGGCCGTCAAGACGCACCTGGCGGACTGCGCCGGCTGCGCCGAGGAAGCGCAGCGGCTGCGCGAGGCGGTCGGCCTGCTACACCCGGAGGAGTCGCTCGACCTCGACCCGCTGCTGCGGATCCGGGTGCTGGAGGGCTGCCTCGGCCGCCGCCCGGCCCGGATCCCGGTACCCGAGTGGGCGGGCCCGTACGACGCCGAGACCGCCCGGCTGGACGCGCTGCTGCGCGACCTCGGCGGCAGCTACTGGCAGGCGCCGGTCGAGCTGCGCTGGTTCGACGGCGTCCCGGTGACCCGCGAGCTCACCGTCGGCGGGGTCATCGCGCACCTGACCGCCGTGGACAGCCTGGTGGGCCGTGGGCTCGGCCTGCCGGCGCCCGGCCCCGACGCGGCACCGCACACCGCCCGCGTCCGCCTGCGCCGGACCCGCGGCCAGGACGCGGAGCTCCCGCTCGAACCGTGGGAGCGGACCGCCGCCCTCTGGGCGGCCCAGCGGCATCTGCCCGGCGTCACCCTGCACTCGCTGTGGCGCGAGCAGAGCCACCACCTGATCCGTACCGTCTCCTTCGCCGGCCGCGGGGCCGCCGGCCTCGCCGTGGACTACGGCGTGTTCGCGCTGCCGCTGCGGGACGCGTTCCTCGACCGGGCCTTCGAGTGCTGGATGCACGCCTGGGACATAGCCGACGCGGTGGACTACCCGTACGACCCGCCCGCGCCGCGCGACCTCAACCGGATGATCGACCTGGCCGCCCGGATGCTGCCCACCGTGCTGGCCGACCGGCGCCGGGCCGGACTGGCCATCTCCGCGTCCAGGCTGGTGCCGGCCGGGGCGCCGGGCCGTTCGCTGCACCTGGAGATCGAGGGGGACGGGGGCGGCGACTGGTACCTGCCGGTGGACTCACCCGGCGCGCCGACCTCCGGGGAGGAAGCGGTCGCGCATGTCGCCATGGACAGCGTGGAGTTCTGCCAGCTCGCCGCCGGCCACATCGAGCCGGAGCGGATCGCGGCGGGCCAGCGCGGGGACCGCGCGGTGATCAGGGACATGCTGTTCGCGACCGCGTCCCTGTCCCGCCTCTGAGGACACCGGGCCGGCGGGCCCCGGCCCGCGGCGGTCGGCTCCTCGGGCCGGGGCCCGCCCACCCGGGCCCGGCGGCCCGGCACGGCCCGGCGGAACACTCCGGCCCCAAGGCCCGAAGGCCCGAAGGCCGGCGGCACGCCCCGGCCCGGCCGACGGCTCAGCCGAAGACGACCGTGCGCCGCCCGTTGAGCAGCACCCGGTGCTCGCTGTGCCACTTCACCGCCCGGGCCAGCGCCTGGCACTCCACGTCCCGTCCGATGGCGACGAGCTGCTCGGGCGTGACCTCGTGCCCGACCCGCTCGACCTCCTGCTCGATGATCGGTCCCTCGTCCAGGTCGGCCGTCACGTAGTGCGCCGTCGCGCCGATCAGCTTCACCCCCCGGTCGTGCGCCTGGTGGTACGGCTTGGCGCCCTTGAAGCTCGGCAGGAAGGAGTGGTGGATGTTGATGATCCGGCCGGACAGCCTGCGGCACAGGTCGTCGGAGATCACCTGCATGTAGCGGGCCAGGACGACGAGCTCCACGCCCTCCTTCTCCACCACCTCCAGCAGCCGCGCCTCCGCGTCCGCCTTGCCGTCACGGGGGACGGGGATGTGGTGGAACGGGACGCCGTAGGAGCCGACGAGGTCCCGGAAGTCGGTGTGGTTGGAGACGACCGCGGCGATCTCCACCGGCAGGGCGCCGATGCTGGTCCGGAACAGCAGGTCGTTCAGGCAGTGGCCGAACTTGCTGACCATGAGGACGACGCGCATGCGCTCGGCGGCCGGGTGGATCCGCCAGTCCATGTGGTAGGCGCCGCCCACCGCGGCGAAGCTCGCCCGCAGCCTGTCCGCGGTCACCTCGGACTCGGCGGAGAAGTGGACGCGCATGAAGAACAGCCCGGTGTCCTGGTCGCCGAACTGCTGGCTGTCGACGATGTTGCAGCCGGTCATGAAGAGATAGCTGGAGACCGCGTGCACGATGCCCTGCTTGTCGGGGCACGACAGGGTCAGGACGTACTGCGACGGCGACTGCGGTTCGGCCGGCTGCGGCGGCTGCTGATCGTTCACCGCGCCAGCCTGGCACAGCGCCGGGCCGCTGGGCAGTCCTGTCCGGCAACCGGAACGGAACCCGCCGGGCGCCTGGCGCGTGCCGTGCCGGGCCACCTCAGGGCGCGACCGTGCGGTTGTATATCGCCAGCACCTCCAGCGACCGCGGCGGCACGTCCGGATCCTCGCCGTCGGCGGTGGCCAGCCGTACGTGCGCCTCGCGGGCCGCCCGGACCGCGTCCGGCCAGGCGGGGTGCTCCACATAGGCGCCGGCGGGCGCGTCGGCGCCCACCTGGTGCAGGATCTTCAGCACCCGGAGCACGGCGACGTCGACCAGCGCCGCCTCCTGGGCGTCGCGGAAGATCGTGCCGAGGTACTTCTCGGCGGACCAGTTGTCGAGCCAGGTGTCCTCGACGAGCCGGTACACGGCGTCGGTGACGTCTCCGTAGCCGTCGTGGCCGGCCTGCCATACGTCCCGCTGGAACACCGGGTCACTGATCATGTGCAACGCGGAGCGCACATTGCTGCGCCAGCGCCACCACGGCATGTCGTTGAGTGGCATGCCCCCCATCGTGGAGGAGGCACGGCCGCGACGGGAAGACTTCTCCGAACCTTGCACAGTCGCAGATCGTACGCATGCGAACGGCGGCACCTGTAATTCACCGGAAAGTGACCGCTTATTACGCCGCGGACACCCTGACGTTGGCGGCGAGCCGGAATGTTCCGGTGACATGACCGACCGGCGTGTGCGCAGGACCCGGATGGCCGCCGTGGCGATCACCGCCGTATCCGCGCTGCTCAGTGGCTGCGGCGTGCTTCCGGGGAGCGCGGGCGGCTCCCCGGCGCCCGTGGTCGTGATGACCTGGGCGCCCGTGGACACCAAGGCCACCAACATGCCGGGGATGCTCGCCATGGCGGAGGTGGCGGAGAAGTACCTCAACGCCCAGGGCGGGCTGAACGGCCGCAAGGTCGAGGTCCTCACCTGCAACGAGCGGGACGACCCGGTCGCGGTCACCGACTGCGCCCGGCAGGCGGCCGACGCGGGCGCGGTCGCGGTGGTCGGCTCGTACAGCGAGCAGGGCTCGGCCTTCACCAGCGCGCTGGAGTCCAGCGGCATCCCGTACATCGGCGGCTACGGCATCACCGAGGACGAGTTCCAGAGCCTGCTGTCGTACCCGCTCAACGGCGGGCTGCCCGCGCTGCTGGCCGGCAGCGGCCGGCAGCTGGCGGACCTGTGCGAGAAGGTGACGCTGATCCGGCCCGACTCGATCACCGGCGACCAGTTCCCGCTGTTCCTCGATACCGGGCTGAACGTCGGCGGCCTCGCCGACGCCCGCGACATCCCCACCGCGGACGACTCCTCGGACTACATCGCGGTCGCCGCCCAGGCGGTAGGCGACAACAAGCTCTCCTCCTGCGTCTCGGCGGTGCTCGGCGACCACACCGGTACGTTCTTCGACGCGCTGCGCCGGACCGGGGACTCCCGGCCGAAGGTCCAGCTGTCGTCGGTGATCGGCAGCGTCCAGCAGTCGGTGGTCGACTCCACCGGCGGCCCGGAGAGCCCGCTGGAGCACACCTCCATCACCAGTTGGTACCCGCCCGCCTCCGACCCCAGGTGGGACCGGATGAAAGCGGCCGTCAACAAGTACGCGTTCGGCGACGACCGGATCGACCTCGCCGACCCCGGGGCGCAGACCACGTGGATCGCCTACCAGGTGCTCGCCCGGGTGGTCCGGGCGATGGGCCCCGGGACCAGGGTGGACGCGGAGGGCGTGCAGCGGGCGATGGACCGCACCACACACCTGTCGACCGGCGGTCTGACCCCGGACCTCGGCTGGACCGACGACGACATGAAGTCCGTCCCCGAGCACGCCCGGATGGTCAACACCGAGGTCACCTACCAGCGGATCGTCAACGGCCGGCTGGTGTCGGCGCGGCCCGGCTTCGTGGACCTGACCGCGACGCTCAGGACGCGCAGGAGCGGGTACTGATGGGCGCGGGCGCGGCGGCGGACCCGGCGGCGGCCACGGGCCCGGCCGGCGGCGGGCCTACGGGCCGGCCGGCCGCGGCGCCCAGCCGCCGGCCGGGCGCGGGCGCGGCTACAGCTGCCGGTACTCCCGCTTGGTGAGCCCGTACTTCCCGGCGATCGCGTTCCACAGCTTGACCGCCTTCTTCTTCTGCGTGGTGGCGGTGTAGCTCTGGGTGTCGCCCGCGGTGGTCTCCGAGGTGGACCGGGCGTGGCCGCCCTTGCAGGCGCCCGGGTCGGAACCCGTCTGGTCGGCCCAGTTGGCGTAGTGCACGTCCGCGGCGGCGGACGCCTTCCACGCCTTGGTCAGCTCTTCGGTGAGCGCCGCGTGGTTCGGCAGCCTGTCCACCGACAGGGTGCCGAGTCGGGTCACCAGCCCGGTGCGCTGGGTCGCGGCGTCGCGCAGCCTGGCGGAGGCGCCGGACAGGTCCTTGCAGTCCTTGACCGACGCGACCGCGGCGACCACCGCGCTGCGGCTGTCGCCGCTGGTGTCGAGCAGCGCGTCGAGGGCCTTCGCCTGCTGCTCGACCTCGGCCTCGTCACCGCTGCCGGCGGCCTGCCCGGAAGGGGCCGCGGACACGCTGGGGGCGGTGGAGACGGTGCTCTTGCCGGCCGCGGTACCGGGGTCGTCATCGCCGCCGCCCCCGCTGAGCAGGCCGCCGACGACGACGCCGGCCACCACGATGGCCGCCACCGCGATACCCGCCACCACCTTGGGGGACATCCGCCGCCCGCCGCCCCGGCCGCCGTTCTCGTCGTAGCCGTAGCCGGGTTCGTACGGGCCCGGCTGCTGCCCGTACGGGGGCTGCTGCTGCCCGTACTGCGGCTGAGCGGGCTGGGCGGCCTGCTGCTGCCGGTCGGGCGGCGCGATGATCCGCTGCCGCATCGGGGGCGGGCTCGGCACGTCGGTACGGAAGAGGTGATCGTAGTCGCTGTCGTGCTGCGGGGCGGGGGCGGGGCCGGACTGCTGCTCGTCGTAGCCGCCGCCGTACTCCTGGCCGTAGCCCTGGACGCCCTGGCCCGGCGGGGGCTGCTGGGGGCCGCCGTACCGCTGCTGGTCGTAGCCGGTCTCGTACGGCTGCCGCTGGTCGTACGCCGGCTGCTCGTAGCTCTGGGGGGCCTGCTGGGCGTAGGGCTGCTGCTGCTCGTACGGCTGCTGGTTCTCGGGGAAGCCCGGCAGCGGCAGCGCCCGCGTGGCCTCGGCGGGCGCCACGGCCCCCGGGTGTCCCGGGGCCGCCGCCTGCGGCGGTAGTACGGGTCCGGGGGCGCCGGGGTGCGGCCCGGCGGACGGGTCGGCGCCCGGGTAGGGGGGCAGCATCTGGGTCGCGTCGGCTATGGGGACCGGGCCGCCGGGGACGGGGCCGGGGCCGCCCGCGGATCCGGGCAGGCCGGCCGGATAGGGCGGCAGCATCTGCGTGGCGTCGGCCGGTTCGGGCCCGGCGCCCCAAGGGCTGCCGCCGGCCGGCTGGACGTGCTCGCCGTACGCCGGGGGCTGGTTCTGCCCTGAGGGGTGGCCGGCGCCCCGGTACGCTTCCGGCGATTCCTCGCCGCGTCCGCTGCTGTGCATCGCCGCCCACTCCCGCCTCTGACCCCGCTGTCGCAACCGTCCGCCAACGCTACCGGGTTATCAGGAAAGCCGACCACGCGCCCGGACGGGCGAGCCCCGGGCCGCGCCCGGCACACGCGGCCGACCACCGGGCGGGGCCCGGCCTCGCCCGGTCTGCCCAGCACTTTGGCCACCCGGGTGCGTATGCGGTGTCGGTACGGTAACGATTCGGCGCACAGCGGTGATTGGCGCTTCCCTTCCGCGTCCGGGGCCGGTTGTGGGCATCTCCGCGGCGGCGCGGGCCCCGCTCCGCACGCCTGCCGCGCTCTCCTCGACCGACGACGCACCGCGCCGCCTGCCTCCGCCGCCTCACAGCGGCGACGCACCGGACCCCGCTCCGCCGCCCACGCAGATCCTGACGACTGTCCCTAGGCCGCTTCCCGTTCCGCCAGCCGGGCGTCGAACTCCCGCACCGCGGGCTCCGCTTCGTACGGCTCCAGGCGGTGGCGGAAGCCTTCCAGGTACTCGGTGCCGCGGTTGGAGCGCAGGCCGGACAGCAGGGCGACGGCCTGGGCGCCGGTGTGGCAGGCCCGTTCGACCTCCCGCTGCTGGACCTGGGCGTCGGCAAGCAGCAGCAGGTCGATGGCGCGGCGGCGGGACCGCGTCTCGGGGTGCGCGGCGAGTGCCTCCTCGGCGTGGCGGGCGGCGGGCTCTGCCTCGCCCAGGTCGCGGTGGCAGTGGGCGAGTTCGTCGGCGAGGTAGGCGCGGTCGAAGTGCGCTATCCAGTCCGGGTCCTCCTCCGGCCGGGAGCGGTCCATGGCCTCGGTGGCGAGCCCGGCGACGGCGGCGAAGGTGCGGGCGTCGCCGAGCAGGGCGTGGCCGCGGGCCTCGGCGGCGTAGAACATCGCCTCGGCGGTGGCGGTGACCTGGCCACGGGCGCCTTCCTGGGCGGCACGGGCGAGTTGGGCGATCTCGCGCGGGTTGCCGAGGGAGGCGGCGAGGTGGCTCATGCCGGCGGCGAGGATGTATCCGCCGTACCCGCGGTCGCCGGCAGCCTGAGCGAGCCGCAGTGCCTGGATGTAGTAGCGCTGGGCCAGGCCGGGCTGGCCGGTGTCGACCGCCATATACCCGGCGAGCTCGGTCAACCGGGCGACGGCGGAGAAGAGTTGGCGGCCCACCGCCTCCCGGTAGCTCCCGCCGAGCAGCCCGGAGACGACGCTGTTGAGGTAGTGCACGACGACCGGCCGCACATGGCCGCTGCCGAAGCGGTGGTCGAGGTCGGTGAGCGCCTGAGTGGTGGCCTTGACCGCCGCGACGTCCGACATGCCCACCAGGGCCCCGCCGTTGCGGGCCACGCCCTGGTCGGGGCGGGTGATCAGCCAGTCCCGGCTGGGCTCGACGAGCGCGGAGGCGGCGACGGTGGAGCCGGTGAGGAAGTCACGGCGGCCGACGTCGCTGCGCCACAGCTCGCAGACCTGCTCGATCGCGCCGAGCACGGTCGGCGCGAAGTGCAGGCCGATGCCGGTGGCCAGGTTCTTGCCGTTGGCCATGCCGATCTCGTCTATGGAGACGGCCCGGCCGAGCTTGCGGCCCAGCGCCTCGGCGATGATGCCCGGTGCCCGGCCGCGCGGCTGCTGGCCGCGCAGCCAACGGGCCACGGACGTCTTGTCGTAGCGCAGGTCGAGGCCGTGCTCGGCCCCGCACATGTTGACCCTGCGGGCCAGCCCCGCGTTGGAGCAGTTGGCCTCCTGGATCAGTGCCTGGAGTCGTTCGTTGGGCTGCCGTGCCACTAACGGTCGCGCCGCCATAGGTCCCCCCTCGTTGTCCCTCGGTTCGTCATTTCCCACCAGAAAGTCCGATTACGCTCGTAGTGGCGGAAATTCACCCGTGCCGGGAGGCACCCGGCGTCTGTTGACCGTCCGTTGTTACCCGGTTTCGGGGCCGGGTGCCCACACGCGCCCCCAGTCGTGCACCAGTGCGCCCACATGAGCGACGGGTCCCCCGTGACTCCTCGTGACGGCCGCGGTCGCGCGGCGCGCGGGCGCTACCGCCGGGGTTCCGCGACAGCTCACCGGCCGGACCGCCGCGGCGGCGGTCCGGCACCGAACGGGAGCGGCGGGGGACGCGCGGTCGGGCGCCCGGCCGCGGGCACGGCGGGGGCGCACCGCGCCGCTCGTGCTCCGCGGCGGTCGGCGCGGCCCGCGCCGCGCCGCGTGCTCCCCGTGCTCCCCCGCTGAGCCCGCGCCGGGCCTGTGACCCGGCGGGACCGGCCGTCACTGTCAGTGGTCCCCTCTAAGGTGGTCGCACGGATGATCGCAGGGCCGATCGCACGGACAAGCCGTGCGCGCCGCCGGGACGGGTGGCGGGGGCGCGGCCCGGGGGAGCAGCGGGGAGGGGTGCCGCGGGATGGGGCGGCCGGAGGACGACAGGCAGGGTGCGGCGAACAGGCCGCGGCCGTACCGGGAGCTGCCCGTCTACGGGGCCACCGCGGCCGGGGCGCCGAGCGGTGCGGAGGGTGCGGGCGGCCCGGTGCCTGCGGTGCTGGTGCGCGGGCTGTGGAAGCGGTTCGGCGGGCACACCGCCGTCGCCGGCATCCATCTGGCACTTCCCGCGGGCCGTTTCATCGGTCTGGTGGGGCCGAACGGCGCCGGGAAGACCACGACGCTGTCCATGGTGACCGGCCTGCTGCGCCCCGACGACGGGAGCGTGCAGATCGTCGGCCACGACGTGTGGTCGGACCCGGTGGCGGTGAAGTCCCGGATCGGGGTGCTGCCCGAGGGGCTGCGGCTCTTCGAACGGCTCTCGGGACGTGAACTGCTCAGCTACACCGGCCGGTTGCGCGGCCTGCCCGGCCCGGAGGTCGACAAGCGGGCCGCCCAGCTGCTGGAGGTGCTCGACCTCGCCGACGCCCAGCACAAGCTGGTGGTCGACTACTCCACCGGTATGCGCAAGAAGACCGGCCTGGCCGCGGCGCTGCTGCACAACCCCGAAGTCCTTTTCCTCGACGAGCCGTTCGAAGGCGTCGACCCGGTGTCCGCGCAGATCGTCCGCGGAGTGCTGGAGCGCTACACGGCCTCCGGCGGCACCGTCGTGTTCTCCTCGCACGTGATGGAGCTGGTGGAGAGCCTGTGCGACTGGGTCGCCGTGATGGCGGCCGGCCGGATCGTGGCGCGCGGCCCGCTCGCCGAGGTGCGCGGCGCCGCGCCGACCCTGCAGGACGCCTTCCTCTCGCTGGTCGGCGCCGACCGGCGGGGCGGCCAGGACCTGGACTGGCTCGGCGGAGGCGCCCGGTGACCGGGCCCGGAGCGCCGGCCGCCGCCGGGGCGCCGCCCGCCGCCGCTTCGGCCCGGGCCACCCGGGCGCCCTCGGTGACGCCCGTCTTCGTCCGGCTCAAACTGACGGTGATCCGCAACGGCCTGCGCCGGTCCCGGGGCCGCGCGATCGGCTGGTCTGCCGGTGTCGGCTTCTCGATGCTCTACGCGCTGGGGCTCGGCGCGGGCATGATCGCGCTGCGCGGCGGCCACTACGCGCCGGCCGCCGCCGTCGCCCTGGCCGTCTGCCTGGGTCTGGGCTGGGCGGTGATGCCGCTGTTCTTCTTCGGCGGCGACGACACCCTGGATCCGACCCGGCTGGCGATGCTGCCGCTGCGCCCGCGCCGGCTGACCACCGCGCTGCTGGTGTCCTCGCTGATCGGTGTCGGCCCGCTGTTCACGGTGCTGGTCTCCACCGGCGCGGTGGTCGCCGTCGCGCACGGCGGCCCCGCCGCGGTGGTGGCGGTGTGCGCGGTCGTGCTGCTGCTGGTGACGTGCGTGGCGCTGTCCCGGGCGGTGGCCGCCGCCAACACCCGGCTGCTGACCAGCCGCAGGGGCCGCGACCTGGCACTGCTCAGCGGCCTGTTCGTGGCGGTCGGCGCCCAACTGGTCAACCTGGGCGTCAGCTCGCTGTCCTCCGACGGCGGCCTGCGCCGGATCACGGCCGCCGCCTCGGTGCTGCGCTGGATACCGCCGGCCCCGGTCGTGGACGCGGTGCGCTCCACCGGGCAAGGCGCCTACGGCCTGGCGGCGGTGCAGCTGCTGTACGGGGTGGTGGTGCTCGCGGCGATCCTGCGCTGGTGGTACCGCAGCCTGTTCCGTCTGATGGTGTCGCCCGACGCCTCGACCGTCGTGGCGGCGGCGGACGCGGCCAGGAGCGCCGGCCGGGCCGGGTGGCCGGCGCGGGCCGCCCGGCTGCTGCCGGGCCGGCTGGTCGGCGGCCGGACGGGCACGGTGATGGAGCGCCAGTTCCACTACCTGTGGCGCGATCCGCGCTCCCGGGCGTCGCTGGCCACGGGCCTGGCGGTCGGCCTGCTGCTGCCGCTGGTCGCGGTGGTGCAGCACGGCACGGTCTACCAGTGCCTGTGGGCGGCGGGCCTGCTCGGCATGCAGCTGTACAACCAGTTCGGCATGGACGGCTCGGCGTTCTGGACGGTGGCGGCGACCATATCCACCCGCCGGGACGCGGCGCTCGAACTGCGCGGCCGGGCCCTGGCGCTGGTGGCGATCGCGGTGCCGTACGTCACGGTGGTCACCGCGGGTGCCGCCCTGCTGCTCGGCCGGCTCGCCGCGCTGCCCGAGACGCTGGGCCTCGCCTTCGCGTTCCTGGGCGCGCTGACCGCGACCGGCGCGTATGCCAGCGTGCGCTTCCCGTACGCCGTGCCGCACGACAACCCGTTCGGCAACGCGGCGCCGGGACAGGGCGGCCTGGTCGCGCTCAACGTGTTCGGCGGCACGCTGAGCGGGGCCGTGTGCTGCCTGCCGGTGCTGGCGCTGTCGGTGGGCCTCCACCTCACCGGGCATAACGCGCTGCTGTGGACGGTGCTGCCGGCGGGGATGGCCTACGGCGCCGCGGTGGGGGCGGTGGCGCTGCGCTTCACCGCGCCGCGGCTGCTGGGGCGGCTGCCGGAGATCCTGGCGGCGGTGGGGAGGGTCTGAGCCTGAGCCGTGTCGGAGGGATCCGGGGGCGCCGCGGGCCGGGAGTCCTCCTCCCGCGGCGGGGGCTCAGCCGGACGTCGCGCGACGGAGCTCGGTGGTCCAGCCGAGCAGGGCGACCACGGGCAGGGCGGCGCCGAGGACGGTCGCGGCGGTCCAGCCGCCCGCGTGGTAGGCGTACGAGCCGGCCTGGGAGCCGATCGCGCCGCCGACGAAGAAGGTGGCCATGAAGGCGCTGTTGAGCCGGGCCCTGGCCCGGCCGTCGAGCTGGTAGACGACCTGCTGGCCGAGGATGAGGGTGGTCTGGGTGCCCATGTCCAGCACCACGGCGGCCGCGCCGAGCGCGATCACGTTGTGCCGCCCGAACCCGGCGAGGGCGAACGCCAGCGCCGTGGCCGCGAAGGCGACGGCCGTCGCGGGCCGTACCAGGCCGCGGTCCGCCCACCGCCCGGCGAACGGCGCGACCAGCGCGCCCCCGGCCCCGGCCAGCGCGAACAGGCCGACCTGCCACTGCGCGTAGTCGAAGGGCGGGCTGGTGAGCACGTAGGAAATGGTGGTCCAGAAGACCGAGAACGCGGCGAACATCGCCGACTGGTAGAACGTCCTGCGGCGCAGCGCCGGGTGCACCTTCATCAGGCGGACCGTGGAGCGCAGCAGCTCGCGGTACGACAGGGAGCCCGCCGGGGCGGAGGGGGCGCGGCGGGGCAGGCGGGCGCGCAGCACGAGGGTCAGCACGGTCATCAGCGCCGCCGAGGTCAGGAAGACGACCCGCCAACTGGTCGCGCCCGCCAGCAGGCTGCCGAAGGTGCGGGACAGCAGTATGCCGGTGAGCAGCCCGCTCATCACCTGCCCGACGACCCGCCCCCGCGACGCGTCCGGCGCGAGGTCGGCGGCGAAGGGCACCAGGATCTGGGTGACCACCAGCGTCGGCCCCATCACCAGGGAGGCGGCCAGCAGCACCGGGAAGTCGGGGGCCAGACCGCCGAGGACAAGAGCGGCGACGGTGACGGAGAGCAGCACGGTGGTGAGCCGGCGCTTCTCCAGAACGTCGCCGAGCGGTACGAGCAGCAGCAGGCCGACGGCGTAGCCGATCTGGGTGGCGGTGACGAGCCCGCCGGCGGTGACCGGTGAGATGCCGAAGTCGTGGCGCAGCTCGCTGAGCAGCGGCTGGGCGTAGTAGAGGTTGGCGACCGTCAGGCCGCAGGAGACGGCGAGCAGGACGATCAGGCTGCGGGGCGGGCCCTGAGGCGCCGCGCCGGTGGCCGCACTGTCCGGAGCGCGCCCGGAGGGTACGAGGTCGGCGGGGTGGGACATCGGGGCCTTTCGGGTGGGCTGGGCGCGGGACGGGGGCGGCACGACAGGCTGGGCTGGGCTGGGCTGGGCTGGGCTGGGCTGGGCTGGGCTGGGCGAGAATACGGCACCGGTTTAACCGGTGAACCAGGGCCCGCACGACCGTACCAGTTATACCGGTTCGGCCGGTAGGCTGGCCCGATGACCGACAGAGCCGCCGCACCCGTCCGCTTCCGCCAGGGCTCGGGCCGATTGTGCCTGGACTTCCTGCGGACCCTGCGGTACCGGGGTACGCCCGAGGTCACCGAGGAGTTGGCCGAACCGGAGGCGCTGGCCGCGTGGGTGGCGCAGTGCGGGCCCTTCGGGGACGGCACCGTACCCGTACCCGTACCCGCTCCCGGGCAGCTCCGGGAGGCGGTGACCCTGCGGGAGGCGGTTCACGCGCTGGTCCTGGCCGCACTCGGCCCGGACGGCCCCGCGGCGCTTCCCCCCGCCGCCCGCACCCGGCTCAACTCCGCCGCGACGGCCTCGCTTCCCGTCCCCCGGCTCACCCCCTCCGGCGCGCTGCGCTGGCACGCCGCCGACCCCGTCACGGCCACCCTCGCCCTCATCGCCCGCGACGCGCTCGACCTCGCCACGTCCCCCGCGCTCCTCCCCCGCCTACGCCCCTGCGCCTCCCCCATCTGCGGCGCCTTCTTCCTCGACCACTCCCGGCCGGGCGCCCGCCGCTGGTGCTCGATGGACACGTGCGGCAACCTCGCGAAGAAGGCGGGACTGCGGGCGCGGGCATGAGGCGCGGCACCTGCGACCCGCTACGACCTGCTACGACCCGTAGTCACGCGGCCCCCGCCCCGGGCGCCCAGCTGAAAGTCGTCATCACGGCGTCGAACAGGTCGGCGACGGCCCGCGTGAACGCGCTTTCCGGGTCCCCGTCCCCCGCGGTCGAGAAGCTCACCACCAGCCAGCGCCCTTCCCGCCCCGGCACGGGCACCACATAGTCCACATGCCGCGACGGCACATCGGCCTCCCCCTCCTTCGCCTCCGCCACGTACTCCCGCCGCACCCCCACGGTCCCGGCCACCCCCCGCACTTCCGCCGCCGCCCCGGCAACCCCCGCCGGCTGCCCCAGCACCGCCTCAGCCGCCACGCCGCGCTCCCCCTCGACCCCCGCCACCACGAACGACGCGGCCAGCACCCTCCCACCGGGCCGCGCCCCCACCGGCACGTACAGATCCAGCCCGCCCGCCTTCCGCGCCTCCCCCACCAGCTCCTCCACCCGCCGGCGCACATACAGCCGATACGCCATCCCCGCCTCCCGCGCCACCCCCCGCGGAACCCGCTCGACCCGCCGGAACACCTTCTCGTCCAGCGCTTCGTGCGTGCCGCACCGCAGCGGGATCCGGGTCCATCCCGGAGGCAGCAGCAGGGTGTACCCGACGGGCCCGTCGGGCATCACGGTCACCGGGCAACCTCCGCCCTGCGCGCGTCCCGCCGCATCCGCCAACGGGCGAGGGTCGCAACGAGGGGAGCGATGAGGGGGATGGGGGTGAGTTCGAAAATCGCGGTCGAGGACACCGCCAAGCCGGTCATAACGCCACCGGTCCACACATGCGACACCACGCCCGAGCACCACCCCCGACTGCGCCGGATGCCGTCCATCCCCCACCACACCAGCATTTGGCCGACAGCGGTCAGACCGAGCACCTCGTCGACGAAGCCGTGCCTCGATAGGCCCCCCACCAGCCGTGCGGTGACCGCAATGAGACATAGGCCGAGCGGGGCGAGCAAACCGCCCCCGCGGACCAGCCTGCCGCTTCGTGCAAGCAGGGGACTGACCAATGACGCGCGGCTAAGCACGGTCCTCGCCTCCAACGTCCTTCACGGGATTCGCGCTGATCACCACGGACTCCCCACCTCCTTCGTGTAGCGGGCCTTCCGATCGCTGTACGGCCCGTAAGCGGGCTTGCTCGGGACGGCATCGCTGGTGCCGAGCAGCTTGTCCATCCCGTCCACGGTGCTCGCAGCGATCCACGTGCCCTGAAATAACCGCCTGTGCGTCTCCGCCCCCGAACTCGCCCGCTGCACCGCCGGAGCATCCTCGTACGCGGCCCGCAGTCGCTTGACGTCCTGGAAGAGATTCGCCGTCTCCCGCTCCCCACCCACCGCTGCCGCCTCCCAGCGGGAGGCCGACGGCATGGGGAGGGCCGCCTCCGCCGAGGCCGCCGCCTCGCCCGCGCGGCGGGATGCCGCGCGGGCGATGTTGCGGTCATGGCGGGCCTTGGCCCGCCGCGCCCGGGTGGAGGCGCGGCGGTTGAGGACCGCCGAGGTACGGTCGCGCAGGGAGCGGCTCGCGCGGGCCGCCTCCTCCGCCGCCCGCGACTCGGCGGCGAGCTCCGCCGCGGACTTGGTGGCGTCGCGCACCGCGCGCAGCCGGGTGAGGGCGAGCGTGCCGGCCCGCATCGTGAGCAGGCCGAAGAGGTCCATGGTGACGTCGGCCCAGGATCCGTCGCCGGCCGAGGCGAGAAGCAGGTGGCCGGCGAGGACGCCGAAGGTGAGCCAGATCGCGAGACCGGCCACCCAGCCCGCCGGGGTCATGGTGATCGCGGTGACGGCGATTCCGGTGGCGACCCAGCTCATCACGTCCACGGCGAAAGAGACGACGCCCCGCCGGCCGTCGATGGCGTTCTTGGCCCGTTCCCACCGGCTGTCCCTGATCGTGTCGTCGATCCGGTCGCGGATCCGGGCGGCGTAGTGGGCCGCGCGATGGTCCCGTTGGGCGGTGACCTTCGCAAGGGACGTACGGTGGGCGGCTGTCGGATCCTCGGCGGGGTCACCCCCGGAAGCCGGACCCGGGTCCGCACCCGAAACCGGCCCCGACCCCGACCCCGGGCCGGAAACGTGCACCGAACCCGGCCCCGAGTCCAGGCCGGAAACCAGACCGGAAGCGGCGGCCCGCTCCGCGTCCGCCCGCGCTGCCAGCAGGATGCGGTCCGCCTCCGCCTGGAAACCCGCAAGTTCCCCTGCCCAGTGGGTCAGTTCGCCGTGGACGCGTTCGTAGCGCTCGGCCGTCTCGCGCAACCGCACCTCCAACTCGCCCGCGCCGTCGCGCAGCGCGTCCGCGTACCGGCCTTTGAGACCCCGGCCCTCGGTGATGGCCTTGAGGTCCTTCGCCTCGGTTCTGAGCAGGGCGGCGACGCGCTTCATGTGCGCGACCTCTTCGAGGATCGCGGCGGGATCGCCGGGGACCGGGTCCGTGTCGGCGAGGGGATGCCAGTCACGCGGCCGGGAACGGTGCCCGGCCGCCGCCCGTGCCCCGCTCAACCCCCCTGCGCCAGACGCTGATCGGTCGACCGGAAGGTCTCCCGCGCCGAGCCGGCCAGACCGCCCACCGCCTCGATACGGGTAAGCAGCCTCTTGCGGTACCAGGACCAGTTGTCCACGAACGCGCCCATAGCGGCGGCGACTTCGCCGCAACCCCATGCGTCGTGC
Organism: Streptomyces sp. ITFR-21; assembly: GCF_031844685.1. NCBI lineage: Bacteria > Bacillati > Actinomycetota > Actinomycetes > Kitasatosporales > Streptomycetaceae > Actinacidiphila > Actinacidiphila sp. ITFR-21. The sequence continues at coordinate 2,451,915 of NZ_CP134605.1, forward strand.
AGCGCGTCGCGGTGTGCCGAGACCGTACGGAACTCGCCGTACAGCCTGCCCAGGAGTCGTTCCGTGTCGGTCAGTACCTCTTGGGTGACCTGGAGGTCGCTCACCCGCGCACCTCCGGACACCACCGGATTCCGTTGTCGGTCGTCACTACCTCACAACGGTCTGCATCTCCCTGGAGGTTACGGCCACATCGGCATATGACAGCCCATCGGGTAGTGCGGGCGCCGCCGCCGGACCGTTCGCGTCGGCGGACGGCGTCCAGGTGACCTTCCATGTCAACTCGGCGTGCGGCGTGTACGCGCCCGCCTTCCGGTAGGTCACGTTGCGGGCGTCGGCCGAGGAGTCGGCCTGAACGCGGCCGTCCGGCCGCTTCGCCAGGTCGTACGTGCAGACCTGCGGCCCGGCATACGGCGTACCCGCGTCCACGCGCAGCGCGGTCGGCACCGCGACCACGGTGGCGGCCACGTCGACCCCGTACTGCGGCGCTTCGATCTCGGCCGTCGTGTGGACGCGGCCGAAGGCTCCCGCGAACCGCACGTGCGTCGCCAGGTTCACCGTCTGGTTCGCCGCGACGGGGCTGAGCGCCACCGGCGGGTTCGGCGGCCTGGTCCGCGAGTACGCGACGTCCTTCAGGTCCAGCGCCGTCGGCACCGCCGGCGGCGGCTCCGGATCACCGGTGGGCACCCAGACCTCGGGCTCGTCATAGGGCGCGCAGTGCGCCAGGGCGTACGCGGCCGAGACGTCGGGGTTGTAGGTGATCTGCCACCACAGCCCGTCCTCGCCCCGGTGGTACTTCTCCGCCTCCAACTCCTCGCGCAGCGGCTCAACGTACTCCCGGCCCGTCCACCAGCCCTTGAGGCCGTCGCGGAAGTACGTCCGGTACTGATCGGGAGTGAAGCGCGGCTTGAACCAGCACCCGGGCGGCGCCCAGTCGGCGTCGGCGGACCGCGACGGGGTGGTCCCGGCGCCGGGTACGGCACTGTCGTAGCGGGTGCGGGTCTCGACGTGCACGTCGATCCACCAGCCCGCGCTGCCGGCCGGGGCGTTGCCGGAGGGCGGATGGGAACCCCCTGGTCGCCGCCCGTGAGCGGTCCGTCCGCCATCGCGGCGGCAGGCGGCAGGCGGCAGGCGGCAGGCGGCAGGCGGCAGGCGGCAGGCGGCAGGGCGAGGGAAAGGGCGGTCAGCGCGGCGACCGCGAGCGCAGTCCGCTTCCTCAGCCGTTCAGGCACTGCGCGGCTCCCTTCGTCCAACTGACCCGGAAGATCTGCCATGTGCCGACGGCGTCTTGCAACTGGCTGACCGTGTGGTAGTAGAGGTAACTCTTGTCGCTCGGCGCATTGCCATTGACCATTCCCGTCCTGAGGTCCTTGCCAAAGGCCTTGCTCTGGTCCTCGCAGCAGTGGGGGAGCATCCCCCTGCCACTTGGCTGGACGTTCAGGCGGTAGTACCGGTAGGCCCTGGTGATCGTCTGGCCGGACTGCCGGACGGCGTGGATACGTTGCGACCGATACAGGCCCGCACTGCCTGCGTAGGCGTACCGCATGGAGGGCACCTCACGGTCACCCTGCGCCGAACCGTCCAGAAAGAGTCAAAATCACGTACTCCAGCCCCGCCACCGCCGCGCCCTCCGCCGCGTCCCGCCTCCTCCCCGGGTCCTCGATCCGCACCTGCACATCCGCCGGCAGCCTGATCTCCGGCGCGCCCGGCGGCGTCGAAGCCGCCGGGAGGACGGCGGGGCGGTCACCGTCGCGGGCAACGGCGCCGCGGGCGCGCCGCTGATCCGGTCGCCCGCCGAGTCGCCTGAGCCGCCGCACGTGGTCAGGGCGAGCGCGCCGGTCAGGGTCCGGGCGACCGCGAGGGACGTTGCGCTCCTGGGGCTCTTGGGGGGGGATAGGCGGGGGGCAAGGCTCGGGGCTCCAGTGGGGGGTCAGTTGGCGGTGTCGCCGCGCCACGCCGGGAGGTACTCGTCCAACAGCGCCTCGACGCGCGGCGGGAGCCCGCGGTGGGGGCCGGCTGCCGCGTTGCCGCGGGCGACGAGCGACCGGGCCGCGGTTTCCAGGCGGGCCGGGTCGCCGGTGGCGTGGGTGGCGCGCAGGAGTTCGAGCCAGAGGCGTTCGTCGTCCGGGGAGACGGTGAGGCCGGTCTCGACGGCGGCGACGGCCGCCTTGGGCTTGGCGGCGTCGAGGTGGAGCCGGGACAGCGCGAGGGCCGTCTCCGCGACCAGGACGGGGTGGTGGGCGTCGACCATCTCGTGGCCGAGCCAGCCGTAGCGGCCGGGCGAGCGGTCGGCGAGGAGGGGGCCGCGGGCCAGTGAGAGGGCATCGGTGAGCAGGCGGCGCCGAGCGGCCGGGTCGGCGGCGGCCCGGCCCTCGGTGGCTTCGTGGTGGAGGGTCTGCAGGACGTCCCAGTCGGAGACGACGGAGGTGGCGAGCACGATCCGGCCGGTGTCGTCGACGGTGAGCCGGGCGGCGCCGCCGGGGTCGGTACCGAGCCAGTCGCGGAGGCGTTCGATCAGGGCGTCGCGTACGTCCTCGGTGACGCCGCGCGGCCACAGCGCGGACGCCAGCACCCGGGGGTGGACGCCTTCGCGGTGCAGCAGGAGCAGGGCGAGCGCTTCGTGGAGGGCCGGGCCGCGTTCGGCGTCGGGGGTGTCGAGGCCGATGATCTCGAATGGGCCGAGCAGGCGGGCGTACACGCCGGGGCGGCCCTGGTCGGAGAGGTCGACGAGGAAGGGCGGGGCGGCCGGGCCGGGTCCGTCGTCATCGCCGGCGTCGTCGCCCGCGTCGGCGAACAGCCGTAGGGCGGCTTGGTATTGGTCGGCGGGCAGCAGTTGGGCCGCCAGGTCGAGGCCGAGCAGGGGGGCCAGCAGCCGTCCGGCGGGGGTGACTTCGAGTTCCCAGGCGGCGCCGGGCAGTTCGGGGCGGCTGGAGGCGACGAGGTAGCCGATGCCCAGTCGGCCGGCGTCGGCGGCGAGTTCGGCGAGACGGTCGGCCTCCTCGTCGGTGGGTTCGGCGGCGAGCAGGACCAGGTGCGGGGCCCACTGGGTGTGCTGGGCGCGGCCGGTACGGCCGGTGAGGACGCTGTCCTGGCCTGCGGTACGCAGCGCCCCGGCGCGCTGGGCGGTCTCCGCGGTCATGGCCTCGATGGTCTCGGGCACGTCGGCGAGGTGCCGTACGCGGGCGGGGGCGAGGGCGGTGAGGTCCTCGGCGAAGCCGACCAGGGTGACGGTCATCCGGTCCGACCAGCCGTTGGTGGCGAGTTCGGCGGCGACGGAGGCGAGGACGGCCTCGCGGTCGGCGCGGGCGCCGGCCAGCGAGACGATGCCGGGCACCGCTTCCAGGTTGAGCAGCAGCCGGACGCCGTCGAGCGTGCCGAGCGTGACCAGCCCGGGGTAGGGGGCGGCGGCGGACACGTCGGCGTCCTCGGGCAGGTCGGCGCGGTCGAGCCGCCAGAACGTCTGGTCCTGGCCGAGCTGCCAGGGCGTGGGCGGCTGCCCTTCGGGCCAGGCGAGTTGCAGGTGCAGGCTGTCGCCGGTGAGCCAGGCGGCATACGCGGTGGGGAGTCGGCGGCCCTCGCCGTCGAGCCGGGTGGACAGGGCGCGCAGGGCGTGGTCGAGGAAGGTGACGGTGTCCTGGTCGGCGCCGATCCGCAGCGCGTCGGCGGCATCGGCCTGCGGGCCGCCGGGGGTGCGCGGGGTGTGCAGGGCGCCCGCGGTGGCGGACTGCGCCAGGGCGGTACGGCGGCGGCGGCCGAGTGCGGCGAGCAGGCCGGCGGCCAGCAGTGGGGCGCCGATCAGCGCTTCCGGCAGGCCGAAGGCGGTGGCGGGGGAGGTGACGGCGGTGACGGCGGCGGCGGTGGTCGGGGACGGCTCGTGCCCGGCGCGGGTCGCGGTCCCGCCGATGGGGGCGGTCCTCGCGGGTCCGGCCGCCGGTTCGGCGGCCGGGGTCGGCGCGGCGGCGTGCGCGCCTTCGGCCACCGTGTCCGCGGCGCCGCCGTGCTCGGCGTACCGCAGCACGTCGGGGGCGGTGTGCGGGGAGGTGGCCGGCATCTGTACGAGCTCGCCGCCGTGCGCGTCCGCGGGCATCTCCATCACCCAGCCGGGCCGGATCAGGCTGGCCTGCGACAGCCGTGCACCGTCGGGCTGCACCCGGTCCTTGTTGAGCTGGTAGATCTCCTTGTAGCGGCGGCCGTCGCCGAGGTGGCGCTGGGCGATCTCCCACAGCGTGTCGTGGTGGCGGCCCCCGGGCGGGGTGATCCGGTAGAACTTGGTCGCCTGCCGGGCGGTGTGTGCGGCGCCCTGGCTCGCGGCGGCGCGCGGGGCGGTCTGCTGCTGCGGTACGGCGGCGGTCCGCTGTACCTGCCGGCCTGGGGTCTGCTGGGCGGTGACGGCGACGCCGGGCCGCGCCTGGCTCTCCGCCTGGTGGTGCCGGCCCACCTGGGACAGTCCGGGGACCAGGCCCGCGGTGCCGACGCCGATCAGCAGCAGCGCCGCGATCAGCCGCCGGGCCAGCAGTTGGCTGGGGCCGGCGGCGGGCACCCGGTGCGGCAGGCCCACGCCGGATAGGGCGGCTCTGGTCTCTACGACCACGCATGCGGTGAACTGCGCCCACGCCAGCCACACCACGACGGCGAGGGTGTTGACGAACGTCTCCGCGGTGATCGGCTGCTGCACCAGGTCGGAGTCGAGGTGGTGCGGGAAGGGGGAGCCGACGAAGTACAGCAGCGCTCCGGGCACGCCGACCAGCAGCACGCCCAGCGCCAGGAACGCGGCCAGCGCCCGTACGACGTCGCCGACCGTGCGCCGGCCGCGCGGTGGGCGGACCGCCGTGCCGCCTTGCGGCGCGCGGTTACGTCCCGTGGCGGTGGTGCGTGCCATGGCTGCTTCCTCTTCTGCCTTCGGTACGGGCGGGCGCTGGGTCTGCGGTCGGTACGGACGGGTGCGGGCTGATCCGGGGTCCCGGGCCGGTACGGGTTCCGGGCCAGTGGGGGTCCGGCCGGTACGGGTCCCGGCCGGTACGGGTCCCGGCCGGTACGGACTGGTGGCCGCCGCCGGCGCGGGGGTCGGTCAGTTCGCGGCGCCGGTGATGGACTCGGCGGCGGCGGTGCCGCGTACGATGACCGGCTTGTCGTAGAAGAAGCCGGTCAGTATCGGCCGGTAGGTGAGCTGTATGGACACCTCCACCCGGTCGGGTTCCGCGAGGGTGCAGCCGGAGTGGTCGATGTCCTCCCGGTCGAGGCCGGACCTGGCGGCGAAGGTCTGTACGTCGGTGGTGCAGTCGGCGGTCTTGATCACGGCCGCGGTGGCGCCGTCGGCCGCGCGCAGCGCCTCGACGTCGATGTCCTCGGCCGCGTAACGGGCCGCCTGTTCGGCGATGTCGGCGGCGCGTTCGCGTTTGGAGATCGACAGTCCGCCGTCGACGACGAAGGCCGCCAGCGACATGAAGAGCAGGGCGAAGATGAGCACGGCGGCGGTGCCGGAGCCGCGGTCGCCGTGCCGCGTCGCCTGCAGGCGGTCGGCGAGGACGGTGCGGAGGGTGGGGGTGATCCGGGGGTTCGTCATCAGTCCGGCACCGTCCGGTGGTAGGGGTCGATCGGTGAGACGGCCGTGGACGTCAGGGTCTTGTCGATGTCGAGCCCGAGCGAGCCGAGGCCGCGGATGGTGCAGCTCACCCGGACCTGGAAGAGCGAGCCGGCCCTGAATCCGCCGTCGCCCACCTGCCGTACGGACACGGTGCCGTCGACGCAGGTGCCGCCGAGGTCGTTCTCGGCCGCCTCCTTCGCCTGCCGGAGGGCGATGTCCCGCTCGCGCTGGAGGGAGCCGGCCCGCGCGGCGTCCCGGGCGGCGCCGTCCAGCGCGCCCCGGCCGCCGACGAGTTGGCCGAAGGCGACCAGCACCAGGATGAAGAGGATCATCACCGGTGCCAGGATCACCACCTCGATGGTGGACAGGCCGCGGTCGCCACAGCCACAGCCACAGCCACAGCCGCGGGCGCGGGCGCGGGCGCGGGCGTCGTCGTCGTGGCCGTCACGGCCGTCGGTCCGGTGCCGCAGGGCGGCGGCGCGGCGGAGGGCTCCGAGGATTCGGCTGCGCATCGGCTCAGTCCCCCGGGGTGTCCGCGACGAACCGCTCCACCGGGCCCTGCGAGAGCTCCCGGACGTGGAAGTGCAGGCCGGGGAAGATCGTCGGTACGTCGCCGGCGACCTGGACGCCGACCGTCACCGGGTCGGGCTGGACCGGCTTGATCCTGCCGCCGGTGAGCAGCTTCGGGCCGAGCTGCTCGATGTACGTCCGGGCGGTGCTGGTGGCCGTGTCGGACCAGCCGGTCGGGTCGACGTCCGCCTGGTCGCGCGCCTTGCGGGCCCCGGCCTGGGCTGCGGCCTGGGCGACGTGGTCGGCGAAGAGATACAGGCCGAACTGCACGGTCGCGAAGATCATGAAGAACAGCACCGGGGTCAGGAACACGAACTCGATCGCGGTCATGCCGCGGTCGCCGCCGACGCGAGCGCCGGCGGTACGCTTACGCGCGCCCACGCCGCTGTCGCCCCGCGCGGCGTCGCGTCCGCGGCGTACGGCGCGGCGCAGTGCCTCGGTGGTCCCCCTCATTGCCCGCTCCCCCGCACCCCGGTCAGCAATTCCCGGAGTCGCCGTTGGCGCCGTCGATGCACTGCTTGACGTCGTCGGCCTTGCCGTTGAGTGCGCCCTTGATGGTGAAGCCGATGGCGACCACTATCCCGACCACGATGGCGGAGATGACCACCCATTCGACGGCGGACGCGCCCCGGGACAGCTCCTGGCGGCGGACGCGGTCCACCCGTCCGCAAAGGTGGGTGATCATGAAGTCCAGCGCGGGATGGGAGACAGGCAGGCGGTTCATGGTGGCGGAAGTCCTCTCGACTCGACGCTCCAGTGTCGGGGGCGGGTTGGTGATCAGACCTGGAACACGCGCATCGCGGCGGGGAAGATCAGAAAGACCAGGAAGCCGGCGCAGAGCATGAGTTGCGCCACGAGCATGGACTGCGACTTCTCGCCCGCCGCGCCTTCTATCTCGGCGAGTTCGCGGTGCCGCATGGTCTCGGCGCGGGCGCCGAGCGACTCGCGGATCTTGGCGCCGTCGTCGGCGACCAGGGCGAGGGTGACCGACAGGTCCTGCAACTCCTCGATGCCGAGCTCCTCGCCGAGCCGGCCGAGCGCCACCCATTGGCTGGTGCCGGTGATGCGGGCGTCGGTGAGGCAGTTGCGGATCCGCATCAGGGCCCAGCCGTCGCCGATCTCGGCGGCGGTCATCAGGGCCTCCGGCAGGCCGCGGCCTCCGGCGAGGTTCATCGAGACGAGGTCCAGGTAGGCGCCGATCACCCGGCGCAGGTCCTTGCGCTTGTTCGCGGCGTCACGCCGGACCTCGACGTCCGGCAGCAGGAAGAAGACGCCGCCGCAGATCAGCGCCAGCCAGACCGGGACGATCGGGTTCAGGCCGAAGCCCAGCTCCCACAGGCCGGCGAAGACGAACGGTCCGAAGACCACACCGGCCGCCGCCAGCATGATCTTGGTGGCGAGGAACCCTTCCCAGCTCCGGTCGAGCACCGCGAGGTCGGCGCGCAGTGAGCGCAGCTCCCAGCCCTGCTGGAGGTAGAAGGCGGCGAGCCGCTCGCCGAGCCGGTCCCGCAGCCCGGTGCGCGCGGCGGGTGCGCCGGCCGGGGCGGCGGGGCCCGCGGCGCGCAGGGCGTCGACCTGCGCCACGGTGGACAGGGCGCTGCGCCGGCCCGGCATCAGGGCCCGGATCAGGGCGAAGACGCCGAGGCCGACCAGGCCGCCGACCAGGCAGGTGAAGAGGACGGTGTTCATCGCGGGCCCACTCCCTGTCCCGGCAGGGGCGACTGGCCGGGCGCCGGGTGGCCCGGGGCCGGCCGGTCAGGGGCGGCCTGACCGGGGACGGCCTGGGCCGACGCCGGGGCGGGACCCGCGGTGAACCGTCCTGGCGGGCCGGTGCGTCGGCCGAGCCGCTCCGGGGCGTGCACCAGGAACCGCTCGGGGGTCTCGATCCTGGCCAGGCTGCGCAGCCACCGGAACCCGGCGGCGAACAGGCCGCACACCACGGCGAGTACGAGCTGGCCGGCCGCGGTCCCGTACGGCTCCACGAAGCTGCGGTTGAAGATCGCCAGGCCGAGGACGAAGCCCACCGAGACGACCACCACGATCTGTACGCTGCGCCGGGTACTGGCGCGCTGGGCCATCACGCGCTGGCGCATGTCCACTTCCTCGCGGGCCGACTTGGCGAGCGCGCCGAGTACTTCGCGCAGGCCGGGGCCGCGCAGCCGGGAGTTGAGCATGAGGGCGGCGACGATGACGTCGGCGGACGCGTCGTCGATCTCGTCGGCGAGGTGCTGGAGCGCTTCGGGCAGCGGCGTACGGGACCGCAACCGGTCGACGAGGGAGGCGAGATGGGGGCGCAGCGCGGGGGCGGCGGCGCGGGCGGAGGCCGGGATGGCCTGTTCCAGGCCGACGGCGCCGGCGATGGTGTCGCGCAGCGACTCGGTCCAGCCTGCCAGCGCCTCGACGCGCTTCATCGCCGCCCGCTCCTCGGCCGCGCCGCCGAACAGTTCGTTCCAGGTGAAGACGAGTACCGCGGTGGCGATGCCGAGCACGACCCAGCGGGTGAGGCCGAGTACGGCCAGGCCCGCCACGACGGCCAGTGAGCCGCGCTGCGACAGGAAGCGTACGAGCTCGGTCGCCTTGTCGGTGGTCGCCCGGCCCGGTTCGGCGGGCGCGGGCGCCCAGCCGTACAGGGCGACGACGAGCAGCGCGATGCCGCCGCCGACCACCGCCCCGGCGAGCAGGGCGTAGAGCACGTCGACGGAGAGGATCCCGGTCATGACCGCCACACCCCCGTGGGCTGGTAGCCGTGGACGAGGAGTTCTTCGAGGCAGGAGATGGGGGCGTGCGGCATGGCCACGCCGTCCCGGGACTCGGCGAAGACCTCGCTGGACAGGACGCGGCCGTCCACGCCGTTCACCTCGCGGATGGAGGTGACGGCGCGGCGCAGGGCGCCGCCGCGCTGGTAGTCGTTGCGGCGCTGGACGAAGACGACGAAGTCGATGGCGCCGGCCACCAGCATCTGGGAGGCCTCGACCGGCAGCCGTTCCCGCGCCTGGAGGGCGTAGGTGGAGATGCGGTTGAAGACCTCGGCGGAGCTGTTGGCGTGGATGGTGGACAGCGAGCCGTCGTTGCCTTGGGACATCGCGTTGAGCATGGTGACGATCTCGTCGCCGAGTACCTCGCCGACGATGACCCGGGAGGGGTTCATGCGCAGCGAGCGGCGGACCAGTTCGGCCATGGAGATGGCGCCGTGGCCTTCGGAGTTGGGCAGCCGTTCCTCGAACGCCACGACGTTGGGGTGGAGTTCGGGGAACTCGTCGAGGCCGAGTTCCAGGGCACGTTCGACGGTGATGAGGCGTTCGTGCGGCGGGATGACGTTGGCGAGCGCCCGCAGCAGGGTGGTTTTGCCGGCGTTGGTGGCGCCGGCGATCATCAGGTTCTTGCGGGCGAGGACCGCCGCCGACAGGAAGGAGCCCAGTTCGGGGGTGAGCGTGTAGTTGCCCACCAGGTCGGCGAGGAAGACCTTGCCCATGCGGGCGCGGCGGATGGACAGGGCGGGGCGGCGGGTGACGTCCATGACGGCGGACAGCCGGGAGCCGTCGGGCAGCCGCAGGTCCAGCTGCGGGTTGGCGGTGTCGAAGGGGCGGGACGACAGGCCGGAGTAGGCGCCGAGTACCTGGATGAGCTCGATGAGTTCCTCGTCGGTCTCGGCGACGGGTTCGCCGGGGATCTCGCGGCCGTCGGAGTAGCCGACGAAGACCTGGTCGCAACCGTTGACGTCGATGTTCTCGACGTCCGGGTCGTCCAGCAGCGGCTGGAGCCGGCCGACGCCGAACAGCGCGGCGTGCACGGCGGCGGCGTACGCCTCCTCCGCCCGCGCGTCGAGCGGGGTGCGGCCGACGGTGATCTCGGCGCGGGCGTACTCCTCCAGGATCTGCGCGATCATCGCCCGCGCGAACTGCCGCTCGTCCTCGGCGGACATGGGCGCGGTGTTCGACACCTGGTCGAGCCTGCGCTGCTCGGAGATGCGGTCGCCGGCCTCCTGGCGGAAGCGCTTGACGAGCTGGTGGTCCACGTCGCTCACCGGAAGACTCCGTACCGCTGGGGTACGTCGGCGGTGATCTGGCGGGCCGAGCGGATCAGCAGCGACTTGTCCAGTCGGCCGCGCCGCCGGCCGCTGAGCATCTCCGCGCCGGCCGGGTCGTGGGCGACGGTGCCGGCGACGCGGGCGGCGATCTGCGAGGCGACCAGCATGTCGTTGACCTGTCCGGACAGGCGGGCGCTGTGGCCGGGGTCGGTGACGAGCAGGATGCCGATCGGGGGGTGGCCGAGCGCGGCGGCGGCGCCGCGCTGCGATCCGTGCAGTTTGGCGGACAGTGCGCCGGCCCGGTCCCTGACCCGCGCCAGGTGTTCGGGCTCGGTGCGGGCGACCAGCAGCACCAGGGCGGAGTGCGCGAAGAGTTCGAGGGCGGGCGAGTCGGCGCCGATCCGGCCGCAGTCGGCGATGACGTCGGCGGCGCCGTTGGGCGACTCCTCCAAGGTGGCGAAGGCCTGACCGAGCATCGGCCACAGACCGGCCAGTCCGGTGGCCTGTTCGGCGGCGCCGAGGCCGACGAGCACGTCGAGGCCGCCGGTGAGCGGCTGGGCGTGGTCCCACAGCTGCTCGGCGGCCAGGCCGCGCCGGGCGGTGGCGGCCAGCGACAGCATGCCGGTGTTGGGGTCGAGTACCCCGCCGTGTGCGGCGCGTGACCGGTAGACGAGGTCGCCGCCGGCCGGGTCGGTCTCGGCCAGCAGTACGCGGCGCGGCCATACGGCGGCGAGCGCGACAGCGGTCGTGGTGACGCCCGGTGAGCCCTTGTCCGCGGCGACGGCGATCAGTGCCATGACGTTCGCCCGCTCGCTTCAGTTCTTGCCGGAGACGAGCACGAGGGCGACGGTGTCCGCGGAGGCGGCGATGGTCAGCGGACCGGCGTCCGCGGAGTCGACGAGCACGGTGACGGAGGTGTCGCCGGAGGAGAAGTCACCCGTGGACGTGATGACCTTCTTGACGATCACGCGGTCGCTGATGAGGGTGGTGTCGACGGCGCCGGACGCGCTGTCCTGGGTGGCCTTGGCGGCGGTGGTGCTCACGTTGTAAGCGGCCACCACGTTCCCAGCGGCGAGTCCGTTGGGGAACTGGCTGGTCTTCAAGGAGAGCCCCACGAGTGACTTCCCCGGCGGGATCACTTCATCCTTCTTGGTGATCATCGACGTGGTCAGCACCGAATTCGCGACGAGATTTGTGCCGGCCCGCCAGTTGTTGAGCAGGTCTTTACGCTGCCCCCACCGTACGAAATTTACTCCGGAGTCGTTCGAGAGCATTACTTCGCGAATGGCGCCGGGCGGGATGGCGTCACCGGCTGCGACCGGGGCGGTGACTTCCACGACGGAGATCTTGTTCCCCGCGCGCATCACCATCACGGTCGCGCCGAGCGCGCCCACCAGAATGAGGAGGACGGCGAGCGCGGCGAGTGCCGGTTTGCGCTCGCGCGGTGCCGTCGGCAGCCGCTCTCCATCCAGCGGTGCCCCGAGGCCCGCTGCGGGAACCGGCTGGCGGCCGCTGCCGCCGCCCGCAGCGGATCGTTCCCTGACCTTCACGTCACTGCCCCCGTCGAGCCGGCGTGCGTTGATATCGGTTGCGTGGGGAGAGACTGCCGCGCTCCGGTCCGGCGGCAGCCCGCAGGCCGATGTCAAATCACCGCACGTTATCAGCGCCTCACAAACACCCTCAAGGCGCATCCCGCGACGGGAGACTCACATCTCTGCAACGGATCAGAACGGTCCGCGTGACATGCCCGCGCTCGGGCAGCACGATAGGGCCCTGTTCGATCCGCCCCATTTCGGTCCGGCTCGGGACCACTCTGCCATCATCGGACCACCGCGTGCGCGGCCCCGAATCCGGCCTGTGGATAAGCCCGCCGACGTTATCCACAGGCCCGCGCATCTGCCATGCCCCGAGTCCGTGCGAGCCGTTATCGTCCTTGAACAACGAAGTCGAATCCGGGGGAACGAGGAAGCCGTGCGTCTGTCGTTGACCGTGGTCGATCCGCTCGGCGGGGACCGCGCAGATGTAGTGGTCGATGCCGATCCGGCCTCGACCGTCGCGGATGTCGCCAGGGAACTGGGACGGAAGGTCGGCGGCGGCGCCGAGATCATCCCGATCGCCGGCGGTGCCTCGCGCGCGCCCGGCGCGCCCGCGGTATACGTGGACGGGTACGCGGTCGATCCCGGCTGGACGGTGGCTCAGTCACCGCTGCGCGAGGGCGCGGTGGTGAGTCTGTACGACCCGGCGGGCTGTCTGCCGGGCGAACCGGCCGGGGTGGTCGAGCTGCGGGTCGTGGGCGGGCCGGACGCGGGCGCCGTGCACCGGCTGGGCATCGGGCGGGTGGAGATCGGGCGCGGCCCGGCGGCGCGGATCCGGATCGAGGACTCCGAACTGGCCGCGCGAGCGGCGGTGCTGACGGTCTCGATGAACGGCAGCTGCCAGGTCACGGTCGACGGCGGGACGAAGGAGTGGCCGCTGGGCGGTCAGCTCGCCCTCGGCAACACCCTGTTGGAACTCGGCCCCTATCTTCCGCCGGACGCGGCGCTGCACCCGGGCGAGGACGGTGCCACCTACGACTACAACCGCCCGCCGCGGCTGTCGCCTCCCGAGCGGGCCACCCTCTTCCGGCTGCCGACCCCGCCGAAGGAGCCCGGCGCCCGGCCGCTGCCGTGGCTGATGGCACTGACACCGCTGGTCATGGCGGTGACGATGGCCCTCATGCTGCACCGCATGGTGTACCTGGTCATGGCGGCGGTCAGCCCCGTGGTCATGGTCGGCAACTACTTCGTGGACAAGAAGACCGGCCGCAAGTCATACGCGAGGACGGTCGCCGAGTACCGCGACCGCAAGGCCGGTATCGAGCGGGACGCCGGCGACGCGCTGGAGGCCGAGCGCGGGGACCGGGCGGCGGCCTCGCCCGACCCGGCGACCGTGCTCAACACCGCGACCGGCCCGCGCACCAGGCTGTGGGAGCGCCGCCGCGGCGACCCGGACCACTTGCTGATCCGGGTCGGCACCGCGAAGCTGCCCTCCGAGGTGGTGCTCGACGACCCGGAGCAGGAGGAGCACCGCCGCCGGGTCACCTGGGAGATCGACGACGCGCCGGTCGCGGTCGAGTTGCGCAGGCTCGGCGTGATCGGGTTCGCGGCGCCCGGCGACGGAGCCCGGGCGATGGGCCGTTGGGCGGTGGCCCAGGCGGCGGCCCTGAGCAGCCCGGTGGACGTGCAGTTCTACGTGCTCACCGACCAGTCGGGGCGGGAAAGCTGGGACTGGGTGCGGTGGCTGCCGCACGCCAGGCCCACCGACGGCCTGGACGCCTCGGCCCTGATGGGCACCGACGCGGAGACGGCCGCGGCGCGCATCGCCGAGCTGGGGGCGATCCTCGACGGGCGGCAGAAGGCCAAGCTGAAGGCGGGCGGCGCCGCCCACCGCGCGGCGTTCTTCAAGGAGCCGGACATCGTGGTGGTCCTGGACGGCTCCCGGCGGCTGCGGGCGATGCCCGGCGTGGTGCAACTGCTGCGCGAGGGCCCCGGCGTGGGGATGTTCCTGACCTGCCTGGACGCCGAGGAGCGGTTCCTGCCCGGTGAGTGCCAGGCCGTGGTGGTCGCCGAGTTCGCGGCCCACACCGCCGCCGCGCAGGCCGCCCCGGCGCCGCAGAAGGCGGTGGGGGCCGGCTTTCCGCAGGGCGGCTTCCCCACCCACAACGCCTGGTACGCCGGCGTTCAGCAGGCCCGCACGACCGAGGCGGAGCCGGCCTTCGGCTCGTTCCGGCTGCGGGTGGAGCAGGCGGGCGCCGCCCGGATCCGCGCGGTGCGGCCCGACCTGGTGTCGCCTGTCTGGTGCGCCCGGCTGGCCCGCTGCCTGTCGCCGATCCGCGACATCAGCGGCGAAGCCGAGGACTCGGCGATCCCTTCGGCGAGCCGGCTGCTCGACGTCCTCGGCCTGGAGCCGCCGACCGCGGACGCCGTCGCCGCGCGCTGGCGGCTGAGCCCGGTCTCCACCCAGGCGGTGGTCGGGGAGTCCTACGACGGTCCGTTCGCGATCGACATCCGCAAGGACGGTCCGCACGGTCTGATCGCTGGCACCACCGGTTCGGGCAAGTCGGAGCTGCTGCAGACCATCGTGGCGTCGCTGGCGGTGGCGAACACCCCCGAGGCGATGACGTTCGTCCTGGTGGACTACAAGGGTGGTTCCGCCTTCAAGGACTGTGTCCGGCTGCCGCACACCGTCGGCATGGTCACCGACCTCGACGCCCACCTCGTCGAGCGGGCCCTGGAGTCGCTGGGCGCCGAACTGCGGCGGCGCGAGCACATCCTGGCCGGGGCCGGCACCAAGGACATCGAGGACTACACCGACCTGCTCAAGCGGCAGCCGCAGCTCACCCCGATGCCGCGGCTGCTCATCGTGATCGACGAGTTCGCCTCGATGGTCCGCGACCTCCCCGACTTCGTGACCGGCCTGGTGAACATCGCCCAGCGGGGCCGTTCGCTGGGCATCCACCTGATCCTGGCCACCCAGCGGCCGAGCGGTGTGGTCTCGCCGGAGATCCGCGCCAACACCAACCTGCGGATAGCGCTGCGGGTCACCGACGGCAGCGAGTCCTCCGACGTCATCGACGCCCCGGACGCGGGCGGCATCTCCAAGTCCACGCCGGGCCGGGCGTATGTGCGGCTGGGCGCGACGTCGCTGGTGCCGTTCCAGTCCGGCCGCGTCGGCGGCCGGCGGCCCGGCGCGGTGGAGAACGTGCCGGTGGCGCCGTGGGTGGACGTCGTGGACTGGTCGCAGCTGGGCCGCAGCGCCCCGCGGCGCCCGGCCGGCGCGAAGGGTGAGGAGGACGAGGTCACCGACCTCAAGGTCCTGGTGGAGGCGATCCGCGGGGCCAACGAGCGGCTGGCGATCCCCGCGCAGCACAGCCCGTGGCTGCCCGCGCTGCCCGACACGCTGCGGCTGGACGAGCTGCCGGTGCCCGTCACGGCCGGCGCGCTGCCGCCGGCCGCCTACGGCGTCGAGGACCTGCCGGCGCTCCAGGCCCGGCGGCCGGTGGCCATCGACTTCCACGGCTTCAGCCACCTACTGGCCGCGGGGGCGCCGCGCTCGGGGCGGTCCCAGCTGCTGCGCACCATCGCCGGTTCGCTGGCCCGCACCCACTCCACCGCGGACCTGCACCTGTACGGCGTCGACTGCGGCAACGGCGCGTTGAACGCGCTGGCCGGGCTGCCGCACTGCGGCGCGGTGGTGGGCCGTTCGCAGACCGAGCGGGCGGTCCGGCTGATCGGCCGGCTCAAGGCGGAGCTGACCCGGCGCCAGGATCTGCTGGCGGCGGACGGATTCGCGGACATCGGCGAGCAGCGGGCGGCGGTGGCCGAGCAGGAGCGGCTGCCGCACATCGTGATCCTGCTCGACCGGTGGGAGGGCTGGACGACCTCGCTCGGCGAGCTGGACCACGGCGCGCTGACCGACGAGCTGTTCACCTTCCTGCGCGAGGGTGCCTCGGCCGGCATCCATCTGGTCATCGCCGGTGACCGCACCTTGATGACCGGCCGGATCTCCACCCTCACGGAGGACAAGATCGCCTTCCGGCTGGCGGACCGCTCGGACTTCGCACTGATCTCGGTCAACCCGCGCAAGGTGCCGGACGACATCCGGCCGGGCCGCGCGTACCGCTCGGAGTCCGGGATCGAGTTGCAGGTCGCGCTGCTGGACGGCGAGGTCACCGGCCAGGGCCAGGCGGCGGCACTGGCCGCGATAGGCGCGGCGGCCACCGAGCGGGACGCGGATCTGCCGCGCTCGCGGCGGCCGTTCCGGGTCGACGTGCTGCCGACCCGGCTGTCGTTCGCGGACGCCTGGGAGATGCGCGACACCGACGCGGCACGCTCGCCGATGTGGTCGCTGGTCGGCGTCGGCGGCGACGAACTCACCGGCCACGGCCCGGACCTGTCCGACGGGCTGCCCGCGTTCGTCGTCGGCGGCCCCGGCAGATCCGGCCGGTCCACGCTACTGCTCACCTTGGCCCGCGGCTGCCAGCGGCAGGGCGTGAAGCTGGTGGTGGCCGCGCCGCGCCCCTCGCCGTTGCGTGAACTAACCGGCGGTGAAGGAGTGCTGCGGGTCTTCACCGACAGCGACATACCCGCGGGCGATCTGACCGGGGCGCTGGAGGAGGCCGGCGGCGCGCCAGTGGTGGTGCTGATCGACGACGCGGAGCTGCTGCGCGACTGCGACGCCAGGGACGTGCTCAAGGAGATCATCGCCCGGGGCACCGACCGCGGCCGGGCGGTGGTGCTGGCCGGCGGCGAGGAGGACATTTGCTCCGGCTTCTCCGGCTGGCAGGTGGACGCCAAGAAGGCCCGCCGCGGTGTGCTGCTCTCCCCACAGCAGGTCATGAGCGGCGAGCTGATCGGCGCCCGGCTCAGCCGCAGCAGTGTCGGCCTCCAGGTGACCCCGGGCCGGGCGCTGCTGCACCTCGGCGACGGCGAGCCCAAGACGGTGACGGTACCGCTGACGGTGTGACCGTCCGGGGCCGACGCGGATCCGGGACGACGGGGCCAGGACGACCGGGCCAGGATGGCCGGGCCGTGGCGACCAGACGGTGGCGCCCGGACCGTGGACGGTTCACGTACGCCCAATAGAGAAAGGACACGAGTTCCACGACTGGCCGGCCGAATTCCCTGGGAATGCCGGGAAAGGGTTGATTCTTCATGGCTGACCTGCAGATCAACGGCACCGTGATGGGGGATTTGCGCAAGACGTTCGCCACCATCGCGGACCGTATGGACGGCGTCAGCCGGGCCATGGGCAATGCCGACGGCGAAGGCGTGGGAGCACCAGAACTCATAGGCGACGTTCACGACTTCGCCGACGGCTGGCACTACGGCATCAAACAGATAGGCCGGCACGCCGACACCGCGGTCCACATGATCGACCAGATCGGCAAGACCTTCGACGACGCCGATCTGCAACTCGCCAATCCCCTGAAGACCGACGGGAAGAAGTGAAGGCGTGACCCGGAGCTTCCCGCATCTCGGTTACGACCCCACGCCCGGCGACGTCGGGCGGACCCGTTCGCTGGCCCGGCAGCTGGGCGATCTGCACGGCGAGCTGACGACCACGGTAGGCGAGCTGGAGCGGATCGGCTGCGGTTACTGGAAAGGCGAGGCGGCGAAGGCATTCGTCGCGCATATCGACAGCGACGTCACCCCGCTGATCAAGAAGGCGCACGACTCCTTCGGCCGCGCCTCGGACGCCCTTTCCCGCTGGGCCGACCAACTGCACGGTTTCCAGGCCGAGGCGGACGGCCTGGAAAAGGAGGCCGCTGCCAAGCAGAGCGCCGTGGACCAGGCCAGGGCCGCGCTGGACAGCCCGCCGCCGCACGACGGCGTCCCGCACCCGGCTCCCGAGACGGCGCCCGACCCGGACGCCGCCGCGGACGACAAGAAGAAGCGGCAGGCGCTCACCGACGCCGGCGACGCGCTGCGCGGCGTACGCGACCGGGCCCACGAGCTGCACACCCGCTACACCGGCGCCGCCGCGTCGATAAGCCACGACCTGGACAAGGCCGCCGACATCGCGCCGGACCAGCCGGGCCTGTTCAGCCGGATGGTGCACGGCATCGAGGGCGCCTGGGCCGACACCGTCCAGTGGGTCAAGGACCACGCCGACCTGATCAGGCTCATCGGCGACCTGCTCAGCGATCTGAGCGGCATCCTCGGCGTGCTGGCGATCATCACCGCGCCCTTCGAGCCGTTGAGGGCGATCTTCGCGGTCGCCGCCGTCGTCACCAGCGCCGCCGCGCTGATCAGCCATCTTGTAGCCAAGGCGGCGGGCGCCGACGTGAGCTGGGTGAGCATCGGGTTCGACGCGCTGGGCGTGGTCCCCGGCATCGGCGCCTTCGCCAAGGGGGCCAAGGTCGTCGACGGCACCGTGGCCGCCGTCCGGGCCGCTGAGCTCGGCGACGGGTTCCGCGGGGTGACCACCATCGGCCGGAACCTCGTCGGCAAGGCGGGCGAGTTCATCGCGGGCGGCAAGCAGATCACCCTGTACAAGAACCTCAAGCTGGAGTTCGGCGGGCTCAAGGCCGCGGGAAAGATCGTCTCCGGCGGGAAGATCGTCAACCGCATGCAGCTGGTGTCCGAGCAGCTCTACCAACACGGCCAACTGCTGGGCACCAGGGGACTCAGGACGATCACCGGCGGCAGGGTCGCCATCGACGCGATGAGCGGCACCGGCCGCGCCATCGACGCGGGCCTGAAGCTGGCGCCCAAGCTCTACTCGGTCCCCCAGCACATCGGCGAGGCGATCCACCTCGGCGACCGGTTCGACCAGGCGGCCACCGCGAACTGACCGGGGACCGCCACCCGCCCGGAGCTGCGCCCGCGCACCCGGCCGTCCGGCGCCCACGGGCCCGGCATCCACCCGACCGCGCGTCCGCCCACCGGCGCATCCACCCGACCGCTGGACGTCCGACCGCACCGACCGACCGCGCAGACCGACCGAGAGGCGTACGACGATGGACTGGTATCCCGACCAGGACGAGACCACCTTGCTGCGTACGCCGATCCGCTTCGCCACCGGCTACGCGCACCCGGTGCTGGGCTCGCGCTGGTTCCGGGACACCGACCGGCGCGACATCCGGGCCGAACTGCCGGGCTGACCGGCCGGCCCGGAGTTCACCCTGCACACGAAGGCCGCCCAGAACGTCGACCGGGTGGCCGGCGGCTTTCTCAGCGGTCTGGTGACCGCCATCCAGGTCGCCGTCGAGACGGTGGTCGGCGGGAACTCCGTGGCGGCCGGCGACGGGCCGCCCAGGTCCGAACCGCAAACCCGGCCGACGAGTCCGAGGACTTCCCGGTGCTGTGGGCCGCACCCGGCACCCTGGCCCGCACCGTGCCCTGGCAGCTGGACCCGTCGCGCCGCCCCGACCACTACCGGGTGGACGCCGTCGTCACCGAGCGGCGCCTCGTGCTGCTGGGCGTCGGCCCGGATCTGACCGCGCCCGCGACCGTGCTGTGGGAGACCGGGCGGGAGGAAGTCGCGGGCGCCGAGCGGCTGAAGTTCAGCGGGAACGGCCACGACGTACGGATCCGCTTCGGCGACGACTCCTGGGTACGGCTGTCCACCGGCGCCGCCGACAAGCTCGCCGGGCTGCTGGCGGACCGGTGCCGGCCGGTGCCGGCCGGTGCCGGAGTCCGAACTGACCGAGGGCCAGCGCCGGCGTGTGGCGCGCTTGCGCACCGAACTGCCCGCCGGTGCGCGGGCACCGCGGTTCTTCCGGCTGGCCGGCGGTGTCGTCCTGGTCGAGAGCCAGGTTCCGGCGAAGACCGGGAAGGGCCTGTTCGAGACCCACTCCCTCCTGATGGGCGAGTCCGGCGCGCCGGCCCGCCCGCAGCCCGGCGACCTCTAGATGAATGAGTCCAAGGGTTCGCCTGCGGACATGGCGCGAGGGCGCCCATGGTCGGTGTGTGAAGACAAACCTGGACACCCTCGCGACTGCACTCTATGCCCGGATCGATGATGAGTTGAAGGCTTCGCCGGGGCTGGCCCCGTGGCGGCCGAAGGTGGGGATCGCGCCTACGCTCAGCGATGCTGAACTGGTCACTCTGGCGGTGATGTCGGCGCTGCTCGGGTACACCTCCGAGCGGCGGTGGCTGCGCCGCGTCGACCGCGACTTCCGCGGCATGTTCCCCTACGTGCCCCAGCCCTCCGGCTACGGCAAGCGACTGCGTGCCGCATCGTCCCTGCTCACCAGCACCATCCGGATCCTGGCCCGGGACACCTCGCTGTGGACCGACGACGTGTGGGTGGTCGATTCCACACCGGTCGGCTGCGGCTGCTCGCGGGAGACCGCGAAACGGTCGGACCTGGCCGGCTGGGCGGAGTACGGCTACTGCGCGTCGCACTCCCGGTATTTCTGGGGACTGCGCCTGCACCTGGTGTGCACGCTGGGCGGCCTGCCGGTCCTGTTCGCGCTGACCGGCGCGAAGGCCGACGAACGCGAGACCCTGCGCGACATGCTCGACACCGCACCCGACGTGGCCGCCTCCCACCCCGGCCAGACGATCATCGGCGACAAGAACTACTACGGACACGACTTCGAGCACGACCTCACCGAACGTCACCTGCACCTGCTGCGACCGGCCCGCAAGGGCGAACCCGAACGGCCCGGCGCGCACCTGTTCAAACCGTTGCGACAGACCATCGAGTCGATCAACCAGACCCTCAAAGGCCAGCTCGACCTGGAACGGCACGGCGGCAAGAGCCCGGCGGGCGTCACCGCACGAGTCCTGTCCCGCGTCCTCGCGCTGACCGCCGCGATCTGGCTCAACGACAAAACCGGGCAACCCATCAAGCGATCCCTGACCGCCTACGACCACTAACCGTGACCCCAACCCTTGGACTCAATCATCTAGGCGAGATCCATGACGTTTTCCCTCCCGGAAACCCCCGCCGCCCCACGGACCGGCACCGGCGACTCCGCCCCGCCCGTATCGCCGGCTGCGCAAGCCGCCCCGGCCCCGGCCGCCCCCATACCCACCGGACCCACCGAGTCCGGCGGAGCCGACGGGCAGACCACCGCGCTGCCGCGGCACAACATACCCCCGCTGGAGTTCGTCGTCCCCGAGTCCTTCCACGCGCTGCCCATCGCCGCCACCTCCGAGGAACGCGCGGTGCTGGCGGCGGAGTTCGTCCGCGAGCTGTACTCGAACGCGGACCACGAGCTGTGGGGCGCCGCCGCTCCCCAGTACGCGGCGCTCGGCGAGGCCATGGGCGGACAGGGGCTGGACTACTCCGCGATGGGACTGTTCACCATCGACGAGGGTGTCGCCCACTGCTCGTTCACCGTCGCCGCCATCGCGTCCGACCATCCGTCGGTGGAGGTCGCCGCGAGCGGTATCCGGGAGATCCTGGTCCGCGACGAGAACAACGACGCCCGCTGGATCGACCTGCCCTGCGGCCCCGCGGTCTCCTGCGTGACCCTGCGCGAGTACGTCATCGGCGCGGACCTGACCGCGAGTGGCACGCGGGGGCGGCTGCTGATGGGCCAGGTCCAGGTCTACGTCCCGTTCCCCACCGGCCCGTACACCGCGGTCTTCACCCTGGACACCGCCGCGGTCGACTACTGGGGCGAGTTCAGCGAGATGACCGTGGCGGTCCTGCGCAGCATCCGCTTCCCGCCGGACGAGACGCCCGACGGCGCCCCCGCCGGAACGGGGACCGGTGGCGCCGCACGGCCCGCCGCCGAGCTCGCCGCGAGCTGACCCCGGGCCGCCCGCGCCCGGGGCGGCCCCACGCCGAAGGCACGTTCTTGCACGGCCGTCCGGCGCCCGCACCGCCGACACCGCCGACACCGCCGACAATCCTGACGCCCCGAGGCCGTCGGCTCCGCCGCTCGCCCCTCAGGCCGCGCCCGCCGAGCCCAGCACCGCCCCGGCGGGTCCCACCGCCTCCCGCAGGAAGCCCTCGACCGTGTCGTGCCAGGCCTCGGGCTGGTCCCACGGGACGAGGTGGCCGGCGTCGGCCACCTCCGCGTACCGGCCGCGGGGCAGCACGCGGACCATCTCCTGTGCCTCGGCCCGGCCGAGTTCCCCGTCCAGGCCGCGGACGACCAGCGCGGGGCAGCCGACCTGCGCCAGCTCGTCCCAGTGGGCGTCACGTATCCAGGGGGCCCGGGAGCGCAGCAGATGCTCCGGCGTGTAGCCGGGGCGCCAGCCGTCCTGCCGCTCCTGCATCACCTCGGCGAAGAACTCCCCCCGCACCGCGCTCGGCGGGTCGGCCCAGGAGTCCTCGGCGGCGAACCAGCGGCGTACGTCGCCGAGCGTGGCGAAGGGCAGCGGCCAGCTCGCCAGCCACCTCTCCCATTCCGGCTGGCCCGCCTCCCCGAGGGCCGCGGCCCGCATGTCGCAGATAACGACGGCAGCGACGAGGTCGGGCCGGCGGGCGGCGCACTGCCAGGCGGTGAGCGCGCCCATCGCGTGGCCGATGAGGGTGACCGGGGCCAGCCCGAGCTGCTCGATCGCGGCGATGGCGTCGGCGGCGTACACATCCGGTGTGTACGGCCCGTCGGGCTTGTCGCTCTGGCCGTGGCCGCGCTGGTCCAGGGCCACGGCCCGGTACCGCGGGACGAGCCGGCGCGCGGTCGCCGCCCAGTGCGAGGCGCGGCCCAGCAGCCCGTGCAGCATCAGTACGCCGGGACGCCCGCCGGCCGGGCCGAGCGCCGTGGACGCGGCGGGCGCCGTCCACCCCGCCGAAGCCTCCTGTCCCGCATACTCCCAGGCCGCGAGCCGTACACCGCCCGCGCCCCTCACCTCGTACCGCTGGACCATGTGCCGCACCTCCTCTCACGGACCACGCTATCGAACTTTTATTCGAACAGACGGGCAGCGCCACCAACACCCCTCGTTCGAGTGACAACGCTCAAGGATTGACCGCCGCGGCCGAGGGGAGGACTTGATCGGGACGCGGTGCGAAGGGGAGCAGGCCGCGGGACGGCACTCGGGAAGCTCGGGGTCCCGGGTCCGGCCGAGGGGAGTTCAGGGGAGGAACACGGGGAGGACGGGGAGGGACCGGGGAGGGAAAGGCCCCGGCGCCGTCGTGCGGCGCCGGGGCCCGGAGACCACCGGCGGCGAATCGCCGGTGCAGAGCTGCGGAACGTAGGGGACCGGAACAGGACAACCAGGAGAAGGAGGGAGGTGCCTACCTCTTGGCCACGAACACATGCGAGGCGATCTCGGTGTCCAGTTCGGCGGCCTCACCGCCGCTGCCGACCAGGACGCCGCCGGCCGAACTCGTCACGCTGATCACGGCGCCCGGCTGCACACCGGCCCGCCGGAGGGTGTACATGACCTGCGCGTCGGTCTGGATCGGCTCGCCGATCCTGCGCACCACCACGCTGGCCCCGGACTCGCCCGGGTGCAGTTCGGTGAGGCTGACCATGCCCTCCTCCAGGAACGGATCCGCCGCGCCCGATTCGCCCAGCTCCTCCAGGCCGGGGATGGGGTTGCCGTACGGCGACTCCGTGGGGTGCTGGAGCAGTTCCAGCACCCGTCGCTCCACTGCCTCGCTCATCACGTGTTCCCAGCGACACGCCTCGGCGTGCACCTGTTCCCACTCCAGGCCGATCACATCGACCAGCAGACACTCCGCGATGCGGTGCTTGCGCATCACGCGTGTCGCCGTGCGGCGGCCCTCATCGGTCAGTTCCAGATGCCGGTCGCCCGCGACGTGCAGCAGCCCGTCGCGTTCCATACGTGCCACCGTCTGGGAGACGGTCGGGCCGCTCTGGTCGAGCCGCTCCGCGATCCGGGCACGCATGGGGACCACACCCTCCTCTTCCAACTCCAGGATGGTGCGGAGATACATCTCCGTCGTATCGATCAGTCCGGACATCGCGCCCCTCGTGTACTCGTGCGTGGCCCTGAGCCAATTCTGACGCATCCCGTGAGCAATCGGCCCCGACTCGTGATTCCCCGCCTTGACAGCGCGGGCGCGGCGGCACCACGGTGACCGCATGACCGAGCCCCTCGCTGATCTCGCGGACCGCTACTTCGACGCCGCGATCGCCCTGCTGCGCCGGGTGCGGGACGAGGAGGGGGCCGCGGTCAGGGCCGCCGCCACCGCCGTGGCGGACGCCGTCGCCGCAGGCGGGCGAGTGTTCACCTTCGGGGCGGGCCACTCCTCGCTGCCCGCGCAGGACGTGGTGTACCGGGCCGGCGGGCTGGCACTGGTCAACCTGCTGCCGGTGCCGGGGGCCACCGGGGTGGACGTGGTGCCGGCCACCCTGGGCAGCGCGCTGGAAAGGGTGGAGGGCCTGGCCGGGGTGGTGCTGGAGACCAGTCCGGTACGCGCCGGGGACGTGCTCTTCGTGATATCGCTGTCCGGCCGCAACACGCTGCCGGTGGAGATGGCCCGGCGGGCCCGCGCGCTGGGCGTGACGGTCATCGGGGTGACCTCGGTGGCGTACGCCAAGGAGACGCGTTCCCGGCACGCGTCGGGTACGTATCTCAAGGACAACTGCGACATCGTGCTGGACTCCAAGATCGCGGTGGGTGACGCGGAGCTGACCGACGACGCGATCCCGGCGCCTTTCGGCCCGGCGTCCACGGTGGTGACCAGCGCGCTGATGCAGGCGGTCGTCGCCACCGCCGCATCGGACCTGGCCGCCCGGGGCATCACCCCGCCCATGATCCGCTCGGGCAACGTGGACGGCGGCCACGAGTGGAACGCCCAGGTCTTCGAGGAGCACCGGGACCGGATCTTCTTCCGCCACTCCGCCCGCCGCTGAGCCTGACTGCCGCTGACCCCGCCCGGCCGCTGACCCCGCCCGGCGCCGCCCGCCCCGGCCACCCGGCCACCCGGCCACCCGGCCACCCGGCCACCCGGGCGCCACCCGCCACGGACCCGCGCCCGCCGCCCCCGCACCGCCCCCGCCTCAGGCGCCGTCCGCCAGGCCGGTCAGGCCCGCCAGGTCCAGCGCCATGGCCACCCGGGCCGCCACGTCCTCCGCGTAGGCCGCGTCCGCCCGGTCGAAGAGGCGCCGCCCGGAGCCGCGCAGGAAGGTGAGCGCCCCGACCGTACGGCCCCGGCTGCGCAGCACCGCGGCCAGGCCGTGCACGGTGCCCGGGGGCCAGCGCCTGGCCACCGCCCAGGAGTCGGCGCCGGCCCGCGGGACCTCGGCCGCGGCCTGCCCGGCGGCGGGGTCGACGAAACTGGTCCGGACGGTGCCGGCCAGCTCCACCGCCTGGAGCACGGGGTGGCCGGGTTCGTAGCCGACCGGCACGGCGTTGGCCACGTCCCGGTGGCCGGATCCGGTTTCGCCCTCCGGGGTCGCGGCGATCCGGACCAGCCGGCCGGGGCCGTCCGCGAGGTCGAGCAGCGCGTGGTCGGCGAACCCGGCGAGCGCGAAGTCCAGATGCAGGACGGCCGCCTCCAGGGCGCTCTCGCACTCGGCGGCGGCCCGGTCGGCGCGGTGCAGCTGCTGGTAGCGGAACCGCAACCGCGCGCTCTGCCGCTCGGCCGCCTTCTGCTCGGTGACGTCGGAGAACAGCCAGCCGACGCCGAGCGGCACGGGTTCGCTGCCGAACGGCGACCCGAGCAGGACGAAACCGCAGCGCCAGCAGTGCCGGGCGGCGTCGTCGTCCCCCCGCAGGCTGACCCAGATCTCCGCGCCGACCGGTGGGGCGCCTGCGGCGAGCACGTGCTGCAGCGCGTTCTCCAGCTCCTCGGCGCCGTGGTCGAGCAGCTCGCCGAGCGGCCGGCCGAGCAGCGCCTGCCGCCCGCAGTGGAGCAGCCGCGCCGCCTGCTCGTTGGCGAGCGCGGGCCGCAGATCGGCGTCGACCAGCACCACGCCCCAGGGGGCGTCGGCGAACAGCGCCTCGCTCAGCGCGATGGACCGTTCCAGGTCGATCTGGGCGCGCACGTCGGAGAAGGCGCAGTAGACGCCCGCGGGCCGGCCGTCGGCGCCCGCCACCGCCGCGGACTGGGTCCGTACCAGCACCCGGCGGCCGTCCTTGGTGAACAGGGCGAACTCGTGCACCCGGCGGCCCGGCGCGTCCATCGTCGAAAGCAGCCGTTCCAGGGTCTCCCGGGCGTCGGCGGGCCGGGCCGCCCAGCCGCCGAAGCCGTGCCGCCCGATCGCCTCCTCGGCGGTCCAGCCCAGGATCCGGGTGGCCTCCGCGTTCCAGTGGGTGATCACACCGGCCCGGTCGACGGCGCACAGACCCGCCTCCATGCCGTCCAGCAGCGCCGCCAGCAGCTGCTCGTCACCCTTGGGTTGCGCATCAAATGGCTGCACGTCACAACATTCAACTCCGGTGTGCCCTGCGTCACACCGGATTCGCGGAAATCAGTTGTGCGGTTCCGGGGTCCCTTCTTAGGGTGGTGAGTACACACGAAGGGAGGTGGTCTGAAGCATGAGTTGCAGTCGGACACGTGAGGTGGCTGCGGGCTAGCACCGCGCACTCGGCGTGCACGTTGCTCGCCAATCCCACGCAGTACACCCGACCCGCGGGCTCGTCGGACTTGTCCGGCCGGTGCTCGGAGCCACCCGGCTCCGGGGAGCAGCCCGCGGGTCGTTCGTGTTCCCGGAAAGACCCGGACGCCGGCTCCCGCCGGCCGCCCGCTACGGCGCCAGCCGCTCCACGGCCCAGCCTTCGCCCACTCCCCCGGCGCCGCCGGCGCCTCCCGCGCCCCCGGCCACGTACCGCAGCCGGTCGTGCAGCCGGTTCTCCCGTCCCTGCCAGAACTCCACGCTCGCCGCCACCACCCGGTAGCCGCCCCAGTACGGCGGCACCGGCACCTGGCTCCCCTGCGGCCACCGCGCCGCGCGCTCGGCGTACGACTCCTCCAGCACCGCCCGGGACTCGACGACCCTGGACTGCTCGCTGGCCCACGCGGCGACCTGCGAGGCGTGCGGCCGGCTGTGGAAGTACGCCGCGGTCTCCGCCTCGGGGACCCGCTCGGCCCGACCGCCGACGATCACCTGGCGGGCGATCGGGTGCCAGGGGAAGAGCAGCGAGACATGCGGGTTCGCCGCGAGCTCGCGCCCCTTGCGCGACCCGTGGTTGCTGAAGAAGACGAAGCCGCGCCGGTCGTAGCCCTTGAGCAGCACGGTCCGGGAGCTGGGAACGCCGCCCGCGCCCGCGGTCGAGACGACCATCGCGTTGGGTTCGGCGATCACGCCGGTCCCGGCGGCCCGCACCACGTCGGCGAACCAGCGGGCGAACTGCTCGTAGGGGTCCTCGGCCAGGTCCGCCTGGTCGAAGGTGCCCACCCGGTACTGCTCGCGCATGTTCGCCGGGTCGTCGGGACGTACCGCCTCGTCACGGGGCTCGCGACGGCCACCGCGCTCGCGCGGTTCGTCGGGCCCGCCCCCGTGGCGCTCGTACGGCTCGCCGGACGCGTCCCGCTCGCGCGGCGCGGGGGTCTCGCGCCGTTCCGGGGTGTTCGCGGCTGCCGGCTCTTCTCTGTGTTCTCGCACCCGAAACATCTTCCAGGACGGCGGGCGGAAGCGTGCGGTCGCCACGGATGTGCGGCATCTCACCCTGTCTGACATGCCCGGCGGCTAGGAGAATTGCCAGCCGGGCGCCCGGTCTCCCGCACGCGCCCCACCATCAGATCATCAGAGGAGCCGCCTCATGTCCGACTTCGTACCGGGACTCGAAGGGGTCGTCGCGTTCGAGACGGAGATCGCCGAACCCGACAAGGAAGGCGGGTCGCTGCGCTACCGCGGGGTCGACATCGAGGATCTCGTCGGCCATGTGGGCTTCGGGAACGTCTGGGGCCTGCTGGTGGACGGCACGTTCGACCCGGGGCTGCCGCCGGCCGAGCCGTTCCCGATCCCGGTGCACTCCGGGGACATCCGGGTGGACGTGCAGTCCGCGCTGGCGATGCTCGCCCCAGTGTGGGGCCTCAAACCGCTGCTCGACATCGACGCCGCGCAGGCCAGGGACGACCTCGCGCGCGCCGCGGTCACGGCTCTCTCGTACGTCGCCCAGTCCGCCCGCGGGCAGGGGCTGCCGATGGTGCCGCAGCGGGAGATCGACAAGGCGCACTCGGTGACCGAGCGGTTCATGGTCCGCTGGCGCGGCGAACCCGATCCCAAGCACGTGGCCGCGGTCGACGCCTACTGGAGCTCGGCCGCCGAGCACGGCATGAACGCCTCCACCTTCACCGCCCGGGTCATCGCCTCGACCGGCGCGGACGTGGCGGCGGCGCTGTCCGGGGCGGTCGGCGCCATGTCGGGGCCGCTGCACGGCGGTGCGCCCTCCCGGGTGCTCGGCATGATCGAGGAGATCGAGCGGACCGGCGACGCCGAGGCGTACGTGAAGGGCGCGCTCGACAAGGGCGAGCGGCTGATGGGCTTCGGGCACCGCGTCTACCGCGCCGAGGACCCGCGGGCCCGGGTGCTGCGCCGCACCGCCCGCGAGCTGGGCGCGCCGCGCTACGAGGTCGCCGAGGCACTGGAGAAGGCGGCGCTGGCCGAGCTGCACGCGCGCCGCCCGGACCGGGTGCTGGCCACCAACGTGGAGTTCTGGGCCGCGATCGTGCTGGACTTCGCGCAGGTCCCGGCGCACATGTTCACCTCGATGTTCACCTGTGCCCGTACCGCGGGCTGGTCGGCGCACATCCTGGAGCAGAAGCGGACCGGCCGGCTGGTCCGCCCCTCCGCCCGCTACATCGGCCCCGGCTCGCGCGGGCCGCAGGACATCGAGGGGTACGAGGGCATCGTCCGCTGACGGTCCGCTGAGGGTCCGCTGACGGTCCGCTGAGGGTCCGCTGACGGTCCGCTGAGGGTCCGCTGACGGTCCGCTGAGGGTCCGCTGACGGTCCGCTGAGGGTCCGCTGAGGCGTACGGACCACGGCGGCCCGTCCGCGACCACCGCGGGCGGGCCGCCGGCCCCGGCCCGGCCCCTGGTCGGCCCGCCGCTCTCCGGCCGCCGCACCCCACCAGCCCCACCGCCCGCACCCCACCGGCTCCGTCTCACCCGATGGGACACTCGCCGAAACCCCCCTGTTACGCACTACGCTTCCGACGTGGCCGATATCCAGATTCCCGCTGAAATCAAGCCCGCCGACGGTCGGTTCGGATCGGGTCCCTCCAAGGTGCGGACGCAGGCGCTCGACGCCCTCGCCGCGACCGGGACGTCCCTGCTCGGCACCTCGCACCGCCAGGCGCCGGTGAAGAACCTGGTGGGCCAGGTCCGGGCCGGCGTCCGGCAGCTGTTCTCGCTTCCCGACGGCTACGAGGTGGTGCTCGGCAACGGCGGCTCCACGGCTTTCTGGGACATCGCCACCCACGGGCTGATCACCGCGAAGTCCGAGCACCTGTCCTTCGGCGAGTTCTCCTCGAAGTTCGCCAAGGCGGCGGAGCTGGCCCCGTGGCTGGCGGACCCGACGGTCGTGAAGTCCGAGCCGGGCACCCACCCGGTGCCGGTCGCCGAGCCGGGTGTGGACGTGTACGCGCTCACCCACAACGAGACCTCGACCGGTGTCGCGCTGCCGATCCGCCGGGTCGAGGGCGCGGACGACGACGCCCTGGTGCTGGTGGACGCGACCTCGGGCGCGGGCGGCCTGCCGGTCGACATCACCGAGACCGACGTGTACTACTTCGCGCCACAGAAGTCCTTCGCGGCCGACGGCGGCCTGTGGCTGGCGGTGTTCTCGCCGGCGGCGCTGGAGCGGGCGGCCACCATCGCCGCGTCCGGCCGGCACATCCCGGCGTTCTTCGACCTGCCGACCGCGATCGACAACTCGACGAAGAACCAGACGTACAACACCCCGGCGCTGACCACCCTCTTCCTGCTCAACGAGCAGCTGGAGTGGATCAACGGCCAGGGCGGCCTGAAATGGGCGGTCGAGCGCACCGCCGACTCCTCCTCGCGGCTGTACGGCTGGGCGGAGAAGGCGTCGTACGCGACCCCGTTCGTGGCCGACCCGGCGCAGCGTTCGCAGGTCGTCGGCACGATCGACTTCGAGGACGGCATCGACGCCGCGGCGGTGGCGAAGGTGCTGCGGGCCAACGGCATCGTGGACACCGAGCCGTACCGCAAGCTGGGCCGCAACCAGCTGCGCGTCGCGATGTTCCCGGCCGTCGACCCGGCCGACGTCGAGGCGCTGACCGCGTCCGTCGACTACGTCATCGGCAGGCTCTGAGCCGGGGCGCCCCCAGGTACGGCAATACGGCGGTACGGTGAGCGGCTCGGGCCCTGCCGAGCCGCTCACCGGCTTTCCGGCCCACGCCACCGCCGCCGGCGCCCGCGCGCCCACCGCCGCCTGCGGCCACGCCCACGACCGCCGCCAGCGCCGCCCGCCCCCGGGTGCCCACCGCCACCCGCACGGGCCGCACCCGCAGCGGCCGCGCCGCCGCTACCCCCGCCGCCTGCGTGCCATGTTCCGCACGCCCACCCCCAGCGCCCCGATGCCGAGAAGCAGTCCGATCCCGAGCGTCTTGTGCGCCGCGCTGCGCGACGTCGTCTCCTCGCCCGGTCCCGCGCTCCCCGAGGAGCTCCCGGCGCCCTTGTGCGCCGCGCTTCCCGAGGAGGCGCCCGCCGCGCTGTCCGGCAGGTCCTTGCCGCTGAGCGGTTCCCGCCACACCTGGCTGTCGCTGCCCTCGCTGCCGTACATCAGCGCCCGGCCGTCGGTCGTATACGTCACCGACTCGCCCTGCTGCTGGAGCGGTACGTCGAGGCTGCCGATCTTCTGCGGGCGGTCGGCGCTCCAGCGGTAGTCGGTGGCCCAGAAGTAGCCGCGCAGGACCAGCCGGCTGCCGTCGGGCGAGAAGGCGCCGTCGGTCACCCAGGGCACGTCCGCGATGCGGCGGAAGACGTTGGTCCCGTGCGGGTCCAGGGTCGCCGGCCCTTCGTAGAGGTGACCGCCGTCCTCGTTCTTGCTGGCGATGTAGACCCGGCCGGTGCGCGGCTGGACCATCAGCGCCTCGGCGTTGCGCGGACCGGCGTCGTACCGGACGGTGTAGCGGGTGACGTCCACCGTCCGGTCGCTCAGCGCCTTGGGCTCGGGGAAGCGGTAGATCCACACCTCGGGCCAGCCGCCGTCGAGGTTGTCGCCGATGTCGCCGACGTAGAGGTCGCCGTCCGGGCCGAGCGAGATCGCCTCCACGTCCCGGGCGTGGACGCCGCGCATGGTGACCTTGGCGACGGTCCGGCCGGTGGCGGAGTCGACCGCGTAGACGTACGGGCCGTCGTCGCTGTCGTTGTGCGTCCAGTAGACGCCCGGGTGGATGCGGCTGGCGGCCAGACCGCTGGACTCGGTGATCCGCGGGTCGCTGAGGTGGAAGGCCACCGACGGCCCGCTGTCGGCGGCGGCGGGGCCGGCCGCGCCCCAGGCCAGGGCGAGGGCCGCGGCGGCGGCGCAGAGAGCCGCCAAGGGCGCTTGGACGGTCCGCGAGAGGGCAGGCATGTCCCCTAGTCTCCCTGCTCGCCCACCCCCGTGTCCCGGCCGGGCCGCCGGTCGGGGATGATGCCCGGCATGCGTTACCTCTTCGTCGGCGACTCGATGACCGTCGGCGCCGCCGGCGACTACACCTGGCGCTACCGGATGTGGCAGCACCTGCGCGGCGTCGGTGAGCGGTTCACGGTGGTGGGGCCGCGCGACACGCTGTACGACCCGGTGGTCGACGACGCGGTGTCGACGGACTACGCCGATCCGGCGTTCCCGGCGCACGCCCGCCGCCATCTGGCGGGCTGGGGCGAGGGCTGGCTGCACATGGTGCCGCTGATCGGGGACGCGGTACGGGAGCACCGGCCGGACGTGCTGCTGGTCTCGCTGGGCCTGATCGACCTCGGCTTCTACACCGGCGCCGAGGAGACGGCCGCGAACGTCGCCCGGTTCATAGCGCGGGCGCGGGCGGCCAGGCCGGGGCTGCGGATGGTGCTGCTGCCGGTGATCCCCAACACCCGGGCGGACCTGGACCCGGACTTCGCCGACCAGTGCGCGGAGCTGAACGAGCGGACCGCGAAGATGGTCGCCGAGCTGGACCGTCCCGCCTCACCGCTGCTGCTGGCCTCCCGGCCGCCCGGCTACGACATCCGGCTGGACACCTACGACGGCACGCATCCCAATCCGGGGGGCGAGCACAAGCTGGCGGCGGCCTTCGCGGACGCGCTGCACGAGGCGTGGGGCATCGGGGCGCCGTACGAGGCGGCCTGAGGCGTTCGGGGCGGCGGTCCGGGGGCGGCCTCCCCGGCGCGTCCGGGGCGCCGGGGCGCCCACGGCACGGGCCGGCACCGTACAAGGCCGGCACCGTACAAGGCCGGCTGCGTGCGCGGCCGACCGGGCGGCGCCCGGTCCGGTCCCCTTGATTGGAGCGCACTCCAAGGGCTTGGCTGGGGAACCATGGAGTACACACAGCTCGGCCGTACGGGCCTCAAGGTCAGCCGCCTGGTGCTCGGCACCATGAACTTCGGCCCGCAGACCGACGAGACCGACAGCCACTCGATCATGGACGCGGCGCTGGCCGCGGGCGTCAACTACTTCGACACCGCCAACGTCTACGGCTGGGGTGAGAACAAGGGCCGTACCGAGGAGATCATCGGCAGCTGGTTCGCCAAGGGCGGTGACCGGCGCGACAAGACCGTGCTGGCCACCAAGGTCTACGGGAACATGGCCCCCGACGGCGACTCCTGGCCGAACCACGAGAAACTGTCCGCGGTCAGCATCCGCCGGGCGGTGGAGGCCAGCCTCAGGCGGCTGGGCACCGACTACATCGACATCTACCAGTTCCACCACGTCGACCGGGCGACGCCGTGGGAGGAGATCTGGCAGGCGGTCGACGTCCTGGTGCAGCAGGGCAAGATCCTCTACGCCGGGTCGAGCAACTTCGCCGGCTGGCACATCGCACTGGCCAACGAGACGGCCGCCCGGCGCGGCTCGCTCGGCCTGGTCAGCGAGCAGTGCCTGTACAACCTGGCGGAGCGGCGGGCCGAGATGGAGGTGATCCCGGCGGCGGAGCACTACGGCCTCGGGGTGATCCCCTGGTCGCCGCTGCAGGGCGGCCTGCTCGGCGGGGCGCTGCGCAAGCAGCGCGAGGGCGGCGGCGCCCGGTCGACGACCGGCCGGTCCGCGGACTCGCTCAGGTCGGAGGAGCAGCGCGCGCAGATCCAGGCGTACGAGGACCTGTGCGACAAGCACGGCGTGCAGCCCGGTGACGTCGGCCTGGCCTGGCTGCTGACCCGCCCGGGGGTGACCGGCCCGATCGTCGGCCCGCGCACCCAGGACCAGCTGGACTCGGCGCTGCGGGCGGTGGAGCTGAAGCTCTCCGCCGAGCTGCTGACCGGGCTGGAGGAGATCTTCCCCGGCCCCGGCCCGTCCCCGGAGGCTTTCGCCTGGTGACGGCGGTGGCGCGGCCGGCTCAGCGGACCGCGGCGGCGACGACCACCGCCACGAGCATCAGGACGAAGGCGGCGGTCATCACTCGGGTACGGGTCTTGGGGTCCACGCCCCGAGGTTAACCGCCGCTCCCGGCGGCCCCGGCGACCGGGGGCGGGGCGCCGGGGCGCGGGCGCCGGCGCCGGCGCCGGCGGACGGGCGAGTACCCGAGGACCCGGGCCTCCGGGCCGGGGAGCCCCCGGGCCAGGCGGCGACCGCTCATCCGGCCGCGGTGAGGTTCCTGGAGCGGCCGGCGTCGTCCCCGCCCTCCGGGCCCCCGCCGTCCCGTGCGCCGGCCGGTCCGCCGCCCGTACGGGTGACGTCGCCGCCGGCCGGGCCGGTGGTGGTCCCGTCGGCCGGGCCGTCGGTGGTCCCGTCGGCGGTCCGGTCCCGGCCGCCGGGTATGGACGTCTCCTCGTCGGGACCGACGGGAGCCGCGGCGGGCGCGCCGGCCCCGTCACGCGGGACGAAGGCCACGAGCGGCCGTCCGCCGGTACGCCGCAGGCTCACCCGCAGCCGCAGGCCGCCCGCGCGGGCCAGCGCCATGCCGACGCCGACCGCCGAGGCCGCCGCGATCAGGCCGCCGGACAGGAAGCCGATCCGGGGACCGTAGGTGTCGGTGACCCAGCCCATGACGGGGCCGCCGATCGGGGTGCCGCCGACGAACACCATCATGTAGAGGCTCATCACCCGGCCGCGCATCACCGGGTCGGTGGCCAGCTGCACGCTCGCGTTCGCGGTGGTGTTGAAGGTCAGCCCGAAGACGCCGATCGGCACCAGCAGCAGGGCGAACAGCCAGTAGGTGGGCGCGACCGAGGCCAGCGCCTCCAGCAGCCCGAACAGCAGCGCGGCGGCGACCAGCATCCGCAGCCGGGTCCTGGTCCGCCGGGCCGCGAGCAGCGCGCCGAGCAGCGATCCGGCCGCGATCAGCGAGTTGAGCAGGCCGTACGTGCCGGCGCCGCTGTCGAAGACCTTGTTGGCGAAGGCGGACAGCCAGATCGGGAAGTTGAAGCCGAAGGTGCCGACGAATCCGACGAGCACGATCGGCCAGACGAGTTCCGGCCGGCCGGCGACGTAGCGCAGTCCCTC
The DNA here is from genome assembly GCF_031844685.1 of Streptomyces sp. ITFR-21. Lineage (NCBI taxonomy): Bacteria > Bacillati > Actinomycetota > Actinomycetes > Kitasatosporales > Streptomycetaceae > Actinacidiphila > Actinacidiphila sp. ITFR-21. Next base: position 2,486,054 of record NZ_CP134605.1, read on the forward strand.
GCGCAGCTGGCCCTTGCCGCCGCGTGGCGCCCGTTCGATCGTGTGCAGCTGGGCGGTGTTCATCAGCAGCAGGCCGGTCAGCGGGGCCAGGAAGGACAGGCCGTTGATCAGGAAGGCGTAGCCGCTGCCGACGGCGGTGATCAGCACGCCCGCGACGGCGGGGCCGACCAGCCGGGCGGCCTGGAAGTTGGCGGCGTTCAGCGAGACCGCGTTGCGCATCACCTTGGGGCCGACCATCTCCACCACGAAGGTCTGCCGGGTGGGGTTGTCGACGACGGTGACCACGCCGAGCAGGAACGCGATGGTGTAGACCTGCCAGACCTCGACGAGGCCGCCCAGCGTCAGCCCGGCCAGCGTCAGGCCGAGGGCGCCGAGAGCGGCCTGGGTACACAGCAGGATCTGCCGTTTGGGGTAACGGTCGGCGATGACGCCGCCGTACAGCCCGAAGAGCAGCATCGGCAGGAACTGCAGGGCGGTGGTGATGCCCACCGCGAAGGACGACCCGGTGATGCTGAGTACCAGCCAGTCCTGGGCGATCCGCGACATCCAGGTGCCGGTGTTGGATATCACGGCACCGGTCGCGAAGAGCCGGTAGTTGCGGATCTTGAAGGCGCTGAAGGTGCCCGTCGTCCTCCTCACGGGCCGTTCGGGTCCTCCGGGGTGGTTTGCGGTTCCTGTTCCGGCTGCCGGACTCAATCGGTCCTCGCCTCCCCATCGTCGTCGCTGCCGCCGTCCACGCGGCCGGGTCCGCGTCCTGCCTGCCGCCCGGCCGCCCCGCCGTTTCCGCACGACGACGGCACCGCCGCCGTGCGTACGCCGCCGAGCGCCGCCTCCCGGTTCCCGCGTCCCCGGGTCACAGGTGCGCGAGCCTTTCCAGTACGGGCGCGGCCTGCCGCACGACGGCCAGCTCCTCCTCGCTGAGGCCCTCGGCGAGCTCGGCCAGCCAGGCGTTCCGCTTGACGCGGCTCTCCGCGAGGATCGCGGCGGCCTGGTCGGTGCGGCTGACCACGACCTGGCGGCGGTCGTCCGGGTGCGGCTCCCTGCGGACCAGCCCCTTGGCCTCCAGCATCGCCACGATGCGGGTCATCGACGGCGGCTGGACGTGTTCCTTGCGGGCCAGCTCGCCGGGGGTCGCCGAGCCGCAGCGGGCCAGCGTGCTGAGGACGGACATCTCGGTGGGGCTGAGCGTCTCGTCGACACGCTGGCTGCGCAGCCGGCGGGCGAGTCGCAGTACGGCGCCGCGCAGCTCGCTGAGGGCGGCGCGGTCGTCTTCGGACAGTTCGGTCACGTTCCTTAGGTTACCTCATTACCTATCCTAAGCAAACCGTCGACACGCCCACGAACATCACTCATACGAGTGATGTTGCTACCGAAAGCAACCTCTGGGCCACGCGTTCGGGGGACGGTGGGCCCATGGCATCGAGAGTGCTCAGCCTCCGCGTCGACGGAGAACTGTGGGACCGGATCCACGCCCGTGCCGCCGCACGCGGGACGACCGCCCAGGACTACGTGCTCCAGGCGCTCGTCCGCGATGACTTCGACGAGCGGTTCAAGGCCGCCGCCGAGGAGACCGAGCGCTTCTACGGGGCCGGCGCCGTCCGTACCGGCCCGGACGCGGACCCGGGCACCGGCGCCGGCACCGACGCGGACCCTCGGAGCAGGCCGGGCGCCGGCGTCAGGTAGGCGACGGCGCTCGTCGCGGCCGCCCGCCCGCCCGCCTCCGCGGTTCCTCGCGGCGGCTTCCGCGCCCGCCCTGCCTGCCGGCGGGGCCGCCCGCCTACGATGTCGGCATGAGCAGCAAGCAGCGGGTCCCCCTGCGCGAGGCGCCGGAGCCGATGGAGGCCAACGACGTCGCGACGATCACGGTCGGCGTGATCGCCTGGTTCGTGCTCTTCCTGGTGCAGCTGCCGTTCTACGGCTGGTACTCCGACCACGGCCACACCTGGTTCATCTGGACCTGCCTGGCCGGCAGCAGCTGCGGTCTGCTCGGCCTGTGGTACGTCCGCACCCGCCGCGACGCGATCCGCCGCCACACGGCGGAGGCGGCCGAGGCCCACCGCCCCCCGGCGGAATAGCTCCCGGCCCGCCCCCTCCCCTGCGCGGTGCGCCCTGCCGCCGGGGCCACCCACCGAGCCCCACCGGCAGGCACCTGACCGACCGCGCAGTTCCCGGCGCCCCTGGGTGGCAGCCCCTTGCGGTCGGTTCTCAGCGGCCGGCTGCTGGTGGGCTGGGCGTGCAGGCCCCCGCGGCCCCTGTAGGGCACCGCCCACGGCCTGGGGAGCCCTCCCGGCTCCGGAAGGTGGACGCCGTCCCTCAGGGGCGCGGGGAACCGCGCGACCGGCCCACCGCGCTCGCGAAGACCGCCACCGGCCCAGACGGGCTCCCCTGCCGCCCCCGGCCACCGCGCGGTTTCCCCACCCCCTCGGCCGGGCGCCGCCCGGCGCAACGGCGTGCCGGCACCCGGCCGGGCGCCGGCAGGCGCGAAGGCACCCCGGACCGTCCGGTCACGCGCCGCCCGGCGCAAAGGGTGCGGGGTCAGTCGAACCAGCGGGCCTGGGCCAGTTCCTGCGTGCGGGAGGGGTCCTCCAGGAGCGCGGCGAGTTCGAAGCGGCGCTCCCAGCGGCCGGCCGCCCAGGTCAGTCCGGCGGCGACGCCCTCGACGGTGGAGGCGTGCAGGACGCCGCCCGTCCAGCGCCAGTCCACCTCGACCTCACCGGTGAGCAGCAACTCCTCGTGTTCGACGTACGTGGCGGGCGCGCCCGGCAGCAAGTCCAGGACGGCCGGAAGGACGTCGTGCGGCTCACCCTCGGAGACCACCGCCGCGTCCACCGCCTCGCTGAGCCTGCGGACCTGGAAGAGCTCGGCCAACTCCGCGGCCAGGCGCGGCGGTACGGGCAGCAGCGGGCGGCCCCCGGCCAGCGGCAGCAGGTCGGGGGCGTCGGCGACGAGCGCCTGGGCGGCGTCCACGACGACGGGTTCGCCGTCGATGACGGCCCGCAGGTCGTCGGGCAGGGTGACCTGTTCGGGGTCGAGTTCGGCCAGCGCCGCGTACAGGCCGTGCAGTTGGGTCGGGGACACGTACCGGTCGGGGTCGGCGAGGCGGCCGAGCAGTTCGGCGGCGCCGCCCGGTTCCGCCAGCAGCGCGGTCACCGTGGTACGAACCCCGAGGGCCCGCAGCACCTGTTCGTCCACGCCCTCGTCGGTCTCGGCCTCGTCGTAGAGTCCGGCGAGCAGCCGGTCCCCGCCGGCCGCCCGCAGGCCGACCGGGCGGCGGCCGTCCAGCACCGGGTGGTCGCGCAGCCACCACGCCGCGTGGGGGCGTACGGACTCGGTGGTGCCGTCGGGCAGCAGCACCCGGACCGGCGCGGTCACCGCGTCCCGCAGCGGCGGCCGGGACAGCAGCGCCAGCGCCTGCGGCCAGGCGTCGTCGTCCACCAGGTCCAGGTCCCGTACGCCGATCAACTCGGTGGCCACCGGCGGCACGTCGGTCTCCGGCAGCTGGTCGAGCACGTCCTCGCACCACACGTCCACCGCGTCGAGCAGGCCCGCGTCGTCGGGTTCGGCCCAGTCGCTGTCGCGCGGTTCGAGGTCGTCGGGGTCGAGGACCACGTCGGCGGCGCGGACCAGCGCGAAGGTGGCGAGCACGCCGACCGCGGTGAGCGGCTGTTCGCCCCACCGCTCGGCCAGTTCGGCGTCCACCGTGCCGAGTTCGCCTTCCCGCAGCACTTCCTCCAGCGGGCTGCCGGGCAGGATCAGCTCGCCGGCCGGGGCGAGCTCGCCGTCCTCGTCGGGCAGCGCGAGGCCGGCCAGCCACGGCTCGTCGCCGGGCGCGAGCCCCGCCGACCTGGCCAGGCCCAGTACGGTGTCGGCCAGTTCCTCGGCGTCCAGGCCGCTCTCGTCGTCCCAGGCGGCGCGGTCGTCGTCCAGCGAGGCGGCGACGGCGGCCCGCACCTGCGGGGTGGTCAGCACCGCCCGGGGCGTGGCGGGGGCGGCGCCCAGCTTCTCCAGCAGCGGGTGGGCGGCGTCGGCGTGCGCGACCCGCAGTCCGAGCCGGGCCAGCAGCAGCGGGTCGACGGCGTCCTCGCCCCTTATGGGCAGCAGCACTTGGCGCGGGCCGACCACCGTACGGCCGTCGGCGAGCGGCACCGGCAGGCCGCTGAGGATGTCGGAGTCGGTGCCGGCCAGCGCTTCGTAGAGCCGGTACCACCAGCCGGCGGGGCGTTCGGCGCCGGCCAGCCGGTCGACGGCGTCAGCCAGTGTCAGCCGGGCCACACCCAACTGCCGCAGCGCGGGCCGCCGTTCGAGGCTGGAGGAGACCAGCGTCGGCAGCACCTCGGCCAGCACCCCTACCGCTTGCGCGGTGGCGCCCTCGACCACCTCGGCCTCGACCGGGCGCAGCGCGAGGCTCTCCCCGGCGAGCGGGCCGCCGCCGTCCCACGCCTCCGGGTCGGCGACCGGCGCCGCCTCCTTGTCGTCCGCCGCGGCGGCGCGCGGCAGGAAGGCGGTACGGGGCAGTTCGGCGAGCACGCGGCGGCGCAGTTCCGCGTCCAGTTCGCCCTTGCCGAGCGGTCCCGGCACCAGGTCGACCACCCCGGTGCCCACCGGCCGCCAGCCGGCCAGCAGCCGGACGTACGCCTCGGCGGCGCGGTCGAGCAGGAAGTCGGTGAGCGGGCCGAGGGCGGCGTGCCGCCGGGTCGGGTCGAGCGGGAGGGAGGCGAGCAGCAGCGCGGGCAGCCCGAGCGGTTCGTCGGTGGGTGTCGGGGCGTGCACGACGCCGGCCGTCGTGGGGGTCTGCGGCGCGCCCTCGGCGTCCACCGGCACCGCCCAGGTCACCGACCAGACCGGCCGCAGCCGCTCCTCCACCGGGCGGTCGTGCAGGAGTTCGGGTGTCAGCGGGCCGCTGGAGGAGTCGACGCGCCAGCGGGTGGGGGAGGTTTGGGCGCTGTCGGTCACCTCCACGTCGCCGTCGTCGAGTTGACGCCGGGTCAACGTCCTGGTGCCCTCGGCCGTTTCGACCACGACCTCGTCCAGGCCGGGCAGCGCCAGCAGCAACGCGTCGTCGATGGCGGCCAGCAGGCGCTTGGCCAGGTCCTCGGCGGCGCCGTCCCGCAGCGGCAGCACCACGACCGTGTCGTACGGGTCGGGCGCGCTGCCGTCGGCCGCGAACGGCAGCCGCAGCAGCGGGACGTGGCCGTCCCGGCGGCGCAACTCGTCCTTCAGGCCGGGTACCTCGCCGCTCAGCTCCCGCGCTTCGGCGAGCGACCAGCGGACGCCGCCGGAGCGGCTGAGCACGGCGGGTTCGTCGGTCACCGCGAGGACGGCGGCGAAGCCGACCCCGAAGCGGCCCACGGCGGCCGGGCCGTCGTCGCGTTTCGCGGACGCGCGCAGGGTGGCCAGCGACTCCACGGCGGCGGCGTCCAGCGGCGCGCCGGTGTTCGCGGCGGCGAGGACCGCCGGGGTGTCGCCGTCGGCCTCGTGCAGCGTCAGGCGCAGCCGGCCGGGGACCCCGGCGCGGGTCGCCGCGTCGGCGGCGTTCTGCGCGAGTTCGACGGCCAGCCGGTCGCGGTAGCCGCCGAGCGCGAGGTCCTCCTCGGCGTTGGCGTCCTCCCGGAACCGCGCGGCCGAGCCGGCCCACGCGCTCAGCACCGCCTGCCGCAGGTCTCCCGTACGGAAGGGGTCCGCATGGCCCTCCGGGGCGTTCCGTACCACTCCTGCGCGGGTCACTTGCGAACCTTTCCGTCGCCGTCCGCGGGCCCACCGGGCCCCTGCAGGCGTGACGCTACCGCCCTGCGGCCGCCGCCCGCCCCACGGGCACCCCTTCCTTCCCTCGCCCGGGGTTCCGCACGGCGCACGGGCGCCTCCGCGCGCGCCCGCCCGGCCGCTGCACGCCCCTCGTCCGCCACCGGTGGCGGTGGCGGGACCGCGTGTCGGGGCCGGACCGGGCGGGGCGGCCCGCCGGGCCGGGCGGCGGCCGGCGGAGGGACGGCGGCAGCGCGGCGTCAGGTGTCCTCGGGCGCCCCGGCGGCATCGGCGTCGGCGCGGTCGGCGCCGTCATCGAGGTCGGCGTCGTCGTCGAGGACCATCGGCGAGAGCACCGGCGGCTTCGGCATGACGGCCGCCTCGGAGTGCCCCCCGCATCCGTAGGCGAGCGAGACCAGGCGCCCGTCGGCCGGCGAGAACTCGTTGGCGCAGATCCCGAACGCCTGACTGAGCGAGCCCGCGATGGGCAGCAGGAAGCCGCAGCTGTTGCAGTTGGCGGGCGCCGCCTGCGCCATGGCCGTCTTGGGCCCGAACTGCTCCTCCCAGCGGTCCGCGGCCGTGTGCAGGCCGTAACGGGACAGCACCCGGGGCCGTCCCATGCCGAGCTCGGCGGCGACGGAGCCGATCTCCGCGACGGACGGCAGTGGCAGTCCCTCCTCGGAGGGCGCGGGCTCGCCCGCCCACCCCGGCTCCAGCCGCAGGTCGTCCGCGTCGGTCGGCAGCAGGTCGCCGGGCCCGAGGTCACCGGGCCGCAGCCGCTCGCTCCACGGCACCCATTCCGGTCCGAGCACCGAGTCCGGGCCGGGCAGCAGAACCGTCTCGTCAACGGTGATGTGCTTGGACCGCGACGCCCGGGTCAGCGTGGTCGCCCACTGCCATCCGCGGTAGGCGGGCTGGAGGCACTCGAAAAGGTGGGTGACCACCCGGTCGCCCTCCGCGACCACCCCCAGGTGCGCGCCGACGGAGTCTGGCCCCGCCGCCTCCTGCGTCACGGCCAGTGCGACATCGACCGCCTCGGCGCACAGGCGGTCAGGGGTACGGCTTCGCATCGCAGGACTCACAGAAATCGTTTCTCTCTCTACGCCGTCTCACGTGTGCGCCCGCGGAGGGCGGACCGGTACGGGGAACGGTGACGGAGCGGACCTGCGGACCGCTTCGACGCCTTCGTTCCCTGTGTTCCCGGTCAGCTTCCCCGGTCTGCCCGAGCGTCTCCCGGGCGCACCTGTTGCCACCATTCTGCGTGATCGCACGCTACCTGTGCGCACCACCACCGCAAAGGAGGGGGTGCGCACCCATCCAATTGGGGCAGGATTGCGTCGTGGCGAGAACGGTGACCGCGGGCCCAGGGCCCGTACGCAGGGCGGGGCGCGCCCTCGCGCACGGCGTGGGGCGGGTCTTCGGCGGGGTATTGCGGCGTATCCGGCGTACGACACGCGCGGGAGGCGCGGGAGAGTCGGGACTGTCGAAACTGATCGAGTTGCACGCGGTGAACTCGGCCGGCGACATGCTGGTCACCGTGGCGCTGGCCAGCACCGTCTTCTTCTCGGTGCCGACCGGTGAGGCCCGCGGCCGGGTGGCGCTCTACCTGCTGGTGACGATGGCGCCGTTCGCCGTGCTGGCGCCGGTGGTCGGCCCGCTGCTGGACCGGCTGCAGCACGGGCGGCGGGCGGCGATGGCGACCGCGATGCTCGCCCGCGCGGTGCTGGCCTGGACGATGGCCGGGGTGATCTCGACCGCGGGGCTCGGCCTGTACCCGGCCGCGCTCGGCGTCCTGGTGTCGTCCAAGGCGTACGGAGTGGTACGCAGCGCGGTGGTGCCGCGGCTGCTGCCGGGGCGTACGACGCTGGTGAAGGCGAACTCCCGGGTGACGCTGGCCGGGCTGCTGGCCACCGCGGTGGCGGCGCCGGTGGGGGCCGGGCTGCACTTCATCGGGCCGCAGTGGCCGCTGTACGGGGCCTTCGTGATCTTCCTGTGCGGCACCCTGCTGTCGATGTCGCTGCCGCACAAGGTCGACTCCGCCCGCGGCGAGGCCAAGGCCCGGCTGACCGCCGACGAGGAGGCGCCGCCGCAGCCGGCCGGCATCCCCGGCCGCAAGCCGGGGCTGCTGGGCGTGGGCTCCTCGGTGCTGCACGCTCTCCAGGGCAACTCGGGGCTGCGGGCGCTGTCGGGGTTCCTCACGATGTTCCTGGCGTTCATGCTGCGCGAGCACCCGCTGGGCGGGCTGAGCCCGGCGGTGTCGCTGAGCGTGGCCGTGGTGGCGGCGGGCGCCGGCAACGCCCTGGGCACCGCGCTGGGCGCCTGGCTCAAGGCGCGCGGCCCGGAGATCATCATCGCCACCGCGCTGATCGTGGCGCTGTCGGCGGCCACGGTCGCGGCGGGCTGGTTCGGGCTGATCACGGTGGCGGCGGTCGCGGCGGTCGCGGGTATCGCGCAGGCGCTGTCGAAGCTGTCGCTGGACGCGCTGATCCAGCGCGACGTGCCGGAGACGGTCCGCACCTCCGCCTTCGCCCGCTCCGAAACGGTTTTGCAGCTGTCGTGGGTGGTCGGCGGCGGCCTCGGCATCATCCTGCCGCTCAACGGCCAGCTGGGCATGTCGGTGGCCGCGTCCCTGGTGCTGCTGGCGTTCGTGGTCTCGGTACGCGGCCTGCTGGGCGCGGCCCGCCGGGGCAGTACGGCCAGGGCCCGGGTCGCGTAACCGACCGCGTACGGGGGGGCGCGCACCGCCAGGCGTCCGGGCGGGCAGGCGTCCGAGCGGGTGTCCGGGCAAGCAGGCGTCCGAGCGGGTGTCCGGGAGAGCGGCGAGCGGCGAGCGGCGACGTAACCCTTGCGTGCCACCGGCGGCCCGCCGGCCCCGTCACCCCGACGCGCAAACCCGCAGGCCCCTCCGGGTGGCCGCGCCCGGGGACACAGCACACCCCCGCGCGGGCGGGGGCCGGCCGCCCGGTAGCCTCCCCCCATGAGCATTCGCCGCGCCGCCACCGCTATCGGTGCCATCTCCCTGGGGCTGATCGCCCTCACCGCCTGTGACAAGCCGACCGCGCAGGCGACGGTGACCGTGGGCTCCAAGACGGTCACGGCGGAGGCGAGCAGCAAGTGCTACGCCAAAGGCGCGAAGCTGCCGCAGCAGATCTTCATCGCCTGCCTGCAGGCCAAGCCGACCCACCACATCACCGTGCCGGTGGGCGACCAGGTGCGGATCGGCGTCGACCCCGGGATCGGCGACAAGGGCTGGCTGATCGTGCAGGACACCACGCTGGCCACCGCGGAGCTGCTGAAGGACAAGACCTACTGGTCGATCGACAGCGCCCAGCTCTTCAACGTGCAGGACCCGCAGTCCGGCCAGACCCAGACCCGGAAGTCCGTGACGCTGAACATCGTCGAGTCCGGCAGCACCACCGGCAACGACGTCTACCGGGTCATCTCCTTCACCCTGCTGCGCGGCGAGTGACCACGGCCCGCCTGCTGGTGGTGACCGCGGTGGCCGCCGAGCGCGACGCCGTGGCGGCCGGACTGGCCGCGGCGGGCACAGCGGGCGCGGTGGCCGCCGTGATCGCGGGCGGGGTCGGCCCGGCCGCCGCTGCCGCCGCGACCGCGACCGCGCTCGCCCGCGGGGAGTACGACCTGGTGGTGTCGGCGGGCATCGGCGGCGGGTTCGCCCCTGCCGCGCCGGTGGGCTCGGTGGCGGTCGCCGACGCTATCGTGGCCGCCGACCTGGGGGCGCAGACCGCCGAGGGCTTCGTGCCGGTCGCAGAGCTCGGTTTCGGGACCTCCGCGCACTTCCCGCCGCCGGAGCTGGTCCGGGCCGTCTGCGGGGCCCTGGAGGCCGTTCACGGGCCCGTGCTGACCGTCTCCACGGTCACCGGTACCGCCGAGCGCGCCGCGGAGCTGAGCGGGCGTCACCCGGGAGCGGTGGCCGAGGCGATGGAGGGTTTCGGGGTGGCGGAGGCCGCCGCCGCGGCCGGCCTGCCCGTGCTGGAGATCCGGGCCGTGTCCAACGCGGTCGGCCCCCGGGACCGGGCGGCCTGGCGGATCGGGGCCGCGCTGGCCGCGCTGACGTCGGCGTCCGCCCGGCTGCCCGGCGTACTGGACGGCTTCGGGACGGAGTTCACGACGGAGTTCGGGACCGGGCCGGGGAAGCTCCCGCCCGCCGAGGAGGTTGACGCAGGACATGGCTGACATGGCTGACATCGCTGACATCGCTCACATCGCTGACCCGGCCGACGGCGGCGCGCTGCGGATCGCGTACTCCCCCTGCCCGAACGACACCTTCGTCTTCCACGCCTGGGCGCACGGCCTGGTGCCGGACGCGCCCCCCGTCGACGTGACCTTCGCCGACATCGGCATCACCAACGGGATGGCCGAGCGCGGTGAGTTCGACGTGCTGAAGGTGTCCTACGCGGTGCTGCCCTGGGTACTCGGCGAGTACGCGCTGCTGCCCTGCGGCGGCGCCCTGGGCCGCGGCTGCGGTCCACTGGTGCTGACCCGGGAGGCGGGCGCGGACCTCACCGGCAAGACGGTGGCGGTGCCGGACGAGCGCTCCACCGCGTACCTGCTGTTCCGGCTGTGGGCCGCCGCCGAGGTGCCCGGCGGGGTGGGCGGGATCGTGGTGCTGCCGTTCGACGAGATCATGCCGGCGGTACGGGACGGGCGGGTGGACGCGGGCCTGGTGATCCACGAGGCCCGCTTCACGTACCGGAACTACGGCCTGCACAAGCTCGCGGACATGGGCGAGCACTGGGAGTCCGCGACCGGGCTGCCGATCCCGCTCGGCGCGATCGTCGCCAAGCGCTCGCTGGGCAAGGAGCGGCTGCACGCGCTCGCCGCCGCGGCCACCGCGTCGGTGCGGATGGCCTGGGACGACCCGGCCGCCTCCCGGGAGTACGTGCTGGCGCACGCGCAGGAGATGGACCCGGCGGTCGCCGACCAGCACATCGCGCTGTACGTCAACGAGTTCTCCGCCGACCTGGGCGCGGACGGTTACGCGGCCGTACGGGGGCTGCTGACCCGGGCCGCGGCCGAGGGCCTGGTGCCGGCGCTCCCCGAGGACGCGCTGGCCTTGTGAGCCGGTTCCCAACGCCGCCCGCGCCCGCGCGCGTTCCCGCCCGTCCCCCGCGCGGGCGGTTTTCCCGGCGCGTTTCCCGGCCGTTTTCGGTCCTGTTTTCGATCCGGCCGGAAAACGGGCCGAATCCGACCGCAATTCAACAGCGGCGCTTTACCGGAAGAGTCGCTTCCGCTAAAGCGCCGCTAATGACCGGCAGAGCACCTGCCGAGGGTTTAGACGTCCAACTGGTCCGCCACCACCCGGAGCACCGAAGCAATCTTGTGGCCGTGCGCCTTGTCCGGATACCTGCCGCGCTGGAGCGAACGCGCGACCTCTTCCAGCAGCGTGGTGAGGTCCTGCACGATGGGCAGCAGTTCGTCGGGCTTGCGGCGCTGGGCCGCGGCAACCGAGGGAGCGGGGTCGAGCAGCGTCACCGAAAGCGCCTGATCGCCGCGCTGGCCTGCGACGACACCGAATTCCACGCGCTGGCCGGGCTTAAGGGCCGCGACACCTTCGGGCAGCACAGAGGAGTGCACGAAGACGTCGCCGCCGTCATCGCGGGAGAGAAAGCCGAAGCCCTTCTCGCTGTTGAACCACTTGACCTTGCCGGTAGGCACGTCCGACCTCGTCCTCATTGCTCGAAACCGCATCGAAACAGCACTTTCGGCGGGCCCATCGGGGACCCGCCGGCAACCAGGCTAATGGCCCGGCGCCGTGTGACAAGACGCCGAGGTCCGGATCCCGGTCCACGGCGTCCACGCCACGGATCTACCCTTGTCCGGTGAGCAAACAAACCATGGGCGCCGGTGACCTGCTGGTGCGGATCGGCGCGATCGTGTTCCTCGTCGGCGCGGCCGGCACGCTGGCGACCGTCGCGCCGCTGCTGATGCACACCAAGCGGCTGCCGACACCGGCCTATTTCGTCTCGATGCTGATGGCTGTGGGACTCGCGCTGGCGCTCGGCGGGCTGCTGCGGTCAGCCCTCTCCCAGCGGCAGGCCGCGCGGGCCCTGCCGGCCCCCGAGGCGGGCGGTCAGGCCGCGGCGGAGCTGTAGCCGGCGGTCAGGCCGCCCCGGAGCTGTAGCCGGCGGTCAGGCCGCCCCGGAGCTGTAGCCGGCGAACCAGGCGGGGAACTCGGTCAGGTCGCCCAGGACGACGTCGGCGCCGGCCGCCCGCAACTCGGCCGCGTCGCACGGCCCGGTGGCGACCGCCACGGACAGCGCCCCGGCCGCGCGGGCGCCGCGTACGTCGCCGACGTGGTCGCCCACGTAGACGGCCGCGCCGTACTCCAGCAGCGCCGCCGCCTTGGCCTCGGCCCACAGGTCGCCGCGCACCTCGGCGTCGATCCCGACGTGCGCCAGGTGCAGCCTGGCGTTCGACTCGTACTTCGCCGTCACCACCACGGCCCGGCCGCCCGCCGCGCGAACCGTCCCGACGGCCTCCACCGCGCCGCGCATCGCGGGCGTGGGCGCGATCGCGTGGTCCGCGTACAGCGTCCGGTACCGATTGCCGACCGCCGCGATCCGCTCGGCCGGAAACCAGTGCGCCAGCTCCACGTCCAACGGCGGCCCGAGCCGCGTCACCGCGAGCGCCGAGTCGATGAACACGCCGGTCTCCACTGTCAGCCGGTCGTACACGGCCTTGATACCGGGCCGCGAGTCGATCAACGTCATGTCAAGATCGAAGCCGACGGTCAGGGGAGCGGGATCGTGGGTCACACCCCACATTCTCCCCCGAGGGGTCAAGCAGGTGTCCTTTTTTTGCCGCCGCTTCACCTCCGGGCGCTTGGGTCCGGTGTCGAAAGGGAGAGCGCGCGGAGTGAGCGAGGTACGAGGGAGTGAGCACGGTCGACCGTCGACACCGGCGCGCCCTTCGGCTCGCCGGCTACCGGTGGACCGTCGGGCGGATCGGTGCCCGAGGGTGGGTGCCCGGCGGGTGAGGGTGCCCCTTTGGTGGGTGCCGTCGGGCGTCGGGGCACCCAAGGGGGCGCGGGCCCGGGGGGCTGGTTGCCCAGCCTGGCGCCGTCGGGTCCGCCGGTCCGTTCACCTGACGCCGTACGGCACCCACCCGTGGGCACCCCGACGCGGGTGGGAGGCGAACCGGCGGCAAAAAAAGGGGGACGGACGGCGCCCCAACGCCCCACGGCACCCACCAAAGGGCACCCCGCCCCCCCACCCCCACGGCACCCACTCCAGGGCACCCCCCACCCCGCCGGGCACCCACCAAACGGCACTTCCACGCCCGACAGCACCGGGCACCCACCCACGGCCACCCCCACCCGGCACCCATCCGCGCCCCTCGCCGGGCTAGGCGGTGTGGCGGGCGCGCCAGAGGAGGTAGAGGGCGGAGCCGATCGCGGCGATGCGGATGGTGGCCGGGAGGGCGTCCAGGGCGGCGTGGCCGACCTGGCCCTCGGCGATGGGGGTGCTCCACTTGCCCGCGTCGCGTCCCCAGAGCCAGACCAGCAGGCCGGCGCCGGCGGCGCCGGGGATGCCCAGGATGCCGAACTTGGCCTGTGAGCGGCTGAGGGCGCGGGAGAGGTAGCCGAGCAGCCAGCCGAGGCCCATGGGTATGAGGGAGCCGAGCACGGCGCCCGCGACCAGCAGGGCCGCGGCCAGCAGCAGGGCGGGGCTCCCCCAGCGCCTGGCCGGGGTGTCCTTGCGGCCGGACAGCCGGGGCCACCAGCGGCCGGGGGTGGCCGCCGCGGCGGCCGGTGCCTCCTCCGCGGATTCGGCGGGTGCCGCCTCCGCCGGCGGGACCGGGGCCGGGCGGCCGCGCAGTGGCTGCGGGCCGTCCTTGAGGAGTCCCCCGTCGTCGAGCGGGATGGTGACGCCGCCGGTCATGCCGGGCAGCCCGGCCAGTTCGTCGCCGGCGCGGGGCCGGCCGGCGCCGGGGGGTGGGACCCGCCACCAGTCGGGATCCGCGTCGGCCGGTCCTGCCTGCGGCTTCACGTACGGCCCGTGGCGGCCGTCAGGCGGCTCGGTGGGCGCGGGCGGCGGCACAGCGCCCCCGCCGCGGCCGAGGGCCCCGCCGAAAGGCGCCGTGGGGAATGCCCCGGACGGTCCCTCGAGACCGGTCCCGGGGGGCGCCCCGAAAGCCGTCCCGAAGATCACCCCGGAGGCCGCGTCCACCACCTCGTCCGGGGTGCCGAGCCGGTCGAGTATCCGGCGCACCGCGGCGGGGTCGTCGCCCTCCCGGCGCGCCCGCTCGATGTCGCCGCGCAGCCGCGCGACCAACCGCATCCGCTGGGCGGCGGGCAGGGCGGTCTGCGCCAGGTCGCCGACCCGGCTCAAGTAGTCGAACACCAGTTGATCGCTCTCGACGCCCACCGCCAAGCCCCCTTCCGCCGAGCCGTGTTGGCCTGCCCCGACGGTACCGGGCGGTCCCGGCGGCTGTCCTCATCAGGCGGTCGGGCTCGGATATTCGAGCGGTGCGGCTAATGTGGGACGGATGAGGAGTGAAGGCGGCCCCACCGGCCCGCGCACCCTGGCGGAGGACCTGCGCGCCCGAGACGACGCGGCGCTGGCCCTCCTGCTGCGCGCCCGCCCGGACCTCCTCACCCCCGTCCCCAACGACCTCACCCAGCTCGCCACCCGCGCGGCCACCCGCTCCTCGGTGCTGCGCACCCTGGACCACCTGGACACCTTCACCCGGCAGGTGGCCGAGGCGCTGGCGGTCTCCCCCGACCCCTGCGGCTACGAGTCGCTGCGCGCGCTGATGACCGGGCATTCCGCGGCCGACGCGCCCGCAGGAGCCCTAAGCGGCGCCGGTGGTCCGCAGGCCGCGGGCGGCGGCGCGATCCCGCCGCGGCCGCGTACCGGCGCGGGCCCGCGCCCCGCCGACGAGCGGGCCGCGCGCAACCTCGCCGCGGCGGTCCTGCTGGGCGGGGAGCTGCTGGGTCCCGAGCTGGCGGCGGCCGTGGCCGCGGCGCTGCCCGGGGCCGTGGGCCGGCTGCGGGAGCGGGGGCTGGTGTGGGGCGGGGAAGGGGAGCTGCGGCTGGTGCGGACCGCGCGGGACGTGCTCGCGCCGTCGGCGTCGGTGGCGTCGGCGACCGGTCTGGGACCGTCCCTGGGAGAGGCGACCGCGGGCATGTCGCCGACGCGGCTGCAGGAGCTGCTGGCGGACGCCGGGCTGGCGGCGACCCACGACCCGGTGAGCGCGCTGGCGGCGCTGAGCGGCCTGTTCGGGGACCGGGAGCGGCTGGGCGCGCTGCTCGGCGGGGCGCCTGAGGGGGTGCGGGGGGTGCTGGAGCGGCTGGTGTGGGGACCGCCGTACGGCGAGGTGCGGGACGCGACCGCGGCCGTACGCGCGGCGGACGCGGCGACCCCCGTGCAGTGGCTGCTGGCCCGGGGCCTGCTGCTGCCCGCGGGCCCGCACAACGTGGTGCTGCCCCGGGAGGCCGCGCTGGCCCTGCGGGGCGGGCGGGCGCACCGGGCACCGGAGCCGACGCCGCCGGAGGTGGCGGCCGTCGCGCGCCCGGAGCGGACCGTGGACCCGACCGCCGCGGGCCAGGCGCTGACGGCGGTCCGTGTCGTCACCGAGCTGCTCACCGCCTGGCAGAGCGGCGGACCGGCGGTGCTGCGGGCCGGCGGCATCAGCGTCCGGGACCTGAAGAGGACCGCCGCCGCGCTGGACCTGCCCGAGCCCGAGACCGCCTTCTGGCTCGAACTGGCCTACGCCGCCGGGCTGATCGCCACCGATGGCGAGCTGGACGAGGTCTACGCCCCCACCCCCGCCGCCGACGACTGGCGGCAGCTGCCGGCCGCCCGGCAGTGGGCGGTGCTGGCCGCGGCCTGGCTGACCGCGTCCCGCACGCCCGGCCTGGTCGGCACCCGCGACCCCAAGAACCGCGCGCTGTCCGCGCTGGGTCCCGACCTGGACCGCTCGCTGGCCCCGCAGGTCCGCCGCCGTACGCTGCGGCTGCTCGCCGACCTGCCGCCCGGCTCCGCCGCCGACCGGGCGTCCCTGCTGGCCCGGCTGCGCTGGGAGCGCCCGCTGCGCTCCGGCGCGGAGGCACTCCGCGCCGACCTGCTCGGGTGGACGCTGAACGACGCGGAAGCCCTCGGCATCACCGGCCGCGGCGCCCTCGCCGCCCACGCCAGGGTCCTGATCGACGGCAGAGCCGTCGCGGGCGCGGGAAGCGGCAGCGGCAGGGACGCCGGCCGGAACGAGGACCGTACGGAGCTGGCCGCCGCCGTCCTCGCGCCGCTGCTGCCGGAACCGCTCGACCACGTCCTGCTCCAGGCCGACCTGACCGCGGTCGCCCCCGGCCCGCTCGTCGCGCCGCTCGCCGAGACCCTCGGCGTGCTCGCCGACATCGAGTCCAAGGGCGGCGCCACCGTCTACCGCTTCACCCCGGACTCGGTGCGCCGCGCCCTGGACGCGGGCCGGACCGCCGCCGAGCTCCAGGCGTTCCTGGCCGCCCACTCCCGTACGCCGGTGCCGCAGCCGCTCAGCTACCTCATCGACGACATGGCCCGCCGTCACGGCACCCTCCGGGTCGGTGTGGCGGCGGCGTACCTGCGCTGCGACGACGACGCGCTGCTCACCGAGCTCCTCGCGGACCGCCGCGCGGCCGGCCTCGGCCTGCGCCGGCTGGCCCCGACCGTGCTGGCCGCCCAGACCGAGCCCGCCGCCCTGCTGGAGCGGCTGCGCGCGATGGGTCTGGCCCCGGCCGCCGAGTCCGCCGACGGCGAGGTCCTGATCAGCCGCCCCGACGCCCGCCGCACCCCGCCGCGCACCCCGCCCGTCCCTCTCGGGGAGGGTCCGCTGCCGCCGGACGACAACCTCCTCGGCGCCGCCGTCAAGGCCATCCGCGCCGGCGACCGCGCGGCCACCGCCGTACGCCGGGACGCCTCACCGGCCCCCAGCGGCGTCCCCCGGACCCCCACCGCCGACACCCTCGCCACCATGCAGGCCGCCACCCTCACCGGCGAGTCCCTCTGGATCGGCTACGTCAACGCCGACGGCGCCGCCAGCCAGCGCGTGATCGCCCCGGTCCGCGTCGAGGGCGGCTACGTCACCGCCTACGACCACAACGCCGACGAGGTCCGCACCTTCGCCCTGCACCGCATCACCGGCGTCGCCACCCTCGCCGACGACCCGGCGTGACGGGGGCCGGGGTCTCGGGTGTGGCGGGTGGGGTGCCGAAGCCCAGGTGGTGCCACCAGTGGGTGCGGCGGGGGTGGAGGGCGAGGCCGAGGCGGCGGCCGAGGAGGAGGTAGCCGAGGAGGGCGCCGAAGGTGTTGAGGATGACGTCGTCGATGTCGAAGGCGCGGCCCTCGACGATCGCGCCCTGGGCGGTCTCGACCACGACCATGACGAGGGCGGTGAGCAGGAGGACGCGGATCAGGCCGCGGGCTTTGGGGAAGAGCACCGGCAGCAGGACGCCGAACGGAACGCCGAGGACGATATTGCCGCCGATCTGCTTGACGGTGTCGCGCAGGGCGGGCTGGTCGAGGTAGGCGCGGATGGAGGCGCCGGGCCTGAGGTTGGTGTGGATCAGCTTGACCGAGGCCGGGGAGGGCACCAGCGTCACCTTGGCGAGGGCGACGGCGAAGGCCACCATGCCGACGATGGCGACGGCCATGACGGCCGTCCGGGCCAGGGTCGAGCCGAGCGAGCGGCGCTGGAGGACCGGGCGCCGCGGCTCCGGGGCGGTGGCGGGGACGACGGGGGCCGCCTTGGGCGGCCGGGCCCTGCGGGTCGGCGCCTTAGGGGTGCGGGTCCCGGGGGCCGCCGTCGCCTCGGGCGCGGAAACGGGACGCCTCTTGCCGGTCAGCGCCTTGGGCAGCCGGCTTCTGGGCGCCGCGTCCTCCGCCGCGGGCACAGGCTCCCGCTTGGGCTCCGGTTTTCTCGATGTGACGCGCAGCAGCGTGTCCCGGACGGCCATGAACCGTACCCCCCTCGGTAGGCACCCTTTGTGGCCGGGCGCCTACCCCGCGGTGGTGGCTTTACGCGCCCCGCCCGCCGTCAGCTGTCCTCCCCCGCGCCGGTCAGCAGGTCGTCCGCGTCCACGATCCGGTAGGCGTACCCCTGTTCGGCCAGGAAGCGCTGCCGGTGAGCGGCGAAGTCCTGGTCGATGGTGTCGCGGGCGACCACCGAGTAGAAGCGCGCCTCGTGGCCGTCGGCCTTCGGCCGCAGCACGCGCCCCAGCCGCTGGGCCTCCTCCTGCCGGGACCCGAACGTGCCGGACACCTGGATGGCGACCGTCGCCTCGGGCAGGTCGATGGAGAAGTTGGCCACCTTGGAGACCACCAGCACCGAGATCTCCCCCTGCCGGAAGGACTCGAAGAGCTTTTCCCGCTGCGCGTTGGACGTCTCCCCCTTGATGACGGGTACGCCCAGGTGCTCGCCCAGCTCGTCCAGCTGGTCGATGTACTGCCCGATGACCAGCGTCTGCTGCCCCGCGTGCTTGGCGACCAGCGCCTCCGTCACCTTCCGCTTGGTCGCGGTGGTGGCGCAGTACCGGTACTTCTCCTCGGCCTCGGCGGTGGCGTACGCGAGCCGCTCGGTGTCGGTCAGGTTGACCCGCACCTCGACGCAGTCGGCGGGCGCGATGTAGCCCTGCGCCTCGATCTCCTTCCACGGCGCGTCGAACCGCTTGGGCCCGATCAGCGAGAAGACGTCCGACTCGCGCCCGTCCTCCCGTACCAGCGTCGCGGTCAGCCCGAGCCGCCGCCGCGCCTGGAGGTCGGCGGTGAACTTGAAGACGGGCGCCGGCAGCAGGTGCACCTCGTCGTAGACGATCAGGCCCCAGTCCCGGGAGTCGAACAGCTCCAGGTGCGGATAGACGCCCTTCCGCTTGGTGGTCAGCACCTGGTACGTCGCGATGGTGACCGGCCGGATCTCCTTGCGGGTGCCGCTGTACTCGCCGATCTCGTCCTCGGTCAGCGAGGTGCGCCGGACCAGCTCGTGCTTCCACTGCCGGGCGGAGACCGTGTTCGTCACCAGGATCAACGTGGTCGCCTTGGCCTGTGCCATCGCGCCGGCGCCGACCAGCGTCTTGCCCGCCCCGCAGGGCAGCACGACCACGCCGGAGCCGCCGTGCCAGAAGTTCTCCACCGCCTGCCGCTGGTACGGCCGCAGGCTCCACTCCGACTCGTCCAGCTCGATCGGGTGCGCCTCACCGTCGACGTAGCCCGCGAAGTCCTCGGCGGGCCAGCCCAGCTTGAGCAGGGCCTGCTTGATCTGGCCGCGCTCGGAGGGGTGCACCAGCACGGTGTCCTCGTCGATCCGGGCGCCCACCAGCGGCTGGATCCGCTTGGAGCGCAGGATCTCCTCCAGTACCGGCCGGTCGGTGCTGGTCAGCACCAGCCCGTGCGCGGGGTCCTTGGCGAGCCGCAGCCGCCCGTAGCGGTCCATGGTCTCGGCCACGTCCACCAGCAGCGCGTGCGGCACCGGGTAGCGGGAGTACTCCATCAGCGCGTCCACCACCTGCTCGGCGTCGTGGCCGGCCGCGCGGGCGTTCCACAGGCCGAGCGGGGTCAGCCGGTAGGTGTGGATGTGCTCCGGGGCGCGCTCCAGCTCGGCGAAAGGGGCGATGGCACGACGGCAGGCGTCGGCCTGCTCGTGGTCGACCTCCAGCAGAAGGGTCTTGTCGCTCTGGACGATCAGACAGGACACGCATGACCTCCGCGGTCGGGACGCACGTTGGGGAGCGTTCCGGGGAGCGGCGCGGGGCCGGTCCGGGGAGCGTTCACGGGGAACAGAGAATTGTACGTCGGATGGCGGACGCGGCCGGGTGGCCGAGGTCACGTCACGGGAAGCCGGATTCACCCTTCCGCCGCACACCATCACCCGTCCGGCGGCCAACCCACCGGCCCCGGTATGGCCATTCGTGCGAATCTACGGCGTCACCTTTCGTGGCATATAGACCGATGAGTCGTATTTGATGTCTTATGCCCCCATGAATTCCCAGCAGACGCACCCTCCCGCCCCGCCGCGCGAGCGGAGGACGTTCCGCGCCCTCGCGGCGTCCACGGCAGTCGTCGGCGCGGCCGTTATGGCCTCCGCCGGCCTGCTGTTCTCCGGCTCCGCGGCCGGCGCCACGCCGGACGGCGGCCCGGCCGGCGCGTTCACGCGCAGCGATACCGGCGAGCGCGGGCACGGCATCGACCAGTCGGCGTCCGAAGCCGACGCCTCCGCCCAGGCCGCCGCCGACATCGCCGACTTCGGCGAGGCCGGGCAGTCCGGCCAGCCGGACCAGTCCGCCCCGTCCGCCCCGTCCGCGACCGCAGCCCACGACGACGACCACACCCAGCCGAACCACCAGGCGCTCACCCAGGCCGTCGGCCACAACCGGCCCGCGTCCGCCGCCGAACAGCCCGCCTCCGCGGACGAGGACCAGTCGGCGGCTCTGGGCCAGGACCAGTCCGCGTCCTCCTCCTCTGCCTCGTCCTCCGACGAGAGCCAGTCCGAGACCGCCGACGACGACCAGGCCCAGGCACCGGACCGGGCCGAGGACGAAGGCCAGGGCCCGGCCGCGGGCCATGAACCGTGGCACACCTCCGGCTTCGGCTCCGGCTTCGGCTCCGACTTCGGCTCTGCTTCCGGCTTCGGCCCAGGTTCCGGCTTCGGTCCGGGATTCGGCTTCGGTCCGGGATTCGGCGCCGGCTCCGACCTCGGCCCCGACGAGTCCGCGTCCCCCGACGCCGACCAGCCGGCGGTCCCGGAGCAGGGCGAGGACGAGCCGGCGGCCTACGGCGACGCCCCGTCCACCGCTCCCGGCTACGGCGACGACCAGTCGCCCGCTCCGGGCTACGGCGAGTCCTCGGAACCCGCCGGCCACGGCAAACCCGGGCCCCGCCCCTCCGCCCCCGCGGAGGATGACGACAGCGGCTGGTGGGAAGGCGGCACCGGCGGTCCGGGCGAGGAGACCACCAGTTGCCCGCCGACCAAACCGCCGCACACCCCACCGACCA
The DNA here is from genome assembly GCF_031844685.1 of Streptomyces sp. ITFR-21. Taxonomy (NCBI): domain Bacteria; kingdom Bacillati; phylum Actinomycetota; class Actinomycetes; order Kitasatosporales; family Streptomycetaceae; genus Actinacidiphila; species Actinacidiphila sp. ITFR-21. Next base: position 2,506,777 of record NZ_CP134605.1, read on the forward strand.
CGCCGACCCCGCCGACCCCGCCGACCACGCCCCCGTACACTCCCCCCACCCACCCGCCGCACCATCCGCCGGCCCACCCCCCGCACACCCCGCCGTCGCTGCCGCACACCGGCTCCGACGGCATGGGATGGATGGGGCTGGCCGCCGCGGGCGTGCTCGGCACCGGCGGCGCCCTGGTGGTGTTCAGCCGCCGCCGCGGCCGGCACGCCTAAGGGCTGTCGTTTGGATCTCCGGGAAGGAGCAGGGTCCGGCGCGTTGCGGCCGCACGGCCGAGGCGGAAGGCGACGCGGTGTGCCGCCGACCGACGAGAGCACGGCAGACGCGCGGGCCGGTCCCCGCGACACCGCGGGGACCCGAAGGACAGGAGGCGCGAGCCGGCCGGTAACCGGCGGACCGCCGCCATAGCGAGAACCGGCCGCCGCCGGGAGGAGACTCCTGGTGGCGGCCGGTTTCCGTGTGCGTGCCCGGCCCCGGGGGCCCGCCCAGCCCCGGACCTCGCCGCGCCCCGGAGGCGGACCGCCCCGACCCGGGCACCGCGGACCCCGACCCCCGGCCTCTCCGCGGCGCCCGCCTCCGCCTCAGCTCGCCGCCGGCAGGTTCACGTAGATCAGCAGCGGGGCCAGCGCGAGCAGCGGTACGGCGGCAGCGGCGGCGTACCGCTGCGCCCGGTGCCGGCGGCGCCGGGGCAGCGCCCAGGCCAGAGCCAGCGCGACGAAGGAGAGGCCGAGCACGCAGGGGGCCAGCAGCAGCGCGGTGTACAGGGCGTGGCAGCCGTCCGCGGTGCAGGAGTCGGTGGCCATCGGGGAGATCAGCACCGCCGCGGAGCTGATCAGCATCAGCGGGACGCCGAGAACGCTGGCGGCGAGCGGTGCCAGGTAGGCGTGCGGGTCACGGTCGGGGTCGGCCGGGCGCGGCGGGAGGTACGGGCCGAAGGCGCCATAGGCGTACGGATACGGATACGGGTACGGGTCCGGTCCGCCGTGCCGCCACTCGTGCGGCGCGGGCGGCTCGTCCGGGAAGGGGGCGGAGGACGGTGCGGGCGGCGTCATGCCCCCATTGCACGGCCGGGGGCGGCCCGCGCGGATCCGCCGCCGTACTCACATCGGGTGACGCGACGTACTCAGGACCTCCTCACCGTCGCTGCCGAGGACGACCACCTCGACGGCGCTGGCGGCGTAGACCCGCACGGCGCGCAGCGCGCTGCCGAGGCGGTGCCGGGGATGGGCGGGGCAGACGCCGAGGGCGGTGCCGCCGTGGACGGCGCGACCTGGGGAAAGCGTGGTGGAGGCCATGTCTCCACGGTAGGCGGCCGGCACCAGGAAAGCGTCGGCCCACGGATGTAGATCCCACCCCGCGCGTCGGCCTCCGGACGGCTCCGGCCCCTGAGCCGCGTCCGGGTTCGGCCCCGGCCCGGAGTAGGGGTCGGGGGTCCGGCCCGGGTCCCGAGTCCGGGTCCCGTCCGGAGGCCGTGTTCGGGGTCGTGGCCCGGTGGGTCGTGGCCCGGTGGGTCGTGGCCCGGTGGGTCGTGGCCCGGTGGGTCGTGGCCCGGGGGGTCGTGGCCCGGGGGGCGCGGCCCGGGGGGCGCGGCCCCGGACGCCGCGGTCCGCCGCGATCCGCCGGAAAACGGCGGTCCGCCGCGGTCCGCCGGAAAACCGTTGAGCACCGGTCCGCGCGGGCGCGTATGATCGCCGGTCTTGCCGCCTCCCCGACTCCTGGACGGGAGTGCCGCCGTCCGGACGGAAACCGGACGGCCCTTCGTGACACCGCCTCGCGCGTCCGCGGGACGCCCGCGCGTGTCCGGCTGCGTCCGGGCACGTGCCGGCCGGCTCCGCGCCCGCTCCTCGCGGCGCCGGCACCGCGCCCGGAACCGTACCCGTGCGCCCCCGCACCCGTCCGCCCGCGCCGGGGCCGGTCGTCACGGACCGCACCGCACCGCAGACCGAACCGGAGGCAACGCCGTGTCCTCGCCCGCCCCGCCCCACGACCAGCCCCACGACCAGCCCTACGACCAGCCGCGCGACCCGTTGCGCCGCGAACGCGACCACCTGGCCGCCTCCCGGGCCGCGCTGCGCGCCATGCGGCAGGACGTGGAGGCGCTCGACATCTCCGACGTCACCGGCAACTGGGTCAACGCCAAGATCCTGACGGGTGAGATCGAGACCCGGATCAGGGCGCTCGCCGACCTCGCCGGCACCCCGCTCTTCTTCGGCCGCCTCGACTACCTGCACGCCCCCGGCGCGGAGCCGACGGAGGGCGCCGCCGCGGAGAGCTTCTACATCGGGCGGCGCCACGTCCACGACGCGGACGGCGACCCGATGGTCGTCGACTGGCGCGCGCCGGTCTCGCAACCGTTCTACCGCGCGTCCCGCAGCGAGCCGATGGAGGTGGCGCTGCGCCGCCGGTTCGGCTACACCGGCGGGGAGTTGACCGCGTACGAGGACGAGCACCTGTCCGACCCGGCCGAGTCGGACTCCTCGAGCCGGCTGCTCCAGGCGGAGATCGAGCGGCCCCGCGTCGGCCCGATGCGCGACATCGTGGCCACCATCCAGCCCGAGCAGGACGAGATCGTCCGCGCGGGCGTCGGCGGCACGGTCTGCGTCCAGGGCGCGCCGGGCACCGGCAAGACCGCGGTCGGCCTGCACCGGGTGGCGTACCTGCTGTACGCGCACCGCGAACGGCTGGCGCGTACCGGCACGTTGGTGATCGGGCCGAACCGGTCCTTCCTGCGGTACATCGAGCAGGTGCTGCCCGCGCTGGGTGAACTCCAGGTCAGGCAGTCCACGGTGGACGACCTGGTGGCCCATGTCGAGGTACGCGGCACGGACTCCGCGACGAGCGCCCGGGTCAAGGGCGACGCGCGGATGGCCGAGGTGCTGCGCCGGGCGGTCCGTTCGGGCATCCGGATGCCCACCGAGCCGGTGGTGGTGGTCCGCGGTTCCCGTCGCTGGCGGCTGCCGCCGTACGAACTGGAGGAGATCGTCCGGGAGTTGGCGGACCGTGAGATCCGTTATGGCGCCGCCCGCGAGGCGTTGCCGCAGCGGATCGCGCACGCCGTCCTGGTGCAGATGGAACGGGCCGGTGAGGCGCCGGACGACCGGGTACAGGACGCGGTGGCGCGGACCCCGGCGGTGAAGGCGGCGGTCAAGGCGTGCTGGCCGCCGGTGGACCCGGCCAGGACGGTGCTGCGGCTGCTGTCGGACCCGGAGTTCCTGGCGTCGTGCGCCGACGGCCTGCTCACCGGGGAGGAGCAGCGGGCGGTCCTGTGGGCCCGGCCGGCCCGCGGCCTGAAGGCGGCCCGCTGGTCGGCGGCCGACGCGGTACTGGTCGACGAGGCGTACGACCTGGTGCAGCGGACCTCGTCGCTGGGTCACGTGGTGCTGGACGAGGCGCAGGACCTGTCGCCCATGCAGTACCGGGCGGTCGGGCGGCGCTGCTCCACCGGTTCGGCGACCGTCCTCGGCGACCTGGCCCAGGGCACGACCCCGTGGGCGACCTCCTCCTGGGCCGAGGCGCTCGCCCATCTCGGCAAGCCCGGGGCCCGGGTCGAGGAGCTGACCCGCGGCTTCCGCGTCCCCCGCGAGGTGATCGCGTACGCCTCCCGGCTGCTCCCCGCGATCGCGCCCGGCCTGGCTCCGGCCACCTCGGTACGCGAGGCGGCGGGCGCGCTGTCGGTACGCCAGGTGCTGGCCGACGCGCTGGACTCCGCGGTGGTGGCCGCGTGCCGGGAGTCGCTCGCCCAGGAGGGCTCGACCGGTCTGATCGCCGCCGACCCCCGGGTCCCGGAGCTGGCCGCCGCCCTGGCCGCGGCAGGCCTGTCCTGCCTCTCCCCCGGGGAGGAGACCTCAGCGACCGCCCGCCTGACGCTGGTCCCCGCCTCGCTGGCGAAGGGCCTCGAATACGACTACGTGGTCCTCGACGAGCCGGCGGCGGTGGTGGCCGCCGAGCCGGACACCAGGACCGGCCTGCGGCGCCTGTACGTGGCCCTGACCCGGGCGGTGTCGGGCCTGGCGGTGGTGCACGCGCAGCCGCTTCCGGCGGAACTGGCGCGGTAGCCTGCGGCCCGCCGCACCGGGGTCTCCCCTGGTGGCCGGTCGCGCTTCCCGGCACGGCCGGGACCGGGGCCGGCTCAGGGCGGAGGTTCAGGGACGGGGGGTTCAGAAATCGAGGGTACAGAGACCGGCATGTCAGGGACCGGGGGTTCGCGGGCCGGCTCGGAGGCCGTGGTTCGGGGCCGGGGCCCGGCCGACGCGCCCAGCCGACCCGCCAGCCCGACGGCGACCCGCGTGTCGCGCGCGTCCCGCCGGACCGGACGTCTGCCGACGGCCCCGGCCAGCAGGCCCGGCCGACAGGCCCGGCGGCCGACGCACCCGGCAGAACCGCCCAGCCGGTACGGCCGGCCCGTTCGGCCGCCGCGTCCGACCCAACCGCTCAGCCGCCAGCAACCGGCTGTTCGTGTCGCGCGCGTCCCGCCGGACCGGACGTCTGCCGACGGCCCCGGCCAGCAGGCCGGGCGGCCGACACGCCCGCCGAACCCGCCCGCCGAACCCGCCCGCCGCGCGGAGCTGAGCCGGCCCGCCCCAACCGGCCCGCCCGACCAGCCCGCTCAGCCGACGGCGACCGGCGTGTCGAGGGCCTCTCGCCAGGCCCGTACCGCCGTGACGTCGACCGGCCCGGCCCAGCCGTCACGGCGTACCGCCCCGCCGACGTGGAAGGCGTCCAGGCCGGCGGCCTTGAGCGCGGGCACGTGGTCCAGCAGCAGTCCGCCGCCGACCAGCAGCCGGGGCTCGTACCCGGGCTCGCCGACCCGTGCCGCCTCGGCGCACAGCACGTCGATGCCCGCGCCGACGCCCTTCGCCGACCCGGCGGTCAGATAGGTGTCCAGGCCCGGCAGTCCGGCCAGTTGCAACCGCAGCACGTCCCGGTCGGCGGCGCGGTCGATGGCCCGGTGGAACGTCCACCCGCACCCGTCGAGCACGTCCACCAGCGCGTGCACGGCCTCCAGATCGGCCGCTCCCCGCTCGTCCAGGAACCCGAGCACGAACTCCTCGGCCCCCTCCGTCCGCAGCCCCTGCGCCGCCTCGCACAGCGCGTCCAGCTCCCGCGCGCTCCCGGCGCTGAACCCGTCGGACATCCGCAGCATCACCCGCAGCGGGATGTCCACGGCAGCCCTGATCGCCCCGAACGTCGCCCTGCTCGGCGTCAACCCGTCCGACGCCATGTCGGTGACCAGTTCGAGGCGGTCCGCCCCGCCGTCCTGGGCCGCTACGGCATCGTCCGCACCGAGTGCGATCACCTCGAAGATTGGTCTAGACATATCAGCAAGGGTGCCACATGCGTCACCCCCGCGCGAGACCCTCCCCCTCCACCGCACCGCCCGTCCCAGCCCGCGCTCCCGCCTGATTCCGTCCCGTCCCCGCTCAGCGCCGGTCGGGGGCGGCCGCCGGCGAGGTGCCGCTGAAGGTCGATGTGGCGGAACTGGTACACGGTTCCCTCCTGGCGCAGCACTCCACGGTGCACGTGCGCGTCCCGCAGAAAGGCCATGAGGTCGCGCAAGAGCTCCCGACGCGTCGCCAGGTACCCGCGCGCGACCACGAAGTACGCCCAGGCCGTGCGGGACAGGGCGCCCGCGAGACCACCGCCGATGCCGCCCATGACTCCGCCGACCACGCCCAGCAAGCGCCGCCGCGGTCATCAGAAGCACGACGCACACGTCTGTCACCTTCCGGGACCTCGTGCGCCGCCTCGCACGGTCGTTCCCCTAACCCCTCACACCGTCATTTTCACGCAAGCCTCCATCCGCGATGGGTGGTTCGCACTAACGTCCCGCTCTGTCGGGGGACGTACGACATACGACGGCGGAGGCGCGGCGGGGCACCGGAGCCCGTCCGGTCGATTCCGGCGGGGCCCGCCGCCGCCTGCCCCTGTCCGCGGCGGGGCCGCCGGGTTTCCCGGGCGGCCCCGCCGGACCCGCGCCGCCGGCGGCACCCGCACGGCACGGCTCCGCCCCCGCGCCGCGGGCGACACCCGCGCCCCGCGGCACGGCCCGCGCGCCGCACGAAGCGGCCGCGCCCCGCGAAGCGGTGAACCGCCGGAGGCACCCGCGGACCGGGGACAACCATGCCGCACAATAGCCCGCATGCCCACGACGCCCGCCGCCGCGCATCACCGCTACGACGCCCTCCTCGCCGAGTGGTGCGAGCTGGTCCGCCGCTGCCAGACCGACCCGCAGAGCGCCCCCGACCCCGTTCCGTACGGCGTCGACCTGCTGGAACGCTGGGCGGAGCCGCAGCGCCGCTACCACACGCTGGATCACCTGGTGGCCGTGCTGGCCCGTACCACCGAGCTGACCGCGCACGCGGCGGACCCGGACGCCGTCGCGCTGGCCGCCTGGTTCCACGACGCGGTCTACCGCCCCGACCGCAGCGAGAACGAGGAGCGCAGTGCCGGGCTCGCCGAGCGCGCGCTGCCCGAGGCGGGCCTGAGCCCGGACCGTACGGCCGAGGTAGCGCGCCTGGTCCGCCTCACCGTCACCCACGACCCGGCCCCCGGCGACCGCAACGGCGAGGTACTCTGCGACGCCGACCTCGCCGTGCTGGCCGGCGACCCCGCCGACTACGCCGCGTACGCCGCCGCCGTCCGCGCGGAGTACGCCTTCGTCCCGGACGAGGACTTCCGTACCGGCCGGGCCGCCGTCCTCGGCCAACTCCTCGCCCTGCCGCACCTGTTCCGTACCGACTACGGCCGGACTTACTGGGAGTCCGTCGCCCGCCGCAATCTCGGCACCGAACTGGAACTTCTCAGTTGACCCCGGAACTCCGGTGGCACGTCCTAGAGTTGACCCACGTGGCACGGTGACCGCAGGCGGACCTCGGGGGGACGGCAGATGAACGACGGCACGGCAGGGGAACCGGCACAGGGACCGGCGCACGACCGGCGGGGTCCCGACTCGCTGCCGTTCTGGGTGACCGAGGACGACGGCCCCGACGGCGACGGCACGATGGGCCTGTTCGGCGGGGACGCGGTGCTGCGCGCGGTCCCGCTCGGCCCGCTGCGCAGGAACCTCGCCGCGACCGTCGACGCGCTCCAGGCGGTGTTCGCCGATGTCGCGGCCCGCGGCGGCACCCTGCCGCTGGCCGAGGCCCAGCTCTCCTTCGAGGTGACCGCGAGCGGCGGCGTCCAGCTCATCGGCACCGGCCAGATCCAGGGCACCCGGGCGCTGACCCTTACCTTCAAGCGCCCGTGACCACCGGTGTCCCACCAGGCCCTGCTGATCGGGGCGAGCGACTACGACGACCCGGCCATCGCCGAACTCCCGTTTATCCCGGACGACTTGCGGCGTCTCCAGAACGCCCTGACCGAGCGGGAGTTCGGCTCGGTGGAGATCCTGGAGTCGCCCCGCGGCACCACCGGTACGGCCGTGCACGCCCGGGTCAGCCGCTTCCTGCGCGAAGCGGCCCGCGGTGACGTCCTGTTCATCCTGCTCAGCGGCCACGGCCAGCACTTCGAGGGCGCCGACTACCTGATCCCGGAGGACGCCAGCTTCGCCATCGACCCGTTCGCCTCCTGCTGCGTGGAGATCGGCTGGCGCAAGGAGCTGGAGGAGTCCGCCGCCGCCCAGGTCGTCTTCCTGATCGACGCCTGCCGCGAGGGCTTGGAACAGGACGCCAAGTCACCGGCCGGCGTGCACCGTTGGGCCACGAAGAAGGTCGCCGCGACGCTCCGGCGCAAGGTCGCCTACGTCTACGCCTGCTCGCCGGCCGAGAAGGCGCACTTCATCCGCGCCACCGACACCGCGCACGCCACCGGGACCGACGGCGGGGCGCAGGCCAGCGGTGCCACCGGCGAGGCGCGCCGCCGCCGCGCCGCCGACGGGGCCGACGGGGCCACGACGCAGGGCGACCGCACCGGCGAGTCGTTCAGCCTCTTCTCCCGCGCCGTCGCGGACGTGGTCACCGAGGTCACCCACGCCGTGGACCTCGCCGACTTCGAGGAGCAGGTCCAGGCCCGCGTGTCGGCCCTGCACACCGCCTACGGCAAGCCCGGCCGCCCCCAACGGCTCCGCGTCACCACCGATGTCGGCGACCGCCGCGCCTTCGCCGTCCTGCCGGGCCCGGCCCGGCACGCCCGGGCGCACCCGTGGGTACGGTCCGTCACCGTCCATCCGGCGTGGGACCGTACGGCCGCCGGACCCACCCGCGACATGCTCCAGCAGGTGTGCGCCGCCCTGGCGGGACAGCTCGCCGACGACTTCACCCGCTCCTCCGCCGTACTGCGTGACGACCCGTGGCACGACACCGAACTCGCCCGCCGGGCCCAGTCCCGGATGGACTTCCTGGTCCGCCGGGTCGAGGACACCGAGGCGCTCTCCCGGGGCGGCAGGCCCGCCGCGTTCTCCCCCACCGAGGCCGCGCTGACCGTGCTGCTCCCGCTGGTCGTGCAGGCGTTCTGGACCCACGAGGCGGCCCAGCGGGTGGACGTGCTCGACAAGGGCGCCCGCACCCCGGAGCACGACCGCTTCCACGACTTCGTCCGCACCCACCCGCGCCTGGTCCGCCGGCTGCGTACCCTGGACCAGGCCGGCGATCCCCGCGGGGACACGGCCCGTATCCGCTGGTGGCTCTTCCACCGCTGGCTGCTCCAGCAGCCCGAGCTGTACACCGGCCAGTCCCTCAAGTCCCTTCTCGGCACGGCCGAACAGGCCCCGGACGGCGACTGCGACCGGCCCGCCTGGGTCGATGTCGCGCTGTCCGCCGACCGCTTCGGCCGCTTCGTCCAGGACCTGCGCACCGCGCCCTTCGGCATCCCCGGTGACAGCGCGCTGGCCGTACCCGACGTCATCGGCGCCAGCACCGGCGACGAGCACGACGTACGGCACGCCCTCGTCGCCGCGCTCGCCAAGTCGGCGCAGGCGCTGGCCGTCGACCCGGTCGACCTGCCCGAGATCGTGGTCGAACACCTCGGCATCTCCGACGCCGTCGACCTCCCCGAGCTGCTCACCACCCTGCGCGCCTCCGAGTGGCGCACCTCCGGCGTCGGCCGCTCCCTGCACGCGGTCTGCCACCACCCCGCCGTCCAGATCGCGTTGCGCGACCACGCGCGCCGCACCGACGAGCTGCTGCGCGACGTCAACCGCAACCCGGCCCTGCCGCCGCTGCGTTCGCTGCCGCCCTTCGCCGACGCGGACCAGGTACGGCTCAGCGGCAGCACACCGGAACACCTCTCCGACGGCATCCGCTTCCAACTCGCCGAGGACCGCGTCCAGGAACTCCTCATGGGCGAGTCCCTCTACCAAGACCGCGGCCTCGCCGTCCGCGAGCTCTACCAGAACGCCCTGGACGCCCTGCGCTACCGCGACGCCCGCACCCAGTACCTCCGCCGCACCGGCGACGGCCGCCGCCGGGAGGACACATGGACCGGCCGCATCGACTTCCGCCAGGGCCTGGACGCCGACGGCCGCCCCTACCTCGAATGCCGGGACAACGGCATCGGCATGGGCGTCCACGAACTCAGCCACGTCTTCGCCCAGGGCGGCACCCGCTTCGTGGACCTGCCCGAGTACATCGGCGAGGAGGCGAGCTGGTCCGAACTGAGCCCGCCCATCACGCTCCACCCCAACAGCCGTTTCGGTATCGGCGTGCTCTCCTACTTCATGCTCGCCGACGAGATCGAGGTCCGCACCTGCCGGATGGGCCGCGACGGGCGCCCCGGCCGCCTGCTGAAGGTCACCATCGCGGGCCCCGGCAACCTCTTCCGGGTCCAGGACCTCGGCGAGGGCGAGGAGACCGGCACGTCGGTCCGACTGATGCTGGCCCGCGGCAGGTCCCCGGTGTCGTGCGTGGACACGCTGGAGCAGCTGCTGTGGGTGGCGCAGTACCGCACGACGGCCGAGCACGGATCGCGGCGGGCGCAGTGGGCGCCGGGAGAGCTGGCGGCGGCGGCCGTCGAACGGCACCGGTCGAGCCAGCGCGGACGGCTCTGGACGTCCGAGGACACCGTTCTGCCGTCGGGCTGCCCCGACCTGTGGTGGATCGACGGGGCCGGCGCCCTGCTGGCCGACGGCCTGTACGTCAGTTCGAGCTCCGCCGACCGAGAGGCTCCGTACGGCCTGGCGGTGAACCTGTACGGCCCGCACCGGCCGGAGTTGACCGTCAACAGGGCTTCGGCGCTCTCGTACGACTACGCGTACGTCGAACGCGCCGCGCTGGCGACGGCCGGTGATGTCGTCCTCGGCCAGCACCCGCTGAGTCCGCACTGGTTGGACGACGTGAGCGAGTCGTCGCCGCGGATCGCGGACCGGATCGCGGATCTGGCCGGGGCGGCGGGGCTGCCGTGGGAGGTGGGCGGCCACCCGACGACCTTCGACGCCGTGGGCGTGTTCGCCCCGGACGAGTTGCTGGTGCTCCTGATGACCGGCGGTGTCCGCGAGCGCGACCGGGCTTTTGCCGCCCTGGTGCTGCGGCGCATACCGGCGCAACTGCTCCGCTGGCGCCTGGCCGCCCTGTACGGCACCGGAATGGCCGGCCCCTTCGCCGGTCCGCAGGCCGGCCCGCGGCCCTGTGCGCGGCCCTCGGACCTGGCGCTGCTGAACAGCGCCGCGAGCGGCCTCCAGTGGCGGGAAACGCTGTCCTCATGGCTCCTGGGCCCCGTGCCCGACCGGGCGGCGGCGAACGAGCTGGCCCTGCTCACCCGCTGGCGGTCACCGGAAGAGACGGTCAGCGCGAACACCCTCATGGGCTGCGCCGAGTCCTCCGGGCACACCCCGGGCGACGTGGCCGACCGGTGCGCTCAACTCGGCTACCGCACCGAACCGTTGGGCGGGCTGGCGAAGGCCGACCGGACCGATCTGCCGTTGCTCACTCCGCTGGGCGACGCGAGCGGCTGGCTCCCGCCCGGCGCCGAACTGTCCGCCGCGCAGGTCGCCTTCAGCGCCGCCCTGGCCAACCTGCCGACCCGGGAGGCCGCCGAGCGGCTCGGCGAACTGGGCTTCACACTCCCCGGGGCCGTTCCCTGCCGGGAGCGGTGGACGTCCGAGGAGCGGGAGATGCTCAGGGGACTGTGGCGAGCGCACGCCGAACCGCCCGCGCCCGGGGCCGCGATGACCGTCACCGTCCCCCAACTGGTGCAAGCCGCACAGATTCCCGGCCTGCCGCTGCGCGAGGCCGCGGAACTGCTGACCGGCCTCGGCTTTCACGTGCCGCCGGCGGGCTCACTCGTCGAAGAGGCGACCGACGACGACCGGATGCTGCTGGCGTACGAAGGTGTCTGGGCCTGGGCGGACCGCCCCGTGGCACCGATTCACGTCCTGGCGGTGGCGTCCCGGACCCGCAGGCCGGCCGCCGAGGTCGTAGGGCGGCTGCGGGCGCTCGGCTTCCAGGCGGCGGACATCCCGACCGACCGGGAGCCGGACCTCGCGGCGGCCACCGACAAGATCGTCAAGGACGGTCTCTACTCCCCTGTGGCCAGGGTGGTCGACGGAATCGTCGAACTGCACAACCGACACACCTTCACGGGCGTCGCGACGCCGACCGAGGGCCTTGCCGGGGCGCTGGAAGCCCTGGGTTACGTCCTGGCCGGCGGGCCGCAGCTGATGGCCCGGCGGATCGGCGCGGACGGCCCTGCCTTCGGCACACTGCCCACGCCGTCCGGTTTCGGGCCCGTCCCACCGGTCGACCTGTACGCCCTGGGCGAGTACGTCGGTCGCCCGCGTCCCGAGGTCGCCGCGGAACTGGCCTCCCTCGGCTACGAAATCGCCCCGGAGGACCCCCGGTTCGAAGGCGACCTCCAGGTCGAGTGGACCCTGGGCCGGCTGATCCGACGCTTCCACCCGGCCCTCGGCGGGACGCCGGCAACGCCGCCCCCGCGCGACCCCCAGCACATCTCCCTGCCCGCCCTGGCCGCCACCGCCATGCGCCACGGCCTCCCCTTCCACGAGGCGGCCCGGTTCGCCACCGCCTGCGCCATCCACCACGAGGCCGAACCCTGGTTCCCCCCGGCCCCGGCCCCGCCCGCCACCGGCTGACCCGCTGCGCCCCGGCCGCGTCCGTACCGCGACCGTACCGCGACCGTCGTGGCGTCGATACCGCCGCGGGCGGACGGTACCGGGCGACACCGCCGCGCGGCGGCCGGCGGAGCCCCCGCCGGCCGAGGCGGCCAAGGCCCGACCGGTTATTCGAGATCCGAGAGGAAAACTCGGACGTCGCAGTTCGCGGCGAGGCCAACAACCCTTGCCCCGGCGCCACTTGCCCCTCCAGCGGTTCCGACAGCCCTACCTCCGGCCCCACCTGCCCATCCGGCGGGGCCGGCCGTCGATGCGGCTGAGGTGCCGTCAGGGGTGCCGGCGCCGTGTTCGGCATCAGGCCGTCACCTCGTCGCGGGCGCGCAGCGCGGGCAGGACGGTCTCGCCGAAGAGCACCATGTCCTCGTCGTACTCCGGGAAGATCAGCATCAGCCCGTCCAGGTCTGCCTCGTGCACGATGTACTCGATGTGCTCGGTGACCGTCCGCGCCGAACCGGCGACGTACGCGGTCTGGAACGCGGCCTCGCCTTCGGCGCCTTCGGCCCACGCGCGGGCCTGGTCCTCGGGGATGCCCCAGGTTCTGCGCATATGGACGAGTGCCTCGCGGTCGAGTCCCGCACCCCATTCCCGCACCTTCTTCGCGGCCAGTTCGTCGGTCTCGTCCTGGACCACGGTGAGCATCGAATAGGTCTTGCAGACGCGGCCGTTGGCCTTCGCCCGCGTGTGGACGTCCGCCGAGAGCAGCCGCATCTCGTCAAGGCTCTCCGCGGCAAGAAAGGCGCCGTCGGCGTACCGCGCCTGGAAGCGGCGCGCGTCCTCGGACGTACCCGCGCTGATGACGGTCGGGCGGCTCGCCGGGTGCGGGCGGGACTCGCAGTCGACGAGGTCGAAGTACGGGGTGTGCATGGTGACCGAGGGTTCGGTCCACAGCCGGCTGACCGCCTCCGTCCACAGTTCCGTCATCCGGTAGCGGTCCGCGTGGCTGAGGTCCGGGTCCCAGACGCCGAACTGCTCGAACTCCCCCGGGTAGGAGCCGTTGACGATGTTCAGGCCGGCCCGGCCGCCGGAGACGTCCTGGAGGGTGGTGAGCATCTTCGCCGCGATGGCGGGGTTGTGGACGTTCGCGTGCAGGGTGGCCCAGATCTTGACCCGGGTGGTGGACTCGGCGAGCGCCGCCATCATCGTCAGCGACTCCAGCGAGCGGCCCCAGTGGTCGGTGGTGCCGCCGAAGCCGCGCCACTTCGCCATCGACATGATGAAGTCGAGCCCGATGTCCTCCGCGTGCAGAGCGGCGCGTTTGTTCCACGCGTAGCTCGCCTCGGGATGCGGCGCCGTCGTGGACAGCATCCATCCCCCGTTCCCGATGGGGAGGAAGATTCCGTATTCTTTCGCGGGCACGTTTGGGGCCTTTCCGTGAGATTCCTGAAACCGCCCCGGCGGGCGTGGGGACCGCCGGGGACGGTGGGGACGTCATGGGCCGGTGGGGACGGACGCGGGCTTACGGGGCCGAGCGGGCGCAGGGCGGCGGGCGGCGGGCGGCGCGGGCCGACGGAACGGCCCGGACCCCGCCGAGGACCGACCGGAATTGACCGGAACCGGCTGGAACCGGCCGAAGCTGATCCGGAGCCGACCGGAACTGGCGGCCGAGGTCGACCAGGACCGACCGGAACAGGCCGGGACCGACCGGGTGACCGGCCCGGATCCACCCGAGCCCGCACCGGCGCCCAGACGCCCAGCACGCGGCGCCCGACGTCCATCCGGCGCACCCACCCGGCGCGACCCGCCGCCCGCCTCCGGCACCGGCACCGGCACCGGCACCCGCACCCGCACCCGCACCCGCACCCGCCTCCCAGGCTACGGCGCAGGCCACACAAGCCTGTCGCCCGCGTACACCGCGCTGACGAACGACGTGTCGAACCACCCCTTCGCCTTGTCCGCGGTCACGCCCTCCGGCACGATCTTGAACCGGTGCAGCATGTCGACCAGCTTCGCGACATTGCCGAGGTCGATGCCGCCGAGCGGCTGCCCCGGTGTCGGGTTGTCCTTGACGACCTGCGTCTCGGTCGTCCAGATGCTCGCGTTCAGCTTCTTGTCGTACGTCGGGCCGGACAGCCGCGCCGCGTAGCCCACACACTCGTCGGTGTGCTGCGCGCTGGAGGAGCAGTACGCGTACGCGTGCAGCGCCGCGCGCAGGATGTCCTCGACCGCGTGCGGATGCGCCCGCGCGAACGCCGGGTTCACGGCCATCGCGCCGATCGAGCTGGGGATCCCGTAGTCGACGGGCTTCCACACGGTGACCTCCTTGCCCGCGGCCTTGAGCTGGTTGGGCTCGTTGGAGACGAATCCGGTGAGCGCCGCGAGGCCGCCTTGGCGGCGGGGCAGCACGGAAGGGTCGTACCCCTCCTTGACCAGCTTGAGCGAGTCCCACCTGACCCCCGCCTTGACCAGCATCGCCTCAACGGCGGCCGGCACATAGCCCTTGTGCCCGACCACCTTGCCGTCGAGTTGGGTGAGCTCGGTGACGTCCTTGTTGGTCATCAGGATGTCGAGGCCCGCGTCGGAGTACGAGGAGATGCCCTCGATGTCGATGCCGTTGGCCTGTGCCTGGATGATGTCCTGTTCGGCGATGGCGGATACGGTCGCCTGCCCGCTGGCCAGCAGCTTGGTGTTCAGCGCGGTGTCGCCGGTGCCGGGCTTGAGCGAGACGTCGAGACATAGGTCTTTGAAGTAGCCGAGTTTGGCGGCGGCGACGTATTCCAGGATCGATACCGACGACTGGTACTGGTAGCCGGACAGGTAGGTGATCCGGCCGGCGGCCTTGTTCTCCGCGCAGCGCCCGGCGGAGATCGCGGAACCCTGCGCGCCCGACGACGAGTTGCCGCCCGGGCCCGAGCCGGAACCGCACCCCGCGAGGCCGGCGGTCAGCACGGCGGCGGCGAGGCCCACGAGACCGGAGGTGATGAGGCGGTGGTGCTGCATGGGCGACTCCGTAAGGGGTGAGGCGGCCCGCGAAGGCCGGAGGTGGCGTGTGCCTGCTTGTGTTCAACGGTTTCGCCGTGCGGCAGGCCGAAACGCCGCGCGGCCGGCCCAACCGGACCCGCCGGCCCAACCGGACCCGCCGGACCCGCCGGACCCACCGGACCCACCGGGATCAACCGGCCGCCGGTATCAGTCCCGCGCGCTGTCGTGCCAGCGCAGTGCCCACCGCTCGACCAGCGTGACGGCGAGCAGCAGCGCCACGCCCATGAGCGCGAGCACGAAGATCGACGCGTACACCACCGGCAGTTGGTTCATGGACGAGGCCACGCTGATCACCGTGCCGAGGCCGTAGGTCGACCCGGCGGCCGACATCTCGGCCACCACCGCGCCGATGATCGACAGCGGGAAGACGATGCGCAGCGCGGCGAAGAGGAAAGGCAGCGCGTTGGGGATGCGCAGGTGCCAGAGCAGTTCGAGCCGGCCGGCGTCCATCGTCCGGTACACCTGGAGTACCTCCCGCGGCACGGACCGCAGACCGGCGGCGGTGTTGATGAGGATGGGGAAGAAGCAGATCAGGCCGGTGATGATCAGCTTGGGCAGCGGGCCGAAGCCGAAGGCCACCACCAGCGCCGGGGCGATCGCGACGAGCGGGGTGACGTTGAGGACGACCGCGATCGGCATGACCGCCCGGCTGACGAGCGGGAGTTCGCTGGTCAGCACCGCGAGGACGAACGCGGCGGCGAACCCCATGGCGAGCCCGGCGGTCGCCTCACCCAGCGTGGTCAGGGCGTTGTCGACGTAGTAGCCGAAATTCGAACCGAGCGACCTGCCGATGCCCGGCAGGGACGGCAGCAGGTAGGGCAGCCTCCTGGCGCCGTACTGCCAGAGGACGGCGAGAAGCGCCAGCATCACCACGAGGGGCAGCCACACGGCGGGGCGGGCCCAGGCCAGCCGGGACGTCGTACGGCCGCGGCCGAAGCGCGGCGGCGCCACGGACGGCTCCACAGGCGACTCCGCGGACGGCGCCGCAGACGGCTCGGCGGGCGACTCCGCCTCGGACGCCGTGGTGGCGCGTTCCGCGGCTACGGCCATGTCGTCGAATCCCCCGTTCACGCGGCGCCGCCGTGCCAGGCGCGGCGCAGCCGCTCTCTGATCAGGTCCTCGTACGCGTGGAAACGGCGCTCGCCGAAGAGGTGTTGGCCGCGCGGCCGGGGCAGGTCGACGTCGACGGTCTCCACGATGCGGCCGGGGTTCGGGGCCATCACGACCACGGTGTCGGAGAGCCGGACCGCCTCGGACACCGAGTGTGTGACGAACACCACCGTCGTTTTCAACTCTTCCCACAGGTCGAGCAGTTGGTCCTGGAGGCTCTCGCGGGTGAACTCGTCCAGCGCGGAGAAGGGTTCGTCCATGACGAGTACGTCGGGCCGCAGGCCGAAGGCCCGGACGATCGCCACGCGCTGCCGCATGCCGCCGGACAGTTCGGCCGGGAGCTTGTGCATGGCCTCGCCGAGACCGGCCCTGACCAGGAGTTCCCGCAGGTCGGGGGCGGCGGCCGGCGCGGTCTCGCGCTCGGTGGAGCGGGCGATGCTCGCGCGGCGTTTGGCGGCGCCGCGGTTGATCTTCTGCGGGAGCGCGACGTTCCGCAGCACGGACATCCACGGCAGCAGGGCCGGGCTCTGCGGTACGAAGCCGATCATCTTGGCGGCGCCCGCCTCGGCCGGTGTGACGCCGTGCATCCGGACATCGCCGCGGTCGGGCTGCTCGAGACCGGCGACCAGGCGTAACAGCGTCGACTTGCCGCAGCCGCTGGGCCCGATGAGGCTGATGAACCGGCCGGGCGGGACCGTCAGGTGAACGTCGTCGAGAGCGACCGTCGCGGACGGCCCGGACCCGTAGACCCGGCGCACGGACCGTAACTCCACCGCAGGCGTACCCGCCACCTTCACTCTCCCAGCCATGTCGCGGGCGCGCGAGCCCGATCCTGAAGGTCGAAGAGTGTGCGCAGCGGGTTCGGCCGACTGCCACGCGGCAATCCGCTCAGGCCCTCCGACCGTCGGCACCCTGTCTCTCTGCCCACTGCGGTGACCGATTACGCGCGTCGTACGCCGGGGTGGCGGCGCCTCGACGCCGGGGCGGCGCCGCAGGCGGCGGCCCCACCGCACCCGGCCGTCAGAGCTCCGCCACCAGCCGTTCCAGGAGCGGTAGGACCTGGCGGAGCCGGGCGCGTTCCTCGGCGGTCAGCGCGTCGACCGCGCGCATGAAGCGCTCGTCCCGGGCGCTGCGCCGGGCCTGCACGGTGGCGTCGCCGGCGCTGGTCACCGACAGGATCACCCGGCGGCCGTCGGCGGGGTCGGCGCTGCGCCGGATCAGGTTCTTCGCCTCCAGCGAGGCGACCGTGACGCTGATCGACTGCGGGCTGATCTGCTCCAGCCTGGCGAGTGCCGCGGCGGTCGTCGGACCGCCCTGCTGGAGCCGGCTGAGCGCCGAGCTCTCCGGCATCGTCAGCTCGCCGAGCTGCTTGGCCTGCCGGATCGCCCGGTAGAGCACCGCGAGGGTGCCGCGGATCTCGGCGCCGACGCGCTCGGCGCTCAGGTCGTCACCGGTCTGCCCAGGTCCCGTCTGCTCGGGGCCGGCCTGCCCAGGGCCCGGGGCAGCGGCAACCCGCTCGGCGCTCGGGCTGTCGTGGTCGGGAGGCGAGGTCGTCATAATCATCAGTCTAGCCTGATCAGTTTTGTCTGACGTTTCAGGGTGCCCTATTGACGAATGATCACACTACGCCCACAAGACACTTACACCGAGTGACGACGATACGCGCCCGCCACCGCCACACCCAAGCCCGCCGCCGGGGGTACGCGCACCCAGGGGCGCGAGGAGCTGCGCGACACCCCCCGCCCACCGCAAGGTCCGCCGCCCGACCGCAGCGGCTTGCCCGGCCGAAGCCCCGGCGGGCCCCGCCACGCCGCGCAGCCGGCAGCCCGGCAGCCCGGCAGCCCGGCAGTGGACAACGGGCGCCGAGCGCCCGGCGCCCAGCGCCCAGCACCCAGCACCCAGCACCCAGCACCCAGCTCAGGCAACCGCCTCCGGTCCCACCCCGCTCAGCCCGCGGCAGCGCCCCGCATGTTCGCCCGAGCCCACTCCTCGAAGCCGGTCAGCGGGATCCCCAGCGCCCTCGCATACTCCGGCCGGCCCGGCTGCCCGGCCACGTTCATCCACTCGTGCGTCTCGCCCGGCCCCGGCATCCCCGCGGCGACGGCCTCCTCCTCGCTCATCTCCGGCGCCGGCAACGGCGTACCCAGCACCCGGGAGAGCACCTCGGCGATCTCCGCCATCGACAGGTAGTCGCCCGCCAGCTCCAGCTCGACCCCGTCGAACCGCTCCGGCGCCGCGATGGCCGCCGCGGCGGTCGTACCGATGTCCGCGACCGCCACCAGGGACAGCCGGGTGGCCGGCTTCAGAACGGACACGATGCCGCCCTCGATACCGCGCGGGAAAAGGAACGCCATGGACGGCAGGAAGTTCTCCATGAAGAAGCCCGGCTTGATGAGCGTCCAGTGCGGGAAGCCGGCCGCGCGGAGCCGGTCCTGGATCGCGGCCTTGGCGCCGAGGGTGGGTTCCATCGCGGCCCAGCGGCCCTCGGCCCAGCCGGGCACCTGGGTGTGCTGACCGGCGCCGGTGACGGACGTGTGCACGAACTGCGGTACGCCCGCGGCCTTCGCGCCCTCGATGAGGTTGACGCCCTGCGTGATCTCTCCCGCGAAGTCGAAGGCGCCGTCGACAAGGGCCGGCATCTGTACGGAGAAGACGGCACGGACCCCCTCGGCGGCCCGGACCACGGACGCCCGGTCGTGGAGGTCGCCGGTGACCAGCCGGGCGCCGAGCGCCTCGACGGCCCTGGCCCGGTCGGTGGCCGGGTCACGGACCAGGGCGCGTACGGGGACGCCTGCCGCGAGCAGGGCTCGGGCGGTGGCGCCGCCCTGCTTGCCGGTGGCGCCGGTGACGAGGACGGGCGCGGAATCGGTGGACATGATGCTCCTCGCAGTGCGTTCGGCCCGAGCGGCTCGGCCATTTCGGCCACCTCGGCCACCTCGGCCGACGGGCTTTCAGCCGGCAACCGGCGGCGGTCAGCGGCAGACGGCGGCAACCGTCGGCAGCTGAAAACAGCGACCGGCGACCGGAAAAGGGCAGCCGACATCGGCAACCGCCGCCGGAAGCCCGCTCGGACGACTAAACGGCGGGGCCCGCCGTTTCTCTCACGATACGATACGGCGGGGCCCGCCACCTAACAGAACCGGAGGTGACTCCGTGCCCGCCCACCAACGTGCCGACGCCCGCCGCAACTACGCGCGCATCCTCGCCGTGGCCGAGAAGGAGGTCGCCGCGCACGGCGCCACCGCGTCCCTGGAGCAGATCGCCCGGACCGCGGGGGTCGGATCGGCGACCGTGCGCCGCCACTTCCCCACCCGCCGCGCGCTGCTGGAGGCGGTCTCGCAGAGGCGGATCGAGGCGCTGCGCGTGCGCGCCTACGAGTTGGCGGACGAGGAGGACAGCCGGGGCGCGCTGCTGGACTGGCTGAGCGACGTCGTCACCTACTCCGCTTCCGCCCGGGGACTGGCGGCGGCGCTGACCCACAACGACGACGGGTCCGCGGCCGCGCACGAGAACAGCTGCACGTCGGTGGAGGAGGCGGGCGCCCCGCTGCTGCTCCGGGCCGTGGGCGACGGCGCGGTACAGCCGAGCGTCACCATCGAGGACCTGATCGCGCTGATCGTCGGCATCGCACTGGCCACGGAGAGCCACCCCGACCCCGTCGCCCAGGCGAACCGCCTCTTCCGCCTCGCCGTAGCCGGCCTGAGCCCCCTCACCTGAGCTCATCGCCTCCGACGCCCCTGGTCAGCCCCGGGCCAGGCCCGAACCGTCGCACCCCGACGGCCTCCGCGGCAGCCCCGGGCCAGGCCCGAACCACCCGAACCACCCCGGCCCAGCGCCGCCGGGACGCCGGGCCGCACCGACCCACCCCGCGCGCCCCGACGCCCCCGACGCCCACCCGAGTCCCGCCGGGCCCAGGGCCGCCGGGCCCAGGGCACCCCGCACCCCGCACCCCACACCGCGCATAGACGCACCGCTACCGGTCACTTACTCTCGGAATCCGACATCCCACCACCATTTCGGAGGCACGTCGATGAAAAGACCGATCAGGCGGCGCATCACGCGCTTAGCGGCCACCGCCGCCGCGGTACTGGGCGGGGTCCTGGTGGCTCCCACGCCGGCACACGCCGCGTGGGGCACGACGTACGACCTGTCGATCCAGGCCACGTACCAGTTCCCGACCGGGAGCACGACGCAGGTCGGCCGCGCCGACGGCTGGGTGCAGTTCGACGACGGCGGCGACACGTTCCGCTACTCGCTGACCGTCTGCCGCCAGTCCGGCTACACCACCCCGGAGCTGCAGGTCGCCGTGAACGCCGGCTGGGTCGGCCAGACCTGGGAACAGACCAACCTGGAGTACTTCACGCTGCCCACCGGCTCGACCGTCACGCCGACCGCGCCCTGCTACGGCGACACCAACACGGTCACCGGTCAGGACACGTACACCAACTTCTCCAACGTCGAGTTCGTCCTCTTCGGCGACACCATCGGCGCCAGTGGCTACACCACCGTGAGCAAGAAGTACGTGGGCGTCAGCCCGTACTGAGCGCGCCGGGCCCCGGCGCGCGCACCGCGCCGCCGGGGCGCCCGCCACGACGCCTGCGGGCCGCGGCCCGCCGAGCGGGTCCGGGACCCCGGGCAGGACCGGGCACCCCGAGCACACCCAGCAGCTCAGCTCCTTCGGCCCACCGAAACATACAGGTAAAACTGCACAACTCAACCTGTGGGTCGTACGGTGGACCCCATGAACGACAGCCCGCACCCGTCCCCCTCCGCGGTCCGCGCCTCGCAAGAGGTCCGTACGGTCATCGGCCGCCTGCGCCGCCGCATCCTGAACGCCGCCGAAGCCGAGGACCTCACCTTCGGGCAGCAGTCCGTGCTGACCCGGCTGTCCGACCGGCAGGGCGTCACGGCCAGTGATCTCGCCTCGGCCGAGGGAGTGCGCCACCAGTCGATGACGGCGACGGTCGCGTCGCTGTCCGCCCTGGGGCTGGTGGAACGCCGGCCCGACCCCGACGACGGACGCCGTCTGCTGATCGCGCTGACCGCGGAAGGGCACCAGCGGGTGGCGAAGGGGCGGCAGGCCCGACAGGAGTGGCTCGCCGCCGAGTTGGAGCAGCGGTGCACGGAAGAGGAACGGCAGGCCGTGCTCGCCGCCATGGTGATCCTGGAACGCCTCACCCATGACTGACCGCGGGACGGCCGGGCCGGGCAGGCCGACGACGGCGGGCTTCGACCGGCGGCTGCTGCCGCCGATGATGCTCGGCTCGATCCTGAACCCGGTCAACTCGACGATCATCGCCGTCTCGCTCGTCCCCATCGGCCACGCGCTGGGCGCTCCGCCCTCGCGGACCGCGTGGCTGGTCTCGGCGCTCTACCTGGCCACCGCGCTCGGACAGCCCGTCGTGGGGCGGCTGATCGACGTCTTCGGGCCGCGCAGGCTGTTCCTGGTCAGTACGAGCCTGGTCGGCGTCGCCGGTGTCGTCGGCGCCCTGGCGCCGAACCTGGGAGTGCTGATCGGCTCGCGGGTGCTGCTCGGCTTCGGCACCTGCGCCGGGTATCCCGCCGCGATGGCGCTGCTGCGCAGCGAGGCCCGGCGGACCGGCCGGGACAGCCCCGGCGGGGTGCTGACCGCCCTGGCCGTCACCAACCAGACCATCGCCGTGATCGGCCCGCTGCTGGGCGGCCTGCTGATCGGTCTGGGCGGCTGGCGGGCCACCTTCGCGCTGAACGTGCCGCTGGCGGTCGCGGCCGTGCTGCTGGGACTGCTCCGGCTGCCCAAGGAGACCGGCCCGTCGGGCCCGACGGGTCCGGGGGACGCGGACCCGGCGCCCTCGGCGGACCCGGCGCACCCTGCGCACTCGGCGGACTCCGGGCGGCGCACCGCCCTGCTCGACCTGCCCGGCATGGCGCTGTTCGCCGTAATACTCGTCGCGCTGCTGCTGTTCCTGATGGACCTGCACCTGCGCTTCTGGTACCTGCCGGTGATCACCGTCGCCGCGAGCGCCGCGTTCGCGGTACGGGAGCTGCGGGCCCCCACCCCGTTCATCGACCTGCGGGTGCTGGGCGGCAACCCGCCGCTGCTGATCACCTACGGGCGCGCGCTGGTCGCGTACGTCGTCTCGTACGCCTTCCTCTACGGGTTCACCCAGTGGACTGAGGAGGGCTTCGGACTGTCGCCCTTCCACGCCGGGCTGGTGCAGATCCCGATGTTCCTGGCGGCCATCGGCTTCTCGATCGTGTCCGGGCGGCGCAAGGGCGTACGCGGCAAGCTGCTCGTCGGCGCGGTCGGGCAGATCGTCGCCTGCCTGGTGATGCTGACGCTCACCGCGGCCGGCGCCGTGTGGACGCTGGTCGTCGTCGCCCTGATCTTCGGCGTCCCGCAGGGGCTGAACAGCCTGGCGCTGCAGAACTCCGTCTATTTCCAGTCCGATCCCGAGCGCACCGCGTCCTCGGCGGGTCTGCTGCGCACCTTCGCCTACGTCGGCTCGATGGTCGCCTCCTCCACGACGGCGATCTCCTTCGGGCGGCGCGCGGACACCACCGGCATGCACCACCTGGCCTGGATCATGCTCGGCGCGGGCGTGGTCTTCCTCCTCCTGACCGTCTTCGACCGCGCCCTCGGCCGGGTGGGGACGGAAGCCGCCCAGGAAGCGGAGTAGCCCTCTGAATACGGAAATCGGCCCCCAGAGGTCCACGTCACAGCCCAGCCGTCCACCGGCCCTGTCGGCGCCCTGTGCCGGAGGTCGTCGGAGCCGATACCGCTACCCGTTCAGGTGCGGCGTCGCCGGAACCACCGTCGTTTTCGCTTGTGGTTCCTGCTCCCGTCCCGGGTTGCCGCCAGACGGCTGAGGGCCTGCCGTTCTGTGCCATCGTCGCCGGTCTCACGGAAGATGTCGGCGGCCTGGGCGTAGGCGGTGACGGCCTCCTCGAAACGGCGTCTTGGCTGAGGTGGATCGCGAAGCAGGATACGCGCGTCCGGAGGCCGCATCCGGGTCCCAGCCGCAGGCGGAGGCCGCGGCGGGAGAGGCGGTGAGGACGACACCGCCCATCGCCACGACGGCGAGGAGCCCCGCACCCGTCAGCGCGCTGGGAGGTGACACGAGTTGACGCATAACGGTCCTTCCCCTAGGCATCTGACGCCCGATGATCCCCGCGCGACCGCTCGCACCACCGGGCCGACATTTGCGGTATCACCCGCCCGGACCAGCCACAACACCTCACCGGGTGGACGGCACGGCCGTACGGAGGCGGTCGCCCCCGCGGGTCGGTCCGCGGACGGCGACAGGCCAGAAGCGGCACCCCCGGGTGGGTGATGGTTCAAACATAAGATACTACGTGCGTAGTTACGTGGATCCACTGCGTAGTCAGTGCGAAGTCGCTACGGTGGTTGTCAGCTCCGCAGGAGCTCACGTCGTCACGCACAGGGGAGCAGTGCCATGGCCAGTCGGCAGCCGGGGAAAGCGAAGAAGCTGGACGTCACGGCGTCCTCAAGGGAGCTGTACGGGGCCGAGCTGCGCTACAAGCGCGAGCAGGCCGGGCTCACGCTGGAGGAGATGGGCGCGATGCTGTTCGTCTCCAAGAGCCACGTGTCCAACCTGGAGGTCGGCCAGCGCCGCATCCAGCTCGACATGGCGAAGGAGCTGGACAGGATCCTCAACACGGACGGCTTCTTCGTCCGGAACCTGGAGGCCGGCCGGTCCTCACCGCACCGTGAAGACTTCGCGGACGTGGCGGAGTTGGAGACGTTCGCAGTAACCATCCGGCAGTGGGAGCCGTTGCTCGTGCCGGGCCTGCTCCAGACCGAGGCGTACGCATTGGCCGTCATTCTCGCCTACGACCCGGTGCTGGCCGAGTCGCTGGTCAGGCAGCGACTCCAAGCCCGACTGTGCCGTGCTGTCATCTTCGACAGCCCCACGAAACCGCTCTACTGGGCCGTCGTGCATGAGGCGGCAATCCGCACCTGGGTGGGCAACGCCGCCGTCATGGCGGAGCAGCTGCGCCACATCGCCGGGATGGTGCGGCGCCGCCGGATCGTCTTCCAGGTCCTGCCGTTCCGCTCCGGGGCGCTTTCCGCTATGAACGGCGGGCTGAGACTGATGACGTTCAAGGACGACACGCCCCTGGCCTACCTCTCAAGTGTGGACACAGGTGTCCTCATCGACAATCCTGCAACCGTCAAGCGGCACATGTTGTCCTACGATTTCCTCGGAGCGGCGGCCCTGCCGCCGGAAGCTTCCCTGACCCTCATCGAAGCAGCAGCCGAGGAGTACGAGCATGCATCTCAAGGACGGCCAGACGGCGGTGACCTGGCGTAAGAGCAGCTACAGCGACGGCAGCGGCGGCGACTGCATCGAGGCCAGCGACAGCCTGACCTCGGCCACCTGGCGCAAGAGCACGTACAGCGGAGGCGACGGCGGCAACTGCGTCGAGTTCGCCGACAACCTACCCGACGTGATCCCGGTCCGTGACAGCAAGGACCCGCACGGGCCCGCGCTCACCTTCACGCCCGCCGCCTGGACCGCCTTCGTCCAGGCCACCGCACGCGGCGTGTTCCCCACCGCGTAACCCCGGACGGGGAGGGGCCGACCGGCCCCTCCCCGTAACGGCCGTCCGGCCCCCGGCCCCAGCTCCGGCACCGGCCCGGCGGCTCCTCCGCAAGCCCCGGTCCGACGACCCGGATCACCGGCCTCGGCCAGGCCGTCCCGCCCCTCCGCCGTCCCTCCGCCGTCCCTCCGGCCGACGCGGCCTACCGTTCAGGCTGTTCGGCGTGGTCGACCTCTTCAGCCTGGGCGACCTCTTCGGCCTGACCGGCCTGACCGGCCTGACCGGCCTCTTCGGCCTGTTCGGCTATGCCCTGGCTCCTGAGGTACTGCCGCAGGGCGTTGCCCGCCTGCCGGACGTGGAGGCGGATGTGCTGCTCCGCCGCGCCCGAGTCCCCGCTGCGGATCGCCTCCAGGATGGCCTCGTGCTCCTCGACGGCGAACGGCAGCCGGCCCGGTGCCTGCGCGGACAGCCGGTTGCCCAGGCGTACCTGGGCGGTGAGGTTCTCCGCGATGGGGATGAGCCGCCGACTGCCCGAGCCCTCCCAGATGAGGCGGTGGAACGCGAGGTCCAGCTCGCCGTAGGTGTGCAGGTGGCCGGCTTCGATGGCCTTGCGCTGCTTGGCCAGCAGCCGGCCCAGCTGCACGGCGATCCGGGCGTGGTCGGGCGCCCCGGCCGCCCGGCGTGCGGCGATCCCGTCCAGGGCCTCGCGGAGTTCGTACAGTTCCAGTAAATCGTCGTTGCCGGCTTCGGGGACGAAATAGCCCCGGTGCGGGACGGCGACGAGGAAGCCCTGGCGTTCCAGCGCGGCCAGGGCGGCCTTGATGGGGGTCGGGCTGAGGCCGAGCTCTTCAGCGAGGGGGCGGACGGTGACCCGCGAACCCGGAGCGAGGGTGCCATCGAGGATGGCATCCCGCAGGTGGTCGTAGGCCGCGTTCAACAGGGTGCTGCGGGGGACGGTCATGGTCGCCGGTGGCCCTCCTTTCTCCGTGAGGATGGTATCGACAGCACCGCTTTCTTGACGTGGCTTCGGCCGTGGCGGGAGAGGTCAGTCGAGTCTGCGCTCGTACCAGCGGGACAGCATCGTCAGGGGCAGGCAGATGACGAAGTAGACGGCGAGTACGGAGCCGAGGATGGGTACCGCGTGCGTGGACCCGCCGGACAGGGTGAGGCGTTCGATGGAGCGCTGTGCCGCTTCGAGGATGTCGAGCAGGCCGATGACGGCGGCCAGCGAGGTCTGCTGGGTGAGGTTGACGACGAGTCCGATCACCGGGGGGAGCGCCCGCCGGGTGGCCTGGGGCAGCAGGACGTACCGCATGCGTCCGGTCCAGGAGAAGCCGAGCGCCGCGGCGGCCTCGGCCTGTCCGCGGGGCACCGACTGGACGGCCCCGCGGACGAGTTCGGCCATGTTGGCGCTGCCCCACAGGGACAGTCCGATGACGGCGGCGCTGAAGGTGTCCACCCGCAGCCCGATGATGGGCAGCACGAAGAAGATGAAGTAGAGGATGACGATGATCGGCAGGCCCCGCCAGATCTCGACGTAGGTCCGGGCCAGGGCCCGCGCGGGCTTGCTGGGCAGGGTGAGGACGGCGCCGAGCACGGTCCCCGCCAGCAGGCTGGTGGCGATGCTGGCCAGCGCCAGCAGGACCGTTTCCCGCAGACCGGTGGCGAGGTAGTCGGCGACGGGTCCGACCCATGGGGGCATCAGTGACCTCCGGGGATCGCGTAGCGGCGCTCGACGGCTCCGGCGCCCAGGGACAGCAGCCAGACCAGGGCCAGGTAGATGACGCCGATGGCGAGGAACATCTCGAAGACCCGGAAGGTGACGGCGACGATGTTGACGGCGGTGTCGGTGAGTTCGGGATAGCTGATTGCGACCATGAACGACGAGTTCTTGAAGACGGAGATCAGGATGTTGGTGACCGACGGCAGGGCGATGCGGGCGCCGAGCGGGAGGGTCACGTTGCGGAAGGCGGCCAGCCGGGGGAAGCCGAGGGCCCGGCAGGCCTCGACGTAGCCGCCTTCGACGGCTTCGAAGCCGGCCCGGAAGTTCTCCACGTTGTAGGCGCCGCCCCACAGCAGCAGCGACAGCCAGCCGACGGTGAAGCCGTCGAACTGCAGCCCGGTCTCGGGGAGCGCGAAGTACAGGAAGAAGATCTGCACCAGCAGCGGGGTGTTGCGGAACACCTCGACGTAGACCGTGATCAGCTGCCGGGCGACCGGTATCCGCAGCGCGCTGACCGCGCCGAGCAGTACCCCGACGAGCAGGGCGCCGGCCATGCCGAGGGCGCTGATGGACAGCGTCCGCAGCAGGCCGGAGCCGAGCTCGCCGAAATGGTGGGCGATGAAGCCCGTCTCGAAGTGGTAGCCGGAGGCTTCGGGCATGCTCAGCACTTCAGGGTGTCGCCGGACGGGTAGGTCAGCTGGCTGCCGGGGCGGGGGACGAACTTGGCGAACTGCTGCTGCACGGCGGTGTCGGTGACGGTCTTCTGGAACTCGGTCCAGAAGAAGTCGGCCTGCTGCAGGTGGGCGAGGGCCGCGTTGACCCAGGCGAGCATCTGCGCGTCGCCCTTGCGGACGCCCATACCCCAGGGGCTGTCGGCCTTGGCGTCGCCGACGACCTTGAGCTTGGGGTTCTTCGCCGCCAGGTCGAGCAGCAGGGTGTCGTCCTGGGCGAAGGCGACGCCGCGGTTCTGGTTCAGCGCGGTCAGCGCCTGGCTGGTCTCGGTGAAGAGCGTCTGCTTGACGTCCTTCATGCACTGGGTCAGCCAGAGGCTGGCGGTGGCGCCGGAGATGCTGATCACGGACTTGCCGGACAGCTGGTCGAAGTCGGTGATCGGGGAGTCCTTGGGCACCAGCAGTTTCACGCCGCTGTCGAAGTAGGGGGTGGTGAAGTCGATGGTCTGGGCGCGCTCCGCGGTGTAGTTCATCGTCGCTTCGATCAGGTCGATGCGCTTGGAGTCCAGGAACGACACCCGGTTGGCCCCGGTCACGCAGGTCAGGCTGAGCGCGTTGGGGTCGCCGAACGCGTAGGCGGCGAGCTGGTGGGCGATGTCGACCTCGAAGCCGGCGTTCTTCGACGACTCGTCGATGTATCCGAACGGCGGGTAGTCGCACTTGACGCCCACGGTGAGCTTGCCCTTGCTCTTCAGCTCGTCGGGCAGCGGCACGCCGACGTCGACGGCGCCGCCGGCTGCCGTGGTGGTGGTCGTACCCGAAGCACTGGCGGACGGGGAGGCGTCGTCGGAGGAGGACGAGGAGGAGCAGCCGGCGGCGAGGATCATGACCATCGCCGCACCGATGACAATGCCGAATCTCGATCTCAAGGGGGTGACTTCCTTCTGCTCGGTCGTGCTGGCTATCGGAGAACCTTGTGCAGGAATTGACGGGTACGGTCGTTGCGGGGCCGGTCCAGGACGTCGGCCGGGCGGCCCTGCTCGGCGATCACACCGCCGTCGACGAACACCAGGCGGTCGCCGAGTTCGCGGGCGAAGCCCATCTCGTGGGTGACGCACAGCATCGTCATCCCGGACCGGGCGAGGTCGCGCATCACGTCGAGGACCTCGCTGACCAGCTCGGGGTCGAGCGCCGAGGTCACCTCGTCGAAGAGCATCACGTGCGGGTCCATCATCAGCGCGCGGGCGATGGCGACCCGCTGCTGCTGCCCGCCCGACAGCTGCCGCGGATGGGCGTCGGCCTTGTCGGCCAGGCCCACCCGGGCCAGCAGCGCGGCGGCCCGCTCCCGCGCCCGGTCCTTGGGCATCCGCAGCAGCTTGCGTGGCGCCAGGGTGAGGTTGTCGACGGCGGACAGGTGGGGGAAGAGGTTGAACTGCTGGAAGACCATGCCGATCCGCCGGCGTACCCGGTCCAGGTCGACGCCGCGCCCGGTCAGGTCCTCCCCTTCCAGCAGGACCTGGCCGGCGGTCACCGGCTCCAGCAGGTTGACGCAGCGCAGCAGGGTGCTCTTGCCGCCGCCGGACGGGCCGATGACGGCGACCACCTCACCGCGGGACACCGTCAGGTCGACGCCTTTGAGCACCTCGACGCTGCCGTACGACTTGTGGACCGCTCGCAGCTCCACCATCGGCGGCGCGGGGTCGGCGGGCGGCGGGGCGGCCGGGTCCTTCACGCCCGGCGCGTCCGTCATCGCGGTGTCCCCGGTCCGGGGCCCGCGCCGGTGGTTCCGGCGGGGGCGGCCGGGGCGGTGGCCTCCGGCGGCAGGTCGGCGTCGCGCGCCAGCAGGGGCGGTTGGCCGACCTGGAGGGAGTCCTCGTACTTCAGCGCGCTGCCGGTGTTGAGGACCAGGACCTCCTCGTCGCCGCCGAGCCACCCGTCGGCGCGCAGCCGGCGTACCGCGGCCAGCGTCGCGGCCCCTTCCGGGCACATCAGCACGCCGTCGGCCGCTGCGCAGGCCGCCTGTTCGGCGAGGATGTCCCGGTCGTCGACGGCGACCGCGGTGCCCTTGCTGTCCCGGAGAGCGGACAGGATCAGGAAGTCGCCGAGCGCGGCGCCGACGTTGATGCCGAACGCGACCGTGCGCGCCTGGTCGGCCGGCCAGGGTTCCGCGGTCTCGGCCCCCGACGCGAAGGCCCGCACGATCGGCGCGCAGCCGCTGGCCTGCACGGCCACGAACCGGGGCAGCCGGCCGGTGATCCAGCCCAGCGCGGCCAGTTCGTCGAGCGCCTTGCGGATGCCGATCAGGCCCACACCGCCGCCGGTCGGATACACCACGACGTCCGGCACCCGCCAGCCGAACTGCTCCGCGATCTCCAGGCCCATCGTCTTCTTGCCCTCGATGCGGTACGGCTCGCGCAGCGTCGCGGCGCTGAACCAGCCGTGCCGGACCGCCTGTCCGGCGATGCGTCCGGCGTCGCCGATCAGGCCGTCCACCAGGTAGACCCGGGCGCCGGCGGCCAGCGACTCCTTGCGGGTCACCTGCGGGGCGTCCTGCGGCATCACCACCAGACACTCGGTTTCGGCGCGTGCGGCGTAAGTGGCCCACGCGGCGCCGGCGTTGCCGTTGGTCGGCAGTGTCAGGTGCCGCAGCCCGAGTTCGCGCGCCCGGGAGACGCCGACCGCGGCGCCGCGCGCCTTGAAGCTGCCGGTCGGCAGCATCCCCTCGTCCTTGGCGAGCAGGCCCGGCACCCCGATCCGCCGGCCGTACGCGGTCAGCGGCACGATCGGTGTCCAACCCTCGCCGAGGGTGGTCACGTTCGCGGGATCCCGGACCGGCAGCAGCTCCCGGTACCGCCACAGGTCGGCGCCGCGCGCGGCGATGTCCGCGGGCCGGACCGAGGCCCGGACCCGGTCGAGGTCGTAGCGGGCGAGCAGCGGCGAACCGCAGCGGCACACGTTCTGCGGCACGTCGGCGTCGTACCGCTCGCCGCACCGTCCGCACTCCAGGTGGGTCAGCCCGCTGGTCCAGGTCCCGTCGTCGGGGTACAACCGGTGACCTCCTCTCTCTGTCTGGTCCGTCTGGTCTGTCCGGCCCGACCGGCTCATCCATCCGACCGGGTCATCCGGTCGGGTCGGGCGGGGTCGGCCGGGGTCGGCCGGCCGGTGGTGGGGGACGGGTTCCGCCGTCCCCCACCGCGTGGACTACTGGCCGAGGCGCTGGAACTGGGCGGCGGTGAGCTTCGTCGACGGCCCGTGGTAGGCGGCGTTGAACAGCACCCGCTGCTCGGACCGGTTCCAGGTGCGGAACCCGATCTCGTTGCCGAAGGTGACGACGTAGCCGTCACCGACGGTCCAGGACAGCCCGTTGACGGCCCCGTTGAGGTTCTCGCCGCCGATCAGCCAACCGCTCTGCAACTGGTCGCCGGTGTCGGGGTACTTGGCGACCACCTCGACCGGGTAGGTGCTGGTGCCGGTGAGCTTGTACGCGTCGTCCGACACGAACCACACCGGGTTGTCCGCCGGCACGCCCCAGGCCACCGGGTTGGTCGTGTCGAACTCCTGGCTCAGCAGCGATCCCGGGCAGTAGAAGTTCGAGTTGGAGCCGCTGGGCAGGACGGAGGCGATCGGCAGGCTGAACAGCGACTTGGCGGTCGCGGTCCCGCTGCCGAAGGTGACCAGCGTCCCGCCGCCGGTCACGAAGTCGTGCAGCTGGTTCCAGCCGGTGGTGCCGACACCGAACGCCCAGGCCCAGTCCGGCGGGTAGTTCTTGGCGTTGAGGCCGTTGACGATGGAGTTCCTGCTGACGCCCTCGGGCACGATGATGGCGTCGTACTTCCCGGCGAGGTCGGCGTAGTCGGCGGCGGACACGACGGAGTAGTCCACGCCGTACTGCTCGAACGTCCACATCAGCCAGCCGGACGGCATGTTGTCCGGCGGCTTGAGCAGGCCGATCCTGGTGCCCGGCTTGAGCTGGTCGCCGGCCACCGACGGCACCGCGCGGAGGGTGGACACCGGTATGCCGGTGGCCTTCGACTGGTCCTGGAGGAGCTGGCGGGCCGCGGTGGACGGCGGCACGAGGAAGGTGCCGGCCGGGAAGGTCCTGCCGCTGTCGGTGAACTCGGCGGCGGCGCGGAAGGTGGGGATGCCGTGCTTCTGGAGCGCGGCGACGATCCGGAACACCCCGTAGGACTCCGGCCCGATCGCGTACGCCCCGCCCTTCGGCGGCGCGGACGGCGTGACGACCGCCGGGGGCTTGACGGAGCTCAGCAGCTTGGTGTGGGCCGAGAAGGACGTGGTGATGAGGTCCGCCTCGAAGCCGAGCAGCATCGGCAGGGTCTGCGCGGTGGTGTCGTAGGGCCGCTGCGGCGGGCCGCCGGGGTACTGGAGCAGCTGCGGGTAGTCCTGCACCTCCAGCAGCGTCTTGGCGAACCCGCCGTAGGGCTGCTGCAGGTAGATGACGTACGACCCGGCGGGGTACTGCTTGCCGTCGGCGGTGAACGCGGCCTGCGCCTGGCTGATCTCGACCGCGCCGAGGTGGAAGATCTCCAGCGCGTCGTAGACCGCCTGCGGGTCGCGCTGCCCGGCGGGGATGACGTACGCGTACGGGCTGGTCCTGGTCACCGCCTTGACGCCGACGCGGTAGGAGTTGAAGAGCCAGTTGTAGGTGTCGTAGGCGACCGTCTCCAGACCGGAATAGAACGCCTGGGAGACCCAGTCGATGATGTTGCGCAGCGTCCAGGTCTTCGAGTCGTAGGGCTCGATGAAGTTGATGTCGGTGGTCTGCTGGCCGAGCGGCTTGCTGCCCACCTGCGGGTAGGCGAGGTTGGAGGCGGACGCCGCCTCGGTGAGGATGCGCGCCGAGCCGTGGTAGACGCAGTACTGCCGGGACGGCGACCAGTAGTCGTACTCCGAGCCCCAGCCGTTGCCCTTCATGCCGGCGGCGGTCAGGCCGCGCTGCATCGCCAGGCCCACCGTGTCGGTCTCCTGGACCAGGATGGTGTCGATGTTGGGGTCGTACGGTGACAGGTACGGCGGGGTGAACAGCCGCGGGGAGCCGCTGCTGGCGCCGTGCGAGTCCTGGAAGACCTGGGGACGGTACCTGTTGAGGATCGAGACGTTGTACTTGCTCTCGATCTGGGTCAGCATGATCCAGTCGCGGTTGTCGTCGTGGCCGGTGTACTTGTTGTACAGGTCCGGGTACGACCGCGAGTAGCTGGTGCCGGCGGTGGCGGCGAAGTAGTCGTTGACGAGGACGAGGCCGTCCGGGTTCTGGCACGGCTGGAGCAGGATGACCAGGTTGTCGAGGATCTTCTCGATGTAGTCGGACTGCTCGGTGGCCAGCCGGTACGCCCATTCGATGGCCGCCTGCGAGTTGCCGACCTCGGTCGAGTGAATGCCGGCCTGCACGTAGTAGAACGGCTTGCCCTGGGTGGCGAGCTTCTTCGCGCTCGCCTCGGACAGCCCCCGGGGGTCGGACAGCCGGGTGTTGATGTCGACCAGCTTGTCGAGGTTGGCCAGGTTCTTCGGCGAGCTGATGGTCAGCAGGACGTACGGATATCCCCGGGTGGTCTTGCCGATCACCTCGTACTTCACCCGGTCGCTGCGGGCACCGATGAGCTCGAAGTACGGGACCATCTTGTCCCACTGCGCCAGGAAGCCGTCGGTGCCGATCGCGGTCCCGAAGTACTCGGCCGGGGTCGGGATGTGACCCCTGCTCCGCGGCGCGGCGGACGGTTGCTGCTGCTCGTGGTCGATCAGGTTCGCGGGCGCCGCCGCCGAGGCGGTGCCCGGGTGGATCACGGTCGCGGCCGCCCCGGCGCCGGCCGCCGCGGTGGTCCGAAGAAGCGCTCGACGGGAAAATCCTGAACTGTCGCTGCTGGTCATCTACCGACATCGCCTTTCGCGGTCCGGTGCGGACCGGGCCGTAGTCCGTCGCGGAGCCGGCCGACCCGGCCCCGCTGACCTGCGGGGGTGTGCATCGCTGTCATGCCGCGGCACCGTGCCGCGGTGGCCGTCGCGGTGGCCGGGTGGGCGCTCCGCTGCGGGGGCGGACCCGCGTGATCCGCGAGCGCCCCGGCACCGGGCCGCAAAAACCTTGCGCGCTGAGCACGGTGCCAGGCGGATGAGAGCCGGGGCAATGTTTCCAACTTGGATTTAATATTCAATACACATGCGGCGAGGCGCGCGTCCGCGACAGCGGCGGCCGACATCGTCTCCCCGGCATCACCATGACGTACCCGGCCACCCTGAGCCGACGCCCGTCCCCCGCGGGAAGACCGCCCCGGGGCACTGCGGTGATATCCGGCCAGCAGCGGGGCGGGGGGCGATCGCGCGAGCGGCTATGCGAGCATGGAGGAGAGCAGTAACGCGGGCCTGCGGGAACACCGGGGTGAGCGGACGGCAAGGGTCCCCGGCCCAGCCGCTCCAGCCGTCGCGGACGGCGCACGACAACTCGGTTCGGCCTCACCTCCTCACCACAGGTGACCGATAACCGTCTGTTCGTCACAACCCGCCACTCCTAAAATCCTCCGTGTCCGGACTATTTCAGGATGTGTCGGCATGAGGACGACCACGCGGACGGATCCCTCGATCGTGGGTCGCTGCTCGCCGTCTCGTCGTCTCGTCGTGTCGGAGGCGTACAGGGGGACACCTGTGCGCGGGAGGGGGTGCAGCGATGCGGGGCTTCACGACCACTCGGCCGGGCCGGCTGGCCGTCGCGGCGGTGGCCGCCGCGATAGGGGTCGTCGCGGCGGGCGGCATAGCCGACGCCCAGGGAACCGGGACGCCGCGGGAGACAACGGCTCCGGCGACCGCCGGCTGCCCGGGGGACGGGCACCTCGACACCAACTACGTCTGCACGTCGTTGTCCGGCGGCGGCCTGTTCCACCGCAAGTACACCAACGACGTGATCTCGACCTGGTACACCAAAACCGGCGGATCGGCCATCACCGCGAAGCTCGGATTCAGTGCTTCCGGAAAGACGCACTGGGGCGGCTCCTTCACCGAGTCGTCAGGGCAGACGAAGACCGCGAACTGGAGCGGAACGGGCGTCGCCTACTGCACCCTGACGGTCGGCCTCATCTCCGTCGCGGGCCAGGGGATGTTCCAGACGCCGCAGGCCACGGGCTGCTGACAGCGTCCCCCCGGCTCTCCGGTTCCGGCACTTCGCGCGGGGCGGAGCGCGGTTCCTTCTCCACGACGGGAAAGCACGTACTCGATGTTCTCCGGAATCACCAGCGGGCTGTACGGGTCCGTCGGCAGCGCGGTCGCGGCGGCCCTCGCGGGGGCCGCCCTGTGCTGGGCCCTCACCGCGCGCGCGGGCGGGCGCCGGTGGGCGTGGGCCGGGCTCGGCGCGGCGCTGGGCGCCGAGGTGTCGGTGACCCTGCTGACGCCGGGCGGCGGCGCGCTCACCCGTAGATGCGTCGTCGACCACGACCTGCCGGCGCCCTTCCACACCACGCAGGGCCTGCTGAACCTCGTCCTGTTCCTTCCGGTGGGCCTCTTCGCGGCGCTGGCGCTACGGGCCCTGGCGCCGGTGCTGGCGCTGGTGGTCCTGCTGCCGCTGGCGACCGAGCTGGCGCAGTCCCTGGTTCCGGCCGTGGGGCGGCTGTGCGACAGCGGCGACGTCGAGATGAACGCCCTCGGCGGACTCGCCGGAGCGGCGGCCGGACGGCTGCTGCTCCGGCTGACGGGGCGCCCGCTGCCCGCCGCGGGCGCGGGAGCGCGGCGTACCGCGCAGGTCTCGGTGGCCTTTCTCGCGGTCGCGGGGGCGCTCTGGGCGGGTCTGATCACGCAGATCCCGGTGGACGCCACCAGCCTGCAACTGGCCGGCGGCAAAGAGAGGGCAGCCGCGGGCAGGGCGATCCGGGACGCCTTCGGCGACCGGTACCGGATCGCCAACGTGCAGGTGCAGCCGGGCGTGAACGGCGCCCCCACGCAGCTGTTCATCGCGCTCGACACGGGTTTCGCCATGCTGAGCTGGCCGGACGCCACCCAACTGACCGCCAGCCTGGAACAGTCGGCGGCCGTCACCGGGGCGAGCTTCCCCGTCACCGGCGTCACCGCCGCTCCCCGCGGCCCGCAAGCCGCCCTGCCCATCGCCACCCGGTACGCCCGCGAGCACTTCCCCTGGGCGCTGCACGACGGCGCCCAGGCGCGCACCTATCCGGTCGGCGACCACGCCGAACTCGGCTGGGTGGTCAGCTGGCGGCGCCGCAACACCGCCGGAGTCCTCATGCCCATGCGGCTGGACGTGCAGATCGACCGGGGCGGACGCGTCTCCCAGCTCCTGGCCCGCCGCGTCGGCGACCCCGCGTCGCTGCCGCCGGTCAAGGTCGGCAGCGCGAAAGCCGGCGCCACGGCCCTGGCCACCGTCGGCAGCTCCCTGCCGGAAGGCACCGGGGCCCGCATCACCGACACCGAACTCCTCGCCGTGCGGCGCGGCGCCCGGTGGCGGGTGCAGTGGCTGTTCGCCGTCCAGCCGGCAGCGTCCCCCGCCACGTCCCTCTACGTCGACGCCACGACGGGCCGGCCCGTCCCCACCGCCACGGAACAGCAATCGGTCCTTGACCCCGACTCGCTGACCGGCCCCGACCAGGCAACCCTCTCTGACGGCCCCCCACCGAGCCGCCCCTGACCGAGCCGCCCCTGACCGATCCGATGGGGGCGGTCTCGGACCGAGCGCGGATCCGGTAGCCGGGCCCGGTACGTCGGCCGGGGCGCACAGCCCGGGAAGCCGGACGAGCGGGCACGCGTGCACCTGGAGATGCGGGATCGGTACACACCGAACGACACCGGGTTCGCGCGCCGGCGGGCCACGCCGCAGGACACGCGTGAGGGGGCACCCGCTGGTCTCCGGCTGAGAGCGGGCCGGACGTGCCCCGGACGGCGGGGGCTCAGTGGTCGTGCGCGTCCGCAGCGGCGCGCCCGCGCCCTCAGGTGCCGCCCGCCGGCCGGGGCACGGCGGCTCCAGGGGCCTGGCGTGGGGCTCCGCGGGGATCGAGGGGCGGGGTCCGGTGCGGTGCGCGGGCGAGGCCGAGGAAGGAGCCGGCGTGGTGTGCCGTCGACCGGCGGGACCACGGCAGGCGTGCGTACCGGGGCCCGCGACGCCGCGCCGGTCCACCCGACAGGGCCCTACGGGGTCTCGTCGTCGCCGTCGAAGTCGGGGAGGGGGACGTCGTGGACCAGGCGGAGGACGTTGGGGCGGTAGCGGGGGTGGGGGTGCTTGCGGCGGCGCAGGCCCGCTTCGGTGAGGCGGCGGAGGAGTTCCCTGGGGCCGACCTCGACCGCGCCGAGGCGGACGGCCTCGGCGTAGCGGGACTCGGGGATGTCGTAGTGGTCCCGCTCGAAGGCGTTGGAGGGGGCGCCGAGTCGCTCGGCGAAGGCATGCAGTTCGGCATAAGAAGTGTCGCTGATCAGGTGGGACCAGTTGCGGCCGTGGCCGGGCCAGGTCGGCGGATCGATGTAGACGGCCATGGCGGAGTCACCCGCTCAGCTCGCCGACGGCGGCGACCGCCTCGCCCCGGGCCTCGCAGACCCAGTGCGGGTCCGCGCCCAGCTCGGGCTCGACGGACAGCGCGTGCGGCTCCTCGCACGCCGCGCACAGCGGCCACCGGCCGTGGGTCTCCATCAGCGCCTCCTGCACGTCCTGCGCGAGCAGCCCGGCCACGTACGCGGCGCCTTCCGGCCACTGGCCGACCCACCAGCGCCGCCGGCTCAGCGCCTCCTCCAGCGCGGACACCACCTCGGCGCCCGCGACCCCTCGGGCGTCCAGATCGGCGAGGACCCGCGCTCGGGCGTCGTGCAGCGCCACCTCGTTCGTACGGTTGTCAGCTCGGCCTTCCATACGTCCATTGTCGCAAGCGCGCGGGCATATGCACCGGTGGGTGCTTTCCCGGCCTGACGGCCGGGCGCGGCGGGGCGGCGCCCGGGACCCCCGGACCTGGCGGAGGCGAAGCCCCCGGGACCCCCGGACCTGGCGGAGGCGAAGCCCCCGGGACCCCCGGGGCGGGGCGGGGGCGCACGGGGGGCGCCGGGCAGGGTGGGCGCACCGGCGTACCGCACCCGGCGGGTCTTGACGCTGACGCGGCGCTGAAAATATCTTTCAGAGGGTGACCTACAGGGTGAAGGAAACTTTCCCGGCGACCGACCGCGGGCTTCCGGAGGCGGTGGCGGACGCCACCGGGGACGGGGCGGACGCCACCGGGGACGGGGCGGACGCCACCGGAGGTCCGGAAGCGGGAGCGGTTGTCGCCGGCAGGACGGGGGCCGCGGCCGGGGGGCCGGGAGCGGGCACGGACGGCACCGCGGGGGCGGGAACGGTGGCTGCCGGGCTCCCGAGAGCCGGAGCAAGCGACGGCCAGGGCGCGGGGGGCAGCGGGGGCCCGGGAGCCGACGCGGGTCGCGCCGCGGGAGCGGGCGCGGCCGGGGGGCCGGGAGCGGGCACGGACGGCACCGCGGGGGCGGGAACGGTGGCTGCCGGGCTCCCGAGAGCCGGAGCAAGCGACGGCCAGGGCGCGGGGGGCAGCGGGGGCCCGGGAGCCGACGCGGGTCGCGCCGCGGGAGCGGGCGCGGCCGGGGGGCCGGGAGCGGGCACGGACGGCACCGCGGGGGCGGGAACGGTGGCTGCCGGGCTCCCGAGAGCCGGGGCGGGCGACGGCCAGGGCGCGGGGGGCAGCGGGGGCCCGGGAGCCGACGCGGGTCGCGCCGTGGGAGCGGGCGCGGCCGGGGGTGCCGAAGGCGGCGGCATCGGCAGCAGGACGGGCGCTGCTGCCGGGGGTGCCGGAGGCAGCCCTGTCAGCAGCAGGACGGGCGCCGCCGGCGGGGGGACGGGGGCGGGGCTTTTGCGGGATCCGGGGGTTCTCGCGGCGAAGATCCGGACGCTCGGGCCGTCGATGACCCGGTCGATGCAGCGGGTCGCGGAGGCGGTCGCCGGGGATCCGGCCGGCTGCGCGCGTCTGACGGTGACCGCGCTCGCGGTGCGGACCGGGACGAGCGAGGCGACGGTCGTACGGACCGCGCGGCTGCTCGGCTACCCCGGCTACCGGGACCTGCGGCTCGCGCTGGCCGCCCTCGCCGCGCAGCAGGCCACCGGGGCGGCGCCCGCCGTCACCGCCGACATCGCGGTGGACGACCCGCTGGCCGAGGTCGTCACCAAGCTCGCGGCCGAGGAGCAGCAGACCCTCGCCGACACCGCCGCCCAACTCGACATGACCCAACTCGAAGCCGCCGTCCTGGCGTTGTCGGGAGCCCGGCGGATCGACGTGTACGGGGTCGGCGCCTCCAGCCTCGTCGGCCAGGACCTGGCGCAGAAGCTGCTGCGGATCGGCCTGATCGCGCACGCCCACACCGACCCGCACCTCGCGGTCACCAACGCCGTACAACTGCGGTCCGGCGACGTGGCGTTGGCGATCACCCACTCCGGCAGCACGCACGACGTGGTGGACCCGCTGCGGGCCGCCTTCGACGGCGGCGCCACCACCATCGCCATCACCGGGCGCCCGGACGGCACGGTGACCCAGTACGCCGACGTGGTGCTGACCACCGCCACCTCCCGGGAGAGCGAGCTGCGGCCCGCCGCGATGTCCAGCCGCACCGGCCAACTCCTCGTGGTCGACTGCCTGTTCATAGGAGTCGCGCAGCGTACGTACGAGGCCGCCGCACCGGCGCTGTCCGCGTCCTACGAGGCGCTCGCGCACCGCCACACCCCGCGCGGGTCGCGCGTGGCGCCGTAACCGACGAACCGCCCGGAAAGCACCGCCGCAAAGAGGATGAACGAGCCACTGATGACCCAGTACACCGAGCTGCGCCGTGAGTTGGACACGCTGACCACCGAGGCGTTCCGGCCCGAGCTCGCCGAGATCGACCGGCTCTCCACCCTGGAGATCGCCCGGACCATGAACGCCGAGGACGCCACCGTGCCGACCGCGGTAGCGGCCCAACTCCCGGTGATCGCCGCGGCGATCGAGGCCATCGCCGCCCGGATGGCGCGCGGCGGCCGGCTGGTCTACGCGGGCGCCGGGACCGCCGGGCGGCTCGGTGTGCTCGACGCCAGCGAGTGCCCGCCGACCTTCAACACCACGCCGGGGCGGGAGGTGGTGGGACTGATCGCGGGCGGCCCGGAGGCGATGGTCGTCTCGGTGGAAGGCGCCGAGGACAGCGCGGAGTTGGCGGCGGCGGACCTGGACGCGCTGCGGCTCACCGCCGAGGACAGCGTGGTGGGGATCTCGGCGTCCGGCCGCACCCCGTACGCGGTCGGCGCGGTCCGGCACGCGCGGGCCCTCGGGGCGCTCACGGTAGGGCTGTCCTGCAACGCGGACTCGCCGCTGGCGGCAGCCGCCGAGCACGGTATCGAGGTCGTGGTGGGGCCCGAACTGGTCGTCGGCTCCACCCGGTTGAAGGCCGGCACGGCGCAGAAGCTGGTGCTCAACATGCTGTCGACCATCACCATGATCCGGCTCGGCAAGACGTACGGCAGCCTGATGGTCGACGTCCGCGCGTCCAACGAGAAGCTGCGGGCCCGGTCCCGGCGGATCGTGGCGCTGGCCACCGGAGCGGGGGACGCCGCCATCGAGGCGGCGCTGACCGCCACGGACGGCGAGGTCAAGCCGGCCATCCTCGTGCTGCTCGCCGAGGTGGACGCGGCCACCGCCAACCGGCTGCTGGCCGCCAGCGACGGCCACCTCCGGCAGGCACTGGCCGCGACGGGCAGCGTGTAGGGGCTGTCACCGGGGTCTCCCCGCGGCGTCGCGGGATCCGGCCCGCAGCCGTCACCCCGTGGGGCCGCCGGGAGCGGCGGCCTCCGGCGGCACGGCGTCATGAGGCGGCGCCGCATCGCCGGACGGTGCCGTGCCGCCCGACCGCACCGCGCCGCCGGGCGGCACGCGATAGCCGGACGGCACGGCACCGCTGAGCGCCGCACCGGCCCCATCGGGCACCTCGCCCGACCCCCACACAACCCCGGCCACCCTCTCCGCGGCCCTTGGGGCATCCACCGGCACCGCACCGCCCGGCGGAGCGCCCGACCCCGCGCCCGACCCGCCGCCCAGCCCCGCGGCGGCGCCGGCCGGCCGCTCCTGCGCCGCCGCGGTGCCCTCGCGGAAGCGGCGGCGGTGGCCCGCGCGGTCGGGGCGGCCGACGTAGCCCTCGGGTTGTTCCCGCCGGCCGAACCACAGCTCGGGCGGCGCCCACCGCACGCACGCCGCCTCCACCTCGGACAGGAAGTCCTTCAACCGGGTCAGCTTGATCCGGTAGCGCAGCCGCGGCAGTCCGGGCGCCGGCGGGTCGCCGTCCCGTACCGTCTCCCACAGCAGGGGCTGGTCGGGGTCGAAGGGCCCGCGGGGGAACAGCTCCAGCGTGGCGACCCGGGGCGTCTCCGCCGAACCGGCCGTGTAGTAGATGCCCGCCGCGGCCAGCGAGTCCCACGGGACGAACGCGATCACGCCGTCGTGGAACCACCACCACCCGGCGCCGTCGATCACGAACCGGTAGTGCCGTTCGGACAGCGTCACCGGGATCGTCACCAGCCCCACGACCGCCACCGGCACCGCGAGCCCGATGAACACCCAGCGCAGCGGCTCGCGCTCCACGTAGTCGGCGGCCCAGATCGCGACGGCGCCCACCAGTACGAACACCGCGGAGACGGCCAGGCTCGCCGGGGTCTCCCGCAGCCCGTAACGGACCACGGTCGCGTCCCGTGCCGGCCACCGCCCCCAACTGCCCCCAGCGATCATGCCGACCACTGTACGGTCCGCCTTTCGGCGGACGCCTCCCCTTTGACGCCGCCCACCGGCGCCGCGTCCACGGCGGTGCCCGCAGCGGCACCCGCGGCGGCACCCACAGCGGCGCCCGCGGCAGGGAACGGAGCCGGACCCGGGGCGGCGCCCCGGCAGCGCACGCAGGCGGCGCCCCCTCCCCGGAGGGAAGAGGCGCCGCCTGCGTGTCGTGCTGTGCTGTGTCGTGCTGTGCCGGCCGCGCCAGGTCGCGCGTACCGCAGGAGCCTCGGATCCCGGGGGATCAGAAGTCCATGTCACCGCCGGGCATACCGCCCGGAGCACCGGCCGGGGCGGCCTTCTCCGGCTTGTCGGCGATGACGGCCTCGGTGGTGAGGAAGAGCGCGGCGATGGACGCCGCGTTCTGCAGGGCGGAGCGGGTGACCTTGGCCGGGTCGATGATGCCCGCGGCGATCAGGTCGACGTACTCACCGGTCGCGGCGTTCAGACCGTGGCCCGGGGTCAGGTTGCGCACCTTCTCGACCACGACGCCGCCCTCAAGGCCGGCGTTGACCGCGATCTGCTTCAGCGGGGCCTCGAGCGCCAGCTTGACGATGGAGGCACCGGTGGCCTCGTCACCCTCCAGCTCCAGCTTCTCGAAGACGGCAGTCGCCTGGAGCAGCGCGACGCCACCACCGGCGACGATGCCCTCCTCGACGGCGGCCTTCGCGTTGCGCACCGCGTCCTCGATGCGGTGCTTGCGCTCCTTCAGCTCGACCTCGGTGGCCGCGCCCGCCTTGATGACGGCCACGCCGCCGGCCAGCTTGGCGAGGCGCTCCTGGAGCTTCTCGCGGTCGTAGTCGGAGTCGCTGTTCTCGATCTCGGCGCGGATCTGGTTGACCCGGCCCGCCACCTGGTCGGAGTCGCCGGAGCCGTCGATGACGGTGGTCTCGTCCTTGGTGATGGTGACCGTACGGGCGCGGCCGAGCAGGTCCAGGCCCGCGTTCTCCAGCTTGAGGCCGACCTCCTCGGAGATGACCGTGCCGCCGGTGAGGATGGCGATGTCGCCCAGCATGGCCTTGCGGCGGTCGCCGAAGCCCGGCGCCTTGACGGCGACGGACTTGAAGGTGCCGCGGATCTTGTTGACCACCAGGGTGGACAGGGCCTCGCCCTCGACGTCCTCGGCGATGATCAGCAGCGGCTTGCCGGACTGCATGACCTTCTCCAGCAGCGGGAGCAGGTCCTTCACCGCGGAGATCTTGGAGTTGACGATCAGGATGTACGGATCGTCGAGCGACGCCTCCATACGCTCCAGGTCGGTGGCGAAGTAGGCGGAGATGAAGCCCTTGTCGAAGCGCATGCCCTCGGTGAGCTCGAGCTCCAGGCCGAAGGTCTGCGACTCCTCGACCGTGATGACGCCTTCCTTGCCGACCTTGTCCATGGCCTCGGCGATCAGCTCGCCGATCTGGGTGTCAGCGGCGGAGATGGAGGCGGTGGAGGCGATCTGCTCCTTGGTCTCCACGTCCTTGGCCTGCTCCAGCAGGGCGGCGGAGACGGCCTCGACGGCCTTCTCGATGCCGCGCTTGAGAGCCATCGGGTTGGCGCCGGCGGCTACGTTGCGCAGACCCTCCTTGACCAGGGCCTGGGCCAGTACGGTCGCGGTCGTCGTGCCGTCACCGGCGACGTCGTCGGTCTTCTTCGCGACTTCCTTGACCAGCTCGGCGCCGATCTTCTCGTAAGGGTCCTCGAGCTCGATCTCCTTGGCGATGGAAACACCATCGTTGGTGATCGTGGGGGCGCCCCACTTCTTCTCGAGGACGACGTTCCGGCCCTTGGGGCCGAGGGTGACCTTGACGGCGTCGGCGAGCTGGTTCATCCCGCGCTCGAGTCCGCGCCGCGCCTCCTCGTCGAACGCGATGATCTTAGCCATGGTGAAGTGTCCTCCGCGGACTGGGGGTTCCCCCACCGAGGCGGGGGGCGGTGGATCGGACCGCGTGGCGCCCGCGACGGACGGCCAGCCGGTCGCCGGTTCCTTCCCGACGGCCGGACGGGCCTCACCGACCCGGTCCAAGTTGTCACTCTCACCAGGAGAGTGCCAATGCCAATGATTAGCACTCTCCCCCTGCGAGTGC
Organism: Streptomyces sp. ITFR-21; assembly: GCF_031844685.1. Lineage (NCBI taxonomy): Bacteria > Bacillati > Actinomycetota > Actinomycetes > Kitasatosporales > Streptomycetaceae > Actinacidiphila > Actinacidiphila sp. ITFR-21. The sequence goes on from NZ_CP134605.1 coordinate 2,549,703, forward strand.
AAGCTTCGCGGTCCCGCGATGCCTCCGGGAGCGCCCGCGGACGGGGCCCGGCGGCGCCCCGGCCGGCCGAACCCGGCGGGTCCCGGCGGACACCTCAGGGACGTCCCGGAGAGGCTCCGGGAGCCCCTTGGCGGATCCCGGAGGCTCCCCGGCGACCCTCCGGGAACGCGGACGCGTGAAGGGCCCGCACCCCAACCAGGTGCGGACCCTTCACGCGTGAGAAGCCGGTGAGTACGTCGCGTCGACGGTCGAACGCGCCGGGATGTCAGCCTGCCAGCCGGACCATGTCCGCCTGCGGCCCCTTCTGACCCTGCGAGATCTCGAACTCGACTCGCTGGCCTTCTTCGAGGGTGCGGTAGCCGTCCATCTGGATCGCGCTGTAGTGGACGAAGACATCCGCACCACCGTCGACCGCGATGAAGCCGTAGCCCTTCTCCGCGTTGAACCACTTGACGGTGCCCTGAGCCATTCCTAACTCCCCTATTACTGGCCCTATCGCGGCCCCGCACTCCGCGGGCCCGGGTCAGACCTCACCCGCCGGAGCGACCCTTACCGTGGACAGGTGGGAGCCCTGGGAGGCGTGCGCCGGAACGCGTCGACCGCGGCTGAATGTATCTGCCCGGATGCCCAGTGCAACAGGTCAATTGGACGAGAATTCTGGGTCTGACTCATCGGAAATAACCCAGAAAAAAATGATAATGCGGGGCATCTCGGACCGGACATACCAGTCTAACGAGGGCATTTCGCGGGTTAATTTGGCGATAAATCGTCGCGGCACGCCACATGCCGGCGGCCCACTTGCCACCGGCAACTGTACAACCTTTCAACTACCGCTCCGCACCGGTCCCGGCAGCGCCGGGCCCCGCCCACCACGTGGAGTGAGCGGGGCCCGGGGGACGCAAGAGAACGCAAGTAACCGGAAGGTAACGCAGGAACCGGGTCCGGTTCCGGCCGCGTTCCGGCTCAGCCGCCGGCGACCGCCGGAATGATCGAGACGCTGGCGCCGTCCGGAACCGCCGTCTCCAGTCCCTCGGAAAAACGCACGTCGTCGTCGTTCACATAAACGTTCACAAAGCGACGGAGCTTTCCGGCGTCGTCCAGAACCCGCGCCGAAATACCCGTGTGGTTCTTCTCCAGCGACTCGATGACCTCGGCCAGCGTCGTCCCCTCGGCCGGCACTTCGGCCTGGCCGCCGGTGTAGGTACGGAGAATCGTCGGGATGCGAACAGAAGCAGTCATGCGAGGCCAGCCTCTCGGAAAGCGGCAACAGTCGGGCGGATGGTCGCGGTGGGTCCGGTGGTCGGCGCCACCGCGTCCAGAGTCTTCAGTCCGTCGCCGGTGTTGAGTACGACGGTCTCGGCGGCCGGGTCGAGCTGCCCGGTCTCGATCAGCTTCTTGAGGACACCCACGGTCACCCCGCCGGCGGTCTCCCCGAAGATCCCCTCGGTCCGCGCGAGCAGTTTGATCGCGGCCACGATCTCCTCGTCGTCCACGTCCTCGACCGCGCCGCCGGTACGCCGGGTGATGTCCAGGACGTACGGCCCGTCGGCGGGGTTGCCGATCGCCAGCGACTTGGCGATGGTGTCCGGCTTCACCGGCCGCACCACGTCGTGCCCGGCCTTGTACGCCGCCGACACCGGCGAGCAGCCCGCGGCCTGGGCACCGTAGATCCGGTACGGCTTGTCCGGGACCAGGCCGAGCTTGATCAGCTCCTGCAGGCCCTTGTCGATCTTGGTGAGCTGGGAGCCGGAGGCGATCGGGATGACCAGGTTGTCCGGCAGCCGCCAGCCGAGCTGCTCGGCGATCTCGTAGGCCAGGGTCTTGGAGCCCTCGCCGTAGTACGGGCGCAGGTTGACGTTGACGAAGCCCCAGCCCTCGCCGATCGGGTCGCCGATCAGCTCCGAGCAGAAGCGGTTCACATCGTCGTACGAGCCCTCGATACCGACCAGTTCACCGCCGTAGACCGCGGCCATGACGACCTTGCCGGCCTCCAGGTCGTGCGGGATGAAGACGCAGCTGCGCAGGCCCGAGCGGGCCGCGGCGGCGCCGACCGCACCGGCAAGGTTGCCGGTGGACGAGCAGGACAGGGTGGTCAGGCCGAAGGTGCGGGCCGCCTCCAGGGCGATGGCGACGACCCGGTCCTTGAAGGAGTGCGTCGGGTTGCCGGAGTCGTCCTTGACGTACAGGCCGCCGGTGATGCCCAGCTCGCGGGCGAGGTTGTCGGTCTTGACCAGCTTGGTCCAGCCCGGGTTGATGTTCGGCCGGGCGGCGTCGTCGGCGATGTCGGCGGGCACCGGCAGCAGCGGCGCGTACCGCCAGATGCTGGTCGGGCCGGCCTCGATCCGGCGGCGCAGGTCCTCGGGGTCGCCGAGCGGAAGATCGTATGCCACTTCGAGCGGCCCGAAACACTCCTGACAGGCGAAGATCGGGCTGAGCGGGAAGCGGGTGCCGCACTCGCGGCAGGACAGCGCGGCAGCCGGTCCGAACGCGGCGCCGAAGGGAGTGTCGTGGGTACTGGCGACGGTCTGCGCAGCCATGATGGCGAGGCCCTTTCTCCTCATCTTCCCCGTGGCGTACGTCGCCACGAGACGGAATTGGCACCTTCCCCACCGTGTGACCTCGCGGTCGGCGGGAGGGTTGCCGGGGCTTCAACGGGCCGTTCCCTCTGCCCCTCTGGATGAGCGGTATGGCACCGGACACGGTGGTCCGGGCGTTTGTCCAGCGGTGCCGCCCCCGCTCGGGAGCGGTGCCGCACGGCACGACCCCGAGGTGCGGGGCACGTACGTGTTGCTCAAGACTGTAACGGAGAAGTGTCCGTTCGGACCGCTCCGTCCGTACCGCGAGACGGGTCGAATGGATCACACCGGCCGCGCCACGGCCGCGCCGCGGAGGCCCGCGGCGGGGCCGTGACCGGCGCTGTCACCGGCACCGTGGCCGGGGTAGCGGCGGGGGTCGCGGCCCGGAGACGCGGCCGGGGGGCGGCGGCTGCCGGGCCGCCGCCGGTTCCCGGCGGGTTCCCGGCGGACCTTGACTGATCCTTGGGCGGATCCTTGGGCGGATCCTTGGCAGCCCGCCCGCCAGCAGACCACCAGCAGACCACCAGCAAGGAGAGCGCACGTGATCGACGAGGTGGAGCACTGGCTGGCACGCCGGTCGTGGTCGGCCGACGACCGGCCACTGGACCTGCTGCTGGCGGCGAAACGGGCGGCGGGCGAGCGCGGCACGATCAGCGTGGTGCTGCCCGCGCTGAACGAGGAGGCCACCGTCGGCGACATCGTCGAGACGATCCGCCGCGACCTCATGACGCCGCAGGTGCCGCTGGTCGACGACCTGGTGGTGGTCGACTCCGGCTCCCACGACCGTACGGTCCAGGTCGCCTCGGCGGCCGGCGCGCGGGTGGTACTGCGGGACTCGGTGCTGCCCCGGCTGCCGACGGTGCCCGGCAAGGGCGAGGTGCTGTGGCGGTCACTGCTGGTCACCGAGGGGGAGATCGTCTGCTTCGTGGACGCAGACCTGCGGGAGTTCGACTCCCGGTTCGTCTCCGGCGTGGTCGGGCCGCTGCTCACCGAGCCCGCCGTGCGGCTGGTCAAGGCGATGTACGACCGCCCGCTGGAGACCGGTGACGCGGCCGTGCCGGCCGGCGGCGGCCGGGTCACCGAGCTGGTCGCCCGCCCGCTGCTGAACCTGCACTGGCCGCGGCTGGCCGGCTTCGTCCAGCCGCTCGGCGGCGAGTACGCGGCGCGGCGCTCGCTGCTGGAACGGCTGCCGTTCCCCGTCGGCTACGGGGTGGAGCTGGGCATGCTGGTCGACGCGCTCGGGCTGGTCGGGCTGGACGCGCTGGCCCAGGTGGACGTGGGCGTACGCCACCACCGGCACCAGGACGGCCAGGCGCTGGGCCGGATGGCGGCGGCCATCTACCGCACGGCGCAGCTGCGGCTTGCCCGGGGCCACCTGGTGCGGCCGAGGCTGACGCAGTTCGACCGGGTGGAGGAGGGGTTCGTGGCGCGGACGCACGCGGTGGACACGGAGGAGAGGCCGCCGATGGTGGAGGTCCGCGAATACCGGGCCCGGCGGGCCGCCTGACCCCGGGGGGGCGCCCGCCCGGCGGCCCCCTTCGCCCCGGGGGGCGCCCCCTTCGCGCCGCGCCGCGACGAGCCGCGCCCGAGCGGCCCGCCCGACCCCTTTCGGCCCATCCCGCGGCCGCGGGCCGGTGGCGGGTTGTCCGCGCAGTTCCCCGCGCCCCTTCTTGGCCGCTCCGCCCGGCCCCTTGCGGCTGCCTCTCGGCCACCGGCCGGTGGTGGGCCGGTCGCGGGGTTCCCCGCGCCCCTAAGGAACCGCGTCCACCCCCCCGGGAGGAGATTGCGGCCGGTCGCTCTGGGCAGCCCCTTGCGGCCGAACCCACGGCCACCGGCCGACGGGCAAGAGCCAGCCGCAAGGGGCTGCCCCCAGGGGCGCCGGGAACTGCGCGGCAAACCCGCCGCTGCCCGGTGGTCGCGGGATGGGCCGCAAGGGGCTGGGCGGGGCGGCCGGGGAGGGGCGGGGCGGCGGGGGGACGTTTGAGACCGCACGCCGCTGGCTAGGCTCGCCGCATGGTCGAGACGCGTCACGCCGCCCCGATTCTGGTCGCCTCCAACCGGGGGCCGGTCTCGTACCGGCTCGGTGAGGACGGGACGCTGAGCAGCAGGCGCGGCGGCGGCGGGCTGGTGTCGGGGCTGAGCGCCATCGGGCCGGAGGCGGGCGCGGTGTGGGTGTGCGCGGCGCTGTCGGAGGCGGACCGGGAGGCCGTACGGCGGGGTGTCGGCGAGGACGGCTCGCGGATGATCGCGGTCGACCCGCCGGTGTTCGAGGCCGCGTACAACGGGATCGCGAACTCGGTGCTGTGGTTCGTCCACCACCTGCTGTACCAGACCCCGCTGGAGCCGGTCTTCGACGAGGACTTCCGCGGCCAGTGGGCCTCCTTCCAGGCGTACAACGCGGCCTTCGCGGACGCGCTCGCGCAGGAGGCGGCCGAGGGCGCCGCGGTCCTGGTGCAGGACTACCACCTGTCGCTGGTTCCCGCGCTGCTCCGCGAGCGGCGCCCCGACCTGCGGATCGGCCACTTCACGCACACGCCGTGGGCGCCGCCGGACTACTTCCGGCTGCTGCCGGACGACGTGGCCGAGGAGCTGCTCGCCGGCATCCTCGGCGCGGACCGGGCGGCCTTCCTGACCCGGCGCTGGGCCGACGCGTTCGCCGCCTGCTGCGTGGCCGTGCTGGGCGCGACGCTGTCCGCCGACGGGCTGGAGGTGACCTGGCGGGGGCGTACCACCCGGTTGGGCGTGCACGGGCTCGGGGCAGACGGCGACTTCCTGCGGGAGCGGGCACACCGGCCGGACGTCGACGCCCGGATCGAGGCGCTGCGGGCCGAGGCCGGCCCGGACCGCAGGCTGATCGTGCGGGTGGACCGTACCGAGCTCTCCAAGAACATCGTCCGCGGCCTGCTGGCGTACCGGCAGCTGCTAAACGAGCACCCACGGTGGCGCGAGCAGGTCGTGCACGTGGCCTTCGCGTACCCCTCGCGGCAGGACCTGCCGCTCTACCGCGCGTACACCGCCGAGGTGTCCCGGCTGGCCGGGGAGATCAACGCGGAGTACGGCACGGACTCCTGGACCCCGGTCCTGCTGAAGGTCGACGACGACTTCCCCCGTTCGCTGGCCGCCTACCGGCTCGCCGACGTGGCCCTGGTCAACCCCATCCGGGACGGCATGAACCTGGTCGCCAAGGAGGTCCCGGTCGTCTCCGACAACGGCGTCGCCCTGGTCCTGTCCCGCGAGGCCGGCGCCCACGAGGAGCTCGGCACGGACGCGATCACCGTCAACCCGTACGACATCCGCGCCACCGCCGCCGCCCTGCACACCGCCCTCACCCTCCCCGCCGCCGACCGCACCGCCCGCACCAAACGCCTCGCGGACGCCTCCACCGCCCTCCCGCCCTCCCGCTGGTTCCTGGACCAGCTGCGGGCCCTGGGCGGCTGACCGCCGGGCGCTCGGCTCAGGAGAGGGCGTCGGCCAGGGCGGTGAGGAGGGAGACGACGCCCTCGGGGCCGGGGACGACGAGGTCGGACTGGTCGAGGAGCGGCTGGGGGGTTTCGGCGGGCGTGGCCGCGCTGGCGACGAGGAGGCCGGGGTGGCCCTGGGCGCGGAGGGCGGCGACGGCGGAGAAGGCGGCGAGGTCGCCGAGGTCGTCGCCGGCGTAGAGGACGGACTCGGCGTCGGTCTCGCGGAGGTAGGCGGCCAGCGCGACGCCCTTGTCGACGCCCGGCGGGCGCAGTTCGAGGACGTAGCGGCCGGGCTCGACCATGAGGCCGTGGGCGTCGGCGAGTTCGGCCAGCGGTTTGCGCAGGGCCTCGAAGGCGGCGTCGGGGTCCTCGGCGCGGCGGGTGTGGACGGCGACCGCCCGGCCGCCCTTGTCCTCGATCCAGGTGCCGCGCCAGGCGCCGTTGCGGTCGAGGAAGCCGGGGAGTTCGGCGCGGACCGCGGTGACGCCGGGGTGGGCGCCCGGGGCGCGGACGGCGCCGGTGTGGGCGTCCCAGCGCTCCGCGCCGTAGTGGCCGAGGACGACGAGGTGCTCCAGGCCGGGTACGCCCGCGAAGCCGCCGTAGCGGACCGCGACGCCCGCCGGGCGGCCGGTGACGACGGCGACCGCGGCCAGGTGCGGGGCGAGGCGGACGAGCGCGGGGACCGCGCCGGGATGGGCCCTGGCCCGCTCGGGATCGGGCACGATGGGCGCCAGGGTGCCGTCGAAGTCGAGGGCGACCACGGCTCGTTCGGGCCGCGCGAGCAGGGCCGCGAGACCTTCCTTTCCCTCGGGCGTGTGGGGCGTGAGGATGTCGGCGGAGGCCATGGACCCGACCCTACCCGGGCGGGGCGGGCGCACACCCGGCGTACGGTCGCACACCGGTGAGCACCGCGGACCCGGGCGCACCACCCCGGTCGCGCCCCTCACCAGCCCCCTTGCGGCGCCGCGGTGGCACCCGCCGCCCCGGGCCGAGGAAGCGGCCCGCCCTCCCGCGGGCGGCGTCCCGCCGGCAGGTGGTCCGGCTTCGTCACGAACGCGAGACGAACGCGAGCCCCCACCCAACCTCCCGCGCGCGGCCGTCCCGCCCGCCCGGCAGCCGTCCCCCAACCTCCCGCGCGCGGCCGTCCCGCCCGCCCGGCAGCCGTCCCCCAACCGCCCGCGGGCGCGGGGCCGCCCGGCGGCCCGCCGACCCCGTCCGGCGCCGCGCCCGTAGCCGTGGGGCTCAGCGCTCGTCGCGCAGCCGGTCCCGCTCGCGGCGGAGGCGGTTGACCGTGCCGGGGGCGTGGGCGAGGGCGCGGGGGTCGTCCAGGAGGGCGTTCAGCAGCTGGAAGTAGGCGGTGGGCGAGATGCCGAGCCGTTCGCGGACGGCCCGCTCCCGGGGGCCGGGGCCGGTGAAGGTGCGGCCCGCGATGTCCAGCACCGCGCGGTCGCGGGCCGAGAGTTCCGCGCCGCCCGGGACCGCCGCGCGGGCCGAGGGACCGGCGCCGCCCAGGGGCTCCGACGCCGCCTGACCGCTTCTCACGTCCTCGGGCCCGCGCGCCCCGCCGTCCATCCACTCACCCGTTCCGCCCGTTCCGCCCGTTTTGCCCGCCGCTACGGCGTCTTGTTGCTCGCGATGTCCTGCGACTGCGCGTAGATCTGGAGCTTCGACAGCACCGGCTTGGCGTCGGTGTGCATCGCCTGGCCGATGTCGGTCTTCACCTTGGCACTGACCGGGCCCCACGAGGTCTTGTTGACCGGGTAGAAGACCGCGTCCGGCAGCAGTTGCAGGAACTGCACCAGGTCCTTGTCCTTGGGGTTGGCCCGCATCGCCTGTGACGCGCTGGTCGTCACCGGCAGCAGCCCGTACTCGTCGAGGAACTTGACCGCGTTCTCCTCCTGGAAGACGTACTGGAGGAACTCGCCGTCGGCCTTCTTGTTGCCGTTCTGCTTGAACGCCATCATCCAGTCGGCGACGCCGAGCGTGTCCGTGCTGGGTCCGCTCTGGCCGGGCAGCGGCACCACGCCGACGTCGAGGTGGGCGGCCTCGGCCTGGGTGAGCAGCGACGGGTGGCCCATCACCATGCCCGCCTTGCCCGCGAGGAAGTCGGCGAAGATGTCGGCGCGGTTGGTCTTGGCCGGGTCGGTGGCCTGTACCAGTCCGGGCTGCACAAGGTGGTTGCGCACCCAGTTGAGAGCGTCGACGTTGTTCTCGGAATCGAAGGTGTAGCTGCCGACGGTGTCGGTGTACGTGCCCTGGTTGCCGAGCATCCACATCAGGGATTCGGCCTGCGCCTCCTCGGGGCCCAGCGGCAGCCCGTAAGGCACCTTGACGCCGTGCTTCTTGAGTTTCCTGGCGTCCTTCTCGATGTCGGCCCAGTCCTGCGGCGCCTTGCTGATACCGGCGTCCGCGAAGAGCTTCTTGTTGTAGAAGAACATCCGGGAACTGGACACCCAGGGTATGCCGTACTGCACGCGGTCCACCGAGCCGGCGGTGACCAGCGAGGGGATGAAGTCGGCCTGCTCGCTGACGGTGAACAGCTCGTCGGCGCTGTAGAGCTGGTCCTGCGCCGCGTAGGCCGCGTAGGAGCCGATCTGCGCGATGTCGGGGGCCTTGCCCGCCTTGACCATCTTGGCGACGGTGTCGTCGACCACGTCCCAGCTGAGCACCTGCACGTCCACCTTGATGTGCGGGTTCTTCTGCTGGAACGCGCTCACCAGCTCGTTCCAGTACGTGGCGGAGCTGTTACCGGTCTTGGGATCGCCGTAGTCGGCCGCGACGAAGTGCAAGGTGACGTCGCCGCCGAGCGGGTTGCTGCCTCCGCACCCGCTGAGGCTCGTCATTGCCATGACGGACGTGACGCCGACCGCCGCCAGTCCGAGTAGTCGCCGCTGCACTGTTCCTACCGCCCTTTGAAGTACTGGCGTACCGCGTTGCGTACTGCCTTCGGAAGCGTCGAGTCTTCCCCACATCGTGAGCCAAGGTCTACACCATGAGGGGTATCTCTTCCGCATCGGGCTCCCTTCGGGGTCACGCGGCGGCCCACCCGGGTTACCGGTCGGTTCCCGCCCGGTTCCGGTCCGGCCGCGGCCGGCATTGGGAGGGCCGGCCGTGCCCGCATTCACCGCGTCGTTCATGTCGCGGTTCCGATGAGATTCCCGTCAGGTTTCCGAATTCCACCGGATAGGGATCTTCATGGCCCAGTGGACTAGACCTTTACCCGGGTCAACCGCGAGACTGTCCCCGTGAGACATGTCATCGCCCTTGATGTCGGCGGCACCGGGATGAAGGCCGCCCTGGTCGCCGCGGACGGCACCCTGCTGTACGAGGCGCGCCGCCCCACCGGCCGGGAACGCGGCCCGGACGCGGTGGTCGCCGGCATCCTCGACTTCGCCGCCGAACTGCGCGACCACGGTCTGACCGGGTACGGCCAGACCGCCGTCGCGGCCGGCCTCGCGGTCCCCGGCATCATCGACGAGGCCAACGGCGTCGCCGTCTACGCCGCCAACCTGCGCTGGAAGGACGTCCCGCTGCGGGCGCTGCTGTCCGAGCGGCTCGGCGGCGTCCCGGTGGCCCTCGGGCACGACGTACGGTCCGGCGGGCTCGCCGAGGGCCGGATCGGGGCGGGCCACGGCGCCGACCGCTTCCTGTTCGTCCCGCTGGGCACCGGCATCGCCGGTGCCATCGGCATCGACGGCCGGATCGAGGCGGGCGCGCACGGCTACGCGGGCGAGATCGGGCACATCGTGGTCCGGCCCGGCGGCCGGGAGTGCGGCTGCGGGCAGCGCGGCTGCCTGGAGGCGTACGCCTCGGCCGCGGCGGTCGCCCGGTCCTGGGCGGCGGCCGGCGGCGGCCCCGAAGCGGACGCGGCGGACTGCGCGCGGGCCGTGGAAGCCGGCGACCCCGGCGCGCTCGCCGTCTGGCGCGAGGCGGTCGACACGCTCGCCGACGGTCTGGTAACCGGTCTCACCCTGCTGGACCCCCGGGTGGTCATCATCGGCGGCGGGCTCGCCGAGGCCGGCGACACCCTGTTCGGCCCGCTGCGCGCGGCGGTGGAGGCACGCATCACCTTTCAGAAGCTCCCTGTCCTCGTCCCCGCCGCGCTCGGGGACACCGCTGGATGCCTGGGCGCGGGCCTGCTCGCCTGGGATCTGCTCTCCGTGGAGGTATCCGCCTGATGGCCCCGGTATCGACGACTCCGCCGACTCCGCCGACTCCGCCCACGCGGCCCACGCGGCCCACGCGGCCCACGCCGCCCACCGAGCCGACCGGGCCGCCGCCGGCGCCCGGAGCGACCCCGGCGGGGCGGCGTACGGTGCTGGCCGGGGTCCGCCTGGTCCTGCCGTCCGGCGTGGTGGAGGACGCCCGGCTGACGGTGGACGGCACCGTGATCGCCGCCGACGAGCCGGCCGAGCGGGCCACGCTCGACCTGGCCGGGCGGGGATACACGGTCGTCCCCGGCTTCGTGGACCTGCACAACCACGGCGGCGGCGGCGCGTCCTTCAGCTCCGGCACCGCCGAGGACGTCCTCACCGGGGTCCGCGCCCACCGCGAGCACGGCACCACGACCCTGGTCGCCTCCACCGTCACCGACGAGCTGGACGTCCTCGCCCGGCAGGCCGCCCTGCTGTCCGAGCTCGTCGAGCAGGGCGACCTCGCGGGCATCCACTACGAGGGCCCGTTCATCTCGCCGTGCCGCAAGGGCGCGCACGACGAGGGGCTGCTGCGCCACCCCGACCCGGCGGACGTCCGCAAGCTGGTCGAGGCCGGCCGGGGCGCGGCGAAGATGCTCACCCTGGCGGCCGAGCTGCCCGGCGGCGTCGAGTCGGTACGGCTGCTGGCCGATCTCGGCGTGATCGCCGCGGTCGGGCACACCGACGCCACGTACGAGCAGACCCGCGAGGCCATCGAGGCGGGCGCGACCGTGGCCACCCACCTGTTCAACGCGATGCCGCCGCTCCAGCACCGCCGCCCCGGGCCGATCGCGGCGCTGCTGGAGGACGAGCGGGTCACCGTCGAGCTCATCAACGACGGCACCCACCTGCACCCCTCGGTCCTCGAACTCGCCTTCGGCAGCGCGGGCGCCGGCCGGGTCGCCTTCATCACCGACGCGATGGACGCGGCCGGTTTCGGCGACGGCCTGTACCAGCTCGGCCCGCTGGCGGTCGAGGTGCGCGAAGGGGTGGCCCGGCTGGTCGAGGGCGGCTCGATCGCCGGCTCCACGCTCACCTTGGACACCGCCTTCAAGCGGGCGGTGACGCTGGACGGGCTGTCGCTGCCGGACGCGGTACGCGCCATCTCCACCACCCCGGCGCGGCTGCTGGGCCTGGCGGACCGGATCGGCACGCTGGAGCCGGGCAAGGACGCGGACCTGGTGGTGCTGGACGAGGCGTACGACCTGGTGGGCGTGATGCGCAGGGGTGAGTGGGTGGTGCGGCCTTCCTGAGGTCGCACGCGGAAGCTGTCCGGGGGCGCGGGCGGCGGGCCGCGGCAGGCGGGTGTCCTGGCCGGGGCCGCGGCAGGCGGGGCCTTCCGCGGCGGTGGCGGGCCGGGGCCGCGGGCACGGCCGGAGCGACCGACCGGTGCCGGGGGCCTGAGCCTCCCGCTGCCAGGCCCTGAGCCTTCCGGGGCCGGGGCCGGGCGCCTTACGCGGGCGGGTACGGGCCCGGCGCCGCCGCCGGCCCGCGGAACAGGCCCGCGCGGTCCGGCTCGGGTGGCTCCTGCCCGGTGGCTCCTACTTGGTGACCTGGCCCTGCTTGAGCCAGACCTGGTCCAGGTTGACGCCGCAGTTGGTGTTCGGCACGCAGGTCAGGGAGAGCGTGTTGGCGCCCTTCTTCAGGTCCACCCACTGGTAGGTGTGGTTGCTCCACGCCTTGTCCCACTCGGTGTAGTGGCCGAAGTTGTTCAGGTTCACGGCGTTGCTGCGGGGGGTGCCGTTGACCGCGAGGGTCAGGTTGGCGTCCTTGCCGGCGTTGCCGTAGCTGATGAAGAGCGTGTACGAGTCGTCCCGCGGCACGGTGACCGTCCAGGTCGCCGAGGCGCCGGGCTGCCCCATGTGGTCCACGTAGGTGCCGTTCGCGGCGTCCGCGCCCGGCCACTGGTTGCTCTGCTGGGCGCCGCCGGCCAGCGCGAGGGTGGCCGCGTCGACCTTCGGGGAGGCGAACTCCGTGGGTGTCGCGGACGGCGTCGGCTCGGTCGTGGGCGCGGTGCTGGTGACCGGCGCGCTCGTGGCCTTGCCGTCCGCCTGCTTCTTGCCGTCGTCGCCGGAGCCGTTGGTCATCGCGAAGGCGATACCGATGGCGACCGCTGCGACCACCGCGACCGCCCCTATCAGCAGTCCCTTGCGGCTGGGGGTGTCCTGGCCGCTCTGGCGGCCCCGTCGGCCGCCGGGGGGCGGGGTGTCGTAGCCCTGCTGCTGGGGGCCGCCGTAAGGGGGCTGGCCCTGGCCCTGGCCGTGGTTCTTCTGGCCCTGCTGCGGGTAGCCGTAACCGCCCTGCTGGGGCTGCTGCGGCGGGGCGGGGCGGCGCTCGCCGACCCGCTGCACCGAGTTGTACGAGGTCCGGGGCGTGGTACGCGGCTGGGGTGCTTCGGGCTCCGGCTGCTCCATGCCCTCCGACCGGTAGAGGTACCCGAACGGGTCGTCGTTCTCCGGTGTGCCGTCGTGTCCGGCCGTCATGAGCTGTCCACTCCCTACCTGCTTCGATGCCGGAAACCCTACCGGCCCCGTGAGACACACCGCTCAAGCCTTGACGCTCGGGCAGGTCAGGAAGGTTCCCTGTGACCGGTCGCACTTCGGATGTCACATACGGTTCAGCCTGTGGACGAGGAGTGGCTGCCGTGGCGTACGGCGATGGAACGCGCGCTCTACGGACCGGCCGGCTTCTTCGTGACGCAGCGGCCGGCCGAACACTTCCGCACCTCCGTGCACGCCTCCGGACTGTTCGCCGGGGCCGTCGCCGAGCTGCTGCGGCGGGTGGACGCGGCGCTCGGCCACCCGCGGGACCTGGCGTTCGTCGACATGGCGGCGGGCCGCGCGGAGCTGTCCGCGGCGCTCCTCCCGCTCGTCCCGGCCCGGGTCCGCCTCCACGCGGTGGAGCGGGCGCCGCGCCCGCCGGGCCTGGACCCGCGCGTGGTCTGGACGGCGGCGCCCCCCAGGGGCGTGCGGGGGCTGCTGTTCGCGAACGAGTGGCTGGACAACGTACCGGTGGCGGTCGCGGCGGCCGACGAGTCGGGGGCGGCGCGCTATGTGGAGGTCCGGGTCGCGGACGGCGCCGAGCGGCTCGGGGCGCCGGTGGGCGGCGCCGACGCCGCGTGGCTGAGGGAGTGGTGGCCGCTCGGGCCCGGTCGGGAGGGCGGGCGCGGTCCGGGGAGCGGGCGCGGCGGGTTTGACGGGGACGGCGGGCTCGGGTCGGGCGGGCGCGGCGCGAGCGGGTCCGACGGGAACGGCGGGCACGGGTCGGGCGGGCACGGCGCCAGCGGGTCCGACGCGAGCGTCCGCGCCGAGGTCGGGCGTTCCCGGGACCGGGCGTGGGCGGACGCGGCGGGCTCGCTGGCCGCGGGCCTCGCGGTCGCCGTCGACTACGGCCACACCAGGGCGGCCCGGCCCCCGTACGGCACCCTGACCGGTTACCAGGGGGGCCGCCAGGTCCCGCCCGTCCCCGACGGCACCCGGGATTTGACCGCCCACGTCGCGGTGGACTCCCTCGGGGGCACCCTGACCACCCAGCGGGAGGCGCTGCACGCCTTGGGCGTCACCGCGGGCCGCCCTCCGCTGTCGCTGGCCGGCAGCGACCCGGCCGGCTACGTCCGCGCGCTGGCCACCGCCTCCCAGGCCGCGGAGCTGACGGCGCGCGGCGGCCTCGGCGACTTCGTGTGGGTGACGCAGCCGGTGGGAACGGCGTGCACGGGACTGCTCGACGCGGGCGGTGCGGTGGGCGGGTGAGGTGCGCGGGCTCGGCGTCTCCGTACGGGTGAGGGCGGCGTCTCCGTACGGGTGGCACGGGCGTCTCCGTACGGGTGAGGGCACGTCTTCGTACAGGCGACCGCCCCGCGCCGGACCGGCCCTCAGCCCGCGGCGCCCTTGGCATCCGCCGCGTCCGCGAGCCCGGCCAGTACCCTCCGCTCGACCTCCGGGTCCAGTCCCACCGGGGGGCGGTCGGGGCGCTGCGGCAGCGGGCCGGGCAGCCCCCGCATCCACGCCCATGTGTCCGCGACGGTCTCGCCCACCGGCCGACACCGCAGGCCGGCGCCGAGTGCCCGGCTGACGTCGGCGCCGTGCAGCGCGTCGTGCTCCTCGCCCGGGGGCAGCCACACCGGCAGCTGCGTCCACGGCTCGATCCCGGCCGCCGCGATCACCTCCGGCGCCGCCCAGCGCAGCCGCGCCGACGACCCGGTGACCCGTACGCACTCCGCCAGCAGCTCGCCCATCGTGGTGTGGCCGGGCTCGCTGATCACGTTGTACGGGCCGCCGCGCCCGGCCGCGAGCGCGTCCAGCGTCCAGCCGGCCAGGTCCCGCGCGTCCACGTACTGCAACGGCAGGTCGCGCGGACCGGGCGCGAGCACGTCTCCGCCCCGCGCGATCCGGTTCAGCCACCACGGCAGCCGCCCGACGTTCTCGTACGGCCCGAGGATCAGCCCGGCCCGCACCAGCAGCGCCCGCTCACCGAACGCCCCGACCGCCGCCAGCTCGCCGCCCCGCTTGACCGCCGCGTAGCCGTCGTCGCCGCCCGCCACCAGCGGCCCGTCCTCGGCCGTCCCGAGCGGCGCCGGGTACACGTACACCGACGCGCTCGACACGTACGCGTACGCCCCCACCCGCCCGGCCAGCGCCCCCGCCGACGCCCGCACCGCCCCCGGCTTCCCCGACCACGTGTCCACCACCGCGTCCCAGCGCCCCTCCCCCAGTCCCCCCAACTCCCCCTCCCGGTCCCCGAGCACCTCCGCCACCCCCCGCACCGCCCCATGCCGCCCCCGGTGGAACACGGTCACCCCCCACCCGCGCCCCAGCGCCTCCTCCACCACAGCCCGCCCGACGAACTCCGTCCCGCCCAACACCAGCAGCTCCATGCCCTCCACTGTGGCAGCAAGAGTGCCCCGGGAGGTCCCTGTCAGCTACGGGCGAATCGGCCCACGCCGGAGGGGCCATCGGCCCGACCGACACCGAGGTCAGGCGGGGTTGTCGGTTCCAGGACCTGTCCTCCGCCGTATGCGTTCTCCGTCCTGGGACCTGGTCGCGCTCCGGCACGGGGAGCCGGTACTCGCCGTGGAGTACGAGTCCGTGCAGGGGAGCGAGGGCGGGAACCGCGACAACCGCGCGGACGAGGTCTTCGGCGTCGCGCAGGATGTGCGCCAGGCCGAGGCGCACGGCCTGCTGCCCCGTACGGTGCGCCGCGCGTACGTCTTCGTCGTGGGCATAACGCCGGAGAGCACCACCCCCGTCGCCGTCGGGGGTGGCGGTGGGCGCCGCCGACCCGGTCTCCGACGGCGCCGGGTACTTCGAGCGGTCGGCGATCATGTGTGAGCGCGCGCAGGAGACCGGCCTGTACCACTTCACCCGGGCGGTCGGCGTCCAGGAAACGCCCTTCCGCCGGGTCGAACCCCGTCCGTCCGTGACGTGGGGAAACTTCCCGCGGGGTCCGCACGGCACGTTCGAGGACGGCAGGGTGAAACCGCCGCCGGAACACGCCGTCTGAGTGCCACCGGCGTACCTGAGAGGATGCGGGTATGACGGAGACCACGATCGGGGTCGGTGGGGCCGCCGAGGGCACCGACATGGTGTTGAACATCGGGCCGCAGCATCCCTCGACGCATGGGGTGCTGCGGTTGCGGCTGGTGTTGGACGGGGAGCGGATCCTGCGGGCGGAGCCGATCGTCGGGTACATGCACCGAGGGGCGGAGAAGCTGTTCGAGGCGCGGGACTACCGGCAGATCGTGATGCTGGCGAACCGGCACGACTGGCTGTCGGCGTTCTCCAACGAGCTGGGCGTGGTGCTGGCGGTCGAGCGGATGCTCGGGATGGAGGTGCCGGAGCGGGCGGTGTGGACGCGGACGCTGCTGGCCGAGCTGAACCGGGTGCTGAACCACCTGATGTTCCTGGGCTCGTATCCGCTGGAGCTGGGCGGGATCACACCGATCTTCTACGCGTTCACCGAACGCGAGGTGGTGCAGCGGGTGATGGAGGAGGTCTCCGGCGGCCGGATGCACTACATGTTCAACCGGGTGGGCGGTCTGAAGGAGGACCTGCCGGCCGGGTGGCTGGGGCGGGTCAGGGAGGCCGTGGCCGGGGTGCGGTCGGGGATGGGCCGGTTCGACGACCTGGTGCTCGGCAACGAGATCTTCCGCGGCCGGACCCGGGGTGTCGGGGTGCTGGGGCGGGCGGACGTGCACGCGTACGGGGTGAGCGGGCCGATCGCGCGGGCCGCCGGGGTCGACTTCGACCTGCGGCGGGACGAACCGTACCTGGCCTACGGGGAGCTGCGGGACACCCTGAAGGTGGTGACCAGGACCGAGGGCGACTGCCTGGCCCGCTTCGAGGTGCTGCTCGGGCAGACCCACAACGCGCTGGACCTCGCGGACGCGTGCCTGGACCGGCTGGCGGAGCTGGCGCCGGGGCCGATCAACCAGCGGCTGCCGAAGGTGCTCAAGGCCCCCGAGGGGCACACCTACGCCTGGACCGAGAACCCGCTCGGCCTCAACGGCTACTACCTGGTGTCCAAGGGCGAGAAGACGCCCTACCGGCTCAAGCTGCGCTCGGCGTCGTACAACAACGTGCAGGCGCTGGCGGTGCTGCTGCCCGGACAGCTGGTGGCCGACATGGTGGCGATCCTGGGGTCGATGTTCTTCGTGGTCGGCGACGTCGACAAGTAGTCGGCGAGGGGGCGACGACTTCGACGGGGAGCGGACCGCGGGGCTGCGCGGGCCCGTACAGGGGCCTTGGGACGCCGTCAGGGGCCGGGCGCGGGGAACCGTGCGGCGGGCCGCCGTGCCCGGTGCCGCCCGGGAGACCTCCCGCGACGCGACCCGGCCCGACCGACAGCCCGGCTCAACCCGGCGCGGCTGCCCGGCCTCATGCCTTGGCGCGCAGCTCCGACATGTCCAGCTGCTCGGTGTCGTCGTGCGCGGTGAGGTCGATGACCTCGGAGGCGGGCTCGTCGGCCTTGCTGTGCTCCTCCTCGGACAAGCCCTGCGCGCCGGTCCGCGTGCCCGCCGGATCCGCGGCCGGACCGTCCTCGGCGTCGTCGTCCGGGTGGCCGGGCCCCTTCTGGGTGCCGAAGAAGTCGAAGCCGCCGACCGTGCGGTGCGGGGGCGTGCCGGGCGTTACGGGCGACCGCTGGGGCTGCGCGTACGGCAGTACGGCCGCCGCCACCGCGGGGATCAGCCGGTGCTCGCGGACCGGCAGGCCCGCGGGCGAGGTGGCCGGGACGCCGTCCTCGGCCGCCGCGTGCCTGCCCTGCGGCTCGTCGGGCGCCGCCACGTCACGCCGCCGCGCCTCCTCGACGGTGGCCTGCGCCTGCTGCTGGGCGGCGTTGCGGGACAGCTCCCGCAGCGCCTGCGCGGCTTTGAGGTAGGCGGCAGGACCGACCGGGGAAGGGCCGACGGACAGCGCCAACCGGTCGCCGGAGCCTTCGAGCTGGAGCTTGCGGCGAGCCTCCAGAGCGCGCGCCCGCTCGCTCTCGGCGGTGGCGTAGCGCCGCAGCAGGTCGGCGTGCTCGGTCCGCAGTCCGGCCAGTTCGGCCCGCTTGCCGCGCAGCTTCCGTTCCAGCCGGGCGCGCAGCTCGCGGGACTCCTCCAGGTCGGTCTCCAACTCGGCGACCCGCTCGTCGGTGTGCCACTCCTCGCGCTCGCGGAGCGTTTCCAGCGCGGCGACCCGGCGGCCCGCCGACAGGTCCCAGCTGCGGGCGAGGCCCGCGCCGGCACACGCGGCGAGCGCGGTGGCGACGGTGATCACCCGCAGCGCGGTGGTGTCGCCGGCGAACAGCGAGGCGGCGGCGAGCGCCGCGGCGCAGCCCGCCACGGTGAACGGCGGCAGCATCCGGTGCAGCGGCTGTGAATGGCGGTGGCGTCCACGGGGCATGGCCAGAAATTTAGCGTGCGCGGCGCGTTCATGGGGTAGCGGGGCCTTAAATTTCGCGGCGGTTCGGGCCGTTGGTTCCGTTCGCGAGCACCCAGCGCACGCATCGGAGCACGGTCCGTCGCCGCCGGCCCCCGGCGCGCCCCGCGCCGGCCGTTCCACCGGACCGGGTCCCGGGCCCCCGCGGCGGCGGCGCGCCGCCCGGTCCGCACCGCACCCCGGTCCGCCCGAACCGGGCACGCGCCGGGTCCGCACCGGGCGCACCGCACCCCCGAACCGGGTTCGCGGCCCGCCGCGAAAAAGGAATTCCGCATTCCGCGGCGAGCGCCGGAATAAGCTCTCCGCAAGGCCGGACCAATGACGTTACCTGGGGGTAAAATGCTGCTTACGCCGAGCCGCTTTGCGCCCGTTTCGGACTGTTTGTGTAATCCCACGGGCGGCGCCCGTGCAACCGGCCGGTTGCAGTTCGTCTACGCTTTCATTCGCCAGGCGAGCGTACGTACATCTTTCTGAGCGATTTCACGCACAGGGGGTACATCGCGTTGGAACACGTGCGATTAGGCCAACAGGGCCTGGAAGTATCCGCACTCGGTCTCGGGTGCATGGGAATGAGCCAATGGTACGGAACTCCGGACGACGACGAATCGGTCGCCACCGTCCATCGGGCCATCGACCTCGGTGTCACCCTGTTCGACACGGCAGAGGCATATGGGCCGTTCACCAATGAGGAACTGCTCGGCCGGGCGCTCAAGGGCCGTCGTGACGACGTGGTCGTCGCCACCAAGTTCGGGTTCCCGATGAAGATGCCCGACGGTTCGACGGCCGAAATCGACAGCCGCCCCTCGCACATCGTCGAGGTGGTGGAGGCTTCCCTGCGAAGGCTCGACACCGACCACATAGATGTACTGTACCAGCATCGCGTCGACCCGAAGGTCCCGATCGAGGACGTGGTGGGGACGATGGCCGGTCTCGTAGCCGCCGGCAAGGTCCGCCACATCGGTCTGTGCGAGGCCGGCACAAGCACCATCCGGCGGGCCCACGCGGTGCACCCGCTGTCCGTCGTGCAGAGCGAGTTCTCGGTGTGGGAGCGTAATCTCGAAGCCGACGTGCTCCCGGTCCTAAGGGAGTTGGGGATCGGACTGGTGGGCTTCTGCCCCCTCGGCCGCGGCTTCCTGACCGGTACCGTGGACCGGGCGGAGAACTATCCCGACGACGACTTCCGCCGCTTCGACCCGCGGCTGCAAGGCACCAACTACGAGCAGAACACGGCGCTCGCGAACCGGATCAAAGCACTCGCGGGCTCCATCGGCATCACCCCCGCCCAGCTCGCCATCGCCTGGGTCATGCACCAGGGCGGGGACATCGTGCCGATTCCCGGCACCAAGCGCCGCCGCTATCTGGAGGAGAATGTCCAGGCGGCCCCGATCCGGCTCGACGCCGAGCTGCTGAACCTGATCGACGAAATTATCCGGCCCGATGACGTGGCCGGCCCGCGCTACAACGAACAGATGATGACGTTCATCGACCGCTGAGCGGCTGAACCGCTGAACCACCGAGTCCGGTATCGGTTCCTGAGTGCGGCACAGCACCGTCCGTCGAATCATCTGGGCGCAGTCCGCCGTGCGGTCGTCACCGACCGCGATGGAACGGATACGCCGAAGCACCGCGAGGTCCTCCTGCCCGGGATGGTAGCCCGGGCAGGAGGCAACAGACACGGCAGCACCCTCCTGAGGAGCACCAATGTCCGTCACCTTTACATTACCGCCTGCCAACAACTCGTGGCAGCGGCACTGGAAAGTCCGTCGCCGGCCTTTCCTCGAAGAATGCCGGTCCGCCCGCGCCGAGTTGCTGGCCGACCTGGAAAACCCCGCAGCGGCCCAGCACCGGGTACTGCTCGACGTCATCAACGTCAGTGCCGAGTCGCTGCTGTGGCAGGAGCAGGGGTATTCGGTCCTCGCGCACGACGCCGACGCCTTCCGCCGGATCCTGCCCGTCATGCGCTACGACGACTTCAGGCCGGCCATCGAACGGGAGTCCCGTACCAAGGGCGGGGTACTGACCTGCAGCCCGGTGATGCGCTGGCTCAAAACCAGCGGCACCACCGGCGTGCCCAAACTGGTCCCGTACACCCTGCACTGGCTGCTGACGTACCGCATTCCGGCCATGAAGGCCATGTGGGGCACCTACCTGGAACGGCACCCGGAGCTGCTGGCGCACCCGTACGCCACCCTCGACACCCAGACCGTGCGCGAGGACGTGGACGACTTCGTGCACGGTGTGGCGTACCAGGCGATCAGCAACCGGCATCCCAGGATCAACAGCCTCGACTGGAACCCGCCGTGGTACGAGGCGCCGTGGTTCGGTCCGCGGACCCCGGCGAGCCACCACGGGCGGATGTACCACCGGGTCCGCCATCTGGTCGGCCAGGACCTGCACTTCATTTCCGCGATCAACCCCAGCACGCTGACCTCGCTGCGCGACCTGATCGCCGAGTTCGCCGACCGGCTGGTCCGCGACCTGCGCGAGGGAACGTTCGACGGGGAGCCGTGGGGCGCCCCCGACCCGGCGGCGGCCTACCGGCTGGCGTCGGTGCTCGCCGCACCAAACTTCACCCTGAAGGACGTGTGGCCGTCGCTGACCCTCTACAGCTGCTGGCAGTCCGCCTCGGCCGAGCTGTACCGGGGCAGGATGGACGCCGCCTTCCCCGGGGTGAACAAGCTGCCGTTCATGAGCTGCGGGACCGAGGGCGTCACCACCATCCCGGTCGACGACACCGCGCACAGCCAGCCGCTGGCGGTCGGCCAGGCGTACTTCGAGTTCGTACCCGCCGAGGTACCGCTCGGCGAGCTGCTGGAGCGCGGGGAGCGGGTGCCGACACTGCTCTTCGACGAGCTGGTGGCCGGCCGGGACTACCACCTGATCATGTCGCAGGGCAACGGCCTGTTCCGGCTGTGGACCGGGGACATCTACCACGTGGACCGCCTGGTCGGGCAGGTTCCCTGGGTGCACTTCGTGCGCCGGGACGGGATCTACCACTCCTTCACCGGCGAGAAGATCACCGAGGCGCACATGACCGCCGCGGTCCGCGACGGCCTGCGGACACTCGGTCTCGACCTCGGGCTGTTCATGTGCGGCCCGCGCTGGGGCGAGCCGCCGCACTACGTCGTCATGGCCGAGGCCGCCGGGCACGGCCATGACCTTGACGCGCTGGCCGCCGTCGCGGTGGACGACGCGCTGCGGGAGATCAACATCGAGTACGACGCGAAGCGGTCCAGCGGCCGGCTGGGCGCCCTCCAGGTGGTGACCGTGCCGGCGGACACCATCAGCGCGTACGTGGAAAGCCGCAGGCAGCCCGGCAACGCCACCCAGTACAAGTACAAGCCCTTCCAGCAGGACCTCGGGTTCCTGTCCGCGATAACGGCGAGCTGAGGGGGAGACATGCTGGAACTCAAGCGCGTGCCGCGCAACGTCCGGCGCGAGATCATCACCATCCGGCGCGGCGACGTCCGGCTGTCGCTGCACGTGTGGCGCCCCGACCGCCCGAAGGCCGCGGTCTTCTACTTCCAGGGGCTGCAGAGCCACTCCGGGTGGCTGTGGGAGGCCGGACCCAGGTTCGCCGACAACGACGTGGCGTTCTTCATGCTGGACCGGCGCGGCACCGGCAGCAGCGACGGGGAGCGGCAGACGATCCCGCCGGTCGAGACGCTGGTCGCCGACTACGTGGCGGCGCTGACCCGGGTCCGCGAGACGATCGGCGACGAGATGCCGCTCGGCCTGTTCGGGCACTGCCTCGGCGGCTCCTTCATGGCCGCCCTCATGCACCACCCGGACTTCGCCGTGCCCTACGACGCCGCCGTGTTCTGCTCGACGTGGCTCGGGAAGCTGCACGCCACCCTCACCGGGGAGCAGTTCGACGCCCTGGCCCGGGAAACCGGCACCGAGCTGTGGGACGCCGGGCTGCGGGCGGCCGACTTCACCGCCGACCCCAAGTACCAGCGGTTCATCGAGCACGACGACCTCGCCACCCGGCAGCTGACCCGGCGCTCGCGCCGCACGCTGCTGGAGCTCGAAGGGCTCTACATGTCGCCGCGGCGGACGCCGCCCGCCGTGCCGACGGCGTTCGTCTCCGGCATCAAGGACCCGATCGTGGACCTCGGCGACGCGCACGCCACGTTCATCAAGGTGACCGACGGGCGCGGTCTGATCATCCAACTGCCCACCGACCGGCACTACCTGTTCTTCACCGGGGTGCGCGACTACCTCATCGACTGGTCGTCCACCTTCGTCCTCATGCAGGGGCTGGAGCAGCATGGATGAGGCCCGGCTGCACCATGTGACGCTGCCCATGCTGGTGGGCTTCGACCACCCGGCCGCCCGGCGCCGCACGTCGGACAGCCTGGTCCTGGAACTGACCGTCGACGGGGTGACGGGACTCGGCGAGTGCGCGCCCCGCCGCTACGTGACCGGTGAGACCACCGAGAGCGTCCGCGCGGAACTGGCGGGCGTCCCGATGGACCGGCTGCTGGAGCGGCTGCGCACGGCCGACCCCGCCGATCTGCTGGTACGGCTGCGGGCGAGGGGTTTCGCCGCCACCTTCGGCGTCACGGGCGGCAACAACCTGCGCTGCCTGCTGGAAACGGCGGTGCTGGACCTCATCGGCCGCCGTCTCGGCTTCGACGTGGCCGATTTGCTGCCCGAAGGCGTACCGGGCCAGGGCCCGCTGCCGGTCTCCCAGGTGCTGGACCTGGGGCTGCCGGTGGAGGAGTTCCTGGCCACCAGGGGGCCGTTCCACCAGGTGAAGGTCAAGGCGGCCGAGGACCCGCGGCGCGACCTGCGGACCGTCGGCGCGCTGCGCGCGGCCCTCGGGCCGGACGTGCCGGTGCTGGTGGACGCCAACATGAGCTGGACCCTGGAGACGGCGACCGGCCATGTGAAGGCGCTGCGGGATCTCGGCGTGGACCTGGTCGAGGAGCCGCTGCGCAAGAACGCCTTGGACGAACTGCGCGAGCTGCGGCGGGCGACCGGCGTGTCGGTGATGCTCGACGAGTCCCTGTGCTCGCTGCGCGACGCCGAGGCGGCCGTGCTGGCCGACAGCTGCGACGCGTTCAACGTCCGGGTCAGCAAGTGCGGCGGGCTGCTGGAGTCCGCGGCCGTCGTCGACTTCGCCCGCCGCCACGGGGTCGCCTTCCAGATCGGCGTCCAAGTGGCCGAGTGCGGCCCGCTGATCAGCGCCGGACGGGCGCTGGCCTTCCGCAACCGGGACGCGTTCACCGTGGAGGCGGGCCAGTCCGACCGGTTCTTCGCACACATGATCGTCTCCCCGGCGCCGGCCGTCGACCGCGCCGCCAACACCATCGCGCCGGCCGGCGGACCCGGTCTCGGCCTGGTGCTCGACGAGGCCGCCGCCCGGTTCGCCGTGGCCTGGCCCACCCGCACCGGCGAACCGCCCCGTCGGACCGGCACACCGGAGGCAGCCGTATGACCACGTACTTCTCCGACCTGGTGGTGCGCTTCCTGCACCAGCAGGACATCGACTACGTCACCTTCAACCCCGGCGCCTCCTTCCGCGGCGTGCACGACTCCCTGGTGCACGCGGGCAACGCGGACATCGCCCCGGAGATCGTGATGACCTGCCACGAGGAGATCGCGGTCGCGGTGGCCCACGGCTACCACAAGGCGGGCAACCGGCACATGGCGGTCCTTGTGCACGCCAACGTCGGTCTGCTGCACGCCTCGATGGCGATGTTCAACGCCTGGTGCGACCGGGTGCCGCTGCTGGTCATCGGCGGCAACGGGCCGCTGGACGCCGGCAAGCGCCGCCCGTGGATCGACTGGATCCACACCTCGCAGAACATCGAGTCGGTGGTCAAGGACTACGTCAAGTGGTGCGACCAGCCGATCAGCCAGCGGGCCACCGTGGAGTCCCTCTACCGGGCCTTCCGGCTGACCCGGACCGACCTGACGGCGCCGGTCTTCGTCGCCCTGGACTTCGACGTCCAGGAGCAGGAGCTGGCCGCCGGCGTGGACCTGCTGCCGGCCTGGTCCACCGAGCCCACCGTGCTGCCGTCCCTGGACACGGCCTTCCTCGACCGGCTGTGCGAGCGCCTGGCGGGCGCCCGGATGCCCGTCCTGATCGTGGACTTCTCCGGACGCGACCCCGGAACCGTCGAGCCGCTCGTCGCCGTCGCCGAAGCGCTGGGGGCCGCCGTGGTGGACCGGGGCAACCGGTTCAACTTCCCGAACACCCACGGGCTGAACCTGTCCAACACCGGCGCGGAGCTGCTGCGCGAGGCCGATCTGGTGGTGGCGGTCGAGGTGCAGGACCTGTACGGGGCGCTGGGCTCGTTCCTGACGCCGGACGCCGCGGGCGGCTTCGAGAACGGCCCGGAGGTGGTCACCATCGGCACCAACGACCTGCTCACCAGCAAGTGGGCCGCCGACTACCAGCAGTTCGTCCCGGTGGGGAGCGCTGTGGCCGCCGACACCCGCAAGGCGGTGACCGCGCTGCGGGCCCGGGTCGAGGACCCGTCAGGGCCGTTCGCGGAACCGGGGTTCGTCCGGCTGCGCGAGGAACGCGCCAAGCGGATCGCCGCCGACCACGCCTCGGCCAGGGCCGAGTGGGCGCGGCAGGCCGCCGAGGCGGACACCGGCGAGGGGATCGAGGTGTCCACGGCGGTGCGCGAGATCCACTCGGCGGTCCGGGACGAGGAGTGGGTGCTCACCAACACCGGCAGCCTCACCATCGACGGCTGGGTCAAACGGCTGTGGCCGATGGAGCGCCCGCAGAGCTACCTGGGGCTCAACGGCGGCGGCGGCCTCGGCTACGGCCTCGGCGCCTCGGTCGGCGCCGCCCTCGCGCACCGCGACGACGGACGGCTGTGCGTGGACCTCCAGGCCGACGGCGACATGCTCTACACCCCCAGCGCGCTGTGGACGCTCGCGGCCTACGACGTACCGCTGCTGGTGATCGTCATGAACAACCGGCTCTACCTCAACTCCACCCAGCACGCCGCCCGGATCGCGGCGAACCGCAGCCGCGACACCGACCGGGCGCACATCGCGACCAGCTTCTACGACAGCCCCGTCGACTTCACCGGCCTGGCCGCCTCGTTCGGCATCCGGACCTTCCCGCGCGTCGAGGCGGCCCGCGACATCGCCCCCACGGTCGAGGCGGCGGTGGCCCACATCAAGCAGCAGGGCAAGCCGGCCCTGGTCGAGATCATCACCCGATGACATCCAGCGGCGACTTCTCCGGAGAGGCACGACAGTGAGCGGATTCTTCGTCTGCGAGTACCGGGGTGAGCGGCTCGCCGGCTTCGACGACGTGACGGACGGCGACGGTGAGGCGCCACGGCTGTACGCGGCCGGTCCGCGGCAGGTGCTGGCCGCCCTGGCCGACGGCACGCCCGGCCACGAGGCGGCGGCCGAGCGGGGCTGGCGGAGCGTGCGGCTGCCGGCCGGGGCCGGGCGGGAGCTGCGGATGCGGCCGGCGCTCTTCCCCGAACACCCCGGGGACGCGCTCGTCGGCGGCTTCATGCAGACCCACAACGTCAAGTCCGGCGCCACGTCCGGCGGCGCCCCGGCGGCCGCCGGGCCGGGCCAGCCGACCTGGTTCTTCAAAGGCACCGGCACCTCCCTGCGGACCACCGGCGACCCGCTGACCGTCCCGGCGACGGCGGTCGCCGTGTGCGAGGAGGCGGAGGTGGTCCTGGTGCACATCGACGACGAGGAGGGGACACCGCGCTACGCCGGATACACCTTTGGCAACGACCTGACCGACATCGGCCTGTTCCGGCGCCACGCGGGACACCTCGGCTACGCGAAGCTGTGCGACGCCGCGGTCTCGCCGTGGTTCTTCCCCGGGCCGCCGCCGGCCTCGGTGACCGGCCGGGTGCTGGTGCTGCGGGACGGGGCGACCGCGTACCAGGGCGGATTCACCACCGGTTCCGACGCGCTCGCCTTCACGCTGGACACCATGGTCGGCCACCTCGCCGGCTATCCGGCGCTGCACCACCCCGGGCGCGTCCACTACACCTTCCTCGGCGCCGACCGCAGCAGCTTCCACCACGGGTTCACCATCACCGACGGGGACACGGTCGTGCTCGACGTGACCAGCCACCGGGTCACCCTGGTCAACCCGGTCCGCTGGTCGCCCCCGGCGGCCGCGGCGGCCCCGGCCTCCACGGCGGTCCCGGCAGCGGTGCCGGCGGCCCCGCCGACCGCGGGTGCGAGGTGACCGCGGGCCGCCGGGTGCGCCGGCTCAGCGACGGCGAGGCGACGTTCGCGTACCAGCACGCCCTGCTGCGCGGGACCACCCAGGTGACCACCTGCGTCACCTTCGCCGCGCCGGTCGAACCGGCGGCACTGCGGCGGGCGGTCCCCGTGTGGGCGGCCCGGTTCGCGGCGCTGTCGGTCCGGATCGAGGAGGGTCGGGACGGGCTGTGGTTCCGGGAGTCGGCGGGCGTCGCGCCGGAGCAGCTGGTCGTCGCCGAGGCGGGCCCGGAGGAGTCCGCCGACCTGCTGCTCCGGCGGGAGCTGAACGACCTCCTGGTGACCGGCGGCCCGCTGTGGCGGCTGCGGGCCGCCGTACGGCCGGACGGGGTGCGGCAGCTGTTCTTCACCCGCAACCACGCCGTCTCCGACGGCTACACCGCGGGGATCCTGCTGCGCGGACTGCTGGCGGAGTTGTACGGCGGCGCGGGCGCGGCGTCCGCCGCGCCGCTCCTGCCGTCGGCAGACGACCTGACGTACCGTCCGCCGGCGCCGGACACAGGCGGCGGCGCGGATACGGATACGGATACGGATACGGATACTGCCGCGGCGGCGCGGGCGGCGGGATCGGCGGCATCGGCCACGGCCCCGGTGGCCGGTCCGCCCGTGCCGTTCGCCGCCACCGCGCCCTGGCCCGAGCGCGGCGCCGACTTCCTGCCGCTGGTCCTCACCGCCGGTGAGTCGGCACGCGTGCTCGGCCACTGCCGGGCCGACGGGCTCACCGTGAACGAGTTCTTCGCCACCGCGCTGGCCGAGGCGTTCGCCGGGGCCACCGGCCGCGCGGAAACCGACTTCTTCACGGCCGTATCGCTGCGCCGGCGGTACACGCAGGCGGCGGCGTACGCCGATCCGGGATGCCTGATCGGCGTGGTGCGCTCCCCGCTGCGGCTGGACGGCGACACGTTCGCGGCCGACGCGCTCACGTACCGGGCCGCCTTCCGAGCCGCCGACGCCGCGTGGCGGCCCGGCGCACGGCCGCACGCGGCGATCCGTGCGGCCGTCGTCGGGCTGGGGGAGGCGGCGGCGTCCCCCGGGATCTGCATCACCAACGTCGGGGTGCTCGATCCGCTGCTGGGACCGTACGCCGACCGGTTGACCGACATCCGCACGGTGGTGAACCGCACCGCCGCCAACTACAACGTGGTGCTGCACCTGTCCACGTTCCAGGGGCGCTTCGGGCTGGCGCTGGCCTACGGCACGCCGAGCGTGGACCCGGCCGTGGTGGCGCGGACGCACCGGTCGCTGGCGGCGCGGGCCGTGTCGCCCGACGGGTGCGGGCTGCCGCGGGCGGCGGCGGGCCCGCCGTCCGGTGCCGCCGGAACGGTGCCGCCGGCCGTGCCGGTGGCGCGGGCGCGGTGACGGCGCGGGGCGGATTGCTTACCGTTCGAGACCCTACGTACACTCAAAGTGTTCGTCGCTCATCAAACATGACCGCGGGCGTCTCGTCCGCGCGCCCTGCCTACGCTGCCCCTTCCCGGGCAGATCCGAGGAAGCACCGTGACTCACTCGCCGGACGACGCGCGCAAGCGCGGTCTGACCCTGCTGGCCTCCTGCCTCGGCTTCGTTGTCGTCATCCTCGACGTCAGCGTGGTCAATGTGGCGACCAAGGTCCTGAACAAGGACTTCGGTAGCAGTCTTTCCGGGCTCGAATGGGTGATCAACGGCTACACGCTGACGTTCGCCGCCTTCCTGCTGACCACCGGCGCGCTGGGCGACCGGCTCGCGCCCAAGTACGTCTTCCAACTCGGCTTCGCGCTGTTCGCCGTGACCTCGCTGGTCTGCGGCCTGTCCGTGTCGCTGCCGATGCTGATCGCCGCCCGCGTCGTCCAGGGAGTGGGGGCGGCCATGATCGTCCCGTCCTCGCTGTCCCTGGTGAACGGCGCCTTCCCCGACCAGGCCGAGCGCACCCGGGCGGTCAGCCTGTGGGCCGCGTCCGGCGGGCTCGCGCTCGCGCTCGGGCCGGTGATCGGCGGCGTACTGATCTCCCTGCTCGGCTGGCGCTCGATCTTCCTGGTCAACGTGCCGATCGCCGCGATCGGCATCTGGCTGACCGCGGCGAACGCGCCCGGCAACCTCCAGGCGACCGGAGGCCGGCGCCGCTCCTTCGACCTGCCAGGGCAGACGCTGGCCGTGGTCTGCCTCGGCGCCCTCACCGCCGGTGTCGTCGAGGCGAACGGCCTGGGCTGGGGCTCGGTGACGGTGACGACCTGCCTGGCGGTCTTCGTGCTCGCCGCGATCGGCTTCGTCGTGGCGGAAGGGCGCAGCACGGACCCCATGCTGCCGCTGCGGATGTTCCGCCACCGCGCGTTCACCGCCACCGCGCTGACCGGCCTGCTGCTCAACTTCTCCTTCTACGGCCTGATCTTCGTCTTCAGCCTGTTCTTCCAGTCCAGTTGGGGCTACTCACCGATCGTCACCGGGTGCGCGTTCCTCCCGATGACCGCGATGATCATGGTCTCCAACCTGGCCTGCGGCCCGCTCACCAAGCGCTTCGGCGTCCGCGCGGTGCTGGTGACCGGCAACGCGGTGGGCGCGGCCGGCTATCTGGCCATGCTCCCGGCGGTGCACTCCGGCGGCGGATACGCCGGTATCGCGGTCCCGTTCCTGGTGGCCGGCGCCGGCATCGGCCTGGTGGTGCCGGCGATGACCAACGCCATGCTGGCAGCGGCCGAACCGGGCACCGCCGGCATCGCCTCCGGGGTACTGAACGGCTCACGGCAGATCGGCGGCCTGATCGGCGTGGCGGTGATGGGGCTGCTCGTCGGCGACTCCTCGGCCGCCTCGTTCGTCTCGGGGCTGCGCAGCGCGCTGGTCTGCGCGGCCGTCGCGCTCGCCGCCGGCATCGCACTCGGCGCCCTCGGCGTCCGGCCCGCGCCCCGGCGCACGCTCGCCACCGCCGGACCCGAACCCGTCACCGTCCCGGCCGCACCCGCGGCCGTCGACGAACCCGTCGACTAGGAAGGCCAGTCATGCCCCATCTCGTCCTCGAGTATTCGGGCAACGTCCGCGACGACATCCGGTCCGGACCCCTGCTGCGGGAGTTGCACGGCGTCCTGGCCCTGGCAGGCGGCTTCCGCGTCCAGGACTTCAAGGGCCGCGCGGTGCGGATGGCGGACTACGCCATAGGCGACGGCAGCATCGAACAGGCGTTCGTCAATCTGGACCTGCGGACGTTCGCCGGGAAGTCCGACGAGCTGAAGCAGGCCATCTCACAGGCCGCCCTCGATGTCCTGGTACGCGCCTTCTCCCGGACCATGGCCGAGACCGCCTGCGACATATCCGTACAGATCACCGAACTGGACCGGGTGAGCTACGCGCGGGCCCGCTCACAGGACGCCGTCACGTCCTGACCCGGCGGAAGGAAGGAGGGGCCGGTACGGGCGCGCGCACGCGCACGTCGGCAGGCACGGACAGCGAGGCACAGGCAGGGACAGGAGGACGATGAACGATTACCACGGCCAGAGCGTCCTGGTGGCCGGCGGCTCGTCAGGAGTGGGACTCGCCACCGCCCGCGCGTTCGCCGCGCTGGGGGCCGGTGTCACCGTCGTGTCGCGTACCGAGGCGCGGGTCGGCGCCGCCGTGGCAGAAGTGGCCGCGGCGGCGGGGGCGGTGGGGGCGGCCGGATCGGGAGACCGGGTGCGCGGCGTCACCCTCGATCTGACCGACCCCGACGCCGTCGAGGAGTTCTGCTCCGCGGCGGAGTTCGACCACGTGGTGGTCTCCGCCGCCCGGACCCCGATGGGCCGCCTCGACACACTCCCGCTGAGCGACGCGCGCGCCGCCATGGACAGCAAGTTCTGGGGGACGTACCACCTGATGCGCAGCGTGCGGATCCGGCCCACCGGCTCGCTGACCGTCGTCACGGGATACATGTCGGTCCGCCCGGGGCGGGCGTCCGCCCTGCAGAGCGCCATCAACGCGGCGCTGGAGTCGCTGGTGCGCGCGGCGGCCCTGGAGAAGGCGCCGCTGCGGGTCAACGCGGTCTCCCCCGGACTGCTGCGCACCCCGCTGTGGGACGGGCTGCCCGAGGAGCGGCGGACCGCCATGTTCGAGGCGGCCGAGGCGAGGCTGCCGGTCGGGCGGGTCGGCGAGGCCCAGGACATCGCCGCGGCGGTCGTCTTCCTCGCCGGCAACCCGTACGCCACCGGCAGTACGGTGTTCGTCGACGGCGGCGGCTCCATCGCCTGACCGCCGCCGCGCGGGAGGGGCCACAGCCGCCGGCCCCCGGGGGACGTCCCGGTCCCTCCCGCGCGGCGCCGCGCAGATCCCCACGGCAGGCTCTAGCGGGACGCCCCGCCCGCGTCCGGCTGCCCGATGTACGGGGTGCGCACGGTCGGTTCGCCCGTCGGCGGGGTCACCGGCAGGCCCGCCGCCCGCCAGGACTGGAAGCCGCCGTCGAGGTCGGTGGCACGGTGGATGCCGATGTCCTGGAGCGAGGCGGCGGCGAGCGAGGAGGCGTACCCCTCGTTGCAGATCACCACGACGTGCAGGTCGTGGCCGACGGCCTGCGGAATGCGGTAGTCGCTCTGCGGGTCGAGCCGCCATTCGAGTTCGTTGCGCTCGACGATGACCGCGCCCGGGATGGTGCCGTCGCGGTCGCGCAGCGCGCCGTAGCGGATGTCCACCAGCAGCGCTCCCTCGGCGGCGGCAGCGGCGGCACCGGCCGGGTCGAGCCGGACCAGGCCCTCGCGGACCGCTGCCAGCTGGTCCTCGGCGGAGCGGGGCATCACCACTCCTCGGGAAGTTCGACCAGCTCCAGGTTCAGCGTGCTGCCCTTGCGGCTGTAGCGGCGGATCAGCGGCAGCGGCGGATAGTAGGCGTGCACGGAGACCGCGTGGGTGGTCTGCGAGCGGTTCTCGACCTGGTGGACGTGGTGACGGCCGAACGCGCGGCCCTTGCCCTCGGGCAGGATCCGCTGCCGGTCCACGCCGTCGGCGAGCTCCAGGGAGCGCCAGCCCTCGGTGGGCAGCGGCACCGACAGGGACTGCTCGGTGAGCTCGCCCGCCGCGGTGACGAACACGCCGTACGAGCCGCCGTGGTCGTGCCAGCCGGTCTCGGCGCCGGGCGGCCAGCCGATCAGCCACGCCTCGGAGCCGCCGGGGCCGTCCAGCCGGACCCAGGTGCGGCCGTCGGGGTCGAGCGGGAGCTCGCCGACGACCGCGGGGTCCGCGGCCACCGCGCGGGCGAAGTCCAGCAGGTCCGCGGCTGTGGGCGCGGTGGGCGCGGGGGAGGTCGGCGCGGTCGCGGGCGCGGCGGTCGCCGTGGCGGTCGCGGACGTCTGCGGTGACGGGGTCGTCGGGGTCTGGGTTGTCGGGGACTTCGTGGACGTCGAGGAGGAAGGAGAACCGACGGTCGGCGTTGTCATGGGAACCACCCGGGTGAAGTCGCGCCACCGCACAGCTCTGGACGGGTGCGTGGATCGCGAAGGTGAACGGCGGGACCGGAGCGCGCCTCAGCGCGCGGCCGTACAGACGCAGCCGGCGTACCGGAGCAGGTCCAGATGGACCCTCCGGTGCAGGCGCAGACCGAACCCGTTCACGTGACGGACTGAACCATGCCGACGCCCCGGTGGTCAAGTCGGGACATGGCTTGCCCCGGCGTGTCGGCGCAAGCCGGTGCGGCCGGAGTGTTCGCAGGTCACCGGTGGTGTTGGCGTGCTCCGACGTGCGGCGGGTCGTCGTCGTCCTCGGGCAGTCTGCAGACCCGTTCCAGGAACAGCGCCGCCGCGATCACCGCGACGGCGGCCAGCACGGCGAAGCCCGCGTAAACCGCCTGCTGCCGGCGCGGGTCCATGTCGAGCCGGTACATCACCAGGAAGACGCCCGCGCCGGCGTACATCCCGGACACCAGGGCCGCGACCAGCGCGCTGGCCTGGCCGAAGACGACCGAACGGGCGGCGGCCAGCGGGTCCACGCCCTTGGCGCCGGGGCGGCGTTCGCGCTGGGCACGCAGGCGGGCGCGCAGCGACAGCGCGGTGGCCAGCAGCGCGGCGGCGATCAGCGCCAGGACGATCGGCGCGGCGACCGGCACCCCGGGGAGGGTGCCGAAGGTGTCCCACAACCGGGACACCGACCACGCGAGCACCAACGCGACCGCGAAGACCCCCACCAGCGTCCTGATCCGCAGCGTCCTCACCGGATGCCCGCCTCCACGTCCTGTGTTCCTGTGCCCGTCCGCGCCCTGTACCGCTACGTGCCAACGTCTACTCGGGCAGCCGGAGTTCCACGTCCGGTCGGTGGTGTACCCCCGCGTCGCCGACCGCCACGACCAGGTCCGCGACCAGGCCGCGGCCGGGCAGCTCGGCGGCGGGCTCCACATCGTGCCAGGGCACGAGGACGAAGGCGCGCTCGTGGGCCCGCGGGTGCGGGAGGGTGAGCGCCGGGTCGTCGGAGCGCACGCCCTGGTAGGCCACCAGGTCGACGTCGATGGTGCGCGCGCCCCAGCGCTCGGTGCGCACCCGGTGGTACGCCTCCTCGATCGCGTGGCCGCGCTCCAGCAGCGCGCCCGGCGGCAGCGTGGTGCGCACCAGCACGACCGCGTTGAAGTAGCTGGGCTGGCTGCCGGCCGGTACGCCCCACGGCTCGGTCTCGTAGACCGGCGAGACGGCCCGGACCCGTACGCCGGGGGTGTCCTCCAGCGCGTCGACCGCGCCCTGGAGGTTCTCCAGGCGGTTGCCGAGGTTGCCGCCCAGGGCGATCACCGCGGTCCTGGGGTTGCTGAGCGTGGTGTCGGCCGCGTCCACCGCCGCCACCACAGCGGCCGGTACCGGCTGGACGGTGGGGTCCCCTGCGGGGTACTCGGGGTCCTCCGCGGTCACGGGCGCCTCCGGGTGATGGTCACGGTCACGTCGTCGAAGGGCACGGTGATGGGGGCGTTGGGCTTGTGCACGGTCACCTCCACCTCCTCGACCCTTTCATGCCCCAGGCACGTGTCGGCGATGCGCTGGGCGAGGGTTTCGATGAGATCCACGGGCTCGCCCGCCACGACGGCCGCGACCTGCTCGGCCAACACACCGTAGTGCACGGTTCTGCTCAGGTCGTCGCCGGCCGCGGCCGGCCGGGTGTCCAGGCCGAGCGCAAGGTCGACCACGAAGGTCTGGCCGTTCTCGCGTTCGTGCCGGAACACGCCGTGGTGCCCGCGGACGCGCAGTCCGCGCAGGGTGACCCGGTCCATGCGATTCACTCCTCCGTGTCCGGGCCGGGGCCGCCGCCCGGTGTGCCGAGGCCGCCCGGCACGTCGTCCGGGCCGCGCGGTCCGCCGCCGCCGTTGTCCCGGCCGTCGCCGTCGATGCCGTCGTCGATGCCGTCGGCGCCGTCCTCCGTGTCGTCGGCGAGCACCGGCGAGCCGTGGTGGACCCACAACCGCCAGCCGTCGGGGGTCCTGCGGAACACGTTGGTGGCCACCACCAGGCCGCCGACCAGGGATCCGGCCGAGCCGTCCTCCTCGGCGGGGCCTCCGGTCAGGATGTTCTCGGTGCAGCTCACCAGCGCGGTGTCGCCGTCGACGGCGACCTCGACATCGGTCAGGAAGAACTGGATGTACTCGGTGTTCGCCATGATCAGCGCGTAGGACCGCATCACCTCGCGGCGCCCGCGCAGCACCGGCCAGCCGGGGTGCACCACGGTGACCGACTCGGCGAGCGGCCCGGTCAGCACCACCGCTTCCAGCGCGTCGAGGTCGGAGGTCTCCACCGCGTCGTAGAACGCCTGGTTGGCCCGCTCGGCGGCGCGGGCCTCCGCGGTGCGCGGCGTCACGCCGCGCCCTCGATGGCGCGGGCCACCCGTACCGCGTCGGCGCTCGCGTGCACCTCGTGGACCCGGACCGCCCAGGCCCGCTCGCGGGCGGCGATGGCGGTGACCGCGGCGGTGGCCGCGTCGCGCTCCCTGGCCGGCGGGGGCGCGCCGGCCGTCCCCGCCAGGACCCGGCCGAGGAAGCGCTTGCGGGAGGCGGCCACCAGCAGCGGGCGGCCCAGCTCGCGCAGCCGGTCGAGGTGGGCGAGCAGCGTCAGGTCGTGCTCGGCGGTCTTGGCGAAACCCAGGCCCGGGTCGAGCACGATCCGCTCGGGCGCGATACCGCCGGCCACCGCCCGGTCCAGGCCGGCCCGCAGCTCGTCGCGGACCTCGGCGAGCACGTCGGCGTAGACCGCCCGGTTGTTCATGTCGATGCTCTGGCCGCGCCAGTGCATCACGACGAACGGCACCGCGGCCGCGGCCACCACCGGGATCATCGCGGGGTCGGCCTGGCCGCCGCTGACGTCGTTGACCAGCCGGGCGCCGGCCGCGACGGCCCGCTCGGCCACCGCGGCCCGCATGGTGTCGACGCTGACCAGCACACCGGCCGAGGCCAGCTCCGCGACCACCGGGATCACCCGGCGCAGCTCCTCCGCCTCGTCCACCCGCTTCGCGCCGGGCCGGGTGGACTCGCCGCCGACGTCCACCAGGTCGGCGCCCTGCGCCACCAGGTCCAGGCCGTGCTTGACGGCCAGCTCCTCGTCGAACCAGCGCCCGCCGTCGGAGAACGAGTCGGGGGTGACGTTCACCACGCCCATGACCGCGCAGCGGTCCCACACCGGCAGTCCGAGCGGTCTGCCGCGCCCCTGTGACGTATCCATGGACGTAACCATGGGCTCAG
Source organism: Streptomyces sp. ITFR-21 (assembly GCF_031844685.1). Lineage (NCBI taxonomy): Bacteria > Bacillati > Actinomycetota > Actinomycetes > Kitasatosporales > Streptomycetaceae > Actinacidiphila > Actinacidiphila sp. ITFR-21. Next base: position 2,584,712 of record NZ_CP134605.1, read on the forward strand.
CCTACGGGTCAGGCGACCACGCTTTCCGTGCGCGGGTCCTGGGCCGGGGCGGCGGCCCCGCCCCCGCCGGTCCCGGCCGCGTAGCCGCAGGATTCGCGGTGGGCGAGCCGCCCGGCGCGTCCCGGCAGGAAGCGCTGGAGGGCGGCCGGCAGCGGCAGGGCGAGCGTGACGAAGCCCTCGGCCTGCATGATCGCGAAACCGATCCGGGGCAGGTCGCGGGAGTTGGGGAAGACCAGGAAGCGCGGCACCCACTCGGGGCGGAACTTCGCGTTGAACTTGTACAGCGACTCGATCTGGAACCAGCGGGACAGGAACACCAGCAGGCCGCGCCAGCCGCGCAGCACCGGCCCCGCACCGATCCGCTCGCCGCGGGCCAGCGCGGAGCGGAACATCGCGAAGTTCAGCGAGACCCGGGCCACGCCCAGGCCGGGCGCCTGCTGGAGGGCGGCGACGATCAGCAGCTCGTTCAGCCCCGGGTCGGCGGCGCGGTCGCGGCGCATCAGCTCCAGGGACATCCCGTCCGCGCCCCAGGGCACGAAGTGCAGCACGGCCCGCAGGTCGCCGAGCTCCGGGTGCGCATCGCCGGGCCCGCGTTCCTTGTGGGCGGTGACCACCACGCAGTCCCCGTCCGCGTCCTCGCCGAAGCGGCCGAGCGCCATGGAGAAGCCGCGTTCGGTGTCGGTGCCGCGCCAGGCGTCGGCGGCCAGCCGTACCCGCCGCCGCTCGCCCTCGGACAGCTCGCGCACCCGCCGCACCCGGCACACGTAGCCGGACCGCTCGATCCGCTTGACCATCTGCCGTACGTTGCGCATGGCGCGGCCCTCGAGGGTGAAGCCCGCGGCGTCCACGATGGCCTCGTCGCCGAGTTCCAGGGCGTCCAGGGCGGTCTCGCGGGTCCACACCTCGCCGCCGGTCTCACTGCACCCGACGACGGCCGGCAGCCACGCGTGGGCGCGGGCCAGCGCCATGAAGCGGTCGATGGCGCCGGGCCACGCCTCGACGTCGCCGATCGGGTCGCCGCTGGCCAGGGCCACCCCGGACACCACCCGGTAGCAGACGGCGGCCTTACCGCTGGCGGAGAAGACCACCGACTTGTCGCGGCGCAGCGCGAAGTGGCCGAGCGAGTCGCGGGCGCCGTGCCGGGCCAGCAGGCCGCGCAGCCGGGCCTCGTCGGCGGCGCTGAGTTCGGCGACCGGGCGGGCCGGGCGCAGCACCAGGTACGCGGTCGAGCAGGCGATGAGCAGGCCGAGGCCGCCGAGCGAGTAGCCGACGACGTCGCCGACCCGGTCGCTGGTGTAGCGCACCGGCCCCTCGAACCCGAACAGGCCGAACAGCACGTGCCGGCAGCGGTCGGTGAACCCCGGATCACCGCTCTCGGCGGCCGGGTGGGCGCTGGTGATGACCAGGCCGAGGGCGAAGGCGAAGGCGCTCAGCACGACGAAGTTGACCGCGGCCCGCCAGCGGGTGCGCGGGTCGGACAGCGCGGTGAACTGCTCGCGGTGCCTGACCAGCAGGGCCAGCAGCCCCAGCGAGACCAGCGCGCCGAAGATCGAGTGCCGGTAGATCAGCTGGGAGGCGGCGGCCACCGGCAGCAGCGTCACGGCCGCCCACCAGGCGCGCTGCTTGCCGCGCTTGAGGGCGTGGGCCAGCATCAGCAGCAGTATGCCGCTGACCACCGAGGTGGCCGCGGCGAGCGAGCTGACGGTGCCGGGGAAGAGGGCGGCCAGCGCGTGCATCCGGCCGTTGCGGAACGCCGGGAACACCGCCGAGACGACGTCGAGCAGGCCGATCACCGCGGCCGCGGTGCCGATGATCCCGGGCACGGCCGTGGGCCGCGGCAGCCGGCGGCGCCGGACCGGACCGCCGGGCCGCGCCGGGCTGTCGCCCGCCACGTGAACAGACATGGCTCCCCAAGCCCCAACATGACCGGGAGTTGCGGGACATGACCCGCAATCCGCTCCGGTACGAACAATGAGCGCCCTGTAGGACGTGAACCGGCCTATGGGGGTTCCCTCCCGGGGTCCCCTTCCAGCCGGCCGCAGCCGCGGGCAGCGGGCACGGCCCGCCGACCGCACTCACCGACCGCCGGCACGACCCGCCGACCGCCTCGGCCGCGGGCCACGACCGGGCGGCCGCCTCAGCCGCGGGCCATGATCAGGCTCATCGCCTCGGAGCGGGTGGTCGGGTTGAGCAGCTGGCCGCGGACGGCGGAGGTGATGGTCTTCGCGCCGGGCTTGCGCACCCCGCGCATCGTCATGCACATGTGCTCGCACTCCACCACGACGATCACCCCGCGCGGCTCCAGGATCCGCATCAGCGCCTCGGCGACCTGCGTGGTGAGCCGCTCCTGCACCTGGGGGCGCCGCGCGTACACGTCGACCAGCCGGGCCAGCTTGGACAGTCCGGTGATCTTGCCGTTGACGGCCGGGATGTAGCCGACGTGGGCGACGCCGACGAACGGCACCAGGTGGTGCTCGCAGGACGACATCACCTCGATGTCCTTCACCAGCACCATCTCGTCGTGCCCGAGGTCGAAGGTGGTGGTCAGGACGTCCTCGGGCTGCTGCCAGAGACCGGCGAATATCTCCCGGTAGGCGCGGGCCACCCGCTCCGGGGTCTCCCGCAGCCCTTCGCGGTCCGGGTCCTCGCCGACCGCGAGCAGCAGCTCCCGGATCGCGGCCGCGGCCCGCTTCTCGTCGAACTCGCCGATGGCGCCTTCGCCGTCGAGCGTCACGGGATCGGTCATGAGTACCTCGTTCCTTGTGCGAAGACGTCCCCCCGGCGGCGGCCACCCGGCGCCCGCCGGGTCCCGGCCACCGCGTCCGGACGTCGCTGCGGCCCCAAGGCTAGAACCCTGGGGCCGCAGCACGCATTCCGGACATCCGGCCGGACCAGCGGTGATCAGCCTTCCGGCCGGTCCTCCGGCAGCTCCACCGGCTCGGCGGGCGGCTTGGCGGTGGACAGCGGCGTGCTGCCGTTGGCCGGCTGCGCGCCGTTGGTGAGCGCCAGTTCGCGCGGCGAGAGCACGGGCGGCCGGGTCGACGGGGAGCGCCGGGCGGAGCCGGTCCAGGCGGGGCGCGGCGGACGCTTCACGATCGGGGCGAAGACCTGTGCGATCTCCTCCTTGTTCAGCGTCTCCCGCTCCAGCAGGGCCAGCACCAGGTTGTCCAGCACGTCCCGGTTCTCGACCAGGATCTCCCAGGCCTCGTTGTGCGCGGTCTCGATGAGCTTCTTGACCTCTTCGTCGACCAGCCCGGCGACCTCTTCGGAGTAGTCGCGCTGGTGACCCATCTCACGGCCCAGGAACGGCTCGGAGTCGCTCGAACCGAACTTGATCGCGCCGAGCCGCTCGGTCATGCCGTACTGCGTGACCATGGCGCGGGCGGTGGCGGTGGCCTTCTCGATGTCGTTCGAGGCGCCGGTGGTCGGGTCGTGGAAGACGAGTTCCTCCGCGGCCCGGCCGCCCATCATGTAGGCGAGCTGGTCCAGCATCTCGTTGCGTGTGGTGGAGTACTTGTCCTCGTCGGGCAGCACCATGGTGTACCCCAGGGCACGGCCGCGGGACAGGATCGTCACCTTGTGCACCGGGTCGGAGTTGGGGGAAGCCGCCGCGACCAGGGCGTGTCCGCCCTCGTGGTACGCGGTGATCTTCTTCTCCTTGTCCGACATGATCCGGGTGCGCTTCTGCGGGCCGGCCACCACGCGGTCGATGGCCTCGTCCAGCGTGCCGTTGTCGATGATCTTCTTGTCGCTGCGGGCGGTGAGCAGCGCCGCCTCGTTGAGCACGTTGCTCAGGTCGGCGCCGGTGAAGCCGGGGGTACGGCGGGCGACGGCCATCATGTCGACGTCCGGCGCGACCGGCTTGCCCTTGAGGTGCACGTTGAGGATCTCCAGACGGCCCTGGAGGTCCGGCGGGTCCACCGCGATCTGCCGGTCGAAGCGCCCCGGGCGCAGCAGCGCCGGGTCGAGGATGTCGGGCCGGTTGGTGGCGGCGATCAGGATCACGCCGCCCTTCACGTCGAAGCCGTCCATCTCGACGAGCAGCTGGTTCAGCGTCTGCTCGCGCTCGTCGTGGCCGCCGCCGAGGCCCGCGCCGCGGTGCCGGCCGACGGCGTCGATCTCGTCGACGAAGACGATCGCCGGGGCGTTCGCCTTGGCCTGCTCGAACAGGTCACGGACCCGGGAGGCACCGACACCGACGAACATCTCGACGAAGTCGGAACCGGAGATCGAGTAGAACGGCACGCCCGCCTCACCCGCGACAGCGCGCGCGAGCAGCGTCTTGCCGGTACCCGGCCGGCCGTACAGCAGCACGCCCTTGGGGATCTTGGCGCCGACGGCCTGGAACTTCGCGGGCTCCTGGAGGAACTCCTTGATCTCCTGGAGCTCCTCCACCGCCTCGTCACAGCCGGCCACGTCGGCGAAGGTGGTCTTCGGCGTGTCCTTGGTGATCAGTTTGGCCTTGGACTTCCCGAACTGCATGACGCGCGAACCGCCGCCCTGCATCTGGTTCATCAGGAAGAGGAAGACCACCACGATCAGCACGAACGGCAGCAGCGACAGCAGGATGCCGACGAAGGCGTTCTGCTTGGACTGCGAGACGGTGTACTTGTCCTGCAGGTGCACGCCGGGGACCTTGCCGTCCACGATGTTCTGCAGGTTGGCGGCGATGGCGGCACCCTGGTCACCGATGTAGCTGGCCCGGACCTTGCTGCTGCCCTCGATCTTGACGCCGCTCTTGAGCTGGACCTTGATGGAGTTGTCGTCTCCGGTCGTCAGCTCGGCGGACTTGGCCTGGTTGGTGTCGATCGCGTGCAGTACCGCGCCGGTGTCCACCGTTTTGTAGCCGCCGCCGGACCCGACGACCTGCATCAGCACGACCACGGCGAGGACAGCCAGCACGATCCACATAACTGGCCCACGGAAATAGCGCTTCACGTCCATCCATGCGGGGCGAAGCCGCCCCGTCCCTCCTGCCACAGTGAGGCACCGGCGTCTGGTGGCGCCGCGTGCATCCGGTGTTGTATTGACCCGACCTTCGGACGGTACCCCAGCATTGTCCCCCGAGGTTGCCGCCGACCGTTAACAATCCCGCTTCCCCTGCTCCAACGGCGGGAATCCGGTCCGGGTTCCCGCCGGGCGTCAGCCGCCGTAGACGTGCGGCGCCAGGGTGCCGACAAAGGGGAGGTTGCGGTACTTCTCGGCGTAGTCCAGGCCGTACCCCACGACGAACTCGTTGGGGATGTCGAAGCCGGTGTACTTCACGTCGATCGTGACCTTGGCCGCCTCCGGCTTGCGCAGCAGGGTGCACACCTCCAGGGAGGCGGGGCCGCGCGAGCCCAGGTTGCTGATCAGCCAGGACAGCGTCAGGCCGGAGTCGATGATGTCCTCGACGATGAGCACGTCGCGGCCGGCGATGTCGGTGTCCAGGTCCTTGAGGATGCGGACCACCCCGGAGGACTTGGTGCCGGCGCCGTACGACGACACCGCCATCCAGTCCATCGTGACCTCGCTGGACAGGGCGCGGGCCAGGTCGGCCATCACCATCACGGCGCCCTTGAGCACGCCGACGATCAGCAGGTCCCTGCCCGCGTAGTCCCGGTCGATCTCCTGGGCGAGCTCGGCCAGCCTCGCGTCGATCTCTGCCTTGGAGAGAAGCACCTTTTCCAGATCGGCGCCCATGTCGTTCTCGTTCACTGCGCGGTACGTCCTCAGGTAAGCGGCTCTACGACGGCGAGAAGAACAGTCTGCCATTCGCCCTGTGGGCGGCGACGCCGCCCGGCAGGTTGAGCGCTTTCTGCCCGTGCCAGTCGGTGACCAGCCGGTCCACCTCCTCGATGTGGCGGGCGAAGAGGAAGCCCGGCGGGGAGCCGGCCGCGATGGCCGTCCGGCGCAGCACCCGCCGCCGGACCGCCGGGGGCAGCGCGCACAGCCGGGGCACGTCCAGACTGCCGTCCTCGGCCGCGGCCTCGTCCTGGGCGTCGGCCGCCCACTGGTCAAGGGCGTCGGCGTCGTCCCTGGACAGCTGGGCGGTACGGGCCAGCGCCTCGACCACGCCCTTGCCGAGCGACTTCTCCAGCACCGGCAGGGCTTCGTGCCGGACCCGGGAGCGGGTGTAGGCGGGATCCTGGTTGTGCGGGTCCTCCCACACGGTGATGCCCTGGGCCAGGCAGCCCTTGCGGACGGTGTCGCGGTCCAGCAGCAGGAAGGGCCGCCGGTAGCGCCCGCCGGTGCCGGAGACCGGCGCCATGCCGGACAGCGAGCGGGTGCCGGAGCCGCGGGCCAGGCCCAGCAGGACCGTCTCGGCCTGGTCGTCGCGGGTGTGGCCGAGCAGGACGGCGGCGGCGCCGCGCCGCTCGGCGGTGGCGTCCAGGGCGGCGTAGCGGGCGTCGCGGGCGGCGGCCTCGGGGCCGCCCTGGCGGCCGACGGTGACGCCCACCGCCTCCACCGGGTCCAGGCCGAGGTCGCGCAGCCGCTCGGCGACCTCGACGGCCCGGCCGGCCGAACCGGCCTGCAGCCCGTGGTCGACGGTGACGGCTCCGCCGCGTACGCCGAGCCGGGGCGCTTCGAAGGCGAGGGCGGCGGCGAGCGCCATCGAGTCGGCTCCGCCGCTGCACGCGGCGAGCACCAGGGGGCGGGGTTCTGGGGACGCGGTGAGCACGTCGTGCAGGACGCGGCGGACCGCCAGGCGTATCGCCGCGACCGTGGGGTGAGGTCCCATGTCCGGTTCCCTCCAAGGGAGGTCGTGAGGGGCTTCGGTGAGCGCTTCGGGAGGCACCCCGGCGAGCGTGGGGGGCTTCTGAAGTGACGCAGGGTATTCAGATGGTGACAGAAGACCGGGCATTACCCGAGCATCGCACGCGTAACCCCACGCTTACGGTCCCTCGGACGGGTGAACCGGTTGTCAGACGGTCGCTTTCCGTGGCCACCGGGGCGGGGCGGCGACGGCGACGGCGGCGTTCACAGGGTGCGGACGTGATGCGGACGGTGGTGGACGGCGGTGGTACGTGGCCCCGCGGGGAGCCGCCGGCTCCGGCGCCCGGCTCCGGGGCGTACGGCTCCGGGTGACGGCTCGGGCGGAGGTGCGGGCGGAGGTGCGGCTCCGGGGGGCCGGACCCGGCCGCGGGTTCGGCGGCCGGCTCCGGCGGCGGACCCGCCCGGGGAGCCGCCGGGCGGCGCCGGCGGCTCCCCGGGGGCGGGTCCGCGTCCCGCTCACTCGCCGCGGCCGTGCACCCGGGTGATCCACTCCCCCGGCTTGGCGATCTCCGACTTGGTCGGCAGGGTGTTCGGCGAGGTCCAGACCCGGTTGAAGCCGTCCATGCCGACCTCCTCGACCACCGCCCGGACGAAGCGCTCGCCGTCCCGGTACTGCCGCATCTTCGCGTCGAGCCCCAGCAGTTTGCGCAGCACCTGGTCCAGGCGGCCGGCGCCGCTGGCCCGGCGCCGGGTGAACTTCTCCCGGATCTCCGCGACGGTCGGCACCACCAGCGGGCCGACGCCGTCCATCACGTAGTCGGCGTGGCCCTCCAGCAGCGACATCACCGCCGTCATCCGGCCGAGGATGTCCCGCTGGGTGGGTGTCTGCACCAGGTCCATCAGGCTGCGGCCGTCGTCGGAGTCCTCGTCCGCGGCGCCCGTGGAGTTCCCGCCGCTGAAGGACTGCACGGCCTGCCGCACCCGCTCGATCACCGTGGAGGCGTCGAGCTCGGTCTCACCGAGGAACGACTGGATCTCGCCCTCGATGTGGTCGCGCAGCCACGGCACGGCGGAGAACTGGGTGCGGTGGGTCTCCTCGTGCAGGCACACCCACAGCCGGAAGTCGTGCGGGTCGACGTCGAGTTCCCGCTCGACGTGCACGATGTTGGGCGCCACCAGCAGGAGCCGGCCGGCCTTCGCCGCGCCGGGGCCCGGCTGCACCGGGCCGGCCGGCAGGTCCCGGCTGGGCGGCGCGAAGGTCTCGTACTGGCCGAGCACCCGGGAGGACAGGAAGCTCAGCAGCATGCCGACCTCGACGCCGGTGACCTTGCCGCCGACGGTGCCCAGCACCAGGCCGCCCGCGCCGCCCGGCCGGCGGGCCTGCATCTTCCCGAGCAGCGGTTTCATGACCTCGCGGAAGCCGGCCACATTCGCCTTCACCCACCCCGGCCGGTCCACGATCAGCACGGGGGTGCCGTGCGGGTCGGGTTCCTCGTCCCCGAACATCCGGGTGAACGCCCTGACGTGCGTCTCCGACGCCAGGGCGTGCTCCCGCAGTTCGGCCACGATCGCCCGCGCCTCGTCCCGGCTCACCTCAGGCCCCGGCCGCGTCAGCCGCTGCGCGGTCGCCACGGCGAGGTTCCAGTCGACCATCTCGCTTCCACCGATGCTCGTCATGTCTTCACGGTACGTTGCCGCTCCCGCTTTGGGGGTTCCACCCGCGTCACCAAACCTCCCGGCCGGCGTCCTCCCCCCTCCCGGGGCTCCGGCCCGGCCCCCCTCCCCAACCCCGTTCTCCGGCCCGCTTGCCCGGCCCCGTTCTCCGGTTCCACGGCCGACCCGCACGGCCACGCGCTTCCCCGCGGCCCCGCCACAGGATCCGACCGCGGGTCCCGTGCCCTGCCGGCACCCGGGCCCTCCGCCGGCGCGAGGGGCTCGGCGAGGGGCGCCTTCCCGGGCTTAGGGGGTGAGGGCCGTGGCCAAGGCGTCGAGGGCGGATTGGGCCGCGGTCGGGGAAGGGGCGTGCTGGGTCATGAAGGAGAAGGCGAGGAGGCGGCCGGAGCGGGTGACGGTCGTGCCGGCGATCGTGTTGGTGCCGGTGAGGGTGCCGGTTTTGGCGTGGACGAGGCCGGCGCCGGGGGAGGCGTGGAAGCGAGCGGCGAGGGTGCCGGTGAAGGCGGCGACCGGGAGGCCGGTGAGGACGGGGCGGAGTTCGGGGTGGGCCGGGGAGGCGGCCAGCGCGAGGAGGCGGGCAAGGGTGAGGGGGGCGAGCTTGTCCGCGTGGTCCAGGCCGCTGCCGTCGTGGAAGTCCGCGCCGCCCAGCGGGACGCCGTAGCGGGTCAGGGCGGCTCGGATCGCCGCGGCGCCGCCGGCGAAGTTCGCGGGCAGCCCGGCGGCGCGGGCGGTCTGCCGGGCCAGCGCCTCGGCGAGATCGTTGTCGCTGTCGGTCAGCATCCGCTCCACCAGGTCCGACAGCGCCGCCGACCGGTGAACCGCCAGCTGCGTGCCCCCGGCCCCGCTGCCTGGTTCCGGGTCGCCCTCGACCCTGATGCCGCGCTCGGCCAGCAGCCCGGCGAACCCGCTCGCCGCCGCGGCGGCCGGGTCGTACGCCCGCGGCGCGGGCCCGCTCCCGCTGCCGTCCAGCCGCCCGTCGCGCACCATCAGCGCCGTCACCGGCGCCAGGTTGTCGTTGGGCCCGATCGGGTGCAGCGTGGGCCCGGCGAAGAACGAGGTGTCGTACGCGAGGCGGACCGTCCTCGTACCGCCCGCCTCCAACGCCCGCGCGGTGTCGGCGGCGAGCCCGTCCAGCACCAGGGTGGGGTCGCCGCCGCCGACCAGCACGATCCGGCCGGGGCCCGTGGTGACCACGGCGGTGCTGAACCGGTGGCCGGGTCCGAGCGTGCCGAGGGCGGCGACGGCGGTGGCGAGCTTGGTGGTGGACGCGGGCGTGGAGACCGTACGGGCGTGGTGGTCGTAGAGCAGCCGGCCGGTGGCGACATCGACGACGGCCCCGGTGCGTACCGTGCCGAGGCCCGGCGCGGCCATCAGCGGGTCGAGCCGGCCGGCGAGCGCGGGGGCCGGGCCGCTCGCGGTCACCGGGACGGGGAGCAGGACGGGTGCGGCGGCGGGCGGCGGGGGCGCCGCCCTGGGTATCGGGCGGGCCGCGCGGCCCGGTTGCCGGTCCCGGGCGGCGGCGAAGGACCGTTCCGCCGTACGCTGACCTGACTCCCACGGCCCGGCCGCGGCAACCGCCCCGGCAGCCACTGCCAGACCCAGCGCGGCCGACCCCGCCACGACCTGCCATGTCCTGCCGAGCGGCACCGGCGACCAGCCCCTTTCGCGACCACCCATCTGCGTGGGAGACACTTAACCACCCGCACTGTGCGCTGATTCATGGAGGAGTAGGGCCTTGGAGTTCGACGTCACGATCGAGATCCCGAAGGGTTCGCGGAACAAGTACGAGGTGGACCACGAGACCGGTCGTATCCGCCTGGACCGCAGGCTCTTCACCTCGACCAGCTACCCGGCCGACTACGGCTTCGTCGAGAACACCCTCGGCGAGGACGGCGACCCGCTGGACGCGCTGGTCATCCTGGACGAGCCGACGTTCCCTGGCTGCCTGATCACCTGCCGGGCGATCGGCATGTTCCGGATGACGGACGAGGCGGGCGGCGACGACAAGGTCCTGTGCGTCCCCGCCTCCGACCCGCGGGTGGAGCACCTGCGCGACATCCACCACGTCAGCGAGTTCGACCGGCTGGAGATCCAGCACTTCTTCGAGGTCTACAAGGACCTTGAGCCCGGCAAGTCCGTCGAGGGCGCCGACTGGGTCGGCCGCGCCGAGGCGGAGGCCGAGATCGAGGAGTCGTTCCGCCGGCTGAAGGACAAGGGCTCCGCCCACTGAGCCCGGCTCCCGGCAGGGCCGGCCGTGCCGCGAAGGGCGGCTCGGGGAACCAATCCCCGGGCCGCCCTTCGGCGTGTCCGGCCGCATGGGTGACGGCCCGCGCGGCCGCGTGCCGGGGGCCGGCCAGGGGCTCGTGACGGGACGTCGGCGCGCGCGTACAGCCCTCGCCCCTGCGCCCGCGCCCGGCCCCTCCCCCGCCCCTGCCCGCCCGAAGCTCCGGCCCCGCCACACGCTCCGGCCCCGCCCGGATCCGGAGCCGCGCGCGCTCACACGGGGGGCGCGTCAGAGGTGGGACGTGGGTCCCCCGGGGTCAGACCGTGCCGGCCAGCGAGAGTTTGGCCGCGAAGGCCAGGAAGACCGCGCCGGTGCCGGCGGAGAGGGTGGCGGCCAGGCGGGTGCGGCGGCGGAAGGTGCTGGCGAGGTAGCTGCCGGCGAATATGAGGGCGGTGAGATAGGTGATGGAGAGGACCTGGGCGCAGCTGCCGAGGAGGAGGAAGGACAGGGCGGGGTGCGGGTAGGCGGGGTCGACGAACTGCACGAAGAAGGCGATGAAGAAGAGGATCGCCTTGGGGTTGAAGAGGCTGACGACGAGGGCGCGGCGGTAGGGGCGCTCCTCCTGGCGGGCGGGCGCGGCGCCCGGCCCGGCGGCCGGGGACGGCGGTTCCGCGGCCCGGGGCAGCGGATCGCCGGCCGGGGCGGGGGCGACAGCGGGGGCGGCGGCCGGCACGCGGGAGGCGGCCGCCGGGGACGGCGGGGCGGCGGCCGGCTTGGCCGCGCGGGAGCGCCATGTGCGGCGGGCGGTGCGGAGCATGCCGACGGCGAGCCAGGTCAGATAGCCCGCGCCGGCGAACTTGACCAGGTCGAAGGCGATCGGGCTGGCCTTGAGGAGTGAGGCGACACCCGCCGCGGAGAGGGTCATCAGGACGGTGTCGCCGCAGAGGACCCCGGCGGCGGCGCGGTAGGCGGTGCGGGGGCCGCGGCGAGCGGCGACCGAGAGGACGTACAGGGAGTTGGGGCCGGGGAGCAGGACGATCAGCGCCACCCCCGCCAGGTACGTCGGAAGGTCGGTGGTCCCGAGCATGGCGTCAGAATGCCTTTCGAACAGCGGGGAGGTCCCGGGCCGCGGGGCGGCGGCTCGCGTCCGCGCCCCGATCCGCCGGCAGGCCCGCGCCCGGGACGGCTCGCCGCCCCCGTCAGCGTCCGCCCTGCCGACCGTCATGCCCCGGACTCTAGAGCGCCACGGACCGCCGGCTCCAACGCTTTTGCCGCCGGCCCGGACAGCGCCCGGCCGGCGGCCCCCGCGTACCGCCCCCACCGCCCCCGCCCGCTACTCCAGCCGCGGCTGCTGGGCCGGGACCGGGCAGATCCGGTAGCCCTCCTGGTCGAAGACGTACAGGTACGCCAGGTCGACCAGCAGCGGCACCCGGTCGCCGCGCCGTACCCGGATGTCCGGGCCGGTACGGACGACGAGGTCGCCGGTCTGGGTCTCCGGCGGGGCCGCCGGGCGGTCCATCACCGTGACCGGGCCCTGGCCGGGGCTGTGCGCGGGCCGCGGCGGCACCCTGTCGTCGGCACCACCGTGGTCGCGTTCCATGACCGATGCCTGGAGCCGGCGGGCCGCCTTGTGCGCGAGCTTGCCGAGGCCGCTGGAGCCGCCCGCGGCCCGCCGGTTGCCGGCCCGGCTGCCGGTGCCGCCGACCGGCCGCGGCGACTCCAGCTCGGGCACGATGGCCGGCCGCGACCCGGTGTCGAGGTGTACCAGCGACTCGTGCCCCTGGTACTCCACGTGCTCCACGATGCCGCTGAGCACCACCTCACCGGCGTGCGCCTGGCTCGGCTGGGCGATCCGCACCGCCTCCGGGCGCAGACCGACGATGATCCGCCGGCCCTGCTGGATGCGCAGCATCTGGTGGTCGTAGCTGAGCGGCTCGGGCAGGGCGAGCCGCTGCCGCCCGAAGTCGATCCACATCCCGCCGGTCAGCGGGGCGATCACGGTGGCCTGGAGCAGGTTGATCCGCGGGGTGCCGACGAAGGCGGCGACGAACACGTTCTCCGGCAGGTGGTACGCCTCACGCGGGGTGCTGATTTGCTGCAGCACGCCGCTGCGCATGATCGCCACCCGGTCACCGAGCGACATCGCCTCGGCCTGGTCGTGGGTGACGTAGACGGTGGTGACGCCCATGCCGTGGGTGAGCCGGGCGATCTCGGCGCGCAGGTGCGCGCGCAGCTTCGCGTCCAGGTTGGACAGCGGCTCGTCCATCAGGAAGACCGAGGGGTGGCGGGAGATCGCGCGGCCCATGGCGACGCGCTGCCGCTCGCCGCCGGACAGCTGCCCGGGGTAGCGGTCCAGGATCTCCTCGATCCCGAGGATACGGGCGGTCTCGTCGACCCGGGGGCCGTGTTCCGCGCCGGGCATCTCGAAGCGCAGCGGGAAGCTGATGTTCTCCCGGCTGGTCATGCTCGGGTACAGGGCGAAGTTCTGGAAGACCATCGCCATCCTGCGGTCGCCGGGGGCGAGGTCGTTGGAGTACTCGCCGTCGAGCAGCAGCTCGCCGGTGGTGATGTCCTCCAGCCCGGCGATCATCCGCAGCACGGTCGATTTGCCGCAGCCCGACGGACCCAGCAGGACCAGGAACTCTCCGGGGGCGATGTCGAGTGAGAACCGGTCCACGGCCGGCGACGGCTGCTTCGGGTAGTACTTGGAGACTTCGTGCAGGGTGATGGCGCGTGTCATAACGGGAGCCGCCAGGTTGGTCGGACGCAGTGACGGGTGTCGTGCGGATGCGAGTGCGGATACGGGCTACGCATACGGATGCAGGGGGTGGTACGTGTACGGGTGGGGACACGGGTGCGGTTGCGGGCCGCGAGACGGCTGGTCCGCGACGGAAGGACGATACGGACCGTGGTGATGTTGCGTGACGTGCATGACATGCCTGACTTGCCGTGCTTGCTGCTGGACTTGCGCAACTTGAGTGGGTGTTCCGATGACGCTGCGGAGAAGGTAGTCCACGAACGCCCGGTTGCGGAACGTTTGTGTCAACACCGGATTGATACTTTTGGATCGTGACGAACCTCGCGCTGGGCCCGAGCTGGCTCGACCCCGACCACCTGATCAACACATACGGCCTGTGGGGCGTACTGCTGATCGTGTTCGCCGAGTCCGGCCTGCTGATCGGTTTCTTCCTGCCGGGTGACTCGCTGCTGTTCACCACCGGTCTGCTCGTCGCGTCCGGCACCCTGCACCGGCCGCTGGCGCTGGTGGCGGTGTCGATCGCGATCGCGGCGGTGGCCGGGGAGCAGGTGGGCTATCTCTTCGGGCGCAAGGTCGGGCCCTCGCTGTTCCGGCGGCCGGATTCCCGGCTGTTCAAGATGGAGAACATCGAGAAGGCGCACGCATTCTTCGAGCACCACGGCCCCAAAGCCATCGTCATGGCGTGTTTCGTACCGGTGGTACGGACTTTCACGCCGATCGTGGCGGGCGTGAGCCGAATGAACTACCGCACCTTTCTCACCTTCAACCTCATCGGCGGCACGATGTGGGGGGCGGGTGTCACGCTGCTCGGTTACTGGCTCGGGCAGATCTCCTTCGTCCGCGACAACATCGAGCCGATGCTCGTCCTGGTGGTGCTGGTCTCGGTGATCCCGCTCGCGGTCGAATTCCTGCGGTCGCGGGGCAAGGCCGGGCGGCCCGCCGCCGCGGGCGGCACCGGGCCGGATCCCGAGCGGGCCGACGCCGCCGATCTGCTGGCGCCGGCCGCGCGGGGCGGGCGGCACCGGGCGCAGAAGCGCTGACGCTTTGAGCGGTACGGGCGGGGAGGCGGGACAGGGCGACCGGGGCCGGCCGGAGCAGTCGGCGGGCGGCGGGCGGGACAGCGCGTTCACGCCGCCCGAGGGGATACCCGTGATCGTGCTGCCGCCGGAGGACGCCCGCTGGCAGGACCGGATGCGGGCCATGGTCCGGCTGCCCGCCACCGAGCGCCCGGCCCCGGCCCTCCCGCCGGAGCGCGGCGAGGGCGGGCCCGCCGTCCCCCGGGTGCTGGACCTGACGCTGCGGATCGGCGAACTTCTGCTGGCCGGCGGCGAGGGCGCCGAGGACGTGGAGGCGGCGATGTTCGGCGTCACCTACGCGTACGGGCTGGCCCGGGTGGAACCCGCCGTCACCTTCACCCTGCTCGGGATCTCGTACCAGCCCTCGCTGACCGAGCCGCCGCTGACCATGAGCCGTACGGTACGGCGGCGCGGCAGCGACTACACCCGGCTGGCGGCCGTCTTCGCGCTGGTCGGCGCGATCACCGCGCACGAGGTGACGCTGGAGGAGGCGTACCGCCGGCTCGCCGGGATCCGCCGCAACCGGCACCCGTACGGCAGCTGGGTGCTGACCTGCGCGGCGGGCCTGCTGGCGGGCGCGGCCAGCGTCCTGGTCGGCGGCAGTCCGATCATCTTCGTGGCGGCGGCGATCGCCGCGATGCTCGGCGACCGGCTGGCGTGGCTGCTGGCCGGGCGCGGGCTGCCGGAGTTCTACCAGTTCGCCGCGGCCGCGATGCCGGCCGCCGCCATGGGTGTGCTGGTCGACCGCTACGCGCACTGGATCCCCGGCGCGACGGGCGTGCCGTCCTCCGCGGTGATCACCGGCGGGCTCTTCGCGCTGCTGCCGGGCCGGGCGCTGGTGGCCGCCGTGCACGACGGCCTGACCGGCTTCTACATCACCGCCTCGGCCCGGCTGCTGGAGGTGATGTACCTGGTCGTCGGCATCGTCGTCGGCGTGACGCTGGTGCTGTACGTCGGGGTGTCGCTCGGCGCCGACCTCGATCCGGACCAAACACCGCCGGTCTACGACCACCCGTGGGTGCAGCTGGCCGCCGCGATGGCGTTGACCCTGGCGTTCGCGGTACTGCTCCAGTGCGAGCGGAACGTACTGCTGCTCGCCACCCTCAACGGCGGTGTCGGCTGGACGGTCTACGGGGTGCTGCACCAGCAGGCGGGCGGCAACCAGCTCGCCGCCACCGCCGCCGCGGCCGGTCTGGTCGGCCTCTTCGGGCAGCTCATGGCCCGCTACCGGCACGTGTCCGTACTGCCCTACGTGACGACGGCGATCGGCCCGCTGCTGCCCGGTTCGGCCACGTACTTCGGTCTGCTCGCGGTCACCCAGCACCACCGCGACCAGGGCCTCGCCCAGCTCACCAAGGCCGCCGCCCTGGCCCTGGCGCTCGCCATCGGCGTCAACCTCGGCAACGAGATCGCCCGGCTCACTCTCAAGCCGCCGCCCGCCGCCCGCCCGCGCAAGGGCGCGAAGCGGACCCGCGGCTTCTGACGGGACCGGCCGGTAGGGCCGCGGCCCACGGGGACAGGGCCCCGGCCGGGCGGACACCGGCCGGTAGGACGGCCGACGGGCGGGAAGGCGAGGGGCGACGAACTGCGGGTGATCCGAGATGCCCGTATCGTCACCGTACGGTTCCCCATCCGGCCGGGAGGCCCCCGCATGTCCCTGCACAAAGGCTCCGGCGACCAGCACGACCTCGCGGTGAACCCGTTCTACGGAGCCGCCGACCCGGTAGGCGGGATGACGACCGCGCCGCCCAGGCACCGGCTGCCGGGCGGGCCGATGACGCCGTCGGCCGCGTACCAGCTGGTGCACGACGAGCTGATGCTCGACGGCAACTCGCGGCTGAACCTGGCCACCTTCGTCACCACCTGGATGGAGCCGCAGGCGGCCGTCCTGATGGCCGAGTGCGCCGACAAGAACATGATCGACAAGGACGAGTACCCGCGCACCGCCGAGCTGGAGCGGCGCTGCGTGGCGATCCTGTCCGACCTGTGGAACGCGCCCGACCCGGGGGCGACCGTCGGCTGCTCGACGACCGGCTCCTCCGAGGCGTGCATGCTCGCCGGGATGGCGCTCAAGCGGCGCTGGTCCCAGCGCACCCCCGGTTATCCGGCGACCGCCAGACCGAACCTGGTGATGGGCGCGAACGTCCAGGTCTGCTGGGAGAAGTTCTGCGCGTTCTGGGAGGTGGAGCCGCGGCTCGCGCCGATGACCGGGGACCGGCTGCACCTGGACGCCGAGGCGGCGGTGCAGCTGTGCGACGAGAACACCATCGGGGTGGTGGCCGTGCTCGGCTCCACCTTCGACGGGTCGT
Organism: Streptomyces sp. ITFR-21; assembly: GCF_031844685.1. Lineage (NCBI taxonomy): Bacteria > Bacillati > Actinomycetota > Actinomycetes > Kitasatosporales > Streptomycetaceae > Actinacidiphila > Actinacidiphila sp. ITFR-21. The sequence continues at coordinate 2,601,449 of NZ_CP134605.1, forward strand.
ACGAGCCGGTCGCCGAGATCTGCGCGGCGCTGGACGCGTACGAGGAGCGGACCGGCGTCCACGTCCCGGTGCACGTCGACGGGGCCTCCGGCGCCATGATCGCGCCCTTCCTCGACCCGGACCTGGTGTGGGACTTCCGGCTGCCGCGGGTGGCCTCGATCAACACCTCGGGCCACAAGTACGGGCTGGTCTACCCCGGCGTCGGCTGGGCGCTGTGGCGGGACGCCGACGCGCTGCCCGAGGAGCTGGTCTTCCGGGTCAACTACCTCGGCGGCGACATGCCGACCTTCGCGCTCAACTTCTCCCGGCCGGGCGCGCAGGTGGTGGCGCAGTACTACACCTTTCTGCGGCTGGGCTGGGAGGGCTTCCGGGCGGTGCAGCAGACCAGCCGGGACGTGGCGACCTCGCTGGCCGCCCGGCTGGCGGAACTGGAGGACTTCCAGCTGGTCACCCGGGGCGACCAGCTGCCGGTGTTCGCGGTGACGACGGCGCCGCAGGTGCGGCGGTACGACGTCTTCGACCTGTCGCGGCGGCTGCGGGAGCACGGCTGGCTGGTGCCGGCGTACACCTTCCCGGCGAACCGGCAGGACCTGGCGGTGCTGCGGGTGGTGTGCCGCAACGGCTTCTCCACCGACCTCGCCGACCTGCTGATGGACGACCTGTCCCGGCTGCTGCCCGAACTGCGGCGCCAGCCGCACCCGACGAACCGTCCGGAGAGCGTGACGACCGCGTTCCACCACTGAGCGGGCCCGCCCGCGCCGGGCCCGCCCGCGCCGGGCCGGTCCGGACCGTGCCGCCCGGACCATGCCGGGCCGGGCCCCACCCGGCCGCACCCGAGCCACCCGAGCCACCCGAGCCACCCGAGCCACCCGAGCCACCCGAGCCACCCGAGCCACCCGAGCGAACGGCAAGAACCGCAATCACCGAAAGGGAGTTCCGCCATGGCCGAGCACACCTACCGCGTCACCGAGATCGTCGGCACCTCGCCGGAGGGCATCGACGCCGCCATCCGCAACGGCGTCCGGCGGGCCGCGCAGACGCTGCGCGAGCTCGACTGGTTCGAGGTCACCCAGGTCCGCGGGCACATCGTGGACGGCGAGGTGGAGCACTTCCAGGTGGGGCTGAAGGTCGGCTTCCGGCTGGAGGAGACGGCGTGAGCCGTACCGCCTGAGCGGGGGGGCCGACACGGCCCGGAGCGAGAAGCCGGCGCGATCCGGAGCGGGGGCCGCGCGGCCCGGGACCAGGGGCCCGCGCGATCCGGAGCAGGACCCGGTCGCTCCGGAGCGACCGGCCCGTACGACCGCACCCCCGGACGGCCCCGATCCCGTGGGCTGTCCGGGGGTGATTTGCCTGCGCGGGTGGCCCGGACGGGTCACCCGTGGTCGCGTGATCCGACAATACGTCAAATCCTGTGGTCATAGAGCGGGTAGCAGGCCGGACTCCTCACCAGCGGGTCCGGCCCCCGCGCCTTGGACGCCGACGCATGCCGGGGAGCCCCGTGATGAGCCAGCAGGATCCGCCCACGCCACCGCCGTCCCCCGGACCCACGCCCCCCGGCTCGACCGGACCGACCCCCGCGGGCCCCACCGCCCAGCGCACCCCGGCCGGCGGCAGGCACCCGCACACGCACCCCGGGGCCGGCGGCGGCCAAGGCCCGTGGGCGGCCGGCGGCACCCTGTTCGCCGGCACGATGCTGCTGTTCGCGGGCGTACTGGCGGTCCTGGAGGGCATCGCCGGCATCGCCCGCGACGTGGTCTACGTCCGCACCCGCGGCTCGTACACGTACGAGTTCGACGTACGCGCCTGGGGCTGGATCCACTTCGCGCTCGGCATCGTCGCGGTCCTGGTCGGCGCCGGCGTGCTGCGCGGCGCCGGCTGGGCCCGGCTGACCGGCATCCTGATCGCCGGCCTGAGCATGGTGGCCAACTTCATCTTCCTGCCGTACCAGCCCGTGTGGTCGGTCATCATGGTCGCGATCGACGTCTTCGTGATCTGGGCGCTGGCCACCCACCACCCCTCGCGTGCCCAAGGCGGTCCGCAGTGATCACGAACTCCGCGCACATCCCGCCGAACCCCACGCTGGACCAGCTGCGCCGCTGCACGATGGCCGTGGACCTGGGCGCCGCCCGCACCCGGGTGTTCCTGCGCGGCCGGGGTCTGGTCGCGGACGAGCCGAGCGTGGTGGCGTTCGACGTACGGACCGGCGCGCTGATCGCGGTGGGCGCCCGCGCCGAGATGATGGCGGGCCGCACCCCGGACCACATCCGGGTGGCCCGCCCGGTGGCCGGCGGCGCGGTGGTCGACATCGCGATGGCCCAGCGGATGCTGCGGCACATCCTCGGCGACAAGCTGGGCCGCCGCTGGCTGCGGATGTCCCTGGTCCGCGGCATGCCGGTGATGCGGGCGGCGGTGTGCATGCCGCACGGCAGCGAGCCGATCGCCCGCCGGGCGGCCGTCGAGACGCTCTACGGGCTCGGCGCGCGCCGGGTGGAGCTGGTGGACACGCTGATCGCGGCGGCGGTGGGCTGCGGACTGCCGGTGGAGCACCCCGAGGCCACCATGATCGTGGTCTGCGGCGCCGGTACGACGCAGGTCGCGGTGCTGTCGCTGGGCGCGATCGTGTCCGCCGGCACCGTGCCCGTCGGCGGCGACGCCATCGACCGGGCGGTGGTCGAGCACCTACGCACCCTGCACGAGCTGTTGCTGCCCAGCCAGGCGGTCCGCCCGCTGCACCAGATGCTCGGCAGCCCCGGCAGCGGCGGCACCGCCACCACCGAGGTGCACGGGCGGGACGTGCGCAGCGGGCTGGCCCGTACCGTCCTGGTCGAGACCGAGGGCGTACGGCACGCGATGCGCACCCCTTTGACGTCGGTGCTGGACGCGATCACCTCGGTGCTGCGGCACTGCCCGCCCGACCTGGTCGCCGACCTCGCCGACCGCGGCATCATGCTGGCCGGCGGCAGCGCGAAGATGCCCGGCCTGGACCTGATGCTGCGCCAGTTCACCGAGATGCCGGTGCACGTCGCCCCGAACCCCGACACGGTGGCGGTACGCGGCCTGGGCGCGATGATCGAGGGCAAGGTGCGGCCGATGCCGCTGGACCTGCTGGCGGTCTGAGAGGCACCGCCCTATCCGCGGCGGGCGGCAGGCGCGGGCGGGGGGGCGCGGGCGAAGCTGGGCGGGCGCGCCAAGGAGCGGCCGGGCGGGCACCGACGGCGGCGGGCGCGGGCGGGGTTGGGGCCGGGCTGGAACTGGGCTGGAACTGGGCTGGAGCTGGGTGAGCGCGGGCGAGGTTGGGGCCGGGTAGGCGCGGCCGGGCCACTGGCACCGGCTGGGGGCGCGTGCGGAGCTGAGCAGGCGCGGCAAGGCGCGGCAAGGCGCGGCCGGGCGGGGCCGGGGCCGGATGGCCGTCAGCGGGGTCCGAAGGTGGCCGCGTCGGCGGCGGAGTGGCCGTGGTGCCAGCCTTCGCGGTCGCGGCCCTTGAGGCGGGACGTGGTGGTCGACGGGAAGAGGCGGCGCGTCTCGGACTCGACGGCGAGGTCGCGGGAGGCGAGGACCGGCAGCAGGTCGGGGGCGGCGCTGTCGCCGACCTCCGCGGTCACGGCGGCGCTGAGGCGTTCACCGATCCGGGCGGCGTACGCGATCAGGAAGGACTCGCGGAAGTCGCGGGAACGGGAGGCGCCGCGGCGCAGCGCGCGGTCGGCCTGGACCAGCAGCGAGGTGTAGAGGAGTTCGACGGCGTCGAGGTCGGTGTCGTGGCCGACGACCGTCGAGAAGCCGAAGTCGGCGGACCACACCGCCTGGCAGCGGTTGGCCGAGGCGACGGCGTCCAGCAGCAGGGCCTTGGCGCCCTCGTAGGGGCGGTCGACGCCGATCCGGCGGGCGCCGGGGCCGGGGCCGCCCGCGCCCCCGCCGGCCACCAGCGCCTCGTCGATGCTGTGCCGGGCCATCAGGTGCTGGGCCTTCGCCGACAGCGCCTCGGCCTCCTCGGGAAACCCGGTGGACTCCGCCTTGGCCAGCAGCGCGCGGATCCGCCCGAGCGCCTTGCCCGCGGCGCCCGCAGCGGGTCCGGAGGCGGACGCGGGGCGCGGCGGTGTCAGGGCGGCGATGCGCGGCAGCCGCCCGTACAGGCACAGCACCTCCACCGCGAGGCCCGCCGCGGAGAACCGGTCGAGCCGCTCCCGCCCGGCGAAGTCCGCGAGCCCGTCCCCGCCCTCGGCCAGCGCGACGGCCGCCCGGCGGTGCCGCGCGCCCAACTCCCGCTCCGCCATCCGCAGCAGGTCAGCGCTCCCCCACCCGCGCCCCGCGCACTCCCGCCCCACCCGCGCCGCCAACCGCCCGGCGATCCCGCTCCACGCGTCCCCACTGGCCGCCAGCACCGAAGCGGCCCCGTCCACCTCGGCCTCCCCGCCCCCGGCCGCCAACGCCCGCCCGAACGCCACCTCGAATTCCTCCACCCCCCCATTGTCGACGCCCCCCGCCGCACGCGGCCCGCGCCACCCACCGGACCGCGCGCCCGGCCCCTCGCGGCGGGTTTCCGGACCCGTCGGCCGGTGACCGGTCACCCGCGCAGTTCCCCGCGCCCCGCATCGGAAACCCCGAGCGGTGCGGGGCCCCGGCCCGCCCCCGCGCGGCGCCTCCGCGATGGCGGGTACCGCACACAACCGTCACGACGGCGCACCAGGCCGCGCGCCCGGCCCCTCACGGCGGGTTTCCGGACCACCGGACCAGTGCGTGGCCGACCGCACCGTTCCCCGCGCCCCCTCGGGCACCCCGAACGGGTGCGGACCCCCGAGCTCTCCGGAGGGGGCGCCCTCGGGCGGCGCGGGGGCCCGGTCGGCCGCTCAGCAGGCCGCTCGCGGCAGGCGCCCGGACCACCAGGACCAGTACGTCGCCGACCGCGCGGTTCCCCGCGCCCCCCTCAGGAGCACCCCGGGCCGAGGCCGTACCCGGGGGCCCGGGGGCGTGCGTCGGGTCGGTGCTCCACCCCGGTGAGGGGCGCTACTCGCCCTGGGCGATCTCGATGGAGCCGTGGAGGTCGTGGGCCGCTTCCAGGGCGCAGGCGGCGGAGAGGGTGAGGCAGCAGGCGAGGACGGCGGCGATGGCGCGGGGGGCGCGGGTGGGGGTGTGGGCCGGGGCGAGGAGGGCGGCGACGCGGCGGGGGACGGGGCCGGTGGTGGCCGAGAGGGACGCCGCGCTGGGGCGGGTGGCGGCCAGGGCGGCGCGGCCGATCGCGCGGGCGGCGACGCGGCGGTCCCCGACGGCCGCCGCGGCGGACTCGTCGGCCCAGCGTTCGAGCGCGTAGGACAGCGGTGAGCGGAGCAGCCGCAGCGCCGGGTGGCACGCGCAGGACAGCGCGACCGCGGTGAGGAAGAGGTGGTGGCGCCCGGCGAGGTGGGCGCGCTCGTGCGCGAGCAGCGCCTCGCGCTCCGCCGGGTCGAGCGCCCGCAGCATGCCGCTGGTCACCACGATCCGCCCGGGGCGACCGGGCAGCGCGTACGCGTCGGGTCCGGGGTCGGGCAGCACCGTCAGGTCCCCCGCCGCCGTGCCGGTCGCCGCCGCGGCCCGCCGCGCCCTGGCCGGGTGGACGACGTGCAGCCGCAGCGTCCGCAGCAGCGCCACGACGACCGCCGCGAGCAGCCCCGCCGCCCCGCACGCGGCCGGCACGGTGACCTGGTCCCCCACCACCGGCAGCACCAGGTGGCCGAGGGCGGCGACCGGCGGCAGCCGCAGCGCCCCGGCGCCGGCCAGCAGCGCCAGCGCGGCGCTTGCGCACGCCGCGAGCGTCACCGCCGACACCGCCAGCAGCCAGGCCGCCGCCCTCGGCGGCAACTCCTCCGCCAGCCGCCGCGCGGCCGGCGCCGCGACCAGCGGCAGCAGCAGGGGCACCCACACGGCGACGCTCACGACGCGTCCCCCGCCGCGCCGCCCCCGGCGTCCGTCCCCGCCCCGCGCCCAGTCCCCGCGTCCCCCGCCGACGCCGAACCCGCGCCCGCACCGGCCGCCGCGCCCGCGCGGTCCTCCGTCGAGCCGGGCCCGGTCCCGGCACCCACACCCGCGCGCCCCTCCGGTCCGGCCCCCGCCGCACCCGCACCCGCCGACGGCGTCCCGCCCCCCGCGCCCGCGTCCCCCGCCGACGCCGAACCCGCGCCGCCCCCCGCCCCCGCCCCCGCCCCCGCCTCCGCGGAGTCCGCGTCCGCGTCCGCGTCGCGCAGCAGCGCCCGCAGGAGGGCCTCGTCGGCGGGGTTGAGTTCGGAGACGAAGCGGGCCAGGACCGTACCGCGGTCGTCGGAGGCGGACTTGTCGAGTTCGGTGCGCATCCGCCGGGCCGCGAGGCCCGGGGGGTCCTGGACGGGCAGGTAGGCGTAGCCGCGGCCGGCCCGGGCGCGGCTGACCGTACCCTTCTCGTACAGGCGGGCCAGGATGGTGGTCACGGTCGTCCGGGCGAGACCGGCGCCGAGGTCGCGCTGGACGTCGGCCGGGGTGAGCGCGCGACCGCCGGCCGCCCAGAGCGCCGCCAGGACGCTCGCCTCCAGCCCACCCGACGGGCGGCGGGCCGCACCGCCCCCCGGCCCCGGCAGATCCCGCATGGATCGCCCCTTCCCGCGCGTTCGCCTAGAGTGCCCTAGAGCGACTACATCACTGTAGTCGGAAGGGCGCATCGCCGCGCCCCCGGACCCATTATGAGAGGGCCCCACCCCATGCCCCTGCCCCTGACCGACCAGGCAGTGAACGTACTCGACGCCACCTCGCTGCTCTCCTCCTTCGGCGCGCTCGGCATCGCGGTGGTGATGTTCGCCGAGACCGGGCTGCTGATCGGCTTCTTCCTGCCCGGCGACTCGCTGCTCTTCACCGCCGGCCTGCTCAGCGTCTCCGGCGCCTCCGACACGGTGCACCTGTCGCTGTGGCAGGTGCTGGTCGCCGCGACGGCCGGCGCGCTGCTCGGCGCGCAGACCGGGTACCTGATCGGGCGCCGGGGCGGCCCGGCGCTGCTGGCCCGGAGCCGCAACCGCAAACTGCACGAAGGCGCGGCCCGCGCCGCCGAGCTGCTGGAGCGCTACGGGCACGCCAAGGCCGTGGTGCTGGCCCGCTTCATCCCGGTGGTACGGACGGTGCTGAACCCGCTGGCCGGCGCGCTGGACGTACCCGCCCGCACCTTCGCGCTCTGGCAGACCGTCGGCGGCGCGGTGTGGACCGTGGGGCTGGTGCTCGGCGGGTACGCGCTCGGCTCGTCGATCCCGCACGTGGACACGTACCTGCTGCCGATCGTCGCGCTGATCGTGGTCGTCTCGCTGGCGCCGCTGGCCCTCGAACTGCGCCGCGGCGGCGGGAAGAAGGCCGCCACCGCCGCGACCGCCGACGCCGACGCCGCCCCCGAGCGGGAACCGGCCGCCGAGCGGCCGTGACGGCGGCGCGCCGCCGGCGGGCAGAGACCGGCGGACGGGGAACGACGGACGGGGAGCGACGGACGGGGAGCGGGCGTCAGCCCAGGCGCCGGCCCAGACCCGGGCCCAGGTGGGCCGGACCGCCAACGGGGGCTCGGGGGGCGGCCGGCGCGAGCCGGCACACCCCGGCCCGGCGGCGCCCCCGCGGCCGACGTCGCCCGCGCAACGCTGCGCCCCGGGCCGCTCGTCCCGCGCGCAGCGCCCCGCACCCCTCGCGCAGCGCACAACGCACAACGCCGACGGCCGCCCGTCCGCGCCGGGAGGGCGGGACGGGCGGCCGTCGGGGCCGCGGGAAGCGGGGAGGTCAGGCCTGGGCCAGAGCCGCCTCGATCTCCAGGGCGATACGGATCTTGTCGCCGACCGCGGCACCCGTCGCGCCGCCGGTGACGCCGAACTCACTGCGGCTGATCTCGGTGGCGGCGGAGAAGCCGGCCACCGCGTTGCCGTCGAAGCCCTTGCCGAAGCCGTTCAGCTCCAGCTTGAGGGTGACGGTCTTGGTGACGCCGTGCAGGGTCAGCGCGCCGTCGACCTCGAAGACCTCGGAGGTGATGGCGCGTATCTCGCCGGACTCGAAGGTCAGCTCGGGGAACTGCTCGACGTCCAGGAAGTCGGCGCCGCGGACATGCGCGTCGCGGCTTTCGTTGTTGGTGCTCACCGAGGCCGTCTTGATCACCGCGGAGACCTTGGACTCCAGCGGGTCCTCAGCGGTGGTGATGGAGCCCGCGAACTCGGAGAAAGCGCCGCGGACCTTGGAGACTCCCAGGTGACGGACGTAGAAGGACACGTCGGAGTGCACGGTGTCGATGGTCCAGGTGCCGGCGACGTAGCCGTCGATCACATCGGTCTGAGCGGTCATGGGGAGAACTCCTCGTGGGGCCGGGCGGTACGGGAAGGACAGCAGGCCGCGGAAACGACGCAGGATGCCGCGAGAATGCTTGAGCGTTCACGGAAACCCTAGCGCGTAGGGGTTGAGAGTTCAACCACCCTATGCTGGGGGCATGACTGATGTGCGGTGGCTGTCGGAGGAGGAGCAGCGGATCTGGCGGGCGTACCTGACCGCGAGCGTCGAACTCGCGGCCCACGTCGACCGCCAGCTGCGCCGCGACGCCGGTCTGCCCATGGCGTACTACGAGATCCTGGTCCGGCTGTCCGAGGCGCCGGACCGCTGCCTGCGGATGAGCGAGCTGGCGGACGCCTCGCTGTCGTCGCGCAGCCGGCTCTCGCACGCGGTCGCCGCTTTGGAGAAGAACGGCTGGGTGGAGCGCCGCCCGGCCGACGCCGACCGCCGCGGCTGGGTCTGCCGGCTCACCGACACGGGCTTCGCAACTTTGGCGGCCGCCGCCCCCGGACATGTCACGACCGTCCGCGAGAAGCTCTTCGACGTCCTGACGCCCGAACAGCTGGAGACGCTCCGGGACATCGGCATGGCCGTCAGCGCGGGGCTGCGGACGGACTGCGCGCGGGCCCGCGAGGAGGACGAGCGGGAGTGCGGGACCGGCGCCGGGGAGCCCGGGGGCGCCGAGGCGGGCGCCGCGGACGGGAGAGCCCGGGGCGCCCACATCGCGGCGGGCGCCGAGGGCGCCGGAGACCCGGGCGTCCCCTGCTGACAACGGATGACAGCGGATGACGTCGGATGACGACGCATGACGACACACGCGTGCCCGGCCTCCGGGCCGCCTGGACGCACCAGGGGCCGCCGGAGCCGGGCAGCTGGTGAGCCCGGGGGCTACTTGGCGGTGGTGGCCGCCTGCTGCGGGGTGGTCGCCTCGTTGGACGCCACCACGTCACTGGGGGTGATCGCCTCGGGCGCCGGCACCGTCGAAGAGGTCGGCGTGCCGCCCGTGGCGGGCACGTCGTCGGTCTTCATCGCCTTGGCCTCGGACTTGAGAATCCGCATCGACTTGCCGAGACCGCGGGCGGCCTCCGGCAGCTTCTTGGAACCGAACAGCACGATGACGACGATCGCCACCACGATCAGGTGCCACGGCTCCAGCCCGTTTCGCAACATGGGATCCTCGCTTCGTTAAGGGTCGATCACGCACACGTCGACTTCCGCATTGTCACCCCGGACCGGTTGGTGACGGCACCCGGGTACTCACAGCATGCGCAAAAAGCTCGTGAACGGGAAGCCCCGGCCGCCGGTCGGTGTGCTCCGCCGCGGCCGCACCGGTCCGGCGCCCGGCCACCGGACCCTCTCCGACCAGCCGTTTCTCCGGCCGGCGGGCCACCGCCCCCGCTCCCGGGGGCAGCCGGGAAAGCGGAGGCGGTGCCCACCATGTGGGCTTACGCCTGCTGCATCTCGACCGGCACCGCGTCCAGGGCCTGCTGGATCGCGGCCACCAGCCGGCGCGCGGAGTCCGCGGTCAGCTCCAGGGCGACCCGGGCCGAGGGGCCCTTGGCCGGGTCGGTGAAGTCGATGTTCAGGGTGTGCCCGGCCATCGCGTGCACCGGGTGGTCGAAGTAGACGGTCACGTCGGTGACGTGGAACCAGGAGCCGTTCGGGCCCTTGGCGCTGCCGTCGATCTTGTCCTTGACGGTCAGATAGGTGCACATGCCGGTCAGCTCCCGAGGTGGCGGCCGAAGAACGACTGGATCCGCTCCCAGCCGTCGTTGGCGGCGGGCACGTGGTAACTGGGCCGGTCGACGGCGAAGAACCCGTGGCCCGCGCCCTCGTAGCTGTGCGGCTCGAAGTCCTTGCCGTGCTCGGCGAGCAGCCGCTCCAGCTCGGCGACATGGTCCTGGCTCGGGTATTTGTCCTCCTTGCCGAACAGGCCGAGCAGCGGGGTGCGCAGGTTCGGCAGCTGGTCGACAAGGTTGCTGATCTTCAGCGGGAACTCGGTGGGGACCGTACCGGTGACAAAGGCGCCGTAGCAGTCGACGGCCGCGTCCAGGTCGAGGTTGCACGCGGACAGTACGGACTGCCGGCCGCCGGAGCAGTAACCGATCACGCCGACCTTGCCGTTGGAGGTGGGCAGCGCGCGCAGGTGGCGGGCCGCGCCGTCCACGTCGCCGACCAGCCGCTCGTCGGGGACGCCGCCGGCCGCGCGGGCGGCGGCAGCGGCGTCGTCGGGCGCGGCACCGGGGGCCTCGCGCGAGTACAGGTTGGGGCAGACCGCGTCGTAGCCGAGCTCGGCGAAACGCCGGGTGATCTCCTTGCTGGCCCGGTCGTAGCCGGGCATGTGGTGGATGACGACGACTCCGCCGCGGGCCGCGCCGCCCTCCGGGCGGGCCAGGTACGCCTCGATCGGGTCGTCGCCGTGGCCGGTGACGCTGATCGTGGTCGCGGTCAGGGAGCCGGGAGCAGTGGGAGAGGGTTCACTCATGCCGCCAGCTATACCATAAGCCTGGACTGTTCAGTTTATACTGAAGGTTATGACGACCAGCCGCGCTCGAACCGCCGATCCGACTGGCCGCGCCGCCGGCCCGGCGACCGGCAGCCCAGGAGCCCCGACCGGCCCCGCCGAACACGCCGCCCCCGGCCCCCGCCACCCCGCCGGTGACGGGGACGACGCGCCGGCCGCCCCCGCCGGCGCCCGGGACGACATCCCCGCCGACATCCCCGCCGACACCCCCGGGTCGCTCGCCGAGCGGACCGCCACGGACCTGCGGATCGCGGTCGGCCCCCTCGTACGGCGGCTGCGGCAGTTCCGGCCGGACGGCGAACTCACCCTCTCGCAGACCTCCGCACTGGTCCGGCTGGACCGCGAGGGCCCGGCCACCGCGTCCGAACTGGCCGCGGGGGAGGGCATCCGGCCGCAGTCGATGTGCACGATCGTCAACGCCCTCCAGGACCGCGGCCTCGTCGCCCGCGCCCACGACCCGCACGACGGCCGGCGGATGGTGGTCTCGCTGACCGCGGCGGGCCGGGACGGCCTGCACGGCGCCCGCCGCGAGCGGGGCCGCCGGCTGGCGCTGGCGATCAGCGAGGAACTGACCCCGGCGGAGCAGGAGCAACTGGCCGCCGCCATACCGCTGCTGGAGAGGATCACCCGCCGTGTCTGAGGCCGCAGGAGACGCAGGAGACGCAGGACGCGGCGGTACCGCCCGCCCCGAGGCCGCCGCCCGGTCCGGCCGCCCCGACCGCTTGGACCCCGACGGCCGCCCCGACCGCTACAAGTGGGTGGCGCTGTCCAACACCAGCCTCGGGATGTTCATGGCGACGGTGGACTCGTCGATCGTGATCATCTCGATGCCGGCCATCTTCCGCGGCATCCACCTGGACCCGTTCGGGCCCGGCAACATCAGCTATCTGCTGTGGATGATCATGGGGTACCTGCTGGTCACCGCGGTGCTGGTGGTGACCCTCGGGCGGCTGGGCGACATCGTGGGCCGGGTGAGGATCTACAACCTCGGCTTCGTGGTCTTCACCCTCGCCTCCATAGCGCTCTCCTTCGACCCGGCGTACGGCACCAGCGGCGCGCTGTGGCTGATCGCCTGGCGGGTCGTGCAGGCGCTCGGCGGCGCGATGCTGATGGCGAACTCGGCGGCGATCCTCACCGACGCCTTCCCGACCCGCCAGCGCGGCATGGCTCTCGGCATCAACCAGATCTCCGCGCTGTCCGGCCAGTTCATCGGCCTGGTGCTGGGCGGGCTGCTGTCGGCATGGGACTGGCGGGCGGTGTTCTGGGTGAACGTGCCGGTCGGCGTCCTCGGCACCGTCTGGGCGTACCGTTCGCTGCGCGAGACCTCCGCCCGGCAGCCGGCCCGGATCGACTGGTGGGGCAACCTCACCTTCGCGCTGGGCTGCGGCCTGATCCTGATCTCCATCACCTACGGCATCCAGCCCTACGGCGACGACACCATGGGCTGGACCAGCCCGAAGGTGCTGGTCGGGCTGATCGGCGGGGCGGCGTTGCTGGTGGCGTTCGCGGTGATCGAGACGAAGGTTGCGCAGCCGATGTTCCCGCTGCGGCTGTTCCGCAACCGGCACTTCGCCGCGGGCAACGCGGCGGCGCTGCTGGCGTCGGTCGCCCGCGGCGGGCTCCAGTTCATGCTGATCATCTGGCTGCAGGGCATCTGGCTGCCGCTGCACGGCTACGACTACGCGGACGCGCCGCTGTGGGCGGGGATCTTCCTGCTGCCGCTGACCGCGGGGTTCCTGCTGGCCGGACCGGTGTCCGGCACGCTGTCCGACCGGTTCGGGGTGCGCTGGTTCACCACCGGCGGCCTGGTGCTCTTCGGGTGCAGCTTCGTCGGACTGCTCCTGCTGCCGATCGACTTCCCCTACTGGGTCTTCGCGCTGCTGATCCTGCTCAACGGCGTCGGCTCCGGGATGTTCTCCGCGCCGAACACCTCGGCGATCATGAGCAGCGTGCCCGCAAGCCACCGGGGCGCCGCGTCCGGGATGCGCTCCACCTTCCAGAACTCCGGGACGTCGCTGTCCATCGGGGTGTTCTTCTCGCTGCTGATCATCGGCCTGGCCGACCGGCTGCCGGGCGCGCTGGACTCCGGGCTGCGGGCCCAGGGGGTACCGGCCGGTGTCGCCCACCAGGCGGCGGGGCTACCGCCGGTGTCCACGGTGTTCTCCGCGTTCCTCGGCATCAACCCGATCGAGACGCTGCTCAAGCCCTCCGGCACGCTGGCGGAGCTGCCCGCGCCCAACCGGGGCGTGCTGACCGGCAAGGAGTTCTTCCCCGACCTGATCTCCTCCCCCTTCCACCACGGCCTGGTGATCGTCTTCGCCACCGCCGCCGCGATGTCCCTGCTGGCCGCGACCGCCTCGGCGCTGCGCGGCACCCCCAAGCCGACCCTCCTGGGCCCCGAGCCGGTCCCCGCCCCGAAGCCGTCCCCGGACCGTACGCCCGCGCAGGGCTGACGGCGCCGCCGGGCCGACGGCGGCCGGGCGGTGGCGATGGCGATGGCGATGGCGATGGCGAGTTGCTGACGGCGGCGGGTCGCCGGCGGTTCCGGCGCCGGACAGCCGCACGGGCGGCCCCCCGGGATGGGGGGCCGCCCGCTGGATCCGGCGGTCGGGGGCCGTGGGTACGTCGCTGGGGGCGAACCGTCAGGCCCGGGTCCGGGTGCCGGAACGGCGACTACGGCTTGCCATCAGACCCATGGCCATGATGGCGAGTCCGACCAGGCAGGCCACACCACCTACAAACGAGTTGTTCCAGATCGTCTTGTGGAAGGCCGCGCTGCCGGATACCGCCCAAGGGGCCACGATGGTCCACGCACCGATCGCCGTGGCGACCCAACCCAGGCCGTGGGTCCGCTCCAGGACCGAGCCGAAGCCCATGCCCAGCACCGCGAGCGCGATACCGGTGATCAGGTTGCTCACCCGCAGGCTGGGGCTGAAGCTCTGGAAGCCCACCACCCAGGGGGAGATCGCGAGATACAGGCCGGCCAGCACGCACAGACCTTCGAGCAGTCCGTTCAGCGGCTTGTCCGACATTGCCGCGTACCTGTCCCTTAGGGATACCAGGTCGGGATGGGTGTCGATGTGGGATGTGTCGGTCGAATGGGTGGCCATTCAAGCCACCTCCTTCGTTCGATCTCGGAAGTGCAGTTGATTTTCCGCGGCTTGCCAGCCGCTCAGGCCACCGGACGTACTCCGGGCCCCCGGATGTCCTCCGGGTCTCCGCCCCGGAGCTGCCGCATCCTCAGTTCAGCGTAAAACCCCTGTGAGCAATGCGGCCACCCGAGAGGCCATCAGCTTCCCGAGGTCGTGACCGCGGCGTCGAGCAGCACGGTGGCCGCCGCGCGCGCGGTAGTGACCGCGGACGGGTCCCGGTCCATCCGGCCGGAGAGCACCGCGCCGTCGTAGAGCAGGTGCAGCTGGTGGGCGAGGGTCTCGGGGTCGGCGACGCCCGCCTCGGTGGCCAGGTCGGTGAGCACACCGCGCAGCCACGCCCGGTGGCCGTCGGCGGCCAGCTGGATGGCACCGCCGGGCGACGCCTCGGCGGTGGCCGCGACGAAGGCGCAGCCGTTGAAGCCGGGGGCGGTGACCGTCTCGCCGGCCGCGTCGAACACGCCCAGCAGCCGCTCGCGGGGGGTGCGGAAGCGGGTCAGGGTGCGTTCGACCCGCTCCCGGATGACCAGGTGGCGGACGTCCAGATAGGCGCGGACCAGCCCTTCCTTGTTGCCGAAGGTGTTGTAGAGCGACGCCTTCGCCACCCCGGCGTGCTCGATGATCCGGTCGATGCCGACGGTCTGTACGCCCTCGCGGTAGAACAGCTCGGTCGCGGCGCCGAGCAGCCGCTCCCGCGCGGACGGCTTCGCCGGGCCCGCGGCGGGCTTCCCGGCGGGCTTCCCCGCCGTCTTTCCTGCGGCCTTCGCGGACGGTTGGGTGGCCGCCTTCGCCGTGGTCGTGGGGGTCCTGGTCGCCATGTCCGTCCTCTCCGGCACTGTTCAGACAGGTCTGTCTATCCTAGCTCTCGTCCCGTTCTCCCGAACGGGTTCGCGCCACCACCGCGGTGACAGGCTCACGCGGCGCCGCCCGCCCGCCCGCCGGCCCACCGACCGCCCGCACCGGCGCACCCGCCGGTCCGTGCGCGGACCCGGCGCCGGACCCGCCCGCCGACACGGCGACGATCCGTCCCGGCGCGGCCGGCCGGCCGCGCCCGCCGGTCAGCAGCAGTCCGGCCAGCGCCGCCGCGGCCAGCACGATCACCGCGGCGCCGTACTCCCGGGCGGTGGCCAGCAGGCCGCCGCCGTGCACCACCAGCACCCCGCCGACGACCGCCGGCACGCCCATGCCCAGGTACGACACCACGTACAGCAGCGACAGCACCCCGGCCCGCTCGTGCGCCTCCACCACCGGCACCACCAGCCGGATACCGCCCTGGAAGCCGCTGCCGAAGCCGAACCCGGCCACCGCGGTACCGACGAAGAAGCCGGTGACCGAGGCCGTACCGCCGGCGCCGGAGCCGATCGAGACCAGGGTGATCGCGATGCCCGCGATCAGCGTGAGGACGCCGAGCACCATGACCGTACGCGTCGGGGCGGTCCGCAGCAGCAGCACGGACAGCGCGCCCGCGGCGGCCAGCACGAACAGGCCGAGACCGCCGTAGACCACCGAGTGCGAGTGGACGAGGGTCGCGGTGATCGCCGGGGCGAGCGCCCCGTAGAAGCCGGCCAGCGCCCAGACCGCGAACAGCACCGGCACCGCGACGGCGACCGGGCCGCGGGCCGCCCGCGGCAGCCTGATCTCGGGCCTCATGGCGGCCAGCGCGCCGGGCCTGCGGCGCACCGGCTCGGCCAGCACGCCCACGCCCACCGCCTGGAGCGCCAAGACCGCGAGCAGCAGCAGGTAGACCAGGCGGGTCGGCGCGGGCAGGTACTGCACCACCAGGCCGGACACCAGCGCGCCGGTGGCGGTGCCGGTGGCGGGCGCGAAGGAGTTGGCGACGGCGCCGCGCACCCGGTCGATGTCCAGCAGCGCGGCCCCGATCGCGCCGAGCGCGGCGCCGGTGGACACGCCCTGGACCACCCGGGCGGTCAGCAGCGCGTCGACGCTGCCCGCGCGGGCGAACACCAGCATCGCGACCGCCTGGCCGGCGAGCGCGGCGAAGAGCACCGGGCGGCGCCCGACGTGGTCGGAGATCCGGCCGAAGACCAGCAGCGCGGCCAGCACGGCGAGCGCGTACACGCCGAAGACGACGGTGGTGGTGATCGGGGAGAAGCCCCATTCCCGCTGGTAGACCGCGTAGAGCGGGGTCGGCGCGCTGGAGGCGGCGAGCAGCGAGACGACGATCGAGGTGAGGAGGGCGAGCGAGGGGGTCGGGCCGAGTCGGAAACGGCTGTCGGTCATGGGGGTGGCTCCTGATCACCGAGTGGTGCTGGGTGGAACAGCCTGGCGGGCAGGACATTAGACAGACCTGTCTACTCATGTCAAACGAACCATTGTCTCCGCAGCTCAGCAATCAGCACGACCGGTCTGCCAACCACGATGCGACGCGTGAGTAAGACAGAGTTGTCTACTACCACGGCCAACCGACTCGGCCCGTTCTGCCCGGTTTACGGATCCGGTCGGCGGACAGGCGCACGGTCGGGACGGGCGGGCGGAGGAACGGCGGAGGAACGGCGGGAAACCGCGGACAGAGCGGGTGAGGAGGCGGCGATGGCACCCAAGGACGGTTCGCCGGACGCGCTGGCCGAGTACCGGCGCAGGCGGGACTTCGCGAAGACCCCGGAGCCGGGCCCGGACTCCGCGCCGGGAGGCGGGAGCGGTTCCGGCGCGACGGGTTCCGCGCCCGCATTCGTCGTACAGATCCACGACGCGAGCAGGATGCACTTCGACTTCCGGCTGGAGGTCGGCGGCGCCCTCGCCTCCTGGGCGGTGCCCAAAGGCCCCTCGCCCGACCCGCGGAAGAAGCGGCTCGCCGTGCCCACCGAGGACCACCCGCTGGACTACCGGCACTTCGAGGGGGTCATCGCCCGCGGCGAGTACGGCGGCGGGACGGTGATCGTGTGGGACGAGGGCGGCTACCGCAATCTCAGCACGGACCGTTCCGGCGCCGAGATACCCTTCGCCGACGCGCTGCACACGGGCCACGCCTCCTTCCGGCTGGACGGCGCCAAGCTGCACGGCGCCTACGCGCTCACCCGGATCCGCGACAGCCGCGGGCAGGGCGAGGCGTGGCTGCTGGTCAAGGAGGCCGACCGGTGGGCTGCCCCGGGCCGCGGCACGCCCGATCCGCACCGGGCCCGCTCGGTGCTGAGCGGGCGCACCCTGCGGCAGGTGGCGGCGGAGACAGCGGGCGCTGCGGGGGGCGCCGCCGGGGGCGCCGGGGCCGGGCGGGCCGCCCGATGAGCTCCCGGGGCACGCCGGGCGGGGGCCGGCCGCCGGGCGGGGCCGCGGGCGGGCTGCCGGCGGCGCTCGACCGGCTTCCCGCAGCCCAGCGGGCGCGGCTGCGCCCCGCGCCCGAGGACCGTTCCACGCTGGCCGACCGGCCGATGCTGGCCACCCTCAGCGACCGCCGCGCCTTCGACGACCGCTGGCTCTTCGAACGGAAGCTGGACGGGGTACGCGCCCTGGCCGTACGCGACGGCGCCGGCGCCCGGCTGCTGTCCCGGACCGGGCGGGTGATGGACGGCACGTACCCGGAGGTGGTGGCCGCGCTGGCCGCGCAGGAGTGCGGCGACTTCGTGGCGGACGGCGAGATCGTCGCGCTGCGGGACGGCCGGACCGACTTCTCGCTGTTGCAGCAGCGGATGGGCCTGACCGACCCGCGGGCGGTCCGGGCCAGTCCGGTCGCCGTCTTCTACTACGTCTTCGACCTGCTCGTCCTCGACGGCTGGAACACCGGCGGCCTGCCGCAGCGCACCCGCAAGGCCCTGCTGCGCGGCGCCCTCGGCTTCCACGGCCCCCTGCGCAGCACCCCGCACCGCAACCACGTCGACGGCGACCTGCTCGCCGACGCCTGCGACAGGGGCTGGGAGGGCCTGATCGCCAAACGCGCCGACGCCCCCTACCAGGCCCGGCGCTCCGCCGACTGGCTGAAGCTCAAGTGCGCGGCCGGACAGGAGTTCGTGATCGGCGGCTTCACCGAACCGGCCGGCAGCCGGACCGGCTTCGGCGCGCTGCTGATCGGCTACTACGACCACGGGGACGGCGGGGACAGCGCCCGCCTGCGGTACGCGGGCAAGGTCGGCACCGGCTACGACCGGCGGACCCTGCTGACGCTGCGGGCCCGGCTGGATGCCCTGGCCCAGCCGCGCTCCCCCTTCGCCGACCCGGTCCGGGAACGCGCCCCGCGCTGGGTCCGCCCGGAGCTGGTCGCCCAGCTCGGCTTCAGCGAGTGGACCCGCGACGGGATGCTGCGCCACCCGCGCTTTCTGGGCCTGCGCGAGGACAGACGCCCGGCCGAAGTGGTCCGGGAATCCGCCCCCGGACAGCCCGGGTGAGGGCGTGGCCTGGCCGAGGGCCGTGCCGCGACGCCCCCGGGGTGCCGGGCGCGCCGACAGCGCCGACACCGGCGGTACCGGCGGTACCGGCCGGGGGCCGGGTCGCGCGGGCTACAAATCCGGGGTCGCCGCCTCCAGACGCCGCCTGAGCGGAAGCAGCCGCTCGGGGTCCAGCGCGAGGAGGGAGCCGAACTGGACCAGCTCCGCCAGGACCGCCTCGGCGAGCGCGCCGTCCGGGGCGCACGCCAGGAAGCGGTCCAGTTCGGCGGCGGCCTCGTCCCACGCGCCGAGCACACAGCGCAGGCTCATCAGCCCGCCCCGCGCGGCCATCGCGCGGGGACCGCCCGCCGCGACGAGCCCGGCGAACAGTTCGGCGGCCCGCGCCCAGTGCCGGTCCGCCCCCGGGCGGCCCAGCGCGTGCAGCGCCACGGCCAGCCGGACGTGGTCCGCACCCTGCGCCGAACCGTCCGCCGCCCTGCGGGCCAGGTCGGCCAGCGCCTCCTCGTACCGGCCCAGGCGCAGCAGGACCGAGCCCCGGTGCACCAGGATCCGCTCGGCGAGGGGGTCCAGCGCGATCGCGCGGTCGAAGTCGGCCAGCGCGGCCTCGAAGCGGCCCATGGTCCGCAGGAGTTCACCGCGGTCGGCGTAGTGCCGGCTCCGGTCCGGTGCCAGCGCGACCGCGCGGTCCAGGTCGGCGAGGGCGGACGGGAACCGCCGCAGCGACTGGAGCAGCTTCCCGCGCCGGACGAACGCCCAGTCCTGCTCGGGCGCCAGCTCGACGGCCCGGTCGAAGTCCGCCAGCGCGCCGGCGCGGTCGCCCATCGCCTGGAGGGTACGGCCCCGCTCGTAGTGCGCCCGTCCGTCGTCCGGGCCCAGCGCGGCGGCCCGGTCGAACTCCGCGACGGACTCCCCGTACCGGCCCAGCTCACGGTGGAGGCGGCCACGCAGGAGGAAGGCCCAGCGGTAGCCGGGGTCGAGCGCGGTGGCGCGGTCGGAATCAGCGAACGCGTCGTCGTACCGGCCCGCCGCCATGTGGCAGACCCCGCGGCTGGTGAAAACCCACGGGTTCGCCGGAGCGAGTCCCGCGGCCAGGTCGTGGCTGCGGCGGGCGTCGTCGTACCGGCCGCTGTCGCTGAGGGTCTGGCCGCGGATGACGAGGGCGCGCACGAACTCCGGATCGAGTTCGAGCGCGCGGTCGAACTCCGCGACGGCCTCCTCGTAGCGGCGCATGGCGCGCAGGGTCTCCCCCCGGGCGACCGCGACCCAGCGGCTGTCGGGGCCGAGCACGGCCGCGCGGTCGAAGTCGGCCAGTGACGCGTCGAGGCGCCGCAGCGCCCGGTAGGCCATGCCCCGCCGTTCGAGAGCCCCGCTCAGCTCCGGGTCCAGCCGCAGCGCCCGGGTGAAGCCGGCGACGGCCAGCTGGTGACGGCCCGTCAGTCGATAGGTCTCCGCCAGTCCGTAGTGCGCGCGGGCGTAGCCGTCGTCCAGTGCCAGCGCTTCGGCGAAGTCGGCCACCGCCTCCTCGTACCGCCGGTCGTTGCGGCGTTCGCGTCCCCGTACGGCGTAGGCCAACCGGCGGCCCTCGCGGGGCAGTTCGGGGGCGGACAGCAGCCGGGTCAGCGCGGTGGACAGGCCGTCGGCGCCGCTGTCGGCCGCCTCCTGCAACCGCCGGCCCCAGGCGAGGACGGCCGGATCGTCGCCGTCCTGGCCCGCCCGGGTGAGGAGTCGGGCCCATCGGCGCAGGCCCTCCGTGCCGCCGTCGCAGGCGTGGACGGCATCCAGCAGGGCGGGCGCGAGAGCGGCGTGCGGGTCGGCGCACAGGCGGTGGTAGGTCTCGTCGTGGCGGTGTTCGCGCCAGCCACTGTCCCGCCACTGCCGCTCGGCGGGGACCCCGGACTCACGTTCGGCCCGCCACTGCCCGAACGCCTCGGCGAGACGCCGGTGCTGCCGCCGCCACCGGATGGGCGAGCGGGTGCGCTGGAGGCGCAGCATGGACGTGCGCACCACGTCGTGGTACTGGCTGCGCCCGCCCTGCCCGGTGACGAACGGCAGGCCGCGCAGCCACTCGTAGTCGCCGGCCGCGGCGTCAAACGTGGCGGCCCGGAAGACGTCCTCGTCCAGTTGCAGCGGCAGGGCGCAGTCCAGGGCGGCGGCCCGGCGGTCGGGGTCGGTGATCCACTTCAGGAAGCGTTCCACCGCGGTGCCCGAGGGGTCGCCGACGTCGCCGGGATCGTGCGGCCCGGACCTGGCCAGCAGGTCCACCAGCACCGGCAGGCGGCCGGTCAGTTCGAGGATGACGTCGGTCACCTGCTCGGCGGTGATCCCCCGGGCGGCCAGCAGGTCCCTGGCCTCCTCCTCGGTGAACACGTCCAGCGGCACCTGGGCGACCAGGTAGAGGTGGTCGCCCCACCAGCGGGGGTCCAGCCGCCCCTGGCCGGACAGGACCGCCACCACGTTGTCGGGCAGGCCGCCGTACTCCTCCCCCACCAGGACGTCCCGCAGCCACTCGCCGAGCACCGGGCCGGTCCGCTCCAGCACGTCGAAGAACAGCACCAGCCACGGGCTGCGTTCGGCCGCTTCCGCCAGGTCCGCCAGGAACACCGGGGTCAGCACCCGCAGCGGCGACAGCACCAGCTGCACGTCGTCATGGCTGCGCAGCCGCGCCCCGACGGCGGCCCGCAACCGGTCGGCGGCCTGCGCGAGCTGCTGCGGGTCCAGCGCCCCGGCCAGCGCGCCCGCGCCGGGGACCAGGCCGAGGCCGGCCAGGCCGGCCTGCGCCAGGATCGTGCTCGACGCCGAGGGCTCGCCGCTTTCGCCGGTCTCGGCGCCCGCCGGCAGCGCCGGCCCGGACTCGGCCTCGTGGCGCCGCTGCCGGTACGTCGCGAGCTGCTTCTCGAACGTCCTGAGGGCGGCGCCCTGGCGGGCGAGTTGGACGGCGACGGCGGCCATGGCCTCCAGCGGGCTCTGCACGTCGTCGTCCACGTAGGCGGTCAGCGCCTCCCGGGCCCGCGCCGCGGCCTCCCACTGCCGCAGCAGGGAGGTCTTGCCCACCCCGGCGTTCCCGTGGACGTGGAACAGGTACTGGAAGGACTCGTCGGCCGGGTCCCGGCCCAGGTTCTCCCGGAACCCGGTCAGCTCCTCCCGCCGGCCGACGAACCCGGACGCCCGCCGCCGCCGGTTCAGATCCTGCCGCGACGCCCGCTGCTTGGCCATTCCCGCGTCACCCCCTGCGCCCAGCATGCCGCGCGACCGGTCCCGGCTGCCAGCGGCCCGTGAAGGCCGGTGCGCACCGGCACGCGGTCCGCAACGGGGCTCGGGCGGTCGGGGCCCGGGGGTCACGGGGCTCCAGGGCCAAGGGACTTGGGGGCTGCGGGCTGCGGGCTGCGGGCTGCGGGCCAGGGGGCCACGCCGCTGGCGCGCGGGTGCGGCGGTCGGGTGGGGCGAACGCGGGCGCTGCGCCCCGCGGAGCAGGAGTTCCGCGTTGCGGTCCTTCCTCGTGCCCGCGCGGGCTTCCTGGACGCCGCCGACGGTGGCGGCGAGGCCGGGGGCGTTGTAGGACAACCCGCGGTAGGGGGAGGCGAGTCCGGTGGCGGACAGGTCGTCGAGGTCGGTGCGGTAGGGGGCCGGGGACTCGACGAGGGTGACGAAGAGCGACAGCGCCTCCTGGACCCGCCAGGAGCCGGGCGAGCCGACCCGCAGGAACTCCGTCCGCAGCGGGCTCCGCACGTCGGCCATGTGCAGGTCGGTGATCTGCGCGAAGCAGGCCAGCGGGGTGCGCCGGTCGGAGCGGCCGGACCTGGCCGCGGCGAGCTCGGACCGCACGGCCACCGGCCAGCCGGGGCCCTCGACGATCCGCCGGTAGCCGCCGGAGCCGGCCAGCCGGGCGGTGCTGTCGAGCGTGGTCAGGCCGTACGGGGCCGGGCGTCCGGCGGCGGGCGGGTCGGCACGGGGCAGGCGCGCGGGGGCCGCGGCGGCGATGGATCGGCGGTCGGGGCGGCGGCCTGGGCGGCCGGGCCGGGTCGGACGCGGCGGCGCTGTCCCGGCCCCGGCCGGCCGGCAGCGACCACGCGGTTCCGGCACCGGCGACGGCGGCCCCGGAGGCGAGGAGGAAGCGGCGGCGGTCGAAGGGGGATCGTGTCCCGTCCATGAGGGGCCTCCGGCGCCGTACCGCCCTGGTCCGCGGCGGCGCCACGTCACTGAACCGACTGTCTCGTTGACAGCCTCAGTGGTCGTGATGACCGGAACGTGAACAGCGCCGGAACGTGCAAGGCCCATCATTCGTCGCCGCAGGGCCCGGGGGCCGTCATCGGGGCGACGGGAGGTGGCGGGCGGCGAAAGCTCCAGGTCGACGGTGCCGACCTGAACCTTTCCGAGGTCCGAGCGGGGGTGCAGGGGCGGGGCGGGTCACTTCACGGCAACGTAGACGGTGTTGGTGGCGGTCCGCTCCTGGAGCGGGTTGTCGAACCCGACGACGTGCGCCGCCGTCCGGGGGAAGACCTCGGCGAGCGCGGCGCCGAACTCCTTGTCCGGCGGGTCGTTGGACCACAGCGCGAACACGCCCCCGGGCAGCAGCAGTTCGGCGAGGGCGCGCAGCCCGGCGGGCCGGTAGAGCGCGGCATGGCGCGGATGCAGGACGTGGCGCGGCGAGTGGTCGACGTCCAGCAGGACCGCGTGGAAGCGGCGGCCGGGGGCCTGGGGGTCGAAGCCGCCGGGGCCGCCGGCGGCGGCCGGGCCGGCGGGGGCGGCCCCGGCAGGGGCGGCCCGGTCGGCTGCCGGGTCGGCGGCCCGGTCCGCGGCCTGGGCGTCGGAGGGGTCGGCCGGGCCGGCGGTCCCGGCGGTCCCGGCGGTCCCGGCGGTCCCGGCGGTCCCGGCGGTTCCGGCGGTTCCGGCGTCGGCAGGATCGGCGCTGGAAGGGCCGACCCGGTGCGCGGCCATCGCGAAGAAGTCGCCCCGGACGAGTCGGCAGCGGGGGTCCCCCGCGAGGCCCGCGCCCAGCGGGACCAGCCCCCGGCGGTGCCAGTCGATCACCTCGGCGAGCGCGTCCACCACGATCAGCGAGCGCACCCGGGGGTCGTCCAGCGCGGCCCGCGCGGTGTACCCGAGGCCGAGCCCGCCCACCACCACGTCCAGTGCGGCGCCGGCCGCCTCGGCGAGACCGAGCCGGGTCAGCGCGACCTCGCCCGAGGTGAAGAGGCTGGACATCAGGAACTCGTCGCCGAGCTTCACCTCGTACACGTCCTCGCCGCTCGCCGGATCGCGTCTGCGCCGCAGGCTGATCTCGCCCATCGGCGTCGGCCGCCAGTCGATCTCCTCGAAACGTGCGCTCATCCGTCCACCCTTTCCACCGGGCCCCACACGGCCCTCCTGACCGAACCCTAGGTCGTCTTCCCTCCTGCGCCGTTCCGCCCGGCAGGCGGGGTCCGTCACGCTTCGGGGACAGAATGACGGCCTGCCGGCGCCAGCCACGGCCACGGCCGGTGTGGCCGACCGGCCCAGAGCGTCCGGCCTCCGCTACGCAGCGCCCGCGACATTTGCCAGGTGGCGGCCGAGGCCGACCAGACGTTGCGGACGAACGCTTCGGCGGTCTACCGGTGGCGGGGAGGCAGACCGCCTGCTCCGGACACGGCCCGGTACAGCACCGAAGCCCTTTCCCGGCGCCTGCGGAGGCACATCACGCCGGAGGATCTCAGCTGGCCGGTCCTTGAAAAGCGATCGGATCGGGCCGATGCCGCGCTTGGGGCGAGCATCGGACCCGATCCAGTGGAGACCCTACGGCGCCTCGGGGAGGCCGACATCAACCGCCGCAAGATGCTTACCGCCGCCGCGTACAGCGTCGCCGCCGCTGCCCCGCCCTTGGGCCGAGGGCAGGCCGCCGAAGCGCAGGCCGTGCAGCACCCGCGGTACGTCGGCGGGCTCCGGCGGGGACCCGCCGGCGGGGACCCGTCCGGGTACGGAGGTGGTCATGACCCCGCCGTCCGGCCCCGCGGTCCGGCCCCGCCGTCCGGCCCCGCGGTCCGGCCCCGCCGTCCGGCCCCGCCGTCCGGCCCCGCGGTCCGGCGGCGAGCAGCCGGCGGGCCTCCCCCGGGGCGTTACGCCCGGACCCGCCGCGCGTCCGGCGCTCGCGGCTCTCCCGCGCCGGGCCCGGCAGTTGCAGGCCGCGCAGCCGCGGCCGGTGCGGGACGACCTCGCTGGCCTGGGCCACGGCACGGCGGCGAGGAACAGCCCGAGGCTGTGCTGACACTCGCGCTGCCGCTGGTAGGTCCGCCCGGACACCGTGACCTCGGGCCCCCGAGCAAGAGCCGCCACGTCCAGGTGCCCGACGCGTCGGACATGGTGAACCGCGCCCGCGCCTGCTCGAACCGCTCTGGCAGCCCGACCACCGCGGCCTGGCACCGGTCGACGTCGTCGAAGGTGGTGGCGCTGCGGCCCGGCTCACGGTTGTCGGCGCCGATCAGCCGCCAGCCGATACGGAGCTCGGTCCCCTCCGGCCCCGCCGCGCCCGCGGCCCCCGCCGCGCCCGCGGCCCCCGCCGCTGCCCGGGTTCCCGCCGGCCCCCGGCCGGCGGTCTCTTTCCGGCCGCCGGTCTTCGCGGCGAACCGGTCCCTCCGAGGGGGACACCGGCCGCACCGGCGCCGTCAGCCCGGCGTGGCCCGTCCCCGGGGACCTGCTCAGGTCACGAGACACGTACATGAAACGCGACCCACCCATACGTCCCCGTCCCCCTCATCCCCCACGACACGTGCGCAACCTCGCTGCCGGCCGAAAAGAACCCGCAACCAGACTTGACGGTCGTCGGTTGTGAGGTTGCCGTGTCCACGGCCAGGCGAAGGCCGAACGGAGAGGAGATGAGCGAGGGGATATCCCCGCACACCGGGTAATCGTGATCAACGCATCGCGTGGCCCGCCGCACCAACGACCCCCGGGGCCGCACAGCGGGCGCCGCGCGGTGTCCGGCGGCGTGCGCCGGGGCGCCGGGCACCGCCTTTTCGGTTGCCCGCCCGGCACCGCGCTCCCATGCTGGGGGCATGACGAGTACGCACGACGACGCCGCCCCCTGGCAGGCGCTGGTCGCCGAGTTGGCGGCGGTACGGGCCAAGGGGCTGCTGCGGCTGCGGGAGCTGGACCTGCCGGCCCTCTACGCGGCGGCGGCGCGGCACGCGGCCGGTGGGGAAGGGGGAGCGGCGGAGGCGGGCGCGGCGCCGGGGGCCGCGAGGGCGGCAGAGGCGGGCGCACCGGGAACGCCGGGGGCCGCGAGGGCGGCAGAGGCGGGCGCACCGGGAACGCCGGGGGCGCCGCGGCGCGAGGCCGGACCGGTCGCGGTGGAGGGGCTGTTACGGCGGGCGGCGCAGAGCCTGGAGGGCGAACGGCTGCGGCCGGCCGCCCTGCACACCTTCGGGCTGGGCCCCGACACCCGCGACCTGTCCGCCAAACTCCGCCGGGAGCGCG
This sequence comes from Streptomyces sp. ITFR-21, assembly GCF_031844685.1. Classification (NCBI taxonomy): domain Bacteria; kingdom Bacillati; phylum Actinomycetota; class Actinomycetes; order Kitasatosporales; family Streptomycetaceae; genus Actinacidiphila; species Actinacidiphila sp. ITFR-21. The sequence continues at coordinate 2,627,188 of NZ_CP134605.1, forward strand.
CCGCCGACGTCTTCGGGGTCGGCGCAGAGCGCTTCCGCAAGCACCAGGAGAAGCTGGTGCTGCGTGAGATGGCCACCGCCGTGCTCGCGCTGCCGCCCGGCGCCCGGGACCGCACCCCTCCGGCGGTCCCGGGCGCGCCACGGATTCCCACCCCCGCGGCCGGCGCGGCCGGTGCCGCCCACGCGGGCCCGCCGGACGGCACCGCCCCGGCCCCGGCCAGCCAGCTGGGGGCGGGGCGCACGGTGGTGCCGGTCGCCTTCCCGCACGGCACCGTGCGGATCACCCTGCACGTCTCGTCGATCGAGCTGCTCTCCGGCGTCGACGTCCTGGTCTCGTCGGAGAACACGTACTTCGAGATGTCCAAGACCTTCCGCAGCACGGTCTCCGGCAGCGTGCGCCGGGCCGGCGCCCGCAAGGACGCCGCGGGCCGCATCCTGGACGACCTGATCGCCCGTCAGCTGACCGCGTGGGTCGAGCGGTTCGGCTCCCCCGGACTGCCGGTGGCGCCCGGCACGGTGGTCGCCACCTCCCCCGGCGAGCTGGCCGCGCGCGGGGTGCGGCGGATCTACCACGCGGCGATCGCCGCCCCGCTGCCCGGCACCGACCGCTACGAGACCCCGCCGTGGGTGGTGGCCGCCGCCGTCCGCCGGGTCTTCGAGCAGGCCCGCGAGGAGCGTCGCACCGGCGGCGTCCCGCTGCGGTCGATCGCCCTGCCGCTGCTCGGCGCGGGGCGCGGCGGCCTGGACCCGCGCACCAGTCTGGAGACGATGCTCGCCGCCATGGCCCCGGCGCTGGCCACCGACCCCGGCTGGGCGGTGCACCTCGCCATCCGTGACGCGGACGTGGCGGCGGCCGTCCTGGACACCCTCACCGGCCACCGCCCCGACGCCGCGCTCCCCCGCGGCTGACCCCCGGCCGCTCACCGCGACCCCGTAATCCGGTACCGCTTGGTGGGCCGCCCGGTGTGGGCGACCGTTACCCAGCCGCGCTCGACGATGTAGCGGTAGGGGCCGTTGGCGGCCTCCCAGCCGCCGCCGGGCAGCGCGGTCGCGGGCAGCGTGACCGCGCCCTTCTTCGCCGGGTCCCGCCAGACGCCGTGGTAGTAGACGTTTCCGTAGGCCGTACGGCACAAGGTGATGTCGTGCAGGGCGGTCGTGTAGTGGTGCACGAGTACGGCGTGGGAGCGCTGGTCCGCCGGGAGGCCGGCGTCGGCCGCCGCGGGGCAGGGCGCCGGGGCCGCCGGGGCGCCGGCCGCCGGCGGTGTGACGGCGGCGGGCGCCGCCGTCTCCTGCCGGTGCCAGAGGTACGCGCCGGCGCCGAGCAGGCCGATCAGGGCGAGCGCCGCCGCCGTCCAGCCCAGGCCCCGCGCCCACCGCCGGGTGGCCGGCGGAGGCGTCCGCCGGACCGGGGACCGGGTGGGCGGCGGGGCGGTCCGCCCGGCGGCTCCACCGGTCGTCCGCCGGGTCGGCGGCCTGGCGGCCTGCGGGAACGGCGCGGCCTGCGCGGCCGTCGTGGTTTTGGTGGTCTGCGGGAGCGGCGCGGCCGTCGTGATCGGGATGATCTGCGTGATCTGCTGGGCCGGGGTGATCCGCGTGGTCGCCGTCCCCGGCCCGGCCGGCCCCTGCCCCGGGGGTGTGAACGTCGTCCGGTGGTGGGTGTTGGCGTACTCGTCGAGCACCCACAGCGCGTCGGCCCGGTAGGCGGACCCGCCCGGCATGAACGTGTCCAGCAGCGCGGCCCGCCACGCCGCCGCCGTCGGCCGGCCGGTGGTCGCCGCCGGGTCGTCGAAGGCCCGCGAGAACAGGTCCCGCAGCCGCGGGGCGAGCCGGTCCGGGTAGTTGGCCGCGGTGATCCACTCGCGTCCCGGCACCCGCCACCGCGGGCCGCCGGGGTTCAGGAACAGCACCCGGTACAGCACCAGCGCCAGCGCGTACCGGTCGCTGAAGTGGTCGTGGGACGGGACGGTCCGCACGACGAGCCGCGGATCCCGCCACTCCGGGGTGCTGGGCGCGGAGGCGGGCAGCGGGCTGCGCGGGCGCAGGCCGTCGCAGTCGATCAGGTAGGCGTGCGGGTCGTCGCCGCGCCAGACGATGTTCTTCCAGGACACGTCGCCGTGCACCAGCTGCTGCTGGTCCAGGTAGTCGAAGACGTCGCACACCCGGACCAGCACGCCGACCCGGGTGCGGGCGGTCGGCGGGTCGGCGACCCACGCCTTGTGGAAGTCCAGCGTCCGCGGTCTGCGGCTGCCCTTGCGGTCGTCCCGCATGAACGAGTCCGGGATCAGCGGCAGTACGACCCCGGCCAGGGTGCCGCCGGGCCCGTCCACCAGGTCGATCGGCCAGTTCACGCTGGACTCCGGGGTGCGGGCCAACTCCCCCTTGCCGTCGGGGCCTTCGGCGCGGCGTACGACCTCCCGGCCGGTGGTGGCCAGCCGGCCGAGCTGCGCCACCTCGGCCCGGTCGGCCAGCGGCAGCTTGTACCGCTTGTACACCCGCCGCCGGCCGGCCGGGTCGTCGCACAGGTACAGCACCGACTGCCCGCCGGTCTCGTCCAGCGGCGCGTCGTCGACGCGGTAGCGGACCCCCGTACGCCCGTTGACGGCGCTCATCCGCCGGCCTCCGCGGCCGGCGGCCACACCACCAGCGCGGTCCGGTCGTCGTGCGAGCCCCGCCGCCGGTAGCGCAGCGAGTCCGCCATCCGCGCGGCGCCGCAGGGTACGGACCAGCGCCCGGCGAGCCAGTCCCGTACGCCGGGCGAGCTGAACACGTCCTCGGCGAGCCCGTCGGTGGCCAGCACCACCAGGCCGGACGGCACGGCGCCGACCGGCGCGTACTCGGTGACCCGGTCGGGCTCGGGGTGCGGCAGGGATCCGGAGACCATGTTGAGCGGCCCCTCCTGCTCGCCGAAGACGGTGCCCCACTCACCGCCCGAGAAGGTCAGCACCGCGCAGTCGCCGACCTTGGCCGCCCAGCCCCCGCCGCCGGCCAGCGGCAGCAGACACAAGGCCGCCGTGCAGCTCAGGTCGGCGTCACCGAAGGCGGGCAGCACCGCGGCCCGGTACCCGGCCACCGCGGCCGAGGCCCGCGACAGCGCGCCGCGCAGCGCCCGCCGCGGGTCGGCCGCGAGCTGCCCGGCGGTGATGGCGGACGCCTCCGCGCAGATCCGGTCGGCGAGCAGCACCGCGCCGATCTGCGCGGTGCGCGGCCGGGAGCCGAGGCCGTCGCAGACCGCGAGCACCAGCGCGGACCCGTCGTCGGTGACGGTGTACTGGTACGCGTCCTGCGGGGTGGTCCCGCCCCGCAGGTGCGCCTGGCCGGCCAGGCTCGCGGCGGCCACCCAGCGCCCGCCGAGGAGCCCGCCGTCGGCCCGCAGTCCGGGCAGCCCGGTGGCCACGGCCGCGAGCACGGGAACCGGCCCCCGGCCGAGCTCCCCGATCCGCGGTGCCCCCGTGGGCAGCTCCGCGAAAGAGGCGCCGGGGGACGCCGGTTCGACCACCCCGGAGGCCGCGGAGGCCGCCGCAGGCAGGCCGGGCTCCGGCCCGTCCGTCTCCGGCGGCGGACCGGACTTTGCTGGCTGCCCGGTCTCCGGCGGCAGACCGGGCCCCCCTGAACGGCCGGACCCCGGCGGTTCGCCGAGCCCCCGCACGCCGGTCGCCTCCGCCGGCGCGGTAGTGTCCCCCGGCCGCACAGCGGCCTCCGGCGGCAGACCGGGCCCCCCTGAACGGCCGGACCCCGGCGGTTCGCCGAGCCCCCGCACGCCGGCCCGCTCCTGCGGCGCGTCGGCCTCCGGCCACTGCCCCGGCTCCGCCGACCCGCCCGTCCCCGGCACGCCGGTCGACCCCGCCGGCGCCCCGGCCTCCCGCCGCCCGTCGGCCTCCGGTCGCGCGGGACTCACCGCGGTGTCGCCCGGCGCCGGCGGTCCGCCGGGTCCGGCGCCGCCCCCCGTGGCGGCGCCGGACCCGGCCGGGCCGTCCACCGCCACGGGGGTGTCCGCGGCCGGCGCCGGTGCGTCGCCGGGGCCGCCGGGGCCGCCGGCAAGCTCCTTTCCGAAACCGAACCAGGACCAGAACCGGGCCACCGGGTCACACCTCGAGCTCGGGCAGCGGCAGCGGGGTGAGCGCGGCGGAGTTGTGCGGCACCGACAGCATCCCGCCCGTGGCCGAGGCGAACGAGCCGGAGGTGGTCCGGATGCTCATCAGGACCGTCTTGAGGATCTCGCGGACCGCCGCGGCCGGGTCGGTGTCCTTGGCGAAGAAGGAGAAGCGGGTCGAGACCTCCTTGATCACCCGCTGGTTGGCCTGCCCGAAGCCGAAACTCACCACCTCCGCGCCGTACTTGTCCGCGCGGGCGGTCAACTCCTTGAACGGGACGGTCCAGTCGTCCTGCGCGTTGTGCTCGCCGTCGCTGACGAAGAAGACGACCGGGCGGTGGTAGCGGGCGCCCTTGCCGAGGCCGGAGATGCCCTCGCGCAGGCACTGCCGGGCGACCCGCAGGCCCTCGGCGAAGTTGGTGCCGCCCTGCGGGGCCAGCTGCGGCGGGTTCGCGTACTGCAGGTCGGTCAGCGGCAAGACGACCTCCGCCCGGTCGGAGAATGTGACCACCGCCAGCCGGGCGATCTCGCCGGTGGCGGGGTCGTCGAGGATGACCTGCTTGATCTCGCGCAGGGCCGCGTTGACCGCGGTCAGCGGCGGGCCCTGCATGGAGTAGGAGACGTCCAGGACCAGGCAGACCGGAAAGACCGCGGGCCTTTCCACATCGGAGAATGTGGACATGGCACACCATCGCCTTCTGTGAGTTCGCCGGGAAAAACGGCAGGAAGAAGAATACGGGCCAGCGCGAAACGCGGCGGAATTCCGGCGGATACCCCCGGTCGGGGATCACGGATCCGGAAAGAACCGAACGGCTTGTCCCGGCAGCTCGGCGAGCCGGAACCTGGAAACGAGTATGGCACCGCGGCCGGCGGCCGACCGCCAGCCGGACAACTCTGCGTGAATCACCCGGGAAACACCCGGATCACGCCCGGAAAAAGCCCTGCCCGCGCCCGGGGAGCGGGCGCGGGCAGGGCGCGGGCCGGACCGGTGGCCCTCCGGCGGGGTCAGTGGCCCCCCGGGGCGGCGGCCGGCGTGCGCGGGCCCACGGTCACGTGGTAGTCCCGCAGGATCCCGTTCAGCCAGTCCACGCCGGCGTCGCCGTCCAGCGCGATCGGCGGCTCCCCGGTGGTGGTGAAGGTGTGCTCGTCCCCGCTCTCCGCGCCGAACAGCACCAGTGCCTTCGCCGGCATGTCCTGGTGGGACACCCAGACGAAGCCGTCGGCCCACGACGCCTCCGCGCGCAGCCAGTGCCCCCAGCGCCGGGTGAAGGCGTACTCGGTGGCCGCGGAGTGCACCAGCCAGTAGTCCTCCTGCTGGACCGCCGACAGGTCCGGGGTGCTGACCAGCGACACCAGTTCCACGTCCCGGGCCAGGCGCACCTGGGACAGCAGCCGGTCCGCCAGCCACGCGTAGGGCAGCAGTCGCTTGCCGTCCGGCCCGAACCGCACGCCGCGCAGCAGCGTCTCGGCCACCGCGGTGCGCTGCTCGGGCGCCGCGTAGAGGTAGGAGTAGCGGTCGTTGCCCGTACTGCCGAACCGGTTGCCGCCGAAGTGCGGGTCCTGCTCCCGGCGGTTGAACGCGTGGGCGGGGTAATCGCGGGAGTGCACCCGGTAGAACAGCTCGCCCGCCCGGTACGTCACCGGTCGCGCGTCGGCGGTGCCCTTCTCGGGCAGCGTGTCACCACGGCTCATCTCAGACCTCCTCGCGTACGGTGCCCGCCGCGGCGACCAGCCGGGCGTCGAGTCCGCGGCGCAGCAGATCCGCCGGCGGCGCCGCCAGCCAGGGGTCGGGGCCGAGCCACCAGTCGGCGACGCCCCAGGGGTCCCGGGCCGCGTCGAGCATCTCGTTGACCCGCAGCACCACGGCTTCGGCCCGCCCCTGGCCGTCGAACTGGAACGCGGGCAGTTGCACGGGCGCGCCGTCCAGGCATAGCCGGATCAGGTGCGGGTGGTCCGGGTCGGCGCCGGCGGGCAGGCGGCGCAGCTGCGCCGGGGTCAGCGCGGGCGCGGCGAGCAGCCGTGCCGCGACCGCCCGGAAGATCCCGTCCGGGCTGAGGCCGCCGCTGCCGCCGGCCGCCACCGCGGGTGTCCCGAGGGCGCCGACCGGTGCGTAGCGGGCGGCCAGCCGCAGGTGCGGCTGGCCGGCCCCCGGATCGAGGGTGCGAACCGGCGCTCGGCCCGTTCCCGTAGCGCCTGGGGCAGCCTGAGCAGGAGATGGGCGGCCACGGCCCGGGAGACCGCGATGATCCGGCGCTCGTCTCCGCCGTCGGAGTAGAGGCCGAGCAGAAAGTCGAGTTGCCGCCGGTCGGCTTCCGAGAGCCGGCGGCGTAATTCCTCGGGATCGCGGAAGAGTAGTTCGAGGATCGCTTGTTCGGCTTGTTCCATGTTTCCCCCCGGAAACCGCTGAAGTGGCTTGCGCCGAAGAGTAGTCAGCTGTCATCGTCGGTGCAATCGCCCCTCACGGGGATACGCCGGGCGACACCGCCGCACCGCGGATCCGGCGCGGGCGGCGGAATTCCGCCGTAGGGCGGGACCGTGAATCCGGGTGTGCGGCCCGAGGGGGGACCGCGTGCGGCAGGGCGCCGCGGCCCGGCGGAGCCGACCGGGCCGATGCGGTCGGGTGCGGGCAGCTTCAGGAACAGGCCGGTACGGCCGAACCAGGCCGGTACGGCCGGGTTCGGACGGCTTCCGGGACGGACCGGGGCGGCTGGACCGGGCCGGGCGCGGTGGGTACGGATCGGACCTGCCGGGTGCGGTGGGTGCGACGGATGCGGTGGGGTCGATCGGGCCGGTCCTGCGGGCCGGCCGTCGCGACAGGGGGAGCAGAGCATGAGCCGTGCCGAAGACCCGGCGGGCCGATCCGACAGCGAACGGGTGGCGGCGCTGGGCGCGTACGCCGCCCAGTTCCCCGCCGGATCGCCCGAGCGGCGGGAGGCGGACACCCAACTCGCCGCGGCGCTCGTCGACGAGGCGTACGAGGCCGTGCAGGCGGCGGCGGACGCCGGGGCCGAGGACGCGGAACTGGCGGACACGCTGCGCGTCCGCCTCGCCGAACCCGACGAGCTGCTCGGCCGGCTGCTCGCGTCCGGCCCGGCGGCCGGCGGTTACCGGCGGCTGTGCCTGCTGTCCGCGCTGACCGCCGCGCTGCGCCGGGACGTCCTCGGCGATCCGCGCGAACTCGACACCGGCATCGCCTGGTTGGAGCGCGCCGCCGCCCCCGCGGGCAGCTACGGCGACGACGGATGGGGCCGCGCCGGCCTGGTGGACGCCACTTGCCAGCTGGCCGACGAACTCGTCACCCGCTGGCAGTACCTGCACGGTACCGACGGCCGGGCGGCCGACGCCGCCCGGGACCGCGACCGCGCCATCGCGCTGCTGGCGCCGATCCTCCAGGGACCCGACGCCGACCTCGCCCCGCGGCCCGCGACCTGCCACGCCTATCTGGGCCTGGCCCTGGGACAGCGCGGCCGCGGCCCGCACCACGCCACCGCAGCGGCCGTCGCCGACCGTGCCGCCGCCGTGGTCCACCTGAGGGCCGCGCACACCGCCGAGGCGTCCCGCCCGGCCGGGGAACCCGCCGACCTGGAGCCGGAGGTGCACACCGCGGTGGTCATGGACCTCGTCGTCCTCAGCCTGACGGAGCGCGGCGACCACTACAAACGCCTCGACGCGCGGGGTACCCCGGTCTCCGCCGACCAAGCGGCCGGCGAACTCACCGAGCTGCTCGCCCTGTTACGGCCGCTGCTCGACGACCGCGGCGAAGACGGCGGTCGGGCCGCGGAGTTGGGGACGGACGTGGCCGACTCACTGTGCGGGTACGCTCCGTCACCGGCCGGTCAGCGCGCCGCCGACGACGCCTACCGCCGCGCACTGGACCACCCGGGGCTCAATCCGCAGGCCCGGCCGCGGATCCGGCTCAGACTCGGACTGCTCCTGGCCGAACGGTCGAGGCGCGGCACCGGGGACCCGGCAGCCGGCGACCCCGCCCCGGGTACCGACCGGACCGCCGCCCTCGCCCTCCTCGAACCGGCCCTGGCCACCGCGGCGCCCGGCACGGAGTACCTGCTGGTCCTGGAGTGGGTCGTGGAACTCCGCTGGATGCAGCTGTCGGAGAACCTGCTCGACGACGCCGGCCTCGACCTGCTGATCACCCGCGCGCAGGAACTCCTGCGGCTGTTCGACCCGGACGACGGCGACCGCGGCGAGTACGTGCTGAAGACCGGGATCATGCTGGTCCAGCGGGCGCTGCGCGGTTTCTCCCCTCACCTGTACGGCATCAGCCGGCACGTGCTGACCTCCGGCCGCCAGGACCCGTCGCAGGCTCTGGCGGCCGTCGCGCCCCGCGCCGCCGCCGACGTCCGCGCGGCGATCGGCCTGCTGCGGACCGGGACGGGCCTGTACCGCTTCCAGGACGAGCTGTACCTGGGCGCCGCCGCCGCGCTGGGCACCGCGCAGTTCATGGACTTCACGGCGGGCCTGCCGGAGGTCCGGCTCCCCGTGCTGCGGGAGGCCGTCCGGATGCTGCGGGTGGTGCTGGAACGGCTGGTCCCGGGCGGCGACCTGTACCGCGACCAGGATCTGACGGGGATCTTCGCCATGGCGCTGATGTACACCGTCTGGTTCAGCGCGCCCTTCGAGATCGCGCACGCGGACCCCGCCGCCCCCGGCCTCCCCGACGTCAGCGGGTTCGCCGGTGTCGAGGACGACCTGCAGCTCCTCAGCGGGATGCTGGACGCGGAGACCGTCGAGCAGCAGCCGTACTACGTCTTCCTCTCCGCTCTGCTGGCCGCGGTCCGCTCGCCCGGCGGCATCCTGGAGACGGCCGACCTGCGCCGCTGGCAGCTGCCGCTGTACCGGTCCGCCCGGCACCTGCCAGGTGTGGACCGGACGGGCAAGGCGATCATCCTCATGCTGTCGGGCGTGTTCGGCAGAGAGCTCGACCACCGCGGCGAGGCCGCCTTCGCCGAGCGGACCGCGGCTCTCGCCGCCCTCCGCGAAGCCGTCGTGCTCCTCCCGCCCGACTCGACCGCCACGACTCTGCTCCGGGGCGTCCTCGCGGGGACGGTCCGGACGGACCCGCTGGCCGCCTTCCGCGTCTTCCTGGGCGCCGGTCACGGTCCGCACGGGACACCGGGCGACCAGGGCGTCCCGGCTCCCGGCTCCACCGCGGACCCCGATCTCACCGCGGATCCCGGCCCCACCGCACCGGAGCGCGCCCGGCCCCCGGCGGACGCCGGGCCCGCCGCCGGCACCGACGGGCCTGGCCCGACCGGCGAGTCCGCCGCGCCCGGCCCGCTCACCGCGCCCCGCACAGGCGGGCGTTACGACGACGAGCCGGACCCCGGCGCCGCCGTGCTGCTCGGTGACGGCTCGCCCGACCCCTTCGCCGTGCCGGTGGGCCGGGTCCTGGAACGGGTACGCGCCGACGCCGGACCGCGGTCCGCGGCGACCCTCGCCCTGGCGCACTACCACCGCTGGCTGCGGGAGCGCGACGGCGCCGACCTGGCCGCCGCGATCGCCCAAGCCCGCGCGGCCGCGGCCCCGCTCACGCCCCCGCCCACGCCCACGCCCACGCCCACGCCCACGCCCACGCCCACGCCCGGCGACGGTACGGGACCCGATCCGCGCTCGCGCCTCCTCGCCGACCGGTGTGCCGCGCTGCTCGCCGGCCTGCTACTCGACCGCCACCTGCTCCTCGGCGACCACGCCGACCTGGAAGCGGCCCACGACGCCTACGAGCGGCTGCTGGCCGGTGTCCCGGCGGGCGCCGACCACCCCTCCCTGCCGGCGCTGCTCGCGGACAGCGCCGACGGCCTGTCCGAGCTCTTCCGGCCGACCGGCGCCGCGCCGCGCGCCTTCCCCGCCGAACTCCTCGCCGCCGCGGGCGCCACGGGCCTCCTGCTGTACCGCCTGCGCGGTCCGGGCCCCGAGGACGGCGCCGACGACGTCCCGCCGGAAGCCCTGCACCGCCTGCGGACCGCCGCGGACCTGCTCCCCCGCGGCCACCACCGGCTGCCCGCCGTCCGCGGCGAACTGGCCCGGTACACCCTCCGACAGGCCGTCCGCGCGGCCGACCCGGCCGCCGCCCGCGCCGCCGCGGAGACAGCCGTCGGCGCCGCCCGCGACTGCCCGCCGGACAGCGCCCACCGCCCGGCCCTCCTCCTGCGCGCCGCCGCCGCCCTCCGCGCGGCCGACCGGGCCGCCGACCGGGCCGCCGACCGGGCCGCCGGCGACGAGGGCCCGGCGGGCGGCGGCACCGGAGCCGGGTTCCCGGGCGGGAGTCCGGCCGCGCCCGCACGCCCCGACGCGGCCCACCCCCGTACCGCCGGCACGAACACCCCAGGCGCCGCCCACGGCAGCGGCGGAGGCCCGTCGGTGGATGCGGCCGGACCCGTGGGCCGCCCCGCCGCGCGACCCGCCGCCGCCCGCCCCGGGACCACCGGCACCGACCGCGCCGTCGCGCTCCTGCGGGAAGCCGCCGGGCAGGACGGCCACGGGTTCCACGGGGCCCGCGCCCGCTGTCTGTACGGGCTGGGGTGGCTGCTGCTGGCCCGGCACCGGGAGCGCGGAGGAAGCGGGCACCCTGGCGGCGGAACCGGGGACCTCGACGCCTCCGTCGCCGCCCTGGAAGAGGCCCGGCTCGCGGTCGCCCCCGCGCCCGGCGACCCGTTCGCCGCCGCGCTCGCCCGGACGCTCGCGGAGGCGTACCGCGCGTACGGGCCGCGGGACGGCGCCCGGCGGCGGTCACGGGACACGGCCAAGTCCGTGCTCACCGCGCACGGGCGTTCCGTACTGCTCCAGACCGGGACCTCCCACGCGCTGGAGGCGGCCCGCGCGGTGGGGCCCGACATGCTGCGGCTGGTGCGCTGGTGCCTTGAGGACGGCCTGCCCGAGGCGGCGGTCGAGGCGCTGGAGCTCGGCCGCGGCCTGGTGCTCAACGCGGCGACGGTCAGCGCGACCGTCCCTGGGCTGCTGCGGGACGCCGGCCACGGCGGGCTCGCCGACGAGTGGGAGAGCCTGCCGACCGCGGCGCGGGACGCCCTGATCCCCGACGACCTGCGGCGCCGGGTGCTGGAGGCCCTCACCGGCAGCGCGGCGGAACGGCGGCTGCTGTCCGCCCCGACGCCCGCCCGGGTCGGCCGGGCGCTGCGCCGGGTCGGCGCCGACGCGCTGGTGCACCTGGTACCCGGCGACGACGGCCCCGGACACGCCGTCCTGGTCACCGCGACCGGCACCGTACGCCTGCTGGAGCTGCCCGGCCTCGCCGGCGCGACGGCCGGGCCGGGGCCGTTGGCGGCGTACGCGGACGCGCTGCGGGCGTTCCAGGACCTCGGGCGGCCGGAGAACCGTCCCGCGCCGGCCGATCCGCCGGTGATGCACACCCTCCACGAGGTCGAGCTCGCCGAGCGGGAACGGGCCTGGCGCCGCTCGCTGGACACCCTGTGCGGGTGGGCGGGAGAGGCGGTGATGAACGAACTGGTCGCCCACGCCGCGCGGTCGTGGCCCGGCCGGCTCCCGCGGCTGGTGCTGGCACCGGTCGGCGCGCTCGGCCTGGTCCCCTGGCACGCCGCCCGCTGCCCGGCGCCGCCCGGCACCCCGCCGTCCCGGGCGTACGCCCTCACCTACGCCTGCCAGCGCGCCGTCCTGTCGTACTGCGCCACCTCCCGGCAGCTCATCGACGTCGCCGACCGGCGCCGGCTGCCGGTCGGCGCCGGTCCGGCCGTGCTGGTGGTGGACCCGGGCGGCTCCGCGGCGATGCACCGGGAGGTCCGGCTGCTGCGCACCCTCCTGTACCCGCAGTCCGTCGTGGTGGGCGACCCCGGCTGGCGGCCGGAGGCGGACGGCCGCTGGGCCGGGCCTGCGCCACTGCCCGCCACCCGCGCCGCCGTCGGCCCCTACCTGCCCGGCCGCGGCGCCACCAGCGCGGCCCTCGTGTACGTCAACTGCCACGCGGACACCGGCGCCACCCCGGCCGACTCCCGGCTGCGCCTCACCGCCACCGAGTCACTGACCGTCGCCGACCTGCTCGCCGGGGCCCGCGACCGGGATCCGGGCGCTCCCGGCGGCGTGGTGACCCTCGCCAACTGCGTCAGCGACCTCGCCCTCAGCGACCACGACGAGGCGCTGACGCTGTCCACCGCCTTCCTGAGCGCGGGTGCGGTGGCCGTCGTCGGCTCCCGCTGGTCCGTCGTCGACGACCCCCGCACCTCGCTGCTGATGTGCGTCTACCACCACCACCTCGACCGCGGCGCCCGGCCCGCGGACGCCCTGCGCGCGGCCCAGCTCTGGATGCTCGACCCGCACCGCGTGCCGCCGCCCGGCCTGTCCGCCCTCACCGCCGCGACCCCGGACACCCCGGAACGCCCGTTCGCCGACCTCGATGTCTGGGCCTCCTTCACCCACCACGGCCGATAACCGCCCGCACCCGTCCCCGATACCGCGGCCCTCCCCCGAACACCGCGGCCCACTCCGGTCGGCGGCCGCGGTTTTCCGGGCCGGGGGACCGGGCAGAAGCGGCGCACCGGTGGGCGGGAATTCCCCACGGGGCCGGAGGAAAAGGAAGCCGGGGGACACGAAAACGGCCGCGCCGCCGTCCAGGTCATTCCCGGGCGTGGCGCAGATGATCCGAATTCGGCCGATCACGAGCCTGTGACCTGAGCATATGCCGATCCGGGACTGCGCCGTCCGGAGGTCGCGACGGGATTCACCCGGATGCGTCATAACGTCGTTGTTCATACGACCTACCTTGGCTGCTGTCTCTTCCCCCGGGCCGCCAAGGGTTCCGATTCCGAGGATCCCGGCCTGCTGACGGCAAGAGCTGATCGGCGATTCGCCGTGCGCACAGCGATCGCCGAGGGACGTCCATTTCCCCAACAGGAGTAGGCCCATCGATGAAATCGAACATCCGTGGCGTGCCTCGTTGGCGTGCCATTTCCACGTCGATCGCCTCGGTCGTACTGATCGCGGGCACCGCCGTCGCGGTCACCCCGACGCAGGCGAACGCGATCGCCACCGCCGTGCCGCTCGGTACCGCCGACAGCTTCGCGGTGCTGGCCGGCCAGTCGGTGACCAACACGGGCCCGTCGGTGATCACCGGTGACCTGGGCGTGAGTCCGGGGACGGCGATCAGCGGTTTCCCGCCCGGCCAGGTGAACGGGACGACCCACTCCGCCGACGCGGTGGCGCTCCAGGCCCAGACCGACCTGACCACGGCGTACGACAACGCCGCCGGCCAGGCGCCGGACGCCAGCATCTCCGGCGACCTCGGCGGTCTGACGCTGGCGCCCGGCGTCTACAACGCGGCGTCCTCGATCGGTCTCACCGGCACCCTCACGCTGGACGCCGCCGGTGACCCGAACGCGGTCTGGGTCTTCCAGATCGGCTCGACGCTGACCACCGCGAGCGCCAGCCGGGTACTGCTCGTCAACGGTGCCTCGCCGTGCAACGTCTTCTGGCAGATCGGCAGTTCGGCCACCCTCGGCACCGACACCACGTTCATCGGCACCATCATGGCGCTGACCTCGACCGGGCTGAACACCGGCGCGTCCATCACGGGCCGCGCCCTGGCCCGCAACGGCTCGGTGACGCTGGACACCAACGCCATCACCCGGCCCACGTGCGGCGGCGCGACCACCGGCGGCACCACGACCGGCGGGACGACGGGCACCACCACCACGGGCGGCACCACCGGTGCCACCACGACCGGCGGCACGACCGGCGGCACGACCGGCGGCACGACGGGGACCACGACCTCCGGAACGACCACGGGCGGCACCACCGGCGGCCTCCTCGGCGGCCTCCTCGGCGGTGTGATCACCGGCGGGACCACCACCGGCGGCCTCCTCGGCGGGATCACCACAGGCGGTACCACCACCGGCACGACGGGCGGCACCACCACCGGCGGCACCACCGGTGCCACCACGACCGGCGGGACCACCATCGGGGGCACCACCATCGGCGGGATCACCGGCGGCGGCCACGGCTGCGCGTACTGCGCGCCGCACCCCAAGCCCCACCCCAAGCCGCACAAGCCGGTGAAGAAGGACTGCGACGAGAAGCCGCACCAGCCGGCCCCGTCGTACGGCCGCAGCGACGAGGACAGCGCCTACGCGCAGCACGGCGACGAGCGGAAGCAGCAGTACGAGGTGCCGGTCCAGCAGTACTGAGACCGGCGGGCACCACCGGCGGCGTGCGGCGGAGGACCATCCGCCGCACGCCGCCCGGCGTCCGGCGTCCGGCCCGAGTGCGGCCGGCGCGCGAAGTCCAGCGGAAGAGTCGTGAAAGGAGGGGCCGGAATGGAATCGACTGGCCCGACAGACCTGCTGCGGGGCAGCGGCGGACCGGCGCGGCCGACAGGGCCGGGCGACCGGGTCCGGCCGGGCACCCCGGACGGCGCCGCGCCCGAGCCGCCCACCGCGGGCCCGGACCGTCCGCCGCCCGACATCCCCGGCGGGCCCGCGGAGCCGCCGGCGCCGCTACGGCACGCGAGCAGAGTCGGCGCGGCCGTCCTGGTGGTGGTCGCCCTGATCCACGTGTTCCTCCTTTTCCTGCACGTGGCACCGGCGAACCAGCTCTCGCAGCGCTACGCGCGGCAGATCCAGGGCTGGGTCTACCCGTTCTTCGAGCAGAACTGGCGGCTGTTCGCCCCCGACCCGGAGTCGGCGCAGCCGCAGGTCTCGGTACGCGCGGTACGCACCTCGGCCGGCGGCGCGCGGCAGGTCGGCGACTGGCTCGACCTGACCGCGATCGACAACGCCGCCGTCCGGCACGACCCCTTCCCGAGCCACACCGCGCAGAACATGCTGCGCCGGGCGTGGACCGGCTACCTCGAGTCCCACGGCACCGGCGACATCGCCTACTCCGACCGCGCCGTCATGTGGCAGGAGTACCTGCGGAACATCGCCGTGGACCGGCTCACCGCGGCCCGCCCCGGTACGTACGCCGGGATCCAGCTCCGGGTGCGCACCACCCCGGTGGCCGGATACGACGCGACAGGCCACCGGCTGCGCACCCCGCCGACGGCCGTCCAGACCCGGGTGCTGCCCTGGTGGAAGGTGACCAGCCATGACCACTGACCAGCCGTCGACCGCCGTGCCCACCGCGGCCGGCCGCCCCCACGCGACCACCGGAGGGACCACGGGAGGGACCATCGGCGCCGGAAGCGCCGCCGGGACCGGCGCCACGGCCGCGCCCCCCGCCGCGCGGGCCCCGTACTCCCGGCTGGACCGCCTGTTCACCGCGCTCACCCGGCACCCGTTCTCCCTCTACGGGGCCGCGACGCTGCGGATCGGCTACGGGCTGTGCTATCTCGCCTTCCTGCTGCGGGAGTTCCCGCACCGGGAGGAGATCTGGGGCCCCGACGCGCCCTGGACCCCGGCGCTGGCCCGCGCGCTGTTCCGGGAGACCGGCTGGTTCAGCTTCCTGACGCTGTCGGACGGCAGGGCGTACTTCAACGTCTGCTACGTGTTCGCGCTCGCCGTCTGCGCGCTGTTCCTGCTCGGCTGGCGGACCCGGCTGACCTCGGTGCTGTTCGCGGTCGTGGTCGCGGCCTTCCACGCGCGGGCCGTCTTCATGACCGACGGCGGGGACAACCTTCTGCTGCTGATGTCCATCTACCTCACCGGGACCGCCTGCGGCCGCCGCTGGTCCCTGGACGCCCGCAGAAAGGCTCGCCGGGCCCGTACCGGCGCGGCCGACCGCTGGGCGCTGTCCCGGGCGTCGAGCGACCTGTGGTGCCGGCTCGCCGAGGTCCGTACGTCCTTGGTGACCACGGCGCACAACTGCGCGATGTTCGTCATCGCCGCCCAGGTCTGCCTGCTCTACGGCTCGGCCGGCCTGTACAAGGTGCAGGGCGGCACCTGGCAGAACGGCACCGCGCTGCACTACGTGGTGAACCTCGACCTCTTCCGGCCCTGGCCGGCGCTGTCCACCCTGGTCGACGGCTACCCGCTGTTCATCGCGGTCTCCAGCTACCTGGCCGTCCTGATCCAGGTGGCCTTCCCGTTCGCCCTGTTCAGCCGGCTCAAGTACGTCCTGCTGGCCCTGCTGCTCGGCATGCACCTGGGCATCGCCGTGCTGATGGGCCTCCCGGTGTTCTCCGGGGCGATGATCATCGCCGACGCGGCGTTCATCCCGGACCGCTTCTACCGTGCCGCCGCCGACGGCTGCCGCCGCGCCGCCGGCCGCTTGCGGCGGCGGCCGCTCGCGCCCCGCGCGGCCGTCGTCCCGGCCCAGCCGCGCGAGGCCGAACCGGTCCGTTGAGCCGCGGGGCCGGACACCGGCCCGCGGGCCGCCCGCGCGGACGCGGCGGCGGGCGGGCCGGTGCCGGTCCGCGGGCGGGCCGCGGGGATCAGGACTGACGGCCCGCGGGATGCAGGGGGCTGATGCCGACCACCAGGCGGAAGCCGCCGAAGAGGCGGCGGCGCCGCTTGCGTACGACCATCCGCTGCGCCGGCAGGAGCAAATCCTC
Source organism: Streptomyces sp. ITFR-21 (assembly GCF_031844685.1). Taxonomy (NCBI): domain Bacteria; kingdom Bacillati; phylum Actinomycetota; class Actinomycetes; order Kitasatosporales; family Streptomycetaceae; genus Actinacidiphila; species Actinacidiphila sp. ITFR-21. The sequence continues at coordinate 2,643,746 of NZ_CP134605.1, forward strand.
CAGGGCGCGGGCGGCCAGCGCGTAGGCGACGCCCTCCCGGCCGACGACCTCGACCCAGCGGTCCCCCACCCTGGTGAGGGCGGCCCCCTCGGCCCGGCGGTCCAGCGGCTCGGTGTGGCAGACGGCGCAGTCGGCGGCCGACGCGGCGTTCACGTAGTCGCACCGGTCGCACCGCCAGCGGGAGGTCAGCCCCCGGAGTCTTTTTTTCGGAGCAGCGAACCCCGCAGCGCTCCTTCCGTCCCGGCGCCGGGCGGCGTCTCGTCCTTGCCGTGGGCGATGGCCAGTCCCCTGCCGCGCAGCACACCCACCGCGCCCGCCGCGGCCGCCGGAGACGACGGGGCGGGAGCCGGGCTCGGCCCGGAGCCGTCCATCTTCCGCAGCAGCTTCAGCGACTGCTGGACCTCCTTGACGGTGGGCCGGTCCGCCGCGGCCCGGGAGAGCATCCGCCCGATCAGCTCCGCGACCGCCTTGTCCAGTTCGGCGGAGACGGGGGGCATTTTGAGGGTGCCGCCGTTGTCGACCGCCTCGGCGATGTACCCGCCGCCGGTGACGGTGGGCAGCTTTCCGGTGAGGTACTGGCTGAACAGCAGTCCGGCGGCGAAGATGTCGGACGGCAGGCCGAGGGCCTCCTTGGGGCCGTTCCCGGTGACGTACGCCATCATCTCCGGCGAGTAGTACACCGGGTCGCCGACGATCTCGTCGACCTCGGGCACGTCGCCGACGTGGAAGCAGTTGTCGAAGTCGATCAGCTTGGTGGTGAACCGGTCGGGTCCGGTCTGTTTGATGAGCACGTTCGCCGGCTTCAGGTCGCCGTGCACCAGGCTGTTGACGTGCAGCAGGCCGATGCTGTGGGCCACGCTCATCATCAGCAGCAGCCTGCGGTCCACGGGCTGGGCCGCGATCGACTCCGGCGGCAGCTCGACGGCGTCCACCCGGTCGGTGACCTTGAAGTAGTGCGCGCCGTACCGGAAGAACTCCCGGGCGACGACGAGGTTGCCGCCCTCGCTGCTGAGCGGGGACAGCAGCCGGTCGATCGTCATGTGGTGCGCCTCGAACCGCTCGCAGCGCAACCGCTTCTTCGCCTTGCCCGCGGCGCTGCCGGGACCGTCCTCCAGCGGATAGGTGGGGGCGAGGAACTGCTTGATGAAGTACGACGTGCCGTCGCGCTCCGCGAAGGTCCACTGGCTCTGGCCGCCGCCCGCCGTGGAGAACGGTGCCTCCAGGCGGTACGGGCCGATGTGCGTCTCCGTCACGGTCGGCCTTCCCTGTATCCGGTGCTGTGTCCGATGTCGGAGCCGGGAGCGGCACCGGGACCGTAGCCGGGATGCGGTCCCGGGCCTGGCCCGGGGCCGTAGCCCGGCCGCGGATCCGGACCGTAGCCGGGATCCGGACCGTAGCCGGGATCCGGACCGTAGCCGGGATCCGGAACCGGACCCGGACCGTAGACCCGGCCCGAAGCGGAACCCGGACCGTGGTCCGGACCCGGACCCGGACCTGGAGCCGAACCGTAGTCCGGACCCGGACCCGGACCCGGACCGTAGTCCGGAGCCGGAGCCGGAGCCGGAGCCGGGCCGGCGTCGGCGGCCGGGGCGCGGCCGGAGCCGCCGCCCGCGCCCCGCGCCGGGGGCCCCACCCGCTGCGCCGGCTTCCCCAAAAGGTGCTCGTGGTTGGCGCGGTAGCGCGCCCACAGGGTCAGCCGCGCCTCGGCGAGACCGCGCTGCGCCTCGGCCAGCGCGACGTTGAGGCGGTCGAGCTCCTGCCGGTACGCCTCCATTTCGGCGGCCTTCTGCAGCAGCCTCCGCTCCCGCTCGGCGACGGCATGGTGTCGGCCGGCCGACTCCGGGTCGGGCCACCCGCACCCGACCACGGCGAGCGTGGCGTCGTCACCGGTGACCTCGCCGATGGCGGCGGTGAGCCGTTCCTCCCAGGTCCGGCCGTCGGAGGTGTCCATGAGCGTCCTCAGCAGCAGGAGCTCGAAGTGGGCCGGCGACTGGAGGTAGCCGAAGCAGCCGTCGGTCGCGGCCAGGAAGAGGCAGGGACCGGCCGGCAGCCACACCCGCCGGTGGTTGAGGTGGAAACGGCCGTCGGCGGACAGCAGGTTGGACATGGGGGAGTCCTCGAGCAGGTTGGCCATCGCGTCTCCCCCCGACTTCAGGTCGTCCTGGGTGAGCTGCTGGAGGCCGTACTGCGGGGTGAACACGTAGACCCGGGAGTCGCCGGCCCAGACCGCGTCCAGCACCAGGTGGTGCGGCGTGGCGCGCAGGACGCCGAAGGCCAGGGTGGTCGGCAGCGGCCGGATGAGCTTGCTCCGCAGGTTGCCCGACGAGGGCGTGGCCGCGGTGCCGGAGTCGCTCAGAGCGTGCCGGATCTCCCGGTCCAGGTGCGCCACGAACGCGTCGAGCGCCAGGTCCGCCTCCTGGCCGGACATCTCCGCCGCCGGGTGGAAGACCGGGCCCGCCGCGCCGAGGTACTGGTCGACCTGGGCTTGTACGGCGGACAGCGCCAGCCGGGAGGCGACGTACGCGGAGCTGCGCCGCCCGTCCTTGGTCTCCACCGGCGTGCTGCCGGCCCCGCCCAGGCCGTCGCAGACGCCGACCACGCCGACCAGGGTGTCCGGGTAGTCGAAGGTCCGGGCCAGCGCGGGGGCGTCCTCGCCCTGGCCCGGCACCTTCTCGAGGCTCATCTGCGCGACGAAGCTCCGGACGGCCGGCTTCCGGACCTCGTTCGGCGCCGGCCGCCGGAGGTCGACCGGTACGGGCTGCGGGCCGTCGTCCGGCGCGGCCTGCCAATCGGCCGACTGCTGCTGCTGCGGAGCCGGCGGCTGCGGCGGGTAGCCGGCCGGCGGGCCCAGGTACCCGTGGCCGGGCGGGCGGCCGTCCGCCGGGGGGCTCCCCTCGTTCACCATGGCCCGCACCTCGTCGAAGCCCAAAGGGTCTCCCATACCGGCGGCCGTCAGACGCTCTGGGCGATGGTGTCGATGATCGTGCCGTAGTCGACGTCGGACAGGCCGCGCCCGGCCTTGGACGTGTAGTGGACGGCGTTGTCCCAGTGCAGCCCCATGTCCGTCCAGGCGTAGGCGTCGGGGGCGTAGATGATGAGCCGCTTGGCGGCCAGGTCCATCAGGTCCTGGCCCTCCCACAGGTCGGTGAGGGCGTCGAAGTCCGCGGGCATGCCGGAGGGGTAGACACTCGGCTTGGCGCCCTTGTTCTTCTCCAGCGGGTGCGCGCTGGCGTCGGTCCAGACGATGATCACCTGGCGGCGCTTGCTGCCGGCCTTGGTCCAGTCCGAGCGCATGGCGAGGACCAGCGCCTCCAGGCCGTTCTCCGGCTCGTCGCCGCCGCCGGTGGGCACCAGCGCGCTGACGAAGTCCGCGTAGGCGGGCTGCTGGGCGGGCAGTTCGAAGAAGTCCGAGGTCTCCATGGACTGGTCGCCGTCGGCGTAGTAGTCGCGGAAGGCGACCACGCGCACCCGCAGCGAGTCGATCTGCTTGTCCTTGGCGCGCATCGCGGCGGTCAGGTCCTCGTGGAATCGCAGCGCGTTGCTTTTCACCTCGTCGAGAATTCCGTGCATACTGCCGGTCACATCGATAACCAGCGCGATGTCGACCTCATAGGTGAATCCCTGCATCTCGGCCCCCAAAGTCCGGGGTCACGGCCGGGCTCCCCTGCCCGGGATCCGCCCCCGACCGGGACGGTAGCAGCCGCCGTCCGCAGGTGCGCGTGAATTCGGCGGAACCCATTGCGAGTTACGCAACCGGACGCCTTATGGGCACAACAATGCCCCGGTCGGGAAATGCGGCCGGTTCGGTCAGGCGTCCGCGCCGAGGATCGCGTCCCGCCGGTCGGACCAGGTCAGCGAGTCGCGGATGCCCGCCTCGACCGACAGTTCCGGGCGCCAGCCGAGCAGGCGGGCGGCGCGCTCGCCGCGGGCGAACGCGCCGGCGCTGTCCCCGGGGCGGCGGCCGGCCTCGACGACGGGCAGCGGACGGCCGGTGACCGCGGCGAAGGCGTCCAGGAGTTCCCGTACGGTGGTGCCGGTGCCGGTGCCGAGGTTGATGGCCTCGTAGGTCTTCGGCCCGGTGGCCGGCAGCACCGTGTCGAACCGGCGCAGCGCCCGGACGTGGGCGCGGGCGAGGTCCCAGACGTGGATGTAGTCGCGGATGCCGGAGCCGTCGCGGGTCGGCCAGTCGACCCCGGTGACCTGGAATTCCTCGCCGGTGCGCGCGACCTCGATCATCTTGCCCAGCGCGTGGGTGGGCCTGCGCACCTGCAGGCCGGTGCGCATCCGAGGGTCGGCGCCGATGGGGTTGAAGTACCGCAGCGAGACGACGCGCAGTTCGCCGGTGGAGCTGATGTCCTCCAGCGCCGTCTCGAACAGGGCCTTGGTCCGCGCGTAGGGGCTCAGCGGCGCGAGCGGGGACGACTCGTCCACCGCGAAGTCCTCGCCCGCCGCGTAGATGGAGGCCGAGGAGCTGAACAGCAGCCGCCCGCAGCCGTTGCGCACGACGTGGCCGAGGAACTCGATGCCCTTGGCGACGTTCTCGGTGTAGTAGCGCAGCGGCTGCGCCACGGACTCGGGGACGACGATCAGCGCCGCGCAGTCGACGACGGCCTCGATCTGCGGGTGCTCGGCGAAGATCCGGTCGACCAGTGCGCCGTCCGCGATGTCCCCCTCGTAGAAGGTGCGCCCCGCGGTGAACTCCTTGCGCCCGGTGACCAGATTGTCGAGCACGACGGGCTCGATGCCGTCGTCCGAGCAGGCGGACGCGATGGTGCTGCCGATGAATCCGGCGCCGCCCGCGATGAGAACCTTCACCTTGATCATCCTTTGTTTCGGAGGTGCCGGCCGCGAGGCTCCTCGTCGGGGCCGCCGCGAGGCGGCCGCGGAGCGGCCCCGGGCCGGCTCGACCTTACCGCCGCCTCCCGCCGCGGCCGGGGACCGCCGCGACCGGGGACCGCCGCGCGGGCCCGCCCGCGCCGGTCAGCTGTCCTGCAGCCCCTGTTCGCGCCGGCGCCGCTCGACGGCCTCCCACCCGGGCGTCCTCACGCAGCCTGCCGCAGGCCCGGTTGCGGCGGACCAGCAGGAACGCGCCGACGACGGCGGCGATCAACAGGACGACGAGCAGCAGCGTCCACGGCACGGCCCAGCCGTGCGCGGTGGCCCGGACCGCCTTGAGCGGGGTGGTGGAGCCGGACGCGTCGGTGAGCAGGGGCGTCAGGGGCGTCAGGGGCGTCAGGGGCGTCAGGGGCACGGTCGCGGCCAGGGTGACGCCGGGCGCCACACCGTGCACGGGCACCTTCACCTTCCAGCTCCCGCCCGGCAGCAGCTCGGGCGGCGCGGGGATGTCGCCCGCGTCGGCCCGCAGCCAGCCGAACGGGCCGGAGACCGACACCTTCTGGCCGGCCGACAGGATGGCGTTGCCGGTGTTGTGGATCGTGTAGGTGACGGTGGCGTCGCCGGTGCCGAACGGGTTGAGGGTGCCGGAGTAGTCCGCGTGGAGATGCCCGACGGCCAGGGCCGGCGCGAGTTCGCCGGCGACCCGGAGCTTGACCCGGATACCGAGGCGCCGGTCCGCGTTGATATGCCCTCGGCGTCGTCGGCCTGCTGCAGCGAGGTGAGGATGCCGTCGACGTAGTCGCCGGGCGTGGCGCGGTTGGCGACGGTCATGGTGTCCTTGACCCGGCCGCCGGGGTTGACGTCGTAGGTGAAGCTGGACCGGTCGGCGCCGTACCCGTTCGCGGCCGTCCTGACCGTCCAGGTGACGTCGCCGTCGGCCGCCAGGGCCGACCCGGTGCTCAGGCCGGTGATCGCGAGGGCCGTCAGCAGGGCCAGCACGACGGTACGGACGAGGGCGGAGGTGGTGGGGCGCGTGACGAGCGCGTGCATCGCGGTTTCTCCTGGAGCGAGAGGCGGGACAGGCCACCGGAGGTCGCCTGCCCCCACCAGGGTGGAACGGGTCCGATCAGCTGCTCAGTGCGGTGACCGTGAGAGTGGCGCGGCAGGCGCCCTTTCCGACGCTGTCCGGGAGCTTCAGATCCAGGTCGGCGCCGAGCTCGGCGGTACCCCGGGCGTGGCCCTGGTCGGCCGAGCCGAGACCGCGGGAGACGGAAGGGCCCTGTCCGTTGTCGTCGTATGCCGAGGCCACCGGGCTGCCGGCCTTGGCGCCCGCGCCGTTCTGGTACACCTGCGGCGTCCAGCCGAGGTAGCCACCGGGGAACGACTTGTCGGCGTCCTTGAAGTCGCTCACGCTGGCCGAGATCGACCACGGGCAGAGCGAACGCCGGCTGTCGGAGACGGCGATGGGGTTGATCTCACCGGTCACCTCGAAGTGGTCGCCGCCCTGCTCCTGCGCGGTGCCGAGGTCCACCAGGCCGTTGTAGCCGTCGATCGCCCAGCCGAACCCACCGGGGGCCGCGTCCGGCACGCTGACCTGGAGGTCCTGGTTCTCCACCGAGTTGTACCAGTAGCCGTCCGGGTTCAGCGGGTCGGCGCCGTTGCCCGCGCCGCTGGTGCCGCTGGTGTCCGGCGCCGTGATGGCGTAGTACTTCGAGCCCGAGGAGGAGTCCGCCGTCACGTAGAGGACGCCGCCGGGGCCGGCGTACACGTCGGCGGCACCGGGCCGCTCGTCCGGGGGGGGCGTCGCGGCCGTGCTCAGCGACCTGACCGGGATAGTCCTCTGGCTCGACGATGTCTGGGGGCTGTCGTGGGGATCTCCGTGGGTGGCGGAGCGGGGTCCGGTGCGTGCGGCCGCGAGGCCGGGGAGGGAGGCGACGTGGTGTGCCGCCGACCGACGGGAACACGGCGGGTGTGCGGGCCGGGGCCCGCGACGCCGCCGAGATCCACCCGGCAGACCCCAGGCCCGGCGGGCGCGGGGCGGGCGCGGGCCGAGCCGGGGCCGGGCGGGGCCGAGCCGGAGCCGGGCGGAGCCGGGGCCGGGGCCGGCGGAACGGCCGCACGCGTCCCGCCGGTCCTGTGGCGCCGGGGCCGCCGCGTCAGCGCGACGGCGCCGGCACGGTCGTCAACGCGGCTGCTTCAGTGCGGCGGTGAAGCCGGTGACCGGGCGTTCCTGCGGCTCGCCGTCGACGGTGATGTCCACCGCCTCGTTGTAGAACGCGATCAGACCGCGTACGGACCCGACCGCGGGAAGCGGCTCGGGGTAGCTCCAGGCGATGTCGGGCGGGACGTCCGGGCCGGCGGCGGTCAGCGACCAGTACTCCGCGGTCCCCTTGTAGGGGCAGCCGGTGCTCAGGTCCGTGGGGGTGAACAGGTCCAGGCGTACGTCCTCGGGCGGGATGTAGTACCGGACCGGCAGCCGGGTCTCGAAGACCAGCACGGGCCGGCGGGTCTCGGCGACGAGCACGCCGTCGATCTCCACCCGTACGTGGCGGGTGCTCGCGATGGCGTCGACCCGCTTGTACGGGTCGCGGGGGTGCACGAAGATCTCCTCGTCCTCCTCGTACCAGTGGTCGAGCCCGCGGCCCGCCCGCCGGAACCACTCGAAGGAGATGTAGCCGGACAGCTCCGGCACCGGGAACGTCCAGGCGGCGTTGGCGACGGTCTCGCCGTCCAGCACCAGGTCGTAGAAGGTCTCGGAGCCGGTGTGCGCCCCCGTGTCGGGGTCGGCCGCCGGGTGCAGCAGTCCGGCGCGGACGTCCTCGCGGGGGAAGGCGTAGAGCGGCACGGCCTGCCCCGGCTCCCACACCAGGACCGGCCGGCGGCTGTCGACGACGGTGGTGCCGCCCTTGGCGCCGCGGACCCGGCGCTCGCTCGGCTCCCAGGTGAGGGCGTCCTCCTGCGGCGGATGCCGGCGCTCGACGGCGACGGTCCGCGCCCCGGCGGCCGCACCGGCCGCGTCCCCGGCCCCGGGTGCCGTACTCATCGGGCCAGCTCCGCGACGTACGGGCGGCCCTCGCGCCAGGCCGCCACCTGGTCGGGACGCCCGAAGACCTTGAGGTACTCCTGGACGTTGGTCGACGCCCGCTCCCAGACCGAGACGGGCTCGAAGTCCGAGTCGTCGGGGTCGGCGAAGGGCGGCAGCGGTTCCACCACGGTGTCCAGGCTCGGGAAGAGGAACACCCCCGAGGAGCGGCGGGTCACCGTGCCGCCGGCCACCACCCGGTGGCGGCCCGGACGCAGCCGCCCCTCGGTCCAGTTGGCCAGCAGCGAGCCGGTGAACACCTGGAGCGCGCCGGGCCGGATCGGCACCGGCAGCCAGGTGCCGTCGGGGCGCTGCCCCTGGAGCCCGGCGTAGTCGCCCTCCTGGTGCAGCACCGTCACCACCGAGCCGTCGGCGTGCTCCAGCAGCAGCAGCTTCTCCCCGGGGGCGGGGGTGTCGCCGGAGGCGTCGGCGGGGGTGTCGGCGTGCGTCCAGGTCGGGTAGTCGTTGACCACGAAGGTGGAGAAGCCGTCGTCGCCGAGCGGGAAGGTCGCGGCGGGCACCCCGAGGACCTTCGCGTAGAGGGCGACGACCTTGCGGCCCACCTCGGTGGCGGCGTCGCGGTAGCGGAAGGCGGCGTCGCGCAGTCCGGGCTCCTGCTCCGGCCACACGTTCACATGGGCGAAGAGGGTGGCCTGTTCGGGGGTGAGGCCCGCGGCGAGCGCGTCCTCGGCGTTGTCGTACTGGCCGATGTTGATGCGCTCCAGCTCCAGCCGGCCGAAGTCGTCCGGCCACTGGCGCCAGCCGCGGTAGGGGTGCCCGGTGGGGCTGGCCAGCTTCTCCTTCTCCTCGCGCGGCAGGGCCAGCACCCGGCCGGCGCTCTGGTGGAAGTCGTCGATGAGCTGCTGCGGCACGCCGTGGTTGACGACCTGGATGATGCCGATCTGCTCGGCGGCGGCGCGCACGGCGGCGAGCAGCTCCTCGGGGGCGTCGTCGCTCAGGGCGAGCTGAAGGTCGACGACGGGGATCTCTACGGTCATGGTGCGGTCTCCTGTGCGGTGGTGGGACGGGACGGGCGGTCGGGGACGGGGTGGAGAGAGCCGGGTCGAGCCGGCCGCAAACGGGCTCGGCGCGTGGTGATCGGCTGGAGGGGGTGTTGGTACGGGCTCGGGCGGGTCAGGGCAGCAGGCCGCGGAGCAGTGCGGCGAGGGCCGCGGGGCCGGGTTCCACGGTGACGGCCTCACCGGTGGGCACCTCGCCGGTGAAGCGGGCGACGGCCTTGTCGTCCAGCGGGCCGCCCTGCGTACGGACCAGCAGCGGGGAGGGCGCGGCGGCGAGTCGGGCCCAGAGGGCCTCGTCGTCGAGGTCGGTGGGCGCGCCGTCGGGGAGCGCGCCCAGGTGGTGCCGCCAGGTCCACCGCCCGTCGTCGCCCTGGGTCGTCTCCTGCCGGGCGGTCCGCGCGTCGGGGCGGCCGGCGGACCCGGCGCCGGGATCCGTACCGGGACCGGCACCGGCACCGGCACGGGTGCGGGCGGTCAGCCAGGCGTGGGCCTCGTCCTGGTCGGCGAAGTCGGGGCTGGGGGTCGGCCAGGGCCGGTCCGCGGCGGCGGGCGACCCGGGGAGGGTGTCGACCAGGACGAGCCGGCCGAGCCGGGCCGGCGCCTTGGCGGTGGCCGCGACGGCGACGAGCGCGCCGAGCCCCCGGCCCACCACGGGGACGTCCGCGGGGGCGAAGGAGTGCGCGGCCTCGGCGACGGAGGCCGCCAGCCGCCGCGGCCGGTAGTCGCCGCGCCCGCGCCAGGTGGAGCGGCCGTGCCCCGGCAGGTCCACCGCGACGGCCGGGCGGCCGAGGGCGGTCAGCACGTCGTCCCAGGTCCGCGCGCTGGCTCCGGCCTCGTGCAGCAGCAGGACGCGAGGGGCCCCGGTGTGCCAGAACACGCCGCTGACGTGGCCGCCCGAGGGGATGGTGAGCCAGCGGCGCTGGACCACCGGCGGCGCGGCGCCCGCCGGAAGGCCGGCGAGCAGGTCGGCGAACTCGATCGGTGTCGCGTCGGTGAGGGGGTGGGACATGGAACTCCTCAGGGGGTGCGAGGTGGCGGCGGGGCGTGGCGGCCCGGCCCGGCCGAAGGCCGGCGTCGGCGGGAGGCCGGCGTCGGCGGGAGGCCGGCGTCAGCGTCAGCGTCAGCGTCAGCGTCAGCGTCAGCGTCAGCGGGAGGCTCGGGCATCGGCTGGGGATGGAAGGCGGGGCGGGGACGGGGAGGCGGGCCCGGACCGCTCCCGGTGGGGTCACGGGCCGGGGCGGGGGACGACCGCGGGTCCGGCGCCGCCGGGGCCGGCACCGGCGACGGCCGCCGACTCCGTCCGCCAGACGGGGAGTTCGGCGACCTCCAGGTGGCAGCGCACGACATGGCCGGGACCCACCGCGCGGTCCGGCGGCGCGGTCTCGGCGCACAGTCCGTCGATACGTGACCGGCAGCGGTCGGCGAACCGGCAGCCGTCGGCCGCCGGCACCGGGCCCGGTGGTGCGGACGCGGTGTCCGCGGGGCCCGGCACCCGGGAGGCCGCGGCGACCAGGACCGCCGTGTAGGGGTGCGAGGGGCCGTGCAGCACGGCGGCGGCCGGGCCGTTTTCCACGACCTGTCCCCGGTACATCACCGCGATCCGGTCGGCCAGATACCCCACGACCGCGAGGTCGTGGGAGATGAACAGGTACGAGGTGCCGGTGGAGTCGCGCTGCTCGGCGAGCAGTTCCACCACCGACGCCTGCACGCTCGCGTCCAGCGAGGACACCGGCTCGTCACAGACGACGAGTTCGGGGGCGCCGGCGAAGCTGCGGGCGATGGCCACCCGCTGCTTCTGCCCGCCGGAGAGCTTGTCGGGCCTGCGGTCGAGCAGGTCCGGGTCGATCCGGGTGCGTTCGGTCAGCCGGTCGAGCGGGCCGGGGCCTTCGGGGCCGGCCAGCGTGGTCAGCGCCCGGGTGAGCACGGTCCGCACGGTGTGGCTGGGGTTCAAGGTGGCGTCCGGGTTCTGGAAGACCATCTGCACCCGGCGCAGGTCCGCCGGGCTGCGCCGGGCCACCGTCGGCGCCAGTTCCCGCCCGTGCAGCCGCAGTTCGCCGGGCCCGCCGGGGCCCAGTCCGGCCACCGCGCGGGCCAGCGTGGTCTTGCCGCTGCCGGACTCCCCGACCAGGCCCAGCACTTCACCCTGGCGGACCGTCAGGTCGACGTGGTCGACGGCGACCGTGTGCCCGTAGGACCGTACGAGGCCGCGTACGTCGAGCAGCACCGGCCGCTCGCCGCCGGCCGCCGGGGTCGCCGCGGCCGGCGGCGCGGTGGCGGACTCCGGTCCGGGGCCGGGGTGCAGGCAGCGTACGAGGCGGCCCGGCACCGCGTCCGGGTCGAGCGCGGGCTCCGCGGCCCGGCAGGCGTCCGTCGCACGGGGGCAGCGCGGCGCGAAGGAGCAGCCGGGTCCGGCGCCGCCGAGCAGCGGCAGCCGGCCGGGGATCGGTCGCAGCGGCCGGTCCGCGCGGCTGACGCCGAGCCGGGGCACGGCGGCGAGCAGCGCGGCGGTGTAGGGGTGCGCGGGCCCGTCCAGCACCGGGCGTACGTCGCCGGCCTCGACGAGCCGGCCGGCGTAGAGCACCCCGACGCGGTCGCACAGCCTGCCGACCAGTCCCAGGTCGTGGCTGACGAAGACCACCGCGGCCCGCAGTTCGCTGCGCAACTCGGCCAGCAGGGACAGGACTTCGTGCTCCACGGAGGCGTCCAGACCCGTGGTCGGCTCGTCCAGGACGAGCAGCTGTGGCTGGACGGCGAGGGCGGCGGCGATGCCGACGCGCTGCTGCTGGCCGCCGGAGAGCTGGTGCGGGTAGCGGCGTACCAGTGACCGCGGGTCGGGCAGCCTGACCTGGTGCAGCAGTTCGACGGTGCGGGCCGCCGCCCGGGCCCGGCTGAGCCCGCGCTGCCGCAGGATCTCGCCGAGCTGGGCGCCGATCCGCATGGTGGGGTCGAGCGAGCCGGCCGCGTCCTGGTGCACGAACGCCAGTGCGCCGGAGCGCCAGCGGCGCAGCGCCCGCGCGTCCAGGTCCAGCACCGGCGTACCGCCCACCAGGACCGAACCGCCCAGCACCCGCCCGCCGGGGGCGAGATGCCGCGCCAGGGCGTACGCCAGGGTGGACTTGCCGCAGCCGGACTCGCCCACCAGGCCGAAGATCTCGCCGGGCGCGACGGAGAAGCTGATGTCGTGCAGGACCTGGGCGGGGCCGTCGGGGGTGTCGTAGGCGACGCTCAGCCCGGTGACGTCGAGCCCGGCGGCAGCGGAGCCGGCCGGACCCGGTCCGGCGGCCTCCACCCCGGCCGGGCCCGGTCCGGCAGCCGCCGGGCCGCCCCCGTTGCCGTTCGGTCCGCTCATCGGGGGCTCGCCGCCTTCCGGCCGGGGGTGTCGGACCTGTTCCTGAGCGTGTCGGCGGCCAGTGCCACGCCCACCACCAGCGAGGCGATCGCCAGCGCCGGGGAGAGCACCGTCCAGGGCGCGTTCTGCAGCCAGACCCGGTTGTCGTTGATGGACGCCCCCCACTCGGGCGAGCCGGGCGGCTGGCCGAGGCCGAGGAAGGAGAGCGTCGCGGCGGCGAACACCGCGTCGCCGAGCCGCGAGGTGGCCTCGACCAGCACCGTGCCGCGGACGTTGGGCAGGATCTCGCGCAGCAGCAGCGACCACCCGGGCTCGCCGCGCAGCCGGGCCGCGGCCACGTACGGCTTCTCCCGCTCGACCAGCGTCGCGGCCCGCACACTGCGGGCGACCAGCGGGACGAAGGTCACGGCGATGACCACCAGCACGACCGTCACCGAGTGGCCGAGCAGGGCCACGAAGAGCACCGTGGCGATGATCGCGGGGAAGACCGCGACCGCGTCCACGAACCGCATCGCCACCTCGTCGAACCAGCCGCCGCGCGCACCCACCGTCAGGCCCAGCGCGGTGCCGGCGACCACGGCCAGCGCGGTCGCGGCGGGCGCCACCTCCAGCACCGGCCGGGACCCGGCCAGCATCCGGGACAGCACGTCCCGCCCGAACTGGTCGGTGCCCAGCCAGTGCGCGCCGCTGGGCCCGAGGAAGCGGTCCTGCGGGACCTGGGCGTCGGGCGCGTACGGCACCAGTTGCGGCCACGCCAGCGCCACCACCGCCCACAGCGCGACGACGACCCCGCCGGCGAGCAGCGGCAGCGGCGGCCGGCGGCGCCCGGCCGGCGCCCGCCGGACCGGCACCGGTACGGGCGCCGCCGCGGGTTCCAGCGCGGTCATGCCGTCTCCCCCAGCCGTACCCGCGGGTCGAGCAGCCGGTAGGCGATGTCGGCCAGCAGCACCACCAGCATGTAGAGCACGCCCAGCACCATCGCAGTGGCCTGAAGGGTGGGCAGGTCCTTGTCGGTGGCGGACTGGAGCAGCAGAGCGCCGACCCCGGGGTAGTTGAAGAGCAGCTCGACGACGACGATCCCGCCCATCAGGTACTGCAGCTGCACGCCGAGCGCGCTGGTGGCCGGGACGAGCGCGTTGCGCAGCACGTGCCGCAGCACCACCTGCCGGCCGCTGAAGCCGCGCAGCCGGGCGGCCCTGACGTGCGGGCTGCCCAGCACCGCTATGGTGCCGGCCCGTACGTGCCGGGAGACGTAGCCGAGGCAGACCAGCACCAGGGCGGCCGTCGGCAGCGCGAAGTGCTGGAGGGTGGCCCACAGGCCGCCGTGCCCGGGGTCGGTCTGCGCGGAGGCCGGCAGCCAGTGCGCCCGCACCGAGAAGACCAGCAGCAGCACGATCCCGGTGACGAACTCCGGTGTGGCGCCCAGCGCCAGGCCCGCGGTGCTGATCACCCGGTCCAGCGGCCGGCCGTGCCGCAGCCCGGCCAGCACGCCGAGGCCGAGCGCGACCGGCACCAGCACCGCGAACGCGGTGAGCGCCAGCGGCAGCGAGTGGCCGAGCCGGCCGAGCAGCAGCCCGCGTACGGGGGTGTGCAAGGTGTACGAGGTACCCCAGTCGCCGCTGAGGAAGCGGCCGAGCCAGTGTCCGTACTGCGTCACCAGCGGCTGGTCCAGGCCCAGTTGGCGGTCCAACCGGCGTACGGACGCGTCGCTGGCCTCGCGGCCGAGGACGACCCGGCCGACGTCGCCCGGCAGTACCTGGGTGGCGGCGAACACCACGAAGGACAGCACCAGGAGGGTCACCGGGATCGCCGCCAGCCTGCGCAGCAGGAAGTGCCTCATCGGTCGCCCCCGCTCAGACCCGGGAGACCGAGCTGAAGTCCACGTACGCGCTGGGGTGGGCCTCGACGCCGCGGAATTTCCTGCCGTTGTAGGCGCGTACGGCTCCCGACCAGTAGGTGACGACGATGGGCACGTCCTCGTTCAGCGCCTTGGCGATGATCTCCGCCTGCGCCCGGCGCTCCTCGTCGGTGGTCGCGGCGTCGTAGGCGTCGGCGGCGGCGTCCAGGGCCTTGTTGCTGTACTTCGAGCCGTTCCAGACCGCACCGGTCTTTACCATCGGCGTAATGAACTGGCTCGGCACGGCGCGCCCGGCCCAGCCGACAAGGTTGGCGGTGGTGAAGAGCCAGGGCGCGTCCTTGGCCTGGTCGCCGCCGTAGAAGTCGGCGGAGGAGCGCTGGTCGAGGTCCACGGTGATGCCGAGCTGCTTGAGCTGGCTCTGGATCGTGACCGCGTAGTCCTTGCTGGGCGGGTCGAAGGTCAGGGTGAAGCGCAGCTTGTCCACCCCGGCGGCGGCCAGCAGCCGGGCGACCTTCGCCTTGTCCTGGGCGCGCTGCGGGATGTCCTTCGGCGCGGCCGGGAAGGCGGGCGCCAGCAGGTGGTCGTTGCCGAGGTCGCCGAGTCCCGCGCCGACGCCCTCCTTGACGGCGGGCCGGTCCAGGGCGAAGGCGACGGCCTGCCGGACCTCCTTGCGGTCGAAGGGCGCCTTGTCCACCCGGAGGGTGAGCACCGTGACGCCGGTGCCCTCGACCTTGTCGACGGTGATGCCGCCGGCCGCGGCGAGCGGCTCGACCAGGTCGGCCCGGCTGAGCAGCTGCGCGTCGATGCTGCCGCTCTGCAGCGCCACCAGGTCCGCCTGGTCGTCGGCGTAGAAGGTGACCTGGACACCGTCGAGATAGGGCTTGGGGGCGGCCCAGTACGCGGGGTTGCGGGTGAAGCCGGCGCCCCTGGACGCGTCGTAGGAGTCGAGCAGGAAGGGGCCGGTGCCGATGGCCTTCTTGGTGAAGTCGCCCGCGTAGTCCTGCTTGAGGATGACGGTGTTGTAGTTGCCGGCCGAGACCAGGTAAGGGAAGTCGGAGAAGGGCCGCTTGAGGGTGAAGACCACGGTGGACGCGTCCGGCGCGGCGACCCCGCCCGGTTCGAGGATGGTCGCGAAGGCGGACAGCGCCGAGGACTTGTTCTCGGGGGCGAGCAGCCGGTCGAAGGTCGCCTTCACGGCGGCCGAGTCCAGCGGGGTGCCGTCGGAGAAGCGGACGCCCTTGCGGAGGGTGAAGGTCCAGGTGCGCGCGGCGGCGTCGGACGTCCAGCCGGTGGCGAGCCTGGGCACCAGCTTGAAGTCCTTGTCCAGCCAGACCAGGTACTCCGCGACCAGCTGGATCAGGGCGACCGAGGTGCCGTCGTACGCCGTCACCGGGTCCACTGCGGTGGGCGGCGGCGGGGATCCGGCCCGCAGGGTGCCGCCGGGTCTGACCGGGTCGCCGGCCGCGCTCCTGGTGTCCTTCGGGGCGGCGCCCGCGGGGTCGTGGCTGCCCGAGCCGCAGGCGGCGAGCAGGGCGGCGAGCGCTCCGCCGGTGCCCGCCGCCAGCAGGCCCCGGCGGGAGAGGTGCGGCAGGGCGTCCTGCCAGGTCTGCGGGTGCGCCGGGGCGGGGTTCTCGGGCATGACTGTCTCCAGGGAAGGGCGGGGGTCGTCCGGGGTGGCGCGCACTGCTGCCGTGGCGGTACGCGGGAGCGTCCGCGGGCGGGAGGTCCACGGGGGCGGCCGGCGGGTAAGGGTCCGCGGGCGAAGGCGATCGGTCGGGCGCGCCGCCCGCCGGGTGCGGGGGCGCCTCGCGCTCAGGTGCTGTTCGCGGGGTCCGGCCTCGGGAACGGGCGGCGGTTTGCAGGGGGCGGCGAAGCCTCAGGAGCAGGTCAACAGCGGGGACACACGCTCGCGCCGACGCGCAGGAGATCCACGTGGAGCCTCCGGGTCAGTGCTGGGGTCCTGGTCACGTGGACCATTGAAGCAGCGGGGCCGGTAGGCCACAACGGGCCATGTGTTGCAGGTTCACGACGCCGTGCGGACCGGCGGTGCGGCGCCGCGGGCCCGGGGCCGGGGCGCACCGGCGGCACCGGCGGCACCGGCGGCACCGCGGGTGCGGACGCGCGGCGGTGCCGGCGGGGGTGCCGGCGGGGGGTGCGGCCCGGCCGCCGGGTCCGGACGCGGCGGTGCCGCCGGGCGCGTGAGGCGCCCGGCGGCACCGGGCCGGGGGTCGGACGGGGTCGGGTCAGCTGTTCCAGACCTGGAACTCCGAGAGCTGTCCGGCCGGCCAGCCGGAGTTGGCGGTGATGTTCACCCGGAAGTAGCGCTGGGTGGTGGCCGGGAAGGTGATGGTGACGGTGTTGTTGCCGTTCGGGTCGAAGGTGTAGGTCGCCGACGCCTGCACCGTGCTGAACGTGGAGCCGTCGGTGCTCGCCAGCAGGGACAGGGTCTGGGTGCGGACCCCCCAGCCGGCGGGCAGTCGCAGGACGACGCGGGACGCGCTCTGCGCGGAGCCGAGGTCGACCTGGACCCACTGCGGGAAGGCGCTGTTGGCGCTCTCCCAGTAGGTGGACTGGTTGTTGTCCGTCACCGCGGCGGAGCCGTACGTCTGGGTGTGGCTGGACTCGCCGGTGGCCTTGCCCGCGGCCAGGTTGGTGCTGGTGGCACCGGCGCCGGTGCCCGACAGGGCCACGGTGGTGGGGCTGTCGGACGCGCTGCCGGTGACGGTGACGCCGCCGGTACGGGTGCCGGAGGCGGTCGGCGTGAAGGTGACGCTGATCGTGCAGGAGGCACCGGCGGCTATGGACGTACCGCAGGTGTTGGTCTGCGCGAAGTCGCCGGCGGCCGCGATCGAGGAGACCGAGGCCGCGGCCGTGCCGGTGTTGGCCAGTGTGACGGTCTGCGCCGGGCTGGTGGTGTTCACCGTGCGGGCGGCGAAGGTCAGCGAGGCCGGCGAGGCGGCGAGCGTCGCCGTCGCCGGGGAGCCGCCGCCGGTGGCGAAGGCGAGGCTGTTGAGGTTCCAGCCGCCCTGGTCCTGGTTGACGGTCAGCACCTGCTGGCCGGCCGGCAGCGCGACCTGGGCCGTGACCGTGGCCCAGGTCTGGAAGCCGCCGGTCGCCGGGATGGTGACGGCCCCGCTCAGGTTCGTACCCGACGCGTTGGACAGGTGCAGCGCGCCGCTCACCGCGCTCGGCGCCGCCACCCGCAGGCTCACGGTGTAGGTGCCGGCCGTGGCCGCGTTGACCGTGTAGCGGAACCACTGCCCGCCCGTGGTCCAGCCGAGGTCGTAGCCGCCGCCGGTGTCCGAGGTGGACTCCAGGTTGACGCCGTCGGCCCGGTAGTTGTTGCCGGATCCGTTGACCGAGGTGACGTTGTAGGCCAGGCCCTGGCCGCCGGTGTCGTAGTTCTCGGCCTGGACGGTGCCCGGCAGCGGGGCCGCGGTGCCGCCGAAAGGCGCCTCGACCGGGGTGCCGCCCTGCCAGTTGTTGTTGCTCAGCGTCGCGGTGAAGCCGCTGGAGTTGTTGGCGAACGCGGTGGCGCCGGCCTTCAGCCCGGTGACGGTGTTGCCGGTGATGGTGGCCGACCCGGTGGGCGCCGGGTAGAACGACGGCGAGATCACGACGCCGTTGCGGCCCGGGTCGGTGATCGTGTTGTTCTGCAGCAGCGTGTTGGTCGAGGTGGAGAAACCGACCGCGTCGTAGAGGGAGTTGGCCACGGTGTTGTTGGTCACGGTGACGTGGTCGACGACGCCGGTGTTCTGGCCGTCGCCGCCGTTGCCGATGTGCAGCGCGGGCTGGCCCTGGCTGTAGGCGTTGCCGCCGGACCGCAGCACGACGTTGCCGGAGACCGTCGCGGACAGCAGGTCACTGCCGTTGACGCCGAAGCGGCCGGCGCCCAGGCCGATGTACCGCGCGGTGTCGCTGATGTAGTTGTCGCTGACCAGGTGGCCGCTGCCGCCGTAGATCCCGATGCCCTTGCCGCCCCACGGCGCGACCGTGGTGTTGTCGGTCATCGTGATGTCGGTCATCGGGTTGTAGTAGGTCGTGCTGCTGCCGTTGGTGTTGTAGCTGACCGAGTTGATCGCCATCGCGTCGTCGCCGGTGCCGCGGACGAAGTTGTTGGTGGCGGTCAGGTTGTTGCCGCTGCTCGCGTTGAGCGACACGTTGTTGAGGTTGATGCCGTCGGCCCAGATCGAGGTCAGCCGGCTGTTCTCGACCTTCCCGCCGGTGCCCGAGGCCCAGAAGCCGGACATGGTGTGCTGCGTCCAGATGCCGTTGGCCAGCCAGTCGGTGCCGGTGGTGTCCATGGCGCCGCCGTCGCCGCCGATGGTGCTGCGGCTGACCGCGTTGGCGTCGATGTGGAAGTTCTGCACGGTGCACGACGTCACCGAGAACAGCGCCGCCAGCGGCGTGTTGTTGGGCACCGGCACGTCGCGGTAGACCGTGCTGTACCACTGTCCGGCGCCGGCGATGGTGATGCCCTGCGCCTGGAGGCCGTTGGTGCCCTTCACGTAGAAGGTGCCCTGCGGGATCCAGAGGACCTTGCCCTGGGACTGCGCCTGGTTGATGCAGTTCTGGATGGCCGGGCCGCTGTCCACCGACTGGGCGTCGGCGGACCCGTTGGTCGGGATGTCGTCCGCGACCGCGCCGCAGCTGGTGATGGAGATCGAGTTGGCGGGCTGGGCGAGCGGCGCCGGCGGGTTCTCCACGTCGACGACGTCGACGTCGTAAAACGACGCGCTGTTGGCGGCGTCCTTCTGCAGCGAGAAGGTGCTGCCGGGGGCGATGGCCGCGCCGGTGACGAAGGTGTGCGCCTCGTCGAAGAAGACCCGGGGCGAGCCGTCCGCCGGGTTCTGGTTGTCGCTGGTGTTGTAGTTGTCGTTGCCCTCGTACACCCACGTCTGCTTGGAGTTGAGGTTCAACGCCTGCCGGAACGTGCCGTTGACGTACAGGTCCAGCGTGCCGGTGATGCCGCCGCCGGCGGCGGAGTCGGGCAGGCTGGCCCGGACGTTGATGAAGCTGATCGGCGCGCCGGTGGTGTTCGTCCACTGCACCGACTGGCCGGTGCCGGCGAGGTGGACGTACGCGTGCCCGGACGCCTCCAGCGCGGCGCTGGAGTACTGGGTCGTCGGGGCGGCCGTCAGCGACACCGCGCCGGCGCCGCCGCCCAGGGTGCCCGCTTCGGCCTCATAGGTGGTGAACGGCGTGGTGGCGCCCGCCTCCGCCGCGGCGGGGGCCAACTGGACGGCGGCGCGGGGCGCCGCGGCGGCGGGAGCTGTCGCGGGGCTGGTGGCGGGGCTGGTGGCGGCGCCGGCCGGTGCGAAGGACATCCACACCATGCCGCTCGCGGCGGCAAGGGCCACCGCCAGGCGCGGGACGAGCCCGACGGCACGTAAAGGTCGGGAGTTCTCACGCATCGGATGCTCCTTCGAGGAACTCGGGTAACCGGCGCCCCGACCGTACAGAGCGGGTGGGGGCGCCGCAAGGTTCCGATCTGGTAAAGAAATTATTGAACAGACTGTTGGAAGAGAGCGTATGAAGTGGACCTGGCTTGAGTGATAGATCCCATGACTCAGCGTCGTTGATCCACTGCGGCGCCAACCGCGGACCGGGGTCAGGGCGGCCGGGCTCCTTGGCGGGAGTCGGCCGGGTCGCTTCGCGCCGTCATGGCGGCGGGCGAGGCATCCGACCTTTCCGCCCACCCGCGGGCCGGCGGAACCGGAGCGGTTTGTGGGCGATCCGCGCGGCGGGGGCGTCCACGGGCGGCGGGCGGCGGGCGGCGGGCGGCGGGCGGCAGGCGGCAGGCAGCAGGCAGCAGGCAGCAGGCAGCAGGCAGCAGGCAGCAGGCAGGACGTTCTCATACGAGGGCATCTCGGCCGTAAAGGCAGGTGATATCCCCGCACAGCCGTCGGGCGCGCCCTTCAACGTGCGCTACCTCTCGTTCCCCCTGCCCACCGCGCCGGCCCGGACGCCCACACCGAGGAGTCCTTCACGATCACCCAGGACGCGCTCGGGCCCGTCTACCCGGTCATCGTGCCGCCCGGCGGATAAATCCCCAAGCAGAGCCCGGGGTCCGGCTACCGGACCGGGACCGAACCCTACGTCACCGGCCGGTACCAGCAGATCGGCGACCTGACACCGGGCACGTACATCACGCGCACGCAGAAGCCGGACTCCCCGCTGCGCTCGCTCAGCACACCGCGCTACGACGTCGAGGGCGGCCCCGGCACCACCGGCTGCTGCTGAAGCCCTGCCTGCGGAGCGCGGGTCGGGGGCGGAGGGACATCCGTGTCAGATCGTGCGCTAAGGGTTTGCCTCGTTGTTCGGTGCTTCGACCTTGGGTGATTGAGTGCCTGAGCCTTCGTGGGTCGTTGTTGTCGATCCTCGGAGAGCTGTTGTGGCGGTCGAGTTTCTGACGGATGAGCAGGCGGACCGGTACGGGTCGTTCCACGAGGCGCCCTCGCGGGCGGAGCTGGAGCGGTACTTCTTCCTGGACGACGCGGACCGGGAGGCGGTGCAGCCGTGAGCGACCAGCTCCCCGAACTGCCCGGCGGGCTGCGGCCTCTGCGCGACAAGCACGCCGCTGACGACGAGTGAGCGTCAGCCTGGAGCCATCCCCGTGGTTTAGGGGTGCGGACGGGCTGCTCGGGGCTGCGGGAAGTCAGTCCCGAACCGGTGTGGCCGGACTGATGTCGTACGCCTTCTGCACGAGGGCGGGGGGGCTGCCGTCGTTGAGCTTCCGGTCCCACAAGGCGTCTACTTGCCGGCGGGCCTGTGGCTCCATCTCTTCGGGCAGCAAGTTGCGGTAGCGGCTCTCCTCGCCGAGCAGGACGCGCACCGTGCGCTCGTAGACCGGTTCGGGGTCGTACTGCTCGTGCGGGAAGGCCAGTTCGGCGTAGTCGTAGAGGCGGTCGGCGGGGTCGTCGCGCCATTCCTTCCACGTCTCGAACATGGTGTCGTTGAAGCCGGTCAGGAACGGGCCGGGGTTGATCGTGGCGACCGTGACGCCGAACTCGGCCAGCTCCTGGTCCAGCGCGTCGGCGAACGCCTCCACCGCGTGCTTCGATCCGGCGTAGGCACCGGTGAACGGGTCGACGGTGAGTCCGGCGACCGAGGACATGAAGACGATGCGCCCACTGCGACGCGCGGCCATCTGCCGGGCGATGCCCTGGGTGAGCAGGACGGGCCCGAAGACGTTGACCTCGAACTGCCGACGCAACCGTTCCTCGGGGATGTCGGCGGTGGCACCGCCCTCGGAGACCCCGGCGTTGTTGAGGAGGACCTCGACGTCCCAGGACCAGGCGTTCTCGCGGTCGCCGGGGTCGGTGACGTCGAGTTTCTCCACGCGCAGTTCGACGCCCCGCTCGCGCGCCTCGGCGCGCACCGCGCTGACCTGGGCGATGATCTCCACGCCCGCGATCACCTGGTGCCCGGCCGCCGCGAGTCGCAGCGCGACCTCTTTGCCGAAGCCGCTGCCCGCTCCGGTGATGAGAATCGGTCCCGCCATGGTCGTCGAACCTTCCTGTGCTGGTGTCCGGCCTGTTCCGGGCACCGATCCCCAGATGCCCCGCCCAGCCGCTGTACCCGCGCCCGGCTTGTCTACAAGGCCGCGACCGCGGCCTTGGCCACGGCGGTGTCCTGCTCCTGCGAGCCGCCGCTGACCCCGACCGCGCCCGCCACCTCTCCATCGGCCCTGAGAGGGACCCCGCCCGCGAAGACCAGCACCCGGCCCAGCCCGGACAGGGCCATGCCCCAGAACTGCCCGCCCGGCTCGGAGTCCCGGGCCAGATCGCCGGTGGCCGACCGGAACAGAACGCTGGTGTGCGCCTTGTCGATGGAATGCTCGATGCTGCCGAGCCGGGCTCCGTCCATCCGCGCGTGAGCGACCAGGCTGCCGCCTGCATCCGCGACGGCGATGTTGCCGGGGGAACCGATACGGTCCGCCTCAGCGATGCCCGCGTCGATGATCCGGCGGGCATCGCTGAGACCCACGGTATGTGTACTGCGCATACGAGAGACGGTAGATCCTGGAACGGCAGGACGCCATTCGGCAGACCCGTTCGCGCGGCACGCCCAGAGCGGTGACTCAGCGCCGGGCATCGCCGGGCACGAGGAGGCTGGTTAGCTCCGAGATCGCCTCGTGCGAGGGCTTGAAGTAGCGGCGGACGTTCTCCGGCTTCTTGTGCCTTGACTTCGCCATCAGCATCAGCGGGGAGGCCCCTTGTACGCCGAGTTCGGTCAGCCCCGGGCGCTCTTGGCCTTGACCGGGCAGCGGCGGGCGGCGAGGTCCAGGTCCTCGATGTTCACGTCGAGGATCTCCTCCGCGCGGCGCAGGTCTCGTAGAGCATCCGCCACAGCGCCTTCTCCCGCAGGTGGACCTCGCGGCGGGCGATGAGCCGGTCCACGGCCATCTTCGAGCGGGCCGGAGTCTCGGAGTCCGGCACCGCCAGCCGCTTCGTCCCGGCCGGGACCCGCGGGCCGTCGTAGCCGTACTGCGCACACCAGCCCAGCCGGGACAGGACGGCCGCCCGGCGGGCGTTCCAGGTGTTGACCGCCGCGGTGCCCCGCAGCAGCTCCAGGGCTTCGCCGATCTCGTCGTCCGCGACCGACCCGAGCGGGCGGGCCTCCCCGATCCGCTCGGCGGTCCTGCCGACCCCGACCCCGTAGCTACGGACGGTGTTCGGGTTGCGGAGCGAGTCGAGGAAGGCGTCGGCCGCCGCGCGGACGGTCAACGCCTTCCCGGCCGGCAGTTGCACGACGGTGGGCACCGCTTCCCCTTGCCACGGATAACAGGGCCGCTTCACGTACGGCCCCGAGAAAGTCACCGCAGGTGACGAACCAAAACTTTCAGATAACAGGGCGTTATCCGTGGAACGACTTCAGACCCGCCCCGAGGCCAACACCTCGCCGACCGCCCACCAGGGACGACGGACGCTTAGCGCACGATCTGACACGGATGTTCCTCAGCCCCCGGGTCATGGGGGCCGTGCCTTCCCGGAGCCCCGACCGGCGTCTCCCGGCCGCGGGCTTGCTCAGTGGCGGCCGTGGGCGCTGGAGGATGCGCCCCCGAGGAGCCGGGCGAGGGCCCGGAACGGCAGGGTGGTGACGGTGGCGACGGCGCCGCCGATCTTTCCGAGGACATCCGCGATCGCACTGAGCATGACGGAACCTTCCGCTGGCCTTTTTTACGGGGTGCCCACCCAGGCTGGGCGACGTCACGGCGGCGATCTGGGCGGGCCCGGCGGAACCGCGGCCCGCGGAACCCGGCTGCCCGCCGAGCCGAGCCGAGCCGAGCCGAGCCGAGTCGGGCCGAGTCGGGCCGAGTCGGGCCGGGCAGCCGAGGCCCGGGGTCAGCCGCCGAGCCGGGCGGACCGTGCAGCCCGGCTCCGCTCCGGGCCGATCCGCCCACCGAGGCCCGGGGCGGTGCCACCCGCCTTCCGCGGCGGTTCCCGCGCCCGTGCGGGTGCCGGCTGGGACCGGGGTTCGCACGGGCGTTCCCGCGGGAGCGGTGGTTCAGGAACAGCGCACGTCGAGGGCGGTCAGATACGTGCAGTCGACCGTCTCAGCGTTGTTCGTGGTGTCCGGGTCGGCCGCGGAGGCCGCTGTGATCGTCGCGGTGGCCCGGATGGTCAGTGCGAGGGTGACCGGGTTGATCGGCAGGGTGAACGTCCGGGACTGCGACGCGCCCGGCGCGATCGGCCCGAAGGAGCAGACGGCGCTGCCCGGGTTGGTGGTGCAGGCGCCGCCGGACGCCGGGGTGAGGACGTCGGCGACCGCGGTGGTCACCCGGGCGCCGGACAGCGCGTCCGGGCCGTTGTCGGTGACCGTGACGGTGTAGAGGATCGAGGGGGTCAGCAGGGCGAACTGCGGGGTCGCGGTCAGGGTCACCGCCGCGTCCGCCGTGGCCGTGTCGGCGTGCGCCGCGGCCGGCAGGGCGAGCGTCGCCGCCGCCAGCAGCAGGGCGGGCGCGCCGGTGGCCAGGGCGCGGTTGCGGTGGGCGTGGGTCATCGGTCTCCTCGGGGAGGGGCGGCCGGGCGGCCGGGCGGCGCCCGGAGTCGGCGGGGCGGAGGCGTCAGCGGCCGTCGGCACGGGACGCCCCGGGCTCGGGCGCGGGCAGGAATCCGGTGCGTACGAAGTAGTCGACGTACGTACGCACCGTGCCGTCGGTGATCCGCGGCGGCCGGATGCCGAGTCGGCCCAGCTGCGCCGCGGTACGGGAGGAGTCGAAGGCGCGGCCGGCGGGCGGCGCGACGTCGGCGGCACCGGGCAGCGCGTTCCGGGCGTGGGTGTCGGCTCCGCTGCCGGCGCCGGCCTCCCCCCGGGCATCGGCCTGGGCGTCGGACCGCATGCCGAGCAGGAGTTGGGCCACATTGCCGGTCTGCGCCCCCACCCGCTCCAACCACCGATCGGGGGTGACCTGCTGGAGGGGGTAACCGCGGTCGCGGAGCACGGTGAAGACCCGGTCGACGGTCGGCGCGGACGGATCGGTGAAGTGGAAGTTGGAGCCGGGCGCGAGCTGTTCACCGGTCAGCCGGACGATCGCCGCGCTGACGTGGTCCACCGGGACCCACCCGGTCGACTCGGCCGTCCCGTCCGGCACCGCGCCGGCCTGCACGCAGCCCTTGACGAACTGCCAGAGCAGGTCCCGCTCCTGGCAGGCCCCGGTGGTGCGGTCGCCGGCGATCCGCCCCGGGCGGTGCACGTGCACCGGCACACCGTGCCGCCGTGCCAGGTCCACGATGCCCTCGGCCACCCACTTGCTCTGTGCGTAACCGCTGGTCAGTGCGTCCGGCGGGCCGGGCGTCGTGGTCTCGGTGACCGGGCCGGGGCCGCCGCCGGGCGCGTACACGCTGGTCGTGGAGACGTAGTGCAGGACGCCGGAAGGCGCGTCGGCGACCACCCGGAGCAGCTCCCTGGTGCCGTCGACGTTCGCGGCCCGCAGACTCCCGTAGGGCGCGAGCACGTTGACGTCCGCGCCGTTGTGGATCACGGTGCCGGCCCGCCGGCTCAGCGTGGTCAGCGCGCACCTGTCCCAGCCGAGCGACGGGGCGGACAGGTCGCCGGGCAGCGCCACGATCCGCCGCTCGTAGCCCGCCCGCCACAGGCCGTAGTGGGTGAGCGCTGCCCGCAGCCGGTCCAGCCCCTGCTCGGGGCCGGCCGCCCGGACCAGGCACTCGACCGGTTCATCGGACGACTCCAGCAGGTCACGCAGCAGGAACGCGCCGAGGAAGCCGGTGGCGCCGGTGAGCAGTGTCCGGCCGGCGCCCGCGGTCGGCCCGGTGGCCCGGGTGCGCCGGACGTCGCCCAGCAGTTCCACCTCCTTGACCAGGTCGACGGGCCCGGTGAGCGCGTCGCCCTCGCGCGCCCGGTCCAGCAGCCGGGACACGGCGGCGACCGTCGTGGCGGTGAACAGTCCCCTGATCGGCAGCCGCACCCCGAAGAGCTCGTCCACCCGCTGGGCCAGCCGGACCAGCAGCAGGGAGTGGCCGCCGAGGTGGAAGAAGTCGTCGTCGATGGAGAGGTGGGAGACGCCGAGCAGGTCGGCGAAGACCTCGCAGAGGGCCGCCTCCTGCGGGGTGCGCGGGGCCCGGCCGCCGGCGGGGGCCGCGGTGCCGGGTGCCGGCAGCGCCCGGCGGTCCACCTTGCCGTTGGGGGTGAGGGGCAGCGCGGCGAGGTGGACGAGGACGGCCGGGACCATGTGGTCGGGCAGCCGTTCGGCCAGCGCCGCTCTCAACTCCGCGTCGTCGGGCAGGATCCGGTCCGCCGCCGGGGTCAGGTAGGCGACGAGCCGGCGGTCGCCGGGCCGGTCCTCACGGACGACCACACACGCGGCACCCACACCGTCCAAAGCGGCCAACGCCGCCTCCACCTCACCGAGCTCGATCCGGAAACCACGCAACTTCACCTGACCGTCAACACGGCCCACATACTCCAGCTGACCACCAGCACCCCACCGCACCAGGTCACCGGTCCGGTACATCCGGCTGCCCGGCGATCCGAACGGATCAGCCACGAAACGCCCCGCCGTCAGACCCGGACGCCCCAGATAACCACGCGCCAACGCCGGACCCGCCACATACAACTCACCCACCACACCCCGCGGAACCACGTCGAGAGCGTCACCGAGCACGTAGACCCGGCTGTTGACCACCGGCGTACCGATCGGCACCGTGTGCCCCGGAGCGTCGGGACCGACCGCGTCCAGGGGTGCGCTGATGCTCGCGCAGACCGTGGTCTCGGTCGGGCCGTACGCGTTGTGAATCCGGCGGCCGGACGCCCAGCGCCGCACCAACTCCGGGCTCGACGCCTCACCGGCCAGGACGACACAGGCCCCCGCGAACGCCTCCGCGCCGTACGGGACGGCACCGAGCACGGCAGGCGTCAACGTCACATGGGTAATCCCCTCCCGCGCGGCCAACGCCGTCAGTCCGGGACCCGGGAGGAGAACGGCAGGATCGGCGAGAACCAGCGTGGCACCACTGCCCAGCGCCATCACCACCTCCCAGAACGCGGCATCGAAACTCGGCGACGCCATCTGCAACACCCGACTGCCGACACCGACCCCCAGCACCTCCGCATGCGTACGCACCAAACCCGCCACACCCCGGTGCGTGACCACCACACCCTTCGGCCGACCGGTCGAACCCGACGTGTAAATCACGTAGGCCGCCTGATCGGGATGGACGAGGTGGGTAACGCCGGGTGTCCCGACCGGGTCCGCGCTCAGCTCCTCCCGGTCCAGCAGCGTGGACGGGAGGTCATGCAGCGGCAGTTGGGCGGCGAGCTCGCCGGTGGTGATCAGGTGCACCGGACGCGCGTCCTCGACCATGTACGCCAACCGCTCCCGCGGATAGGCCGGGTCCAGCGGCAGATAAGCGGCCCCCGCCTTCAACACCGCCAGCACCCCCACCGCCAACTCCACCCGCCGCGGCAACGCCAGAGCCACCACCGACCCCGCCACCACGCCCCGAACAGCCAGACGAGCAGCCAACCGATCGGCCCACGCGTCCAGTTCGCCATACGTCAACGCCCGCGACCCGTCACGCACCGCGACAGCCTCCGGCATACGCGCCACCCGCTCAGCGAACAGCTGCGGGAAGGTCGCCGCCGGCACAGCGGCTTCCTGTCCGCGGCCGAGGGCCAGGATGTCGGCCCGTTCCCGGTCGGTGAGGGCGGTGTAGTGGGTGAGCGGCCGGTCGGGGTCGGCGGTGAGCTGGGTGAGCAGATGCGTGAGGCGGTCGGTGAGACGGCCGGCGGTCGCCGCGTCGAACAGCTCGGTGGCGAACTCGACGGCCACATGCAGACCGCCCGCGTCCGGCAGCTCGGTGAAGGAGAAGGTCAGGTCGAACGTGCTGACACCGCCGTGCCCGGTGAGCGGTGTGGCGGTGAGGCCGGGCAGGTCGAGCCGGGCGGCCCGCTGGTTCTGCAGGGCCAGCATCACCTGGAACAGCGGCGACTGGTTCTGCGCCCGCACCGGGTTCAGATCCTCCACCAGCCGCTCGAACGGCAGATCCTGATGCTGGTACGCACGCAGATCCGCATCCCGGACCCGCCCCAGCAACTCCCGGAACGTCGGATCCCCGGACAGATCAGTCCGCAGCACCAGGGTGTTGACGAAGAACCCCACCAACTCGTCCAGCGCGTCATCCGTCCGACCCGCGATCGGCGTACCCAGCGGAATGTCCGTACCGGCCCCATGCTGGTGCAGCAACAGCGCCAGACCCGCTTGCAGCACCATGAACAGACTGGTACCGGTCTCCTGCGCCAGCCACCGCAACCCCTCGTGCACGGCGGGTTCGAAGGTCGCCAGGCGGATGTCGCCGCGGTGGGTGACGACCGCGGGCCGGGGCCGGTCCAGCGGCAACGCGATCTGCTCCGGCAAGCCGCGTAACGCCTCCCTCCAGTACGCCAGTTGCTCAGCGGCCAGGCCGCCGGTGGATTCTGAGCCGTCGCCGTCCAGCAGCTCGTGCTGCCAGAGGGTGTAGTCGGCGTACTGCACCGGCAGCGGCGCCCAAGTCGGCGCGCGGCCTTGGAGTCGGGCCCGATACGCGACGGCCAGATCCCGGGTCAACGGATCCAGCGACCACCCGTCCGCCGCGATGTGGTGAACGACCACCACCAGCGTGTGCCGGTCCACCGCCTCCCGGAACAACCACGCACGCAACGGCAGATCAGCCGTCACGTCGAACGGCTCGGCCAGCACCCGCGCGACATGCCCGCCGACATCACCGCGGCCCGCGTCGCGCAGCACCAGGCGCGGCGCCGCCTCCCGCGCTGGCAGCACGGACTGGTACGGGCTGCCGCCGGCTTCGGGGTAGCGGGTGCGCAGCGTCTCGTGCCGGCCGACCACGTCGCCCAGCGCCGCCTGGAGTGCGGGGACGTCGAGGGTGCCGTCGAGCCGGACCGCCAGCGGGATGTTGTAGGCGGCGCTCGGGCCTTCCAGCCGGCCCAGGAACCACAGCCGCCGCTGGGCGAACGACAGCGGCAGCACGTCGGGCCGCTCGGCCGCGGCCACCGGCCGCCGGCCGTCGCCGGCACCCGTGATGATCCGGGCGAGGGCGGCCACGGTCGGGTGTTCGAACAGATCGCGTACCGCGATCTCCACGCCCAGGACCGAGCGGATCCGGCTGATCAGCCGGGTCGCCAGCAGGGAGTGGCCGCCGAGCAGGAAGAAGTCGTCGTCCACGGAGACGTCCGGCACACCGAGCAGGTCGGCGAACAGCCCGCACAGCGTCTCTTCCTGCGGGGTACGGGGGGCGCGTCCGGCCGGGCCGCGGCCACCGGCGTCGGGCGCGGGCAGGGCGCGCCGGTCGACCTTGCCGTTGGGGGTGAGCGGCAGCGCGGACAGTTCCACGAACGCCGACGGCACCATGTGGTCCGGCAGAGTGGCGGCCAGCGCGGTACGCAGCCGCGCAACCTCCACCGGCGGGCCGGCCGGACCGGGGTCGCCGCTCGTCCCGGTCGTGGTCAGGTAGGCGACGAGCCGGCGGTCGCCGGGCCGGTCCTCACGGACGACCACACACGCGGCACCCACACCGTCCAAAGCGGCCAACGCCGCCTCCACCTCACCGAGCTCGATCCGGAAACCACGCAACTTCACCTGACCGTCGACACGGCCCACATACTCCAGCTGACCACCAGCACCCCACCGCACCAGGTCACCGGTCCGGTACATCCGGCTGCCCGGCGATCCGAACGGATCAGCCACGAAACGCCCCGCCGTCAGACCCGGACGCCCCAGATAACCACGCGCCAACGCCGGACCCGCCACATACAACTCACCCACCACACCCCGCGGAACCACGTCGAGAGCGTCACCGAGCACGTAGACCCGGCTGTTGACCACCGGCGTACCGATCGGCACCGTGTGCCCCGGAGCGTCGGGACCGACCGCGGCGAGTTGGGCGCTCATGGTGACGCAGACGGTGGTCTCGGTCGGGCCGTAGCCGTTGAACAGCCTGCGTCCGTCCGCCCATTGGCGCACCAGTTGCGGGGACGACGCCTCGCCGGCGAGCAGGATCGTGGCGCCGGGCAGGAGGGTCTCGTCGGGGGGCAGCGCGGCGAGCACGGCCGGAGTGATGGTGACGTGGGTGATGCCGCGGTCCCGGAGCGTGTCGGCCAGGCCGGCGTTCGGCAGCAGGGTGTCGGCGTCGGCCATCTCCAGCGTCGCGCCGCTCAGCAGGGCCGAGGCGATCTCCGAGAAGGCGGCGTCGAAGCTGGCCGAGGCCAGCTGGAGCACCGCGCTGCCGGCGCCCATCCCCAGAACGGCGGTCTGGCTGCGGACCAGGCTGTTGAAGCCGCGGTGGGTGACGGCGACGCCCTTGGGACGGCCGGTGGAGCCGGAGGTGTAGATCACATAGGCGGGATGGTCGGGATGGACCGGGCGGTCGGGGTGTCCGGTGCCGACCGGGTGGGTGCCGCCGGGTGCCCCGGCCGGGTCCGCGGCCTCCTCCTCCCGGTCCAGCAGGGTGAAGGGAACCTTGTACGGAGGGAGTTGGGCCGCCAGGCGTTCCGTGGTGATCAGGTGCACCGGACGCGCGTCCTCGATCATGTACGCCAACCGCTCCCGCGGATAGGCCGGGTCCAGCGGCAGATAGGCGGCCCCCGCCTTCAACACCGCCAGCACCGCGACCGCCAACTCCACCCGGCGGGGCAACGCCAGAGCCACCACCGTCTCCGGGGCCGCGCCCCGGGCTGCCAGGCGGCCGGCCAACCGGTCGGCCCACGCGTCCAGTTCGCCGTACGTCAACGCCCGCGACCCGTCACGCACCGCGACGGCCTCGGGTGTGCGCGCCACCTGCTCGGCGAACAGCCGCGGGAACGTCCGCTCCGGCAGTTCTCGTACCGGGCCGCCCCCCAACGCCGACACCTCCTCCCGTTCCCGGTCGGTGAGGGCGGTGTAGTGGGTGAGCGGCCGGTCGGGGTCGGCGGTGAGCTGGGTGAGCAGGTGGGTGAGGCGGTCGGTGAGACGGCCGGCGGTGGCCGCGTCGAACAGCTCGGTGGCGAACTCGACGGCCACATGCAGACCGCCCGCGTCCGGCAGCTCGGTGAAGGAGAAGGTCAGGTCGAACTTGCTGACACCGTTGTGGCGTTGGATGACGGCGGCGTCGATCCCGGGCAGGTCGAGCCGGGCGGCCCGCTGGTTCTGCAGGGCCAGCATGACCTGGAACAGCGGCGACTGGTTGCGCGCCCGCACCGGGTTCAGATCCTCCACCAGCCGCTCGAACGGCAGATCCTGATGCTGGTACGCACGCAGATCCGCATCCCGGACCCGCCCCAGCAACTCCCGGAACGTCGGATCCCCGGACAGATCAGTGCGCAGCACCAGGGTGTTGACGAAGAACCCCACCAACTCGTCCAGCGCGTCATCCGTCCGACCCGCGATCGGCGTACCCAGCGGAATGTCCGTACCGGCCCCATGCTGGTGCAGCAACAGCGCCAGACCCGCTTGCAGCACCATGAACAGACTGGTACCGGTCTCCTGCGCCAGTTCCCGCAGCGCGCGGTGCAGCGAGCCGTCGAGCGTCCGCAGGTGCATCTCCCCGCGGTCGGCGGCAGTCGCGGGCCGGGGCCGGTCCAGCGGCAGCGCGATCTGCTCCGGCAGCCCCCGCAGCGTCTCCCGCCAATACGCCGACTGAACGGCCGCCACGCCCTGTTCACCGTCCAGCAGCTCGTGCTGCCACAGGGTGTAGTCGGCGTACTGCACCGGCAGCGGCGCCCACTCCGGCACACGCCCCTCCAGCCGGGCCCGGTACGCCGTGGCCAGATCCCGCATCAGCGGATCCAGCGACCACCCGTCCGCCGCGATGTGGTGAACCACCACCACCAGCGTGTGCCGGTCCACCGCCTCCCGGAACAGCCAAGCCCGCAACGGCAGATCAGCCGTCACGTCGAACGGCGTCCGCACCGCGGCCCCCACCGCGCCGTCCGCCCACTCCCGCGCCCCGGCCGGCGAGAGGCCGGCGGGGACCTCCATGACCGCCAGGTGGGGCCGGGCTTCCCGCGGGGGCAGGATGTGCTGCCGCGGGGCGCCGTCCGTCTCGTGGAAGACCGTGCGCAGCGTCTCGTGCCGGCCGGTCACGTCGGCCAGCGCGGCTCTCAGCGCGTCGACGTCCGGTTCCCCGGTCAGCCGCAGGGTCAGCGGGATGTTGTAGGCGGCGCTCGGGCCTTCCAGCCGGCCCAGGAACCACAGCCGCCGCTGGGCGAACGACAGCGGCAGCACGTCGGGACGCTCGGCCGGCCGCACCGCGTCGCGGGCCGACGAGGCGCCCGCGACGGCGGGTGCCAGAGCGGCCACGGTGGGGTGTTCGAACAGGTCGCGCAGCGGCAGCTCCACCCCGAGCACCGAGCGGATCCGGCCGACCAGCCGCGTGGCCAGCAGCGAGTGGCCGCCGAGGTCGAAGAAGTCGTCGTCGATCGACACCTGGTGGCGGCCCAGCAGGTCGGCGAACAGCCCGCACAGGATGCTCTCCTGGGGCGTCCGCGGCTGGCGGCCGGGGCGGCCGGCCGGCCCGGCCGGGTCCGGCGCGGGCAGCGCGTCCCGGTCGGTCTTGCCGTTGGGGGTGAGCGGCAGCGCGGACAGTTCCACGAACGCCGACGGCACCATGTGGTCCGGCAGCACGGCTGCCAGTCCGGCCCGCAGCAGCGCCGGGTCGAGCGGCGGGGCGCCCTGTGCGGCGGTGGAGACGTACGCCACCAGCCGGGGGTCGCCGGGCCGGTCCTCCCGGAGCAGCACGGCCGCGCCCCGGACTTCCGGCAGGGCCGTCAACGCGGCCTCGATCTCGCCGGGTTCGATCCGGTATCCGCGCAGCTTGACCTGGTCGTCGACGCGGCCGAGGTAGTCGAGCTGTCCGTCGGCGTTCCAGCGCACGAGGTCCCCGGTCCGGTACATCCGGCTGCCCGGCGGGCCGAACGGGTCGGCGACGAACCGCCCCGCGGTCAGACCGGGCCGCCCCAGGTAGCCGCGCGCCACTCCGGCACCGGCCACGTACAACTCACCCGCCACACCGCGCGGGGCGAGGGCCAGCGCCGGATCGAGCACGTACACCGCGGTGTTCCACACCGGGGTCCCGATCGGTACCGACGCGGCGGGGACCGGCTCCCCGGGGCCGATACGGAGGGCGACGCAGCCGACGGTGCACTCGGTCGGCCCGTACTCGTTGACCACGGTCGCGGCCGGGTTGCCGTCCCGCCAGCGGCGCAGCACACCACCGGTCAGCTGCTCACCGCCGACGACCAGGTCCCCGGCGAACTCCGGCCGGTCCAGGTGCTCCAGCAGCGCCAGGTGGCTCGGGGTGACCTTCAGTAACCGGTACGTCCCGGGCCAGGCCCGCGGGGCCGCCGGCCGGGCACCGAGGTCGTCCCAGGTGACCTGGCCGCCCGCGGTCAGCGGGACCAGCACGGAGGTGACGGTGAGGTCGAAGGCGATGGAGGAGTGGAACGATGCGTGGCCCGCCGCCCCGGGATACGCGGTCCGCGCCCAGGACACGTAGTCCACCACGTTGCCCTGTGTGACGACGACGCCCTTGGGGCGGCCGGTGGAACCGGAGGTGTAGATCACATAGGCCGGGTGGCCGGCGGACCGGTCCTGCCGCGGCGGAAGGGCCGGTCCGCCGGTGGACTGCGGGTCGGGGGCGTCCAGTACGGTGGCCGGCACGTCAGTGGCGGGCAGACCGGCGGCGATCTCGCCGGTGGTGACCAGGTGCACCGGGCGGGCGTCGTCCAGCATGTGGGCCAGGCGTGCCGCAGGGTAGGCCGGGTCCAGCGGCAGGTACGCGGCGCCCGACTTCAGTACGGCCAGGATCGCGACGACCAGGTCCGTGCCGCGCGGCAGGGCGAGAGCGACGATCCGCTCGGGACCGGCGCCGCGCGCCGCCAGGTGAGCCGCCAACCGGTCGGCTCGGGCGTCGAGTTCGGCGTAGGTCAGGGAGCCCGCGGGATCCCCTACGGCCACCGCCCCGGGGGTCCTGGCGACCTGCTCGGCGAACAACTCCGGGTAGGTGGCGGCCGGTTGCGGCCGCACGGCGCCGCGTCCGAGCGCGAGCAGGGTGTCCCGCTCGGTGGCGGTGAGGACGTCGAGGGTGCCGACGCGGCGGCCGGGGTCCTCGGCGATCGTCGTGAGCAGCGCGACGGCCCGGTCGGCGAGGGAGGCGACGGCCTCCTCGGTGAAGACGTCGGCGCGGTAGTTGAGGGCGAGCCGCAGTTCGGTTCCGGGGTCGACGGTGAGGGCGAGCGGGTAGTGGGTGGCGTCCGCGCCCTGGAAGCCGGTGACCCGCAGCCGGGGCAGCCCGTCCCGCGGCGGCTGCTCCGACACCGCGTCCAGCGGGTAGTTCTCGAAGACGGCGAGGGTGTCGAAGAGCGTCGGCAGCCCGGTCAGCGCGCGGATCTCGGTGAGCCCCAGGTGCTGGTGGTCGAGCAGCCGCGCCTGTTCCTCCTGCACCCGCGCGCTCAGCTCCGCCAGCGACTCCTGCGGGCGTATGTCGACACGTACCGGGATGGTGTTGATGAACAGGCCGATCATCGACTCGACGCCGGGGATCTCCGGCGGCCGACCGGACACCGTGGTGCCGAAGACGACGTCCTGTTGCCCGGTGGCCCGGCCCAGCACGATGGCCCAGGCGCTCTGCACCACGCTGTTGAGGGTCAGGCCCTGGCTCCTGGCCGTCGCGCGCAGCCGGGCGGTGGTCTCCCCGGGCAGCGCGGCGACCAGCCGTCGCGGCAGCGCGGCGGCCGGGGCCCGGCCGCCGTCCGAGCCGCCGGGGCCGGCCAGCAGCGTCGGGGACCCGAGCCCGGCGAGCGCGAGCCGCCACGCCGCCTCGGCGGCGCCCCGGTCGCGGGCGGCCAGCCACGCCAGGTAGGTGCGGAACGGGGTGACCGGCGGCAGCGCGCTGTCGTCGCCGTCCCGCGCGTACAGCTCCAGCAGCTCCCGGAGCAGCACCGGCATCGACCAGCCGTCCCACAGGATGTGATGGCTCGTCAGCACCAACCGGTGCTCCTGCGGCGCCAGCCGGACCAGGCACAGGCGCAGCAGCGGCGGCTCGGCCAGGTCGAACCGCTCGGCCCGGTCGGCGGCCAGGAACCGGGCCAGCTCCGCCTCCGCGTCGGCCCGTTCCCCGCCGCTGAGGTCCATCTCCTGCCAGCGCGGCGGCACCTCGGTGGCCACCGCCTGTAGCGGCTCGTCGAGGTCCTCGTGCAGGAAGCCGACCCGCAGGTTCGCGTGCCGGCGCAGCAGCGCCGCCGCCGCGCCGCGCAACCGGCCCGCGTCCACGGGCCCTTCGGTCTCCAGCACGATCTGCACCGTGTACACGTCCACGCCGTCGGCGTCGTACAGCGAGTGGAAGAGCATTCCCGACTGCAACGGCGTCAGCGGCAGCAGTTCCTCCAGGCCGAACCCGGTCATTTCCCTCTCCCCCACTTGTCCGTCAGCTTGCCGGCCAGCCGGTCCAGCTGAGCCTGTTTGATGGTGACCAGCGGCATGTCCGACGGGGTGAAGCCACCCGCGCCGGTGCCGCGGACGTGCTCGACCAGGGCGCGCAGCACCCGCAGCCAGGTGTCCGCCATTTCCCGTACGTCCGGCTCAGGCAGCAGCTCCGGCAGCCATGACCACTGCGCGAACAGCCGCGGCCCGGACGGCAGGTCCCGGGTGTGCGCGTTGAGCTCCAGTACGTGCGAGGCGGGCATGTCCGGGTCCTGGCTGCGCGGGGCGGGCGCGTCGAAGACGACCTGCCAGTCGCCGCCGGCCGCCGGGGCGGTGCCCGGGATCCGGCCCAGGTAGTTGAAGCCGATCTGCGGCGCGGTGTCGGTCCCGGCCAGCACGTCGCGGGTCGCGGGGTTCAGGTACCGCAGCAGTCCGAAGCCCAGGCCCCGGCCGGGCACGGCCCGCAACTGCTCCTTGACCTGCCTCAGTGCGCGGTCGAGCGTGCTGCCCGGGATCCGCGCGGCGGTCAGCGGCGGCACCGGGCCGGGGTCGAGGCGGACCGGGAAGAGGCTGGTGAACCAGCCGACCGTCCGCGACAGGTCCGCGCCGTCCGCGATCTCCTCGCGTCCGTGGCCCTCCAGGTGCAGCAGCAGTTCGGTGCGGTCGGAGAGCCCGCGGCGGGTGCGCCAGTCGACCACCGCGAGCGACAGTCCGGCAAGCAGCACGTCGTTGACGCCCGCGTGGTACGCCGACGCCACCGTGGTGAGCAGCGGCCGGGTCCACTCCTCGGGCAGTTCGACCGTGTGCGTGGCCAGCCGCTGCGCGGTGTCCCGTGCCGGGTCCGGCGCGCGCCGGCCGAGCGGCGGATCGGGGGTGCGCGACACGTCCTGCCAATAGGGCAGTTCGGCGACCCGGCGGTCGGTGGCGGCGTCCGCGGTGAGCAGTTGCGCCCACCGCTTGAAGGAGGTCGCCGGCAGGGGCAGCACGTCCGCGCCGCCCGGCCGGTCCCGCGGGCCCACCGCGGCCCAGGCCGCGGGCAGGTCGGCGGCGAGCGTACGCCACGACACGCCGTCGACCGCCAGGTGGTGGACGACCAGCAGCAGCCGGCCGGAGCGGCCCGGCCCCGTGTCGAACCAGACGGCCCGCAGCACCGTACCCGCCGCGGGCGCCAGCGCCCGGCGGGCCGCCTCCGCCTCCCGGACGTAGACCGCCTCGGACTCGGCGGTGCCGAGTCCGGAGACGTCCACCCGGGTCAGCGCCGCCGCCGCGGACACCGCGCCCGCGTCCGGCACTTCCAGCGCGGGCCGGCCGCCGTCGGGATCCGCGGCGAGCCGCAGCCGCAGCGCGCCGTGGGTGTCCACCAGCGCCTGGAGTGTCCGCGCGAGACCGGCCTCGGTCGCGTCCGCCGGGGTCCGGAAGGTCATCGACTGGTTGAACCCGTCCTGCCCACCGGGCCGGTCCAGGAACCAGGTGACGATCGGCGTCGGTGGAACCGGGCCGGTGCCGGTGTCGGGACCCGCCGCCGGACCGGCCGTGAGCGGTGCCGCGACCCTGGCGATCCGCTCGGGCGTACGGTGCACGAACACGTCCTGCGGGGTGATCGCCAGGTCGGCGCCCCGTACCCGGCTGACGACCTGGATGGACAGGATGCTGTCGCCGCCGAGTTGGAAGAAGTCGTCGTCGATGGTGACCCGGTCCAACCCCAGCACCTCGGTGAAGACGCCGCAGATCGCCTCCTCCTGGGCGGTGCGCGGAACGCGCCCGCCGTCGGCGGCGCGTGCGGCGGGCCCGGGGGCGGGCAGCGCCTTGCGGTCGATCTTGCCGTTCGGGGTGAGCGGGAGTGCGGCGAGTTCGACGAACGCGGCGGGCACCATGTAGTCCGGCAGCGTCACCGCCAGCGCGGCCCGCAACTCCGCCTCGGACGAGCGGTCCTCGGTGCCGGTGAGGTAGGCGACCAGCCGTCGGTCGCCGGGCTGGTCCTCGCGGACCACCGCGCAGGCCGTCGAGATTCCCTTCTGCCCGGTCAACGCCGCTTCGATCTCGCCGAGTTCGATCCGGTATCCGCGCAGCTTGACCTGGTCGTCGACGCGGCCCACGTATTCCAGCCGGCCGTCGGTGTTCCACCGCGCCAGGTCCCCGGTCCGGTACATCCGGCTGCCCGGCGGGCCGAACGGGTCGGCGACGAACCGCCCGGCGGTCAGCGCGGGCCGCCCCAGGTAGCCGCGCGCCAGACCGGCGCCGGCGAGGTAGAGCTCACCAGTGACGCCCCGGGGAGCCGGGGCGAGGCGCCGGTCCAGGACGTACAGGCTCATGCCGTCCAGCGCCCGGCCGATGGGCGGCGCCACCTCCGACCGGTCGCCGGACCGGACCAGGTGCCGGGTGGCGAAGGTCGTCGTCTCCGTCGGGCCGTAGACATGGTGCACGGCGGTCCCGGGACAGGCGGCGGCCACCTTCTGCAACACTCCGGCGGCTGCCTTCTCCCCTCCGGCACAGACCATCCGCAGACCCGCGAAGACGGCCGGGTCCGCGTCCGCCAGCGCGTTGAACAGCGCCGTGGTCAAGAAGAGCGCGCCGACCCCTTCGTCCCGTACCATCCGGGCCAGCGTCTCGGGACCGACCACGCCGGGCGGCGCCACCACGACGCGCCCGCCGGCCAGCAGCGGCACCCACAGTTCGAAGGTGGACGCGTCGAAGGCGTACGCCGAATGCATCAGCACCGCGTCGGAAACACCCTCGAACAACGTGTCCCGGGCCAACGCCAGCACATCCGCGTGCGTGACCGCGACCGCCTTCGGCTCACCCGTCGAACCCGAGGTGAACATCACGTACGCCAACCGCTCACCGCCGCCGACCGGCGGCAACTCCGCGCGGGGGAGCGGCTCCTGCTCGGACAATCGGCCGGCCGGGTCGAGTTCGAGCACGCGGATCCCGGCGACGGCCGCCTCCCGGACCCAGGCGTGGTCCCGCCACACCGCGTCCACCAGCAGCACCTGGACACCCGCCGTACGGACCGCCTGCCGAATCCGCGCCACCGGCCACCGACCGTCCAACGGCACATACGCACCCCCCGAACGCAACGCGCCCAGGGACGCGACAACGAGCCCCGGGCAGCGGTCCATCAGCACCGCCACCCCACCCTCGGGCCGCACCCCCCACCCCACCAGCACACCCGCCAGGTACTCGGAGTGCCTGTCCACGTCCCGGTAGGTCAGCTCCACACCGGGCGCCCGGACCGCGACCGCCCCGGGGTTCCGGGCGGCGGCCTGCGCGAAGGCCGCGGGCAGGGAGAGATCCGTCGGCTCGTCGGCGCGGCCCCGGCCGAGGGCCAGCACCTCGGCGCGTTCGTCCGGGGCCAGCGCGGTGTAGCGGGTGAGCGGCCGGTCCGGGTCGGCGGTGAGCTGGGTGAGCAGGTGGGTGAACCGGTCGAGCAGCCGGGTGACGGTGGCGGGGTCGAACAGTTCGGTGGAGAACTCCACCGCGGTGTGCAGGCCGCCCGCGTCGGGCAGCTCGGTGAAGAAGAAGGTCAGGTCGAACTTGCTGACACCGTTGTGGCGTTGGATGACGGCGGCGTCGATCCCGGGCAGGTCGAGCCGGGCGGTCTGCCGGTTCTGGAGCGCCAGCATGACCTGGAACAGCGGCGACTGGTTCTGCGCCCGCACCGGGTTCAAGTCCTCCACCAGCCGCTCGAACGGCAGATCCTGATGCTGGTACGCACTCAGATCCGCATCCCGGACCCGCCCCAGCAACTCCCGGAAAGTGGGGTCGCCGGACAGATCGGTGCGCAGCACCAGGGTGTTGACGAAGAACCCCACCAACTCGTCCAGCGCGTCATCCGTACGACCGGCTATGGGGGTGCCGAGCGGGATGTCGGTGTCACCGCCGTGCTGGTGCAACAGCAGGGCCAGACCGGCCTGGAGCACCATGAACAGACTGGTACCGGTATCCTGCGCCAGCCGCCGCAGCGCGCGGTGCGCGAGGGGATCGAGGGTACGCACCTCGGCGTCGCCCACGTGGGCGCTGATCGCCGGGCGCGGGTGGTCCTGCGGGAGCGCGATCTGCTCCGGCAGGTCCCGTAGCACCTCCCGCCAGTACCCCAGTTGCTCGTCGGCGACACCCTCCGCGTCCAGGAGCCGGTGCTGCCACAGGGTGTAGTCGGCGTACTGCACCGGTAGCGGCGCCCACTCCGGCGCACGCCCCTCCAGCCGGGCCCGGTACGCCGTGGCCAGATCCCGCATCAGCGGATCCAGCGACCACCCGTCCGCCGCGATGTGGTGAACCACCACCACCAGCGTGTGCCGGTCCACCGCCTCCCGGAACAGCCAAGCCCGCAACGGCAGATCAGCCGTCACGTCGAACGGCGTCCGCATGGCCTTCCGTACGCCCGCGTCGACCCACGCGCGGATCCCGTCGTCCGTCGAACCGCCGGGCGGGTCGGCCGACTCCACCTGGGGGGAGGCCGTTTCGGCGGGCAGGACCAGCTGGTGGGGGGTGCCGTCGGCGTCCGGGTAGACCGTGCGCAGCGTCTCGTGCCGTCCCACCACGTCGGCGAGTGCGGCGCGGAGTGCCGGCACGTCCAGAGCGCCCTCAAGGCGCAGGGTCAGCGGCACGTTGTAGGTGGCGTTGGGGCCCTCGAAGCGGTTGAGGAACCACAGGCGGCGCTGCGCGAAGGACAGCGGCAGCAGCTCCGGGCGGTCCGCGGCGGATATCCGGCGGCGCCCGTCACCCGTCGCGGTCAGCGCCGCGGCCAGCCGGGCCACCGTCGGGTGCTCGAACAGGTCCCGGATCGCCAACTCCGCGCCCAGCACCGTGCGGACCCGGCTGACCAGCCGCGTCGCCAGCAGCGAGTGGCCGCCGAGCTCGAAGAAGTCGTCGTCGGCGAAGACCTGTCGGACGCCGAGGAGGTCGGCGAAGATCCCGGCGAGCGCCTCTTCGCCCGGGGTGCCCGGGAGGCGGCCCTCCGCCGCGCCACCGGCGGCCGGGTCGGGGGCGGGCAGCGCGTTGCGGTCGATCTTGCCGTTCGGGGTGAGCGGGAGTGCGGCGAGTTCGACGAACGCGGCGGGGAGCATGTAGTCCGGCAGCGTCGTCCGGAGCGCGTCGCGCAGCCGCACGGGGTCGAAGGGCGCGCCGTCCTCGGTCCGGGTGAGGTAGGCGGTGAGCCGCCGGTCGCCGGGCCGGTCCTCCCGGAGCAGCACCGTCGCGCCACGGACCTCCGGCAGCGCCGTCAACGCGGCCTCGATCTCGCCGAGTTCGATCCGGAAGCCGCGCAGCTTGACCTGGTCGTCGACGCGGCCCACGTATTCCAGCCGGCCGTCGGCGTTCCACCGCGCCAGGTCCCCGGTCCGGTACATCCGGCCGCCCGCGGGACCGTGAGGGTCGGCGACGAACCGCCCGGCGGTCAGCGCGGGCCGCCCCAGGTAGCCGCGCGCCAGACCGGCGCCGGCCACGTACAACTCGCCCGGCACACCGGACGGAACCGGCTGGAGGCGCCGGTCCAGGACGTACAGGCTCATGCCGTCCAGTGGCCGCCCGATCGGCGGCACCACCTCCGACCGGTCGCCGGACCGGACCAGGTGCCGGGTGGCGAAGGTCGTCGTCTCCGTCGGGCCGTAGACATGGTGCACGGCGGTCCCGGGACAGGCGGCGGCCACCTTCTGCACCACTCCGGCGGCTGCCTTCTCCCCTCCGGTGCAGACCATCCGCAGACCCGCGAAGACCGCCGGGTCCGCCTC
Organism: Streptomyces sp. ITFR-21; assembly: GCF_031844685.1. Lineage (NCBI taxonomy): Bacteria > Bacillati > Actinomycetota > Actinomycetes > Kitasatosporales > Streptomycetaceae > Actinacidiphila > Actinacidiphila sp. ITFR-21. The sequence continues at coordinate 2,684,533 of NZ_CP134605.1, forward strand.
CGCCAGGACGTTGAACAGCGCCGTCGTGACGAACACCGACCCGAGTCCCTCGTCGGCGACGATCCGGGTGAGGGCGGCGGGCTCCAGTACGCCGGGGGGCGCGATCCTGATCCGCCCGCCGGCCAGCAGCGGCACCCACAGTTCGAAGGTGGACGCGTCGAAGGCGTACGCCGAATGCATCAGCACCGCGTCGGAAACACCCTCGAACAACGTGTCCCGGGCCAACGCCAGCACATCCGCGTGCGTGACCGCGACCGCCTTCGGCTCACCCGTCGAACCCGAGGTGAACATCACGTACGCCAACCGCTCACCGCCGCCGACCACCTCGGGCAGCGCGCCGGGCAACTCCGGTGCCCCCTGCGTCACACAGCCGGCCGGGTCGAGCTCGAGTACCCGGATCCCGGCGGCGACGGCCTCGGCCACCCAGGCATGACCACGCCACACCGCATCCACCAGCAGCACCTGGACACCGGCCGTACGGACCGCCTGCCGAATCCGCGCCACCGGCCACCGCCCGTCCAACGGCACATACGCACCCCCGGCGCGCAGGGCGCCGAGCGACGCCACCACAACTCCCGGGCAGCGGTCCATCAGCACCGCCACCCCGCCCTCGGCCCGCACCCCGCACCCGACCAGCACACCCGCCAGTGCGGCGGTCAGCGCGTCGAGTTCGGCGTAGGTGAGGGTGGTCGTGTCGTCCCGTACCGCGACGGCCCGCGGGGTGCGGGCCGCCTGCTCGGCGAAGACCTCCGGGACGCTGGGGGTCGGCTCCGGGCGGACCGCTGTCCGCCCGCCGAGGGCCAGGGTGTCGGTTCTTTCCTGATCGGTGAGGGCGGTGTAGTGGGTGAGCGGCCGGTCGGGGTCGGCGGTGAGCTGGGTGAGCAGGTGGGCGAGGCGGTCGGTGAGACGGCCGGCGGTCGCCGCGTCGAACAGCTCGGTGGCGAACTCGACGGCCACATGCAGACCGCCCGCGTCCGGCAGCTCGGTGAAGGAGAAGGTCAGGTCGAACTTGCTGACACCGTTGTGGCGTTGCAGGACAGCGGCGTCGATCCCGGGCAGGTCGACGCGGGCGGTCCGCTGGTTCTGGAGCGCCAGCATGACCTGGAACAGCGGCGACTGGTTGCGCGCCCGCACCGGGTTCAAGTCCTCCACCAGCCGCTCGAACGGCAGATCCTGGTGCTGGTACGCACGCAGATCCGCATCCCGGACCCGCCCCAGCAACTCCCGGAACGTCGGATCCCCGGACAGATCCGTCCGCAGCACCAGGGTGTTGACGAAGAACCCCACCAACTCGTCCAGCGCGTCATCCGTCCGACCCGCGATCGGCGTACCCAGCGGAATGTCCGTACCGGCCCCATGCTGGTGCAGCAACAGCGCCAGACCCGCTTGCAGCACCATGAACAGACTGGTACCGGTCTCCTGCGCCAGCCACCGCAACCCCTCGTGCAGCGAGCCGTCGAGCGTCCGCAGGTGCATCTCCCCGCGGTCGGCGGCAGTCGCGGGCCGGGGCCGGTCCAGCGGCAGCGCGATCTGCTCCGGCAGCCCCCGCAGCGTCTCCCGCCAATACGCCGACTGAACGGCCGCCACGCCCTGTTCACCGTCCAGCAGCTCGTGCTGCCACAGGGTGTAGTCGGCGTACTGCACCGGCAGCGGCGCCCAAGTCGGCGCGCGGCCTTGGAGTCGGGCCCGATACGCGACGGCCAGATCCCGCATCAGCGGATCCAGCGACCACCCGTCCGCCGCGATGTGGTGAACCACCACCACCAGCGTGTGCCGGTCCACCGCCTCCCGGAACAACCACGCACGCAACGGCAGATCAGCCGTCACGTCGAACGGCTCGGCCAGCACCCGCGCGACATGCCCGCCGATGTCCTCCGCGTTCGCGTCGGTGACGCCGACGCGCGGTACCGCCCGCTCCGGGGGCAGGACCACCTGGTGCGGGACGCCGGCGCTCTCGGGGTACGCCGTGCGCAGCGTCTCGTGCCGCCCCACCACGTCGCCCAGCGCCGCCTGGAGTGCCGCGATGTCCAGCGGTCCTTCCAGGTCGACGGTCAGCGGCACGTTGTAGGTGGCGTTCGGACCCTCGAAGCGGTTGAGGAACCACAGCCGGCGCTGCGCGAAGGACAGCGGCAGCAGCTCGGGCCGGTCGAGGACACCCACCGTCGGCCGGGCGCGGCCGGTGCCGTCGCCGACGCGGGCCAGCCCGGCGACCGTCGGGTGCTCGAACAGCTCCCGCACCGACAGTTCCGCGCCCAGCACCGAGCGGACCCGGCTGATCAGCCGCGTCGCCAGCAGGGAGTGGCCGCCGAGCAGGAAGAAGTCATCGTCCACGGAGACATCCGGCACGCCGAGCACCTCCGCGAACAGCCCGCACAGGACCTGCTCCCGCGGGGTGCGCGGCGCCCGGCCCGACGGTCCGGCGGTGCCCGTCGCGCCGGGTGCGGGCAGCGCGCTCCGGTCCACCTTGCCGTTGGGGGTGAGCGGCAGCGCGGGCAGTGCCACGAACGCCGACGGCACCATGTGCTCGGGCAGTACCGCCCCGAGCGCCTCCCGCAGCGCCGCGGCTTCGGGCAGGTCGGCGGCTCCGGAGCCTCCAGTGTCCCGGGTGTCTCCGGTGCCCGTCAGGTAGGCGACGAGCCGGCGGTCCCCGGGCCGGTCCTCGCGCACGACCGCGCACACGGCACCAACCCCGTCCAAGGCGGCCAACGCCGCCTCGACCTCACCCAGTTCGATCCGGAAACCACGCAACTTCACCTGATCATCAGCACGGCCCACATACTCCAGCCGGCCGTCCGCATCCCACCGCACCAGATCACCCGTCCGGTACATCCGGCCGCCCGCGGGACCGAACGGATCAGCAACAAACCGCCCCGCCGTCAGACCCGGACGCCCCAGATAACCACGCGCCAACGCCGGACCCGCCACATACAACTCACCCACCACACCCCGCGGAACCAACCCCAACCCCGCATCCAGCACGTAGAGCGCGCTGTTGATGACGGGCGTGCCGATCGGGACCGACAGGGGGCCGGAACCGGCCGGGTCCAGGGGGGCGCTGATGGTGGCGCAGACGGTGGTCTCGGTCGGACCGTACGCGTTGTGGATCCGGCGCCCGGGCGCCCACCGCCGCACCAGCTCCGGGGCCGACGCCTCACCGGCCAGGACGATGCGAGCCCCGGCGAACGCCTCGGTGTCATACGGGGTGGCAGCGAGCACGGCCGGGGTGAGGGTCACGTGAGTGATGCCCTCCTTGGCGGCCAGCGCCGTCAGTTCGTGACCGGGCAGAAGGGTGGCAGGATCCGCGAAGACCAGCGCGGCACCATTGCCCAACGCCATCGCCAACTCCCAGAACGCGGCATCAAAACTCGGAGACGCCATCTGCAACACCCGGCTGGCACCCGACACCCCCAGCACCTCGGCATGCGTACGCACCAGACCCGCCACACCCCGGTGCGTGACCACCACACCCTTCGGCCGACCGGTCGACCCCGAGGTGTAGATCACATAGGCCGGCTGATCGGGGCGGGTACCGACGGAAGGCGGCGCCGCCGGGAAGGCGCCCGGCTCGTCCGCGTCCTGCGCCGCGTCCGTCTCCGCGCCGGTGTCCGCATCCGCATCCGCATCCGCATCCGCATCCAGCATGGTCATCGGCAGCCCTGACGTGGGCAGTTGGGCCGCGAGGTCGCCGGTGGTGATCAGGTGCACCGGCCGCGCGTCGTCCATCATGTACGCCAGCCGCTCCCGCGGATACGCCGGATCCAACGGCAGGTAGGCGGCACCCGCCTTGAACACCGCCAGCACCCCCACCGCCAACTCCACCCGGCGGGGCAGCGCCAGAGCCACCACCGACCCCCGGACAACACCCCCAGCGACCAGACGACCGGCCAACCGATCAGCCCGCACATCCAGTTCGCCATACGTCAAAGCCCGCGAACCATCACGCACCGCAACAGCCCCCGGAGCCCGCACCACCTGCTCGGCAAACAACTGCGGAAACGTGCGCTCCGGCAGCTCCCGCGCCGGCCCACGCCCGGACGCCAGCAGCTCGGCCCGTTCCCCGGGCGACACGGCGTCGAGAGCGGCGACCGGCGTCCCGGGCAGTGCGCGGGAGAGCGAGGTCAACAGCGCGACGATTCCGCGCTGATGGGGAGCCAGACTCTCGGGCGGATAGAGATCCGGGTTCGCGTCGAACCCGATGAGGGGGCCCACGTCCTCGGAGCGTTCGGACAGGAAGAACGCGATCTCGTCCACCGGGCCCGTGGACAGGACGCGGGACGTCGCCGGGGTGTCGCCGAACACCAGGCCGTAGTCGTACGGCATGACGTTGACCACCAGGCTGGTCATGAGGTTCGAGCCGCCGGGGATCCTCATGTCCCGGACCAGCATCTCGCGGGAGTACCGGCGGTGGCGCAGGGCACCCCGGATCTCCGCCGCCACGTCCTTGATCAGCCCGCCCACGGTCGTGCCGGGTGATATTCGCACGTGCAGCGGGACGACGTTGGCGGTCATGCCGGGGGTGTCGCCGAGAGCGCCGGCGCGCCCGTTGGTGGTCAGGCCGAGCATGACGTCGGCGGACCCGGTGGCGCGCGAGACGTGCAGCGCGGCGGCGGTGACCGCGACGGCCGACCAACTCGTCCGGGCGGCACGGCCGACGGCCTTGAGCCCGGCCAGGACCTCGGCGCCGAGTCCTTCGGCGGCGTGCAGGCCGGGCGCGCTGCCCTCCTGCTCACCGGCCCGCCGGATGCCGGCCCGCTCCTCACCGGCCCGCTCCTCACCGGCTCGCTCCTCGACGGTGCGGCGGCTCGCCGCCGCGCGCCGCGCGACGAGGGCGTCCGGTGCCGTGAAGTCCGCCAGCCGGCCGGCCCAGTACGCACGGTCCCGGGTGTACTCAGCGGACTCCTCGTACGCCCGCTCGCCGTCCACCAGTGCCCGCAGCGACGCGGTGCTCGCCTCGACGGCGGTCCCGCGCACATGTGCCGTATACAGCTCGGCCACCCGGCGGGCCACCAGCGAGACGCTCAGCCCGTCGACCACGAGGTGGTGGTAGCGCGAGTACCAGAGGTACCGGTCGTCGGCCAGTTTGATCAGGAAGTGGGTGAAGAGTTCGGCGGGCCGCGTCGGGTCCGCCGGTCTGCGCAGGTCTCCGGCCATGAGTCTCTCGGCGGCGGCCGACGGATCGGAATGCGCGGTCAGATCGACCAGGGAAGGCGGTACCCGGCGCGGCGGCAACAGACGCTGGTAGGGCAATCCGTCGGTCGTGAAGAACTCGACGTGCAGTGATTCGCACTCGTGTACGGCTCTCGCCACGGCCTCGGCGAACGCGGCCTCGTCGATGCGGCCCGCCATCGCGAGGCATTCGGCGATGTTGTATTTCGGGTTCGCCGGGTCCAGATGCTGGCTGAACCACACGCCCTGCTGGGCGCGGGTCAGCGGTAGGACACGGGAATCGATTTCGCGCATGCCAATTCCGCCGTTCAGGTAAGTCCGGTGAAGTGAGGAGGGGGGCGCGACGTCCCGGCCGGCCCGCGCCACGGCCGCGGCGACCGGTATCGAGCGGGCGGGCGGCGTCGGCGTCGGGGCCGAGGCGGAGGATCCGGTCCGGGCGCCCGGCCGCCGAAAAGCCGCCCCCGTACGGAGGCCGACCGCCTCACGGCACCGCGCGGGCCGACCCGCCGGGTTCGCGCCCGCCCGGTCCCGGGCGCGTCTAGGCCCGCGCGTCCATGACCGCGGCCAGGCCGGCCGGCCGCATGTCCGTCCAGGTGGCTTCGACGAAGCGCACGCACGCGTCGTGTGAACTCTCGGCGAGCGCCACACGCCAGCCCGCTGGCACCGCCGCACCGGCCGGCCACAGCGAATACTGCCGCTCGTCATTGACCAGGACGAGGAAGGTGGCACTTTCGTCATCGAACGGATTTGCCATTGGAGAACTCCCACTCATCGTTGTCCTCGGTCTTCGCCCACGGGCCGGACACGGCTCCCTCCGCGTTCCGTTCAAGGAATTCAACCGGTCCGACCATCATTCGTGGCCAGGGCCCGGCCAGCGTACAACAGCGACCTTGTCATCGCCGGAGGAAAGGAGCGGACGGCAGAAATGGCCGATTGGCGACCTCGGTACGCAGTCGCTTCGCACCACCCTGATTCACCTCGGCGAACCGGGATATAAGTCGACCCGCACGCAGTGAACAAGCTTTCGGTTCCAGGGCGGCAGCCCCGTTCAACTGCGACTTCTTGAGCCACCTACGGCCGCACCGGTAGTCGCGTGGATAAATGCGGGGCCGGCTCGTCACGGATGGCCGGAAGCGCACCCCGCAAACGGCCACAACCGATGCGGCAGCAGCTCAGGAATGGCCAAACCCTCAATCGGAGACCACAGAATCGGAAATCAGCGCGCACGGCAAAGGCGACTGGCATAAGCCCGTCGAACACGCGCCGCATTATCGCGCGGATGTGCACTTCAGAGCCAGGGCAGCCGAACAGCACCCCAACCCCACCCATCCCATTCACCACAGGAGTCACTTCCGTACGGGCGTTTCCGATGTGTTTCCGCGACGTACCCACCGGGTTCCCGGTCCGCGTCGGCGGCAGGAGCGCGGACGCCCGCTGCTCGCTGGGAGGAGAAATACGCCCATGGACGTACGCCGGGTGCGGACGGACAGCGGCCGGACCCGCCCCCTACGCTCCGTGCGGCAGCGGGCCGGGGCGGACGGGCGCGACGCGAGTCGGTCCCAGGAGAGCAGACGCGCGCGGGGCGGCGGTCGACCGGTGCGGGCCGGCCGCGAAAGGGACACGCCGTGCAGCGCGAGGCCGTCGTCTTCCACGGGACCGGCGGCAGCCCCGAGGTCTGCTGGTACCCGTGGCTGGGGCGCCGGCTGGCCGAACGCGGCTACGCCGTGGAGATCCCGCACTACCCGGGTCTCACAGGGAACCCGTCGCCACCTTCCTGCCGAAGGTACTGGCCGGCCACGCCTTCGACGAGCACACCGTCCTGGTGGGCCGCTCGGGCGGCGCCGCGCTGCTCCTCGCGGTGCCGGAGCACATCGACACGGCCGTGCCGCAAGCCGTCCTGGCGGCGGGCTACTCCACCCCGCCGAACACCGCCGACGCACCGGTCCTGCAACCCGCCCACGACTGGGCCGCCGTCAAAGCCCGTGTCCGCGACCTGTACTTCATCAACTCCCGCCAGGGCCGCTACGGTTGCGACGACCGGCAGGGCCGCGCCATGTTCGAGCGGCTGGGCGGCACCCCTATCGTCCGCGACGACGGCCACTTCGGCGACCACGACCAGCCGTACCCGACCTTCCCGCTGCTCGACAGGCTCATCGGCCGACCCGACGGCACCGGTCCGCCCGCGGGGCCTCGGTGTCCTGCCGCCGACCGAAAGACCCGGGAGCCGGGGGCCGTCCGGGGCGGGGCGACGGCCGCCGCGGCCCGGGAGAAGGTGGAGTGCGGGCTTCCCCTGTACGGGTGCCGGGGTGCCCGCTAGCGTGGCCGGGGTGCGGACCCTGGCGGACGACCTCTTGGTGCTGTCGATCGGCAGGAGCGGACGGCTGCGCTGCGCCGAGACCCTCCCGTACGGTCTGCGCGGCGCGGAGTTGGCGGACCTGGTCGCGGCCGGACGCGTCGCGGTCGAGACCACGGGCGGCCCCATCCGTATCGCCGTACTGGACCCGTCACCGGTGGGAGACGTCCTGCTGGACCGGGCGATCCGGTGGGTTTTGCGCGAACCGTCCCCGCTGCATCCCTCGGCGTTCGTCAAGCGGACGGTCGGCAGGTCTCCGGGCGCCCACATCGACCATGCGAGGGACCTCGGCACGGTCACCGTGGACCCGCGGCGCGCCGGCCGCCCGGCGCCGGGAAGGATCAGGGTGGTCGACCCGGCGCACCGGGAGGCGGCCCGCGCACGCGTGGACCACGTCGTCGACTCCGACCGGCCGCTCGACGCCCTGGACGCCCAGGACGTGGTGCTCGCCGCCCTGGTGCAGGCGATCGGTCTCGGCGACCGGCTCTACGCGGGACCGGTCCACCGCCGACGCCGCAGGCGGCTGGACGGGATCGCCGAGCGGCACTGGGCCGCGGTCATCGTCCGCCGTGCCGTCCCGCAGCCCCGCTCCGGTCCCTCCCTCCCCGGGAGCGACGGCCACTTCGGCGGCATGCCGCCCGGTGCGGACGCCGCTCTGTGAGGGCTGACGGACCCGCGACCGCGGAGGACGGGCGGCCACGTCGGGGCGGAGCCGGGGGCGGCGCCGGCAGCGGCGCCGGGCCGGCGGATCCCGGTGGCGACGGCGGAAAGCCGGGCGGGAGAACCTGGCGGCGGGGACCGGCGGGACGGGGACCGGCGGGACGGGGACCGGCGGGAGGGAAGGCGGCGCCTCCTCCGCGACGCCCTCCGCGGCCCCGCCGCGCGGACGCGACAGAAAGCGCCGCCTGTTCGTAGGCTCAGCCGTGATGAACGCCATTCCCGCACGTCTGGACCACCTCGTCCACGCCACCCCGGACCTGGCCGCGACGGTCGCCGACTTCACCGCCCGCACCGGCGTGGCGCCGGCCCCCGGCGGCGCCCACGTCGGCCTCGGCACCCGCAACCACCTTGTCGCGCTCGGGGGCTCCCGCTACCTGGAGATCATCGGCCCGGACCCCGGGCAGCCCGAGCCGGCGCGCCCGCGGCCGTTCGGGATCGACGCACTGACCGAAGCCCGTACGGTGACCTGGGCGATCGGCACGCCCGACGTGGACGCGGCGGTCGCGGCGGCCCGCGCGCACGGCTACGACCCCGGTCCCGCGCACCCGATGAGCCGCCGCCGGCCGGACGGCACCCTGCTGGCGTGGCGCCTGACCCGCAGCGAGGCCGCGCACCCCTCCGGCCTGGTGCCCTTCCTGATCGACTGGGGCGCCACCGTCCACCCCACGGCCTCGGACCTGCCCGCCGCCACCCTGGTGGGCGTCTCGGCGACCGTTCCCGACCCCGACGCGCTCCGCCCGCTGCTGGCCGCCGTCGGCACCTCACTCGCCCTGGCCGCCGGCCCGGTCGGGCTCCGCGTCACCCTCGACACCCGCCGCGGGCGGGTCACCCTGTGACGAGGCAGCCCCCGGTCGACCGCCGGGCCGCGGCATCCCGCCGCCGGACCGAGGCGGACGCCGGGCCACGTCGGCCCGGTGAACGAGCTGTTCGGCTGCGGTGCGGAGCGCCACCGGCTCCGGGAGGTGCTCGACCGCGCCCGGCACGCTCGGCGACCTCGCCCGCGCCCACGCACTCCTCACGGCCCACGCCCCCGACGCCGATCCGCTGTACCTGGAGGCGATCGGCCACCACGAGAGGACCCGGGGCTTGGCCCGCCGGGCGCGCAGCCACCGGCTCTACGGCGAGTGGCTGCGGCGCGAACGGCGCACGAGGGACGCCCGCCGCCAGCTGCGCATCGCCCACGGCCTCTTCTTCGACGCCATGGGCGCGCTGGGCCACACCGGGCGCACGGCCCGGGAGCTGGCGGCGGCCGCGGACCCCGTCCCGCCGGCCGGGCCGGCGGACGGCGGGGAGCGGTCCGCCGGCGGCCCGGACGGCCTGACGGCCCAGGAGACGCGCGTGGCGCGGCTGGCCGCCGCGGGGGCCACCGACGCGGAGATCGCCGCCCAGCTCTTCCTGAGCGCCCACACCGTCGACTACCACCTGCGGAGAGTGTTCCGCAACCTCGGCGTCCGCTCGCGCCGCGCCCTGTCCGACCGCCCCGCCCGCGACTTCTCGTAGGCCGCGGCGGCGGTGACTACGCGCCGTACGGGATGCGGGGCCGCCCCCGCCCGGAGGACCGTGGCAGGCGGACACCTCCCGCGGCCGGCGAGAGCGAACGCCCCGCGGAGGCGGGGACGACGCGGCAGAGCAGCCGGCGCGCGCTGCCCGCCGGCCCGCGGGCACCGAGACACGACCGCCTGAAGATTGCCATGCCCATGATCGACGTATACGCGCCCGCGGGAACCTTCGTGCCTGTTTTCGATCCTCGGCGAGCTTTTGGCCAGCTCAGAGTTCGAACAAGGCTAGGAGGTCCGGTCGATCATGTGGCGGCATCCACGCTCGCCGGGCAGGTAGCTGGAGAGATCGCAGACTTGGTGGCGAGGCCGATCAGCTCATCGAGTCGGTCGTGCGCCCTGGTCAGGTCGCCGATCTGGGTCCAAATGCGGTCGCGTTCGTCCTTGAGTCGCTGTGTCATCCTTGGGGTCGCGACGAGGGTGTCCAGGAAGGGCAGGACCTGCAAGATCGCCTTGCTGCTCAGCCCGGCCGAGTAGAGAAGCTGGATGAACTTCACCCGCTCAACGGCGGACTCGGGATACTGCCGGTGGCCGCTGGGGCTGCGGTCGGCGATGACGAGCCCTTGCTCTTCGTAGTACCGCAGCGCACGGACGCTGACCCCAGCGCCTTCGGCCACCTTTCCGATACGCATGGCACCTCCCGGGCGGTCCAGACTTGATCCTCACGTTGACGTGAGGTTTTAGCATACGTCCTATGAACATCCACGGAGCCACTGCGCTCGTCACCGGAGCCAACCGCGGCATCGGCCGTCATCTCGCTGCCCAGCTCGTCGAGCGGGGCGCGAAGGTCTACGCGACCGCCCGCCGATCCGAGTCGATCGATCTCGACGGTGTCGAGGTCCTCGCCCTGGACATCTCCGACCCTCTCGCCGTTGAGGCGGCAGCTCGCGCGGCGGGCGATGTCAACCTGCTCGTCAACAACGCCGGAATCGGCGGAGGCGCTCTGCTCGGTGACCTGGACGCTGTCCGTGCCGCGCTGGACGTGAACTTCTGGGGCACGCTGTCCATGGCCCGCGCCTTCGCGCCGGTCCTCGCGGCGAACGGCGGGGGCGCGATGGTGAACATCGCCTCGTCGGCGTCCTGGTTCGTCTTCCCCGGCAGCAGCGCCTACGCGGTCTCGAAGGCCGCCGTCTGGAGCATGGGCAACGCCCTGCGCCAGGAACTGGCCGGGCAGGGCACGAAAGTCACCTCGGTCCACCTCGGAGCGGCGGACACCGACATGATGAAGGGCTACGACGTACCCAAGATGGACCCGGCCGATGTCGCACGTATCACCCTCGACGGTGTCGAGGCCGGTACGTTCGAGGTTGTCGTCGACGAGTTCACCGCGATGGTCAAGGCGTCGCTGAGCGAGGATCCTCGCGACTTCGACACGCAGTTCCAGCAGTTCCTGAACTCCTGAGTACCTGACGCTGTCGGGGATCTTGATTGCTGAACTCTCTCGCCAGTCGATTGCGGTGTGGGCTGGCCGCGCCAAGAGAGGGCCGAAACGGCTCCGGTTCGTTCGAACAGTTGCTGACGTGGCGGTCGGTCTAGGTGTTCTGTCCACGGAGGTTGGTGACGGATCCCACGGCTTGGCAATCTTGAATGAGTGAGGGCCTTCCGGGTTCGGTGTGGATTGCGACATCGACATGGAACGATCAGAAGGCCCTCATGCCCACCGTAATGCACCCCTGACCGAGACCGGTCGTCTGCGTCTGGCCCGCTGCGTCGTGGACGACGGCTGGTCGCTGCGGCGTGCTGCCGAGCGCTTCCAGGTCTCGCCCACCACGGCCCAGCGGTGGGCAGCCCGCTACCGGGAGATGGGCGAAGCCGGGATGTCCGACCGGTCCTCACGCCCGCACCACAGCCCGCGCCGGACACCGACCCGGACCGAGCGGCGGATCATCACAGTCCGCGTCCTGCGCCGGTGGGGGCCGGCCCGCATCGCCTACCTGCTGCGACTGAACCCGGCCACCGTGCACCGCGTCCTGACCCGCTTCGGTCTCGCCCCTCTGGCCCACCTGGACCGCGCCACCGACCGGGTGATCCGCCGCTACGAACACGCCACCCCCGGCGACCTGGTGCACATCGACATCAAGAAACCCGGCAGCATCCCCGACGGAGGCGGCCACAGGCTCCTGGGCCGGCAGGCGGGCCGCAAGAACCGGGCCAAGGCCGGCATGAGCTTCCTGCACAACGCCGTCGCCGACCACTCCCGCCTCGCCTACAGCGAGATCCTCACCGACGAGAAGAAGGAGACCGCCGTCGGGTTCTGGCAACGGGCCCACGCCTACTTCACCGCAGCCGGGATCACCGTCCAGCGGGTACTGACCGACAACGGCGCCTGCTACACGTCACACCTGTGGCGCAACACCCTTGCAGCGCAGGGCATCGCACACAAGCGCACCCGCCCCTACCGGCCCCAGACCAACGGGAAGGTCGAGCGGTTCAACCGCACCCTGCTGGACGAATGGGCCTACGCAAAGCTCTACCGCAGCGAAGCCGAACGACGCGAGGCATACCCGCAGTGGCTCCACACCTACAAACACCACCGCGGACACACCGCGCTCAAAGGCCAACCACCCGCCAGCCGCGTCCCCAACCTCACGGGGCAGTACACCTAGTGCTGCTCCGCGTTAGTTCGTTGAGGGGTGGAAGACGGACCTCCGCGCGTCCGCTACGTCGGCCGCGCGGATGGTGCTGACGCAGGCAACGTCCGCGCTGCCTGGATCTGCGGGCTGTGTGTCCAGGCCATATACACGATAAAGTCCGCTCGATAGTTCGAAGCCTTCCGGTCTGCCGGAAGGCTTTTCGCGTTCTCGAGGAGGATCAGATGGCAGACCTTGCCGTCCGTATAGCGGGCGCCGACCACCGCGACGTCCTGGAACGACTCTGGCCGCTTTTCCTGCACGACCTGTCGGAGTTCAGGGGTGTCCTGCCGAACCCGGACGGAACATACCGGCGCGAGTGGCTGGAGTCGGCGATCGGCGATCCCGCCTGGTTGGCCTATCTCGTATGGTCTGGTGACCGGCCGGTCGGCTTCGCGTTCGTACGCGCGCTGAACAGCGATGCGCGCGTGCTGAACAGCTTCTTCATGGTGCGTGGGGCACGCCGGTCAGGCCTTGGGTTGCGAGCGGTGCGGTCTGTCCTGGCCGCGCACCCCGGCCGATGGGAGATCGCTTTTCAGGAGGAGAACGCGGGCGCGGCGCGCTTCTGGCGTCGCGTTGCTTCCGAAATCGCCGGCGAGGCATGGACCGAGGAGCTGCGACTGGTGCCCGGGAAGCCCGACCTGCCGGCGAACACATGGGTTGCGTTCGATGCGCGGTAGTCCTTCTCCGCGTTGGTTCGTAAAGGCGTGTCGGTCAGGTTGGCTGGTCGCCGAGGTAGAGGTAGCAGGCGCAGTCCATGCAGTCTTCGGGGCTGCCGATGGGCAGGCCGGTGGGCAGGAGGTTGTCCTGGTAGGTGCCTCGGCTGGCCAGGTACAGGGCGAAGCCCCAGGTGTGCAGGACGCCGGTGAAGCGTAGGCGGCACAGGGAGATCTGCTCGCCGTCCTCGAGTTCGCCGGTGACGTAGGCGAATCCGGTGCGGAAGCGGACTTCGACGCGGGCCAGTTGCGGCCAGCGGTCCTTGGCATGGTCGCTGAGGCGCACGCGCAGGTGGTGTTGCATCGAGTCGGGTGGGTTCTTCGGCACGGGCCCCATCCTGCCCGGTGCGGCGCCTGCCCGCCATGATCATCGATCATGGACACATGCACGCTGGTGGGTGGGGCAGTTGCGGCGGTTGCCGCGACCTTGGACGAGACCGCGCGCCAGGTGCTGGAGCGGCTGACGGTCTCCGCGAAGGCCCAGGTCCGTCAGGTCCTGCGGGCCCGGATCGTGCTCGCGGCAGCAGACGGGCTGGCCAACGCGGAGATCGCCTGTGAGCTGGGCATCGCGGTGAACACCGTCCGCAAGTGGCGCGGACGCTTCGCCCACCAGGGCACCGACGGCTTGAAGGACGCCAGGCGCTCGGGCCGGCCCAGGATCTACGACGACCGGGTGCGCGTGGCGATCGTGGCCGCCGCGACCAGCGCCCCGCCGCACCCGGCGGCCACCTGGACCCATCGGGCGATCGCCGGGCGGGTCGCGGACACCGTCTCCGCAGCCGTCTCGCCTTCCCACGTCGGGCGGATACTGGCGGACCTGGACCTCAAGCCGCACAAGGTCCGCGGCTGGCTCACCCGCCGCGACACCCCCGACTTCTGGCAACGCGCCGAACACATCTGCGACCTCTACCGCAACCCGCCCCAGGGCGCGGTGCTGCTGTCAGTCGATGAGAAGACCGCGGTCGCCGCCCGCTCCCGCAAGCACCCCGGCCGCCCCGCCACCCCGGGCCGCGCAGCCCGCCAGGAGTTCGAGTACGTCCGCCACGGCACCGCCTCCCTGGTCGCCGCACTCGACGTGCGCACCGGTGAGGTCCTCACCGAAGTCATCACACGCAACAACGCGGCGACCTTCACCGGCTTCCTCAACCGGATCGACACGCTCATCCCCCCGGGCACGGACATCCACGTGGTCCTGGACAACGGTTCCTCGCACACCGCCAGGCATACCCAGGCGTGGGTCAAGGCACATCCGCGCTGGACAACGCATTTCACCCCGCCCCACGCCTCGTGGCTCAACCAGGTCGAACTGGTCTTCTCTGCCCTGACCCGCAGCGTGCTGCGACACGGCGACTTCGCCAGCCGCGACGACCTCATCGACAAGATGGACAGTTACATCATCAATCGCAACGAAACCGCGCAGCCCTTCCGCTGGACCTACGACGGCACTCCGCTCAAGGAAGCAGCCTGACCAGCCACGAGACTGGGACAACGTGATCACGCAGACGCGGCAGCCCTGCACGAATTAACGCGGCGCAGCACTAGGCCGACCGCCACGTCAGCAACTGTTCGGACGAACCGGAGCCGTTTCGGCCCTCTCTTGGCCTCTTGGCGCGGGCCAGCCCACACCGCAATCGACTGGCGAGAGAGTTCAGCAATCAAGATCCCCGACAGCGTCAGGCACTTCGCGGACAAGCGCGGACTCGCCCGGGAACTGGCCCGCACGGTCATGCGGTGGGAACGGGTGCCGGACATCGCGTTCTTCGCCGACAACACGGCGGCCTTCGTCCACGACCTCGGCCCGGACGACCTCTCGACCTTGGCCGGGGACAGCCACTGCGTACGGGTGAACGTGCTGACCAACGCCGACGCCCTGGACCGCGAGCAGCGGCTCGGCGTCGTCGGCGACATCACCGCCGCCGTCGCCCGCGCCGCCGGCGACCCGGCCCTCCAGGCCCGCACCTGGGTCGCCCTCACCCAGGCCGTTCCCGGCGGCTGGGGAATCGGCGGCCACGCCTACACCAACGAGGAGATCGTCCGGACGGTCAGACAACTCCTCGGCAAGGAATAGGCCCGCGCCCGGCGTTCGGCCCGCGGCCGGCCCGGACTCCCACCGGCGTTGTCGGGACGATTCCGGTGGGCCGGTGGCGCGGGGCGCGGCCGGCGCGGGGCGCGGCTCGTCGCGGGTACGCGGCCGGGCTCGGTCGCCGGGCCCGGGGCGGGGCGGCGGTCACCGGGCGCGTACTCCTGTCCTCGGCAGCGAAAGCCGTCCCGCCGTCGGGGCGGCGGTTCCGGCACGCGGCGCGGATCTCCGGGCGGCGGTCGCGGGCCGCCGGAGAACGGGCCGGCGACCGCTCGGCGCCCCGGCGTCATTCCAGGGCCGCCGCCTTGCGCAGCAGGACCGACCGTTCGCGGGTGTTGCGGCACAGCCGGGCGGCGAGTTCGAGTTCCGCGCGGGCCTCGGCGGTACGGCCGAGACGCAGCAGCAGCTCGCCGCGTACGGTCGGCAGCAGGTGGGAGCCCGGGAGGCGGTCGGCGGCGGCCAGCTCGTCGACCATGGCCAGCGCCTGCCGCGGTCCGTGGGCCATCGCGACGGCGACGGCCCGGTTGAGCTCGACGACCGGGGAGGGGGCCACCCGGCCCAGCGCCTCGTAGAGCAGCACGATCCGCTCCCAGTCGGTCTCCGCCACCGATGGCGCCGACGCGTGGCAGGCGGCGATCGCGGCCTGCAACCCGTACGGCCCGAGGCCCTGTCCCAAAGTCGCGGCCCGGCCCACCGCGGCCAGACCGCGGCGGATCGCGGACCGGTCCCACCGCCCGCGGTCCTGGTCCGCCAGCAGCACCGGCTCGCCGTCGGGCCCGGTGCGCGCGGGAAAGCGCGCGGCGGTGAGCTCGAACAGGGCCAGCAGCCCGTACGCCTCCGGTTCGCCGGGCAGCAGCGCGGTGAGCGTCCGGGCCAGCCGCAGCGCCTCGTACGCCAGGTCGGTACGCAGCAGCCGGTCGCCGGCCGTCGCCGTGGAACCCTCGGTGAAGATCACGTACAGCACACTCAGCACACCGCCGAGCCGCTCCCGCCGCTCCCCGGCGGGCGGCAGCTCGAACGGCACGCCCGCCGCGGCGATCGTCTTCTTGGCCCGGGTGATCCGGGCCTGGACGGTCGGCACCGGCACCAGGAACGCGCGGGCGATCTCCTCGCTGGTCAGGCCGCCGACCGCGCGCAGCGTCAGGGCCACCCGGGCCTCGGGTGAGAGCACCGGATGGCAGGCCACGAACATCAGCGCGAGGACGTCGTCGTCGACCCGGTCGGGATCCCAGGGCAGGTCGTCCGACCGGGCCGGCGGGACCGCCGCGCCCGACGTGGCCTCGCCCTCGGCGAGCGGGTGGGCGAGTTGCGCGTAGCGCTCGCCGAGGGCCGTACGGCGGCGGAAGCCGTCGACGGCGCGCCGCCGCGCGGTCGCCAGCAGCCAGCCCACCGGGTTCGCCGGGACGCCGTCGCGCGACCAGGCCAGCAGCGCCTGCGCCACGGCCTCCTGGGCGACGTCCTCGGCGAACGCGACGTCCCGGGTGTAGCGGGCGAGCGCGCCGACGATCCGCGCGGACTCGATCCGCCAGACGGCCTCGACGGCCCGCCGCGCCGGCTCGGTGACCGGCGGACCGTCAGCGGCGTCAGCGGCGTCAGCGGCGTCCGGCGGACCGTCGGCGGCGCCCGTACCCTCGCCGGTACCGGTACCGGTACCGGTACCGGTACCGGAGCTGCCGACGCCGACGCCGTCATCGTCGCCGGCGTCCGTCGCCTCCGGCATCAGAGCTGGCCGGTGCGCTCGCGCCAGGCCCGCTCCCTGATGATCCACTCGTTGTCCTGCGGGAACTCGTCGATGCCCGGCACCCGGCGGACCTCGCACTTGCTGCCGCCGACCGCGGGCAGCCGCTTGGCCCACTCGACCGCCTCCTCCTTGGAGGCCACGTCGATCAGGTAGAAGCCGCCGAACAGCTCCTTGGTCTCGCCGTAGGGGCCGTCGGTGACCACCGGCGTCCCGCTGCCGAAGTCGACCACCACGCCCTGTGCCGGGTCGTCCAGCCCCTCGGCCGCGACGAGCACGCCCGCCTTGATCAGCTCCTCGTTGAAACGGCCCACCGTCTCCAGCATCTGATCGAAGGGCGTCTCCATCATCGCCGCCATGGACTCGTCCGTGCCTCGCATGATCAGCATGTACTTCGCCATCGTCGGGCTCCTTGCCACCGGGGTCGTCGTTCGACCCTCTCACTCCGAGGTCGATCGGCGCGGCCACGGATC
Organism: Streptomyces sp. ITFR-21; assembly: GCF_031844685.1. Lineage (NCBI taxonomy): Bacteria > Bacillati > Actinomycetota > Actinomycetes > Kitasatosporales > Streptomycetaceae > Actinacidiphila > Actinacidiphila sp. ITFR-21. The sequence goes on from NZ_CP134605.1 coordinate 2,701,965, forward strand.
GACACGGCTCGCCCACGATCTTTGCCGGACATGATGCCGAGCGCGGCCGGGAGAACCGCGGGGGCGCGGCGCCAGGGCTCGAAACCGGCGCGAAGGAGCAGTTCACCGGCGTGCGCGCCCACAGATCGAACCGGGGAGGAACAGGCCAATCCGCTTCCGCCGGGTCGCTGCGCGCCGACGGAGCCCGTGACGGGAGGACGACGGCGCCGGGCACGGCGTTCAGGACCGCCGGGCGCCGGCCTCAGCGCCGCCCGGGGCGGATCGCGGTGTCGGTTTTCGGACGGAGTGGGGGATTCCTCTTCCTCTCCCGTTCCTCCGGGCGAACCATGTCACACGAGATGGATGTCGTACCTGTCACTGGAGCGCATCGCTGAGCGCACCGCTCACGTTCAGGAGCTCACGGCACTGCCGCGCCTGACGTCCGGAGGCCGGTGTGCCCGGCTTCGTGCAGTTCACGTCCATGGTGACGGTCGCGTTCCCGGGGATCTCGATGGGGGTGACCCAGTGGTAGTCCTGGTTGCGGAAGTTCTCCAGCGCGATGATGGTGACGCTCTGGTTGTCGAAGCTGATGGTCAGCACGCCCTCGTCACCCTGGAAGTTGGCGACCACGATGTCCGTGACGCCGAAGACCTTCCCCGCGGGCACCGTGTAGCTGCCCGCCCTTTCCCCCCCGCTGGGCGTCCGCACCTCGATGGTGCGCGAGGTCTGCCGCCCGTCGCCGACCGTGCCGCCGCTCCCGCCCGCACCCGTGCCGCCCGTGCCCGGCCGCGCTCCCGTGCCGGGCGCGCCCGTGCCCTGGCCGCCGGGCGGCGGGGCGCTGTCGCCGGTGCCGGCGGCGGACGGCTGCCCGCTCCGGCCGGCCGCGGTCGTGGGGCTCGCGTGGACCACCGCGTCGGCGGCCTGCCGGGCCGTGCTGCGCACCGCGGGACGCACCAGGGTGAACCAGGCCAGCACCAGCGCGATCAGGGCCGCGAGCACCGCGAGCAGCCACTTCGGGAAGACCGGGATCTGGACGAACTCGGCCTCCAGGACCGGCGGCGTGCCCGCCGCGGCCCGGTCGGTGCCCTCCGGTACCGCGGCGTCGTCGACGCGTACGGTGAACGGCCAGACCACCGGCTTGCCGAACCAGACCGGCCGGCCGGTGGTGCGGACCCGCAGCCGGGTCTCCGCCGACTCCCCCGCCGCCAGGCCCAGCCCGGCGGGCGTGAACCGGAACCGCAGTTCCTCCCCCGCCTGCCCGGGGGTGAAGGCCACCTGTGCCGGGGTGTTGCCCCCGTTGCGCACCGCCAGCCGGTAGCGGCCCCGCAGCCAGCCGCGCCGGCGGCGCGGCAGCAGTTGGGCGTCCAGCTCGTGGAACTCCGCCACGTGCACCGTGGTTTCGGGCACCGTGACGGACTCGGGGTGTTCGGCGGGCAGCACCCGTACGCCCAGGGGCACCTCGCCGGCCCGGACGTCGGGGGAGCGCGGCGGGTTCAGCCGGATGGTCACCGTCTCGGAGGTGCCCGGGTAGAGGGAGACGCGCTCGGGCTCCACCACGGCCCAGGGCGCGCAGTCGCCGACGACCTCCAGGGCGTACGCCTCGACGATGTCGCTGTCGTTGCGGACGGTCAGCACGGTCGAGGCGGTGCCGCCCGGCGTCACCGTCACCGCCGGGATGTCGGGGGCGGGCGCTCCGGCGCCGGAGGAGGCTGCAGATGGCGTCACGCCACGACCGTAGGACCGCGCCCGGGGCGGGAGGAGAGATGCGGGGGCAACGCCGGGGCAGTCGGGATGCCCCGCGCGGTCAGGGCCGGACCCGCCGGACGCCCCCGGCTGAGACGGCCCCGAGCCGCACCCGCGCTGCTCCCCCGCCCGCCCGGGGCCCCGCGCAGCGCGCCCCACTCCCACCGGACCCCGGGCCCACCGCATCACCGGCCCCGCGCCCCGACCCGCCGGGCCCGCGGCCCGAACCCCGCCCGATCGACGGCCCCGCCCCGCCCGCTCTCCCTGCGGGCCCCCGTCCCCCGCGCCTCCACCGCCACCGCCCCGTCACCGTCACGAAGTGGAACCCCTCATGTCAGGCTCCCCGAAAGACAGCCCGCTCATGATCGCCCCCAGGCCGCACCTGTCCCCCGCCGCGCCGACCGGCCGGCCGGAGCGGGTGAGTGTGGCCGTCTACGCCCAGGATGTGGTCCTGCACATCGGCGTCACCCACCAGCTCCGCCAGCGCCCGGAGGTGGAGCTGCTCACCGAGGCCGAGGCGGACCGGGCGCGGACCTCGCTCCTGGTCGTCGACGCCGTGGACGATTCCGTGATCGCCCTGCTGCAACGGATGCGGCGCAACGCCGCCACCAGGACCGGCCTCGTCGTCGGCACCTTCGACGCCACAGCGCTGCAACGGGTGGTCGAGTGCGGGGTCACCGCGGTACTGCGGCGCGCCGAGGCGGACCAGGACCGGCTGCTGCACCTGGTGCTGGCGATGGCCAACGGCGAGGGCGTCCTACCCGGCGACCTGCTCGGGACGCTGCTGACCCAGGTCGGCAACCTCCAGCGGTCGACGCTCGATCAGCGCGGCCTGTCGCTGTCCGCGCTGTCGGCGCGCGAGGCCGCCATGCTCCGCCTGGTGTCGGAGGGGCTGGACACGGCGGAGATCGCGCGGAAGACCTCGTACTCGGAACGGACCGTCAAGAACGTGCTGCACGAGATCACCACCCGGCTCCAACTGCGCAACCGGGCCCACGCGGTCGGCTTCGCCCTGCGCAACGGGCTGATCTGACCGGCCGCCCCGGCTGATACGCCCCGGCACCGCCCACCACCGACCCGGATCGACCGCCGCCGCCCAGCACCGACGGGTACCGCCCACCACCAGCGCCCACCATCAGCCCGGACCAACCACCGCCCGGCACGTCCCAGCGCCGGCCCGGACCACCGCCGCCCCCCACCGACCAGCGCCAGCCGGCAGCGATCAGCACCGCTCGGTGCCCCCGTGCCCGCGGATGGCCGTCCCCGGGCGCTGCCCGAAAGCACAGCCCGTGCTTCCCCCGCGCACGGACCCACCGCCCTGCCGCGCACCCGGGCGCTTACCGCACCGTGGCGGGGCACGACCCATGGGTCCGGAGACTGCGAGGTGGACGTGGACGGCACCGCTGGCCCCGGCGGGCCGCGCCGGCCGGGGAGATTCGGCGTGGCGCTGCTCCTAATGGTGCCGCTGGTCACGGTGACGGCCGCCGCGGGCCCCGCCGCCCCCGCCCCCGCCCCCCGGCCGGCCGCGGCCGAGGTGCCGGCGGCCGTGGCCGCGCCCGCCACCAGGATCGTCTACGCCGGCACCCGGTTCCGCAGCCTCGGCCAAGTCGGCACCACCACGTCCAGCGAGCCGCTGTTCGGAGCGGGACCGGCGCACTTCGACGTCCAGCCCGCGGCCCTCGGGGACACCCTGGTGTTCGCGAGCCGGCGCGACGAGCCGCGTCCGCAGGTCTACCTGCGGGCCCCCGACGGATCGGTGCGCAAACTGACCGCCGGCCGCGACGCGGCCCATCCGCGGCTGACCCCGGACGGCCGGGCCGTGGTGTTCGACTCGGCGGAGCCGGGCGGCCCGGCCGGCGCGACGCAGCGCGACCTGTGGCTGGTGCGCACCGACGGCACCGGCCTGACCCGGCTGACCGACACACCGTCCGACGAGGAGTGCCCGACCGTCTCACCGGACGGGCGGCTCCTCGCGTACTCCGGGGACGGCGACGCCGCGTCCGGACAACAGATCTTCGTACGGCCGCTGGCGGGAGGCGCGGTCACCCGGATCACCGACGCGCCCGGCACGGCCACGGAACCGGTGTGGAATCCGGTCGACGACGCGGCCCACCGGGACCTCGTCGCGTACACCTTCACCGCCGCCGACCCGGCTACCGGTCCGCGGCTGCGGGTGACCGGCGGCCCGGCCGGGGACCGGCCGCTGCTCGGGGGCGAGCAGGCACAGTGGCGGACCCACGGGGCAGCCTGGCTGCCCGACGGGGACGGGGTGCTGTTCCTCAGCCCCGACCGCACCTGCGACTGCCAGGGCGACTGGGACCACGTCTTCCGGGCGCCGGCCGGCTCCGCCGACACCCCGCAGCTGGTGCTCAGCGAGGACCGGGAGGTCGGCCCGGCGACCTGGGTCGGACCGCTGGACGGCGGCTACGCGGTGGTGGACCGGGACACCGCGTCCGCGGAGCCCGCGCCGCCGGCGCCGCCCGGACAGCCCCAGCCGCCCGGCCACGCCGCGGCGAACGTGGCGACCCTCCAGGACGTCCGCGCGGACGGCGCCGACCCGCGCGACCTCGGGCTGCCCCTGCTGGCGGAGGACCCGGCGGCCGACACCGACACCGACCCGGCGCACGACCCGCTCTTCCGGCCGGCGGTCGGATACGACCCGTGGACCGAGCGGCAGGGCTACACCCCCGACGGCCGGCGCATCGTGGTCACCCGGTTCGAGGACGGCGCCGACGGCCGGATCGAGCGGATCTGGACGACCGGATCCGACGGGTCCGATCCGCAGCCGATGCCGCTGGCCGAGCGGGGTCCGGCCGACTGGGACACCGACCCCGCCTTCTCCCCCGACCGCCGCTACCTCGCCTTCACCCGGACCTCGCCGGGCGGCGTCGAGGGGCACCCCGGCCCGGACCCCGGCCCCGGCCGCGTCCTGATCGCCGACGCCGTCACCGGCGCGATCCTGGCCCGGGTCACCCCGGCGTCCGCGGAACAGGCGGACGCCCAGCCCACCTGGTCCGCGGACGGCTCGATGCTGGCCTTCACCCGCGACGACGGCGCCGGCGGCAAGCACATCTGGACCGTGCCGGTGGGCGACGACCTCGGCACCGGGCCGGCCGGCGGCCTCGGACCGCAGCGCGACCTGACCGCGCTGATCTGCCCCGCCGGCTGCGCGGTCATCGACGACAGCCCGGCGTTCTCCCCCGACGGACGGTCCATCGCCTTCAACCGCAAGGAGAACCACGCCGGGAACAACGACCCGGCCGCCGAGTTCAACGGCCTCCTGCTGACCTCCGTCGCCGGCGACGACTGCCGGGCCGTCCTCCCCGAGGCCGCCCGGGGCACCGCCGACGCCTGCCACCGCGAACTGCCCGACGTGTCGGGCACCGGACCGCACCAGCCGCGCGACGCCGCGTGGACGGCGGACGGCGCCGGGCTGGTCATCAGCTCGCGCAGTGGCGCGTCCGTCGACTCCCCCGAGAAACTGAGCCTGGTGGACATCGCCGACGGGGCCCTGACACCGCTGACCGCGGAGCTGCCGGGGCGGCAGAAGGAGCCCAGCGTCCAGGCGACGGCGGACCTGTCGGTGCGGGCCCCGGGCACGGTGCCGCCGGTCGCCGTCGGCACGGCCGGCCGCATCACCGTCGACATCGTCAACAACGGCCCCGATGCCTCGCCCGGCACCGGCCTCACCGTCGCTCCGCCGCCCGGTGTGACGGTCACCGGCATCGGCTTCCCCGGCGGGGCGTGCGACGCCGCGTCCCTCCAGTGCGACGTGGGGACGGTGGCGTCCGGCGCCGGCGTACCGGTGACCGTGACCCTGACCGGGCTCACCACCGGCGACCAGTCGGTGGACTGGTCGGTGACCGGCGTCGTCGTCGACCCGCAGCCGGGCGACAACACCGCCAGGACCGTGGTGCCGGTGTACGTGCCAGGCCCGCCGACCCCCACCCCGACCCCGAGCACGACCCCGAGCACGCCGCCGAGCACGAGCACGAGCACGCCGCCGCCTCCCCCTGCGCCCCCACCGCCCCCACCGCCGGCGGCCGGGCCCGGACTCCGGGTCACCGCCCAGCCGGATCCGGGCTACGTCGGCGGCCGGGTCGTGGTGACGTACACCGTGCGCAACGGCCGCAACGCGCTGGCGACCGGGCTGCGGCTGCGCGTCGGCCTGCCGGCCGGGATCCCGAACGGCGGACCGCCGCCCGGCTGCGACGCCTCGTGGCTGTGCGCGCTGCCGGACCTGGCACCGGGCGCCGGCGCCGTCGTACGGGTGGTGCTCGCGCCCGACCATGCGCTGACCGGGCGGGCAACGGGCGTCCTCACCACCACCGGGACGGACGCCGACCGGGCCGACAACACGGCCCGTACGACGCTGCGGATCCTCCAGCCGCGGATCGTCGCGGTACCGGACGTCGGCAAGCCCGGTTTCGTCACCTCCGTACGCGGCAGGGACTTCCCGCCGGGGGTGCCGGTGCGGTTCGCCTGGGACCCGGGGATCACCGCAGCCGCCGCGCCGACCGTGCCGGTCCCGGACGGCACGTTCGTCGGCCAGCTGCTCATTCTCGCCAAGGACCAGACGGGGCCGCGCACCATCACGGCCCGCGGGCCCGGATTCTCCCCGGTGACGACCGGGTTCCTGGTGGTGCCGGGCACCGTACAGCCGCCGGACGAGGTGACCCGCCGGTGATCCACGAGGTCGACGAAGCGCTGCGCGCCCTGGTCGCCGAGTCCGGGCTGGAGGCGTCCGGCGTCGAGATCGTCTTCGACGCGCCCACCCGCGACTGGGCGGCCCGCCGCAACGCCCCCACGGTCTGCGTGTTCCTGTACGACATCCGGGAGGACGCCACCCGGCGCGGCAGCGGCGCGGGAGAGGTCCACGACGAGGACGGGTACGTGGTGGCGCGGCGCACCCCGCCGCGCTGGTTCGAGCTGACGTACCTGGTCACCGTCTGGGCGAGCCGCCCGCAGGACGAGCACCGGCTGCTCTCGCACGTCCTGGCCGCGCTGGTGGCGGTCGACGCGCTGCCGCAGCGGCTGCTCACCGGCTCGCTCGCGGATCTCGGCCTGGCGGTGGACCTGGACGCGGGCGGGACCCGCCCGGACGGGCCGACGGCCACCGATGTGTGGTCGGCGCTCGGCGGCGAGCTGAAGGCGTCGCTCGGGGTACGGGTGCGCGCCCCGCTCGCCGGGGTGAGCCGGGCCGCCGCGCCGCCGGTGACCGAAGGGCTCGTCGTACGCTCGGCCGGCCGCCAGCCGGACGGCGACGCGGCGGCGGGCCGCCGACTGCGGTACGAGGAGCTGCCGGATCCGGGCCCGGAGGGCTTCACCGCTCCCCGCGAGCGCCGCCCCACGCCGGGCCGCCGCCGCAGAGGAGGCCGCCAGACGTGACCGACACGGCCGCCACCGCCACCGCCGGCAGCTCCGGCACCCCCGCCCGTGCCGGCGCCTTCCGCCCCGCCGGCACCACCGCGACCACCGCCCCCTCCGGCGGCGCCGCGCCCTCCCCCACCGGCGGAGCCTCCGAGCCGGCCGCCACCACCGCCGACCCCGGCGACGCCCACCGCTCCGCCGGGACCCCGGACGGCGTGGGGGCCTTCGAGCCGGTCGGCGCCGCCGGCACCCTGGAGCCCCTCTGGGCGCGGCTGCGGCTCGTCGAGGAGCGGGTGCGGTACGCCGTCGCCGCTCGGCGCGCCGCCGATCCCGACCCCGGCGACCCCTACCGGGGCCAGTACCTCTCCCCCGAGGCCGTGCGGCGGATCCTGGACGCGCCGGGCGGGCTGCGGGTGCCGGGGGACGAGGCGCCGCCGGTCCCGGCCGGGTCCGTACTGGGGGCGCTCGCCGCCGGATTCGGGCTGTCGCCGCTGGAAACGGATCTGCTGCTGGTCGCGGTGGCCCCGGACCTCGACGCCCGGTTCGAGCCGCTGTACGGCTACCTCAACGACGACCTGACCCGGCGCCGGCCGACCGTCGGGCTGGCCCTGGAGCTGTGCGGACTGCCCGCGGCGTCGGCCGCCCGCTTCCGGCTCGCCCCGGCCGCGCCCCTGGTGGCCGGCGGCCTGCTGAAGGTCACCGAGCCGGACCGCCCCGTGCTGTCGCGGACGCTGGCGGTCCCGGACCGGGTCACCGCGCATCTGCTGGGCGACGCCGAACCGGACGCCCGGCTCGCCGGGGTGCTCGCCGAGGCCGCGCCGGATCCGGCGGCCGAGACCGCGCAGGTGCGGCGGGCCGCCGCCGCGGTCTGCTCCGGGACGGGCCTGGTGCACCTGCTCGACCGCGGCGGCGACGCGCCCGGTCTGGCCGTCGCGGCTCTGCGGGCGGCCGGGCTGCGCCCGCTGGTCCTCGACGCCGCGGCCCTGTTCCAGCGCCCCGCCGACGTACCCGCGCTCGCCGCGGTGGCCGCCCTGGAGGCCCGCCTCACCGGGGCGGGTGTCGTGCTCGGCCCGCTGGAGGCGCTGCCCGGGGAACCCGCGGAACGGGGCCGCGGGCTGGGCGAGGTGTGCGCGGCGCTGCGCGGCACACCCGTGTTCCTGTACGGCGCGGCGGGCTGGGATCCGCGGTGGGCGGCCGACACCCCGGTCGTCCTGCCGGTGCCGCCGCCCGCCCCGTCCCGGCAGGCCGAGCGCTGGCGGCACGCGCTGCGCGCCGCGGGCGCCGCGGACCTGCCGGACCGCGAGGTCGGCGCACTGGCCCGCGCGGTGGCCGCGCACCGCCTCGACGGCGGGCAGTTGCGCCGGGCCGCCGACGCGGCGGTGCGCGGTGCCGCACTGGCCGGCCGCCCGGTCGCGGCCGACGACCTGCGGGCCGCCGTACGGGCGCAGAACGGCGCTGGGCTCGCCCGGCTGGCCCGCCGGGTGGTGCCGGAGGTCGGCTGGGACGACCTGGTGCTGCCCGCGCCGACCCACCGCCGGCTGCGGGAGCTCGCGGTCCGCGCCCGGCACCGCGAACAGGTGCTCGGGCAGTGGCGGATGCGGCCGGGCGGCGGCCGGGGGCGCGGGGTGATCGCGCTGTTCGCGGGCGAGTCGGGTACCGGCAAGACCATGTCCGCCGAGGTGGTCGCGGCGGACCTCGGAATGGACCTGTACGTGGTCGACCTGTCCACCGTCGTCGACAAGTACATCGGCGAGACGGAGAAGAACCTGGAGCGGATCTTCACCGAGGCGTCCGCGGTCAACGCGGTGCTGCTCTTCGACGAGGCCGACGCGATCTTCGGCAAGCGGTCCGAGGTCAGGGACGCGCACGACCGGCACGCCAACATCGAGTCGGCGTACCTGCTCCAGCGCATGGAGTCGTTCGACGGGATCGCCGTACTGACCACCAACCTGCGGGCCAACCTGGACGAGGCGTTCACCCGGCGGCTGGACGTGGTGGCCGAGTTCCCGGTGCCCGACGCCGCCCAGCGCCTCGCCCTGTGGGAGCGGTGCCTGGGCGACCGGCTGCCGCGCGCCGCCGACCTGGACCTCCGGTTCTGCGCCGACCGCTTCGAGCTGGCCGGCGGCTCGATCCGGGCCTGCGCGGTCAGCGCCGCCTATCTCGCGGCCGAGTCCGGACAGCCGCTCGCCATGGGGCAGTTGGTGGCGGCGGTGGCGCAGGAGTACCGCAAGCTCGGCCGGCTGATCCTGGCGGGCGAGTTCGGCCCGTACCTGGCGGCGGTCACCGGCGTCTGACGGGCGGGGCCGGCCGCACGGCCGGATCGGGCCGGCGGACCGCGCAGGCGAATCGGGCCGGCGGACCGCACCGGCGGACCGGTCAGGAAGGACCGCGCGTCCCGGGCATCCCACGCGTCCCCGTGCGTCCGGCGCGCCCACCGCTGGGCGCGGAGGTCCGCGGCCCGCCGCCGCCCCGCCCGCGTCCGCACGCCGCGGACCTCCCGCAGACCTCGCCGCAGACCTCGCCGCGCCGCGCCGAACCGGCTCCGGCGGTGTCCAGGTCCGCACGGGCACGGCCGGCGGCCGGGGAGGCACCCGGACGGCCCGACCGGGCGTCCGGACAGGCAGCGGGGCTGCCCCCGGCCAGGTCCGCCCGCCCCTGTCGCCCCGCCGGACGCGCCTCGGAGACTCGGCATCGACGCATGTGATCCGGAACCGTGGAGGAGCGAGCATGGCGACGTACCTCACCCCAGGCGTGTACGTGGAGGAGGTGCAGTCCGGTGCCCGTCCGATCGAAGGGGTCGGCACCGCCGTCGCCGCGTTCGTCGGGTTCGCCCGGACCGGCCCGTTCCACGAACCGACGCTGGTGACCAACTGGGACCAGTACACGCAGCGGTTCGGCGGCTTCACCGAGGGCACCTACCTGGCGCACGCCGTGTACGGCTACTTCTCCAACGGCGGCGGCGCGGCCTACGTGGTGCGGGTCGGCGGCCCCGCCGCGGACTCCTCGGCGCCGGCGGTCGGCGACGGCCGCGCGTCCCGGGACGCGGGGACGGTCGAGCCGGTGGCGCTCGGCGGGTTCCTGGTAGCGGGCCGGCCCGGCACCTCCGGTCTGTCGGTGGAGATCGCCGACCCCGAGGGCGAGAACCCGCCCGAGGACCGCTTCAGGCTGCTGGTCCGCCAGGGCGGCCAGGTGGTGGAGACGTACGACGTGTCCACCCGCAAGAACGTCAAGGGCTACGTGGTCGCCCAGGTCCGGGCCTCGCGGCTGATCCTGGTCACCGAGCAGCGCGACACCGCCCAGAGCCGCCCCGACAGCCAGACGGTGGCCCTGCCTGACGCGGCCGCCCCGTCCGCCGGACCGGGCGGCGAGGTGTCCAGGACCGATCCGGCCGAGTACGTCGGCGACGCCGCCGCCCGCACGGGGTTCGCCGGGCTGGAGGCCATCGACGAGATCACCATGGTCGCGGTCCCCGACCTGATGGGCGCCCACCAGCGCGGCGACATCGACGCCGAGGGGGTGCGCGCCGTCCAGCTCGCGGTGATCTCGCACTGCGAGCAGATGGGCGACCGGGTGGCGGTGCTGGACACCCCGCCCGGACTCAACGCCCAGCAGGTGCGCGCCTGGCGCAACGACGAGGCGGGTTACGACTCGCGGTACGCCACCCTCTACTACCCGTGGGTGCGGGTCTTCGACCCGGCCACCGGCCGCAACACCGCCGTCCCGCCGAGCGGCCACATCGCCGGGGTGTGGGCGCGCAGCGACGCCGAGCGCGGCGTGCACAAGGCGCCCGCCAACGAGGTGCTGCGGGGCGCGGTGGACCTGGAGATCCGGCTCAGCAAGGGCGAGCAGGACCTGCTCAACCCGATCGGCGTGAACTGCGTACGGGCCTTCCCCGGGCGCGGCATCCGGGTGTGGGGCGCCCGCACCCTGTCCTCCGACCCGGCCTGGCGCTACCTGAACGTCCGCCGCCTGTTCAACTACCTGGAGGAATCCATCCTGCTGGGCACCCAGTGGGTGGTCTTCGAACCGAACGACGACCGGCTGTGGTCCAGCATCCGCCGCAACGTCACCGCGTTCCTCACCGAGGAATGGCGCCGGGGCGGGCTCTTCGGCCGCACCGCCGACGAGGCGTTCTACGTGAAGTGCGACCGCGGCAACAACCCGCAGGAGTCCATCGACCAGGGCCGCGTGGTCTGCGAGATCGGGGTCTCGCCGGTGAAGCCGGCCGAGTTCGTGGTCTTCCGGCTGGCCCAGTTCTCCGACAGCACCAGCCTCATTGACGAGTGACCCCCGGGTCCGGCAGGAAAAAGGTGACACACAGCCATGGCAGAGGGCGATGCGCTTTCCACCCACGTCTTCGGCGTGCAGCTCGGCGGCTACCTGGTGGAGTCGATCCAGGAGATCAGCGGCCTGACCGTCGAGGAGGAGGTCGTCGAGGTCCGGCAGGTCAGCGCCGAGGGCAAGCAGATCATCCGCAAGCAGCCCGGCGCCCGGCAGGCCGGCGAGGTCACGATCACCCGCGGACTCGACAAGAGCAGCGAGTTCACCAAGTGGATCAAGGAGACCCTGAACAAGGGCGCCGTCGACTCCGCCCGGCAGAACCTGACCATCGAGATCAAGGACTCCACGGGCGACACCGTCCGGCGCATCCAGCTGATGCAGGGCTGGGCCTCCAAGTGGGAGGGGCCCTCGCTCAAAGCCGGTGAGTCCTCCCCGGCCACCGAGTCCGTCACGATCGTGTTCGAGGAGATCGTCGTCGAATGAGGCGCCGTACAGTGACCGCGGGCAGCCTGGAGGAGATCCTGGAGGCGACCGAGCCGGGCCCGGCCCCCGAACAGCCGCGGCCCCCGGCCGCCCGCCCCGCGACGGCCGACGCCCACGGGCTGCGCACCGAGTTCGCGTTCGAACTGCCGCGCGGGTACGTGGACGAGGCGGGCACGCTGCACCGGCACGGGACGATGCGGCTGGCGACCGCCCGCGACGAGCTGCGCCCGCAGATCGACCTGCGGGTCAAGGAGAACCCGGCCTACCTGAGCGTGGTGCTGCTGAGCCAGGTCATCACCCGGCTCGGCACCGTCACCGACGTGCACGCGGGGGTCGTGGAGCGGATGTACGCCACCGACGTGGCCTTCCTCCAGGACTTCTACCGCCGGATCAACAGCGAGGGGCACACCCGCGCCGCGGTGACCTGCCCGCACTGCGACGGCGCCTTCGAGGTCGACCTCTCGGGTGGGCGCCTGGGGGAATCGTGACGTACGCGCTCCCGCGGCTGCGGGAGGAGATCGCGTACATCGCCTACCACTTCCACTGGCAGCGCGAGGAGATCCTCGACCTCACCCACGGCGAGCGCACGCAGTGGGTGGCCGAGATCGCCCGCATCAACACCCGCGTGAACGAAGGTGGTTGACCACATGGCAAGGCGGGACGTATGGCGCCGGCGAGCCAAAAGGGCGACCGGCGACGGCGGCACGGGTACGGGGCCGGGCGCGGCGGCCGGAGCGGGCGGGCCGACGGAGGCGCCGCGCGGGGCGGCCGGCTCGGGCTCCGGCCCCAGCCCCGCGGGCGGGGCCGCGCCCGGCCCCGTGCCCGCGGCCGCCTCCGTGCCCGCGGACTGGGACGGCGGGTGGCGCCGGACGCCGCCGCCGCGGCTGACGCTGGCCACGGCCCGCGACCGGCTCGGCGTGAGCGACGGCCTCGCCTTCCGCGCGGGCCTCGCGTCCTGGCGGAACCCGTCCTTCGACACGGGCCTCGGCCACGCGCTGCTGCCCTCCGCACCCGCCGGCCTGGTCCACGGCGTCACCCGCCCCGCCCCGCCGCGCGCCGCCCGCGACGGCGGCGGCCCGCTGCTGCTGCGGGCGGTGCGCACGGCCCCGGCGCACGACGCCCCGGACGCCGCCGGGAGCGGGCCGCCGGCCGGGGCGGAGCCCGGCGGCGGCCGCGCCGCCCGTACCCCACCGGTCCGTTCGGCGGGGCCGGGCGGGCCGGAGGACACGGCGGCCGGTACGCCGCGCGGACACGGCACTCCGCCCGGCCGCGGGACGGCCGCCGCGGCCGCCCTCGCGTCCCGCTCCGCACCGCGGCCGCCGGTCCGGGTCAACGCGACGGAGGCCGCCGGCGCCCGGCGCCCTGCGGCCGGCGCGGACCTTCCGGTGGTGCGGAGGATCGCCGCGGTGCCACCCGCCGCGGGCGCCACGACCCCGACCCGCGTGCCGGGGGCACCGGAGCCCCGGGGCGACGGTGCCGCGCCCGTACGTCCCCGCCCGCTGGGCCCCCCGCTGACCGTCGCCCGCGCGACGTCCGGCCCGGTACGGCGGATCCCGGCCCTGCGCGCCGCCACGACGGCGCCCACGCCCGCGCCGGAGGCGGCGGCCGCGCCGCCCGCCGGGGACCGTGGGCGACCGGGCGGCGGCCGGACGACCTTGGGCGCGCCCTTGGCCGAACTCCCCTCCACCGCGACGCCGCTGCCGCCCGGCGGACCGCGGCCGCCCCGCCCGCCGACCGGGTCGGGGCACGCGGCAGGACCGGCCCTGCCCGTCGTACGGGACCGGACGGACGCGCCCGGCCCCGGGCCGGCGGGCGCGCGCCCGCCCGCGCCCTCCCCCCGGCCGGCCCCCACCCGCGGTGACCTCGGCGCACCCCTGCCGGCGGTACAGCGCCGGACAGACACGGCCGACCCCGAGCCGACCACGACCGGCGCGCTCCCGACCCCCGACCCAACCGGGACCACCACCCGCGGCACCCTCGGCACACCCCCACCGGCCGCACAACGACAAACGGACGCCCCCGAAACCCGGCCGACCCCGGCAACCCCCACCCGCGGCAACCTCGGCACACCCCCACCGGTCGTACGCCGCCGGACAAACACGGCCGACCCCGAGCCGACCACGACCGGCGCGCTCCCGACCCCCGACCCAACCGGGACCACCACCCGCGGCACCCTCGGCACACCCCCACCGGCCGCACAACGACAAACGGACGCCCCCGAAACCCGGCCGACCCCGGCAACCCCCACCCGCGGCAACCTCGGCACACCCCCACCGGTCGTACGCCGCCGGACAGACACGGCCGACCCCGAGCCGACCACGACCGGCGCGCTCCCGACCCCCGACCCGACCCTCGGCCGCCGCGGGACGCCGCTGCCCGCCCTGCAGCGCCGAGCGGACGCCCCCGGGCCCGATCCCGCCGCGTCAAGCGCGCTCCCGGCCCGCGGCGTCGGCGCGGCACTCCCGCCGGTCGTGCAGCGCCGAGCGGACACCGCGGAACCCGGGCCCGCCGCCGCGGGCGCGCCCCCGGCCGCCCGCCGGCCGGCCGGCGCCGGGGTCCGCGCCCGAGGCGGTCTGGGGGCGCCGCTGCCGGCGCTGCCGCCGACCGCAGGCGGGCGCCGCGAGGGCGACTCCGGGCAGCGTCCGGCCGTGCGTCCGGCCGGTCCGCAACCCCGTTCCGGGAGCGGCGCGAGCACCGCGCCGCTGCTGGGCGCGGCGGGCGGCGGCGGGCCGGGCCCGGTCGCCCATCCCCGCACGGCCGGCGCGGCTTCCGCTCCGCCGCCGGGCAGCGCGCGGGCCGACGCCCCTCCGCCGGTGCGGCGCGGCGGCCCGCCGGCCGCGGGACCCGTACCGGCCGCCGCCCCCGTAGCGCGCGTGACCCCGGCCGGGCCCCCGCCGGGTCCGCCCGCTCGGACGGCAGCGGGCGGCGCCGGGACGAACCCGCCGGCCCGCGGCGGTCGTTGGGCGTTGGGACCGGTCGTCGTCGCCCGCGCCGTCGCGCCCGGCGCCGACGGACGGCCGCGCGCCGTGCGGCCGGCGGGCGCCCTGTCCGCGCCATCGGCGCCCCGCGCCCTCGCGCTGCTCGCCGCGCGCCCGCTCGGCGTCCGCACCCGGGCGCCCGAGGGGGCCGCGGCGCCCCCGGACGCCGCCCGGCCTCCCGTCGTGGCCGCGGCCTGGAGCCGCGAACCGGCTGCCGTACCGGACCCGCGGCACGCCGCCGCGACCGGTCCGGCCGCCGGCCGCTCCCTCGCGCCGGACCCGCGCCGCTCCCCCGCGCCGGACCCGCGCCGCTCCCCCGCGCCGGACCCGCGCCGCTCCCCCGCGGCCCACCCCGTCCGCCCGCGCCCGCCCGCGCCCGTTCCCGTCGTACGCCCCGACGCCCCCGGCCGGCGAACCGCCGCCGCGGGCGCGCCCGTACGCCCGTACGCGCTGCCGGTGTCCGACCCGAACGCGTTCCCGCTCCGGGGCCGTCCGCCGGTGCCGCCCGCGTCCTCCGCGCCGCCCGTGCCCGTGGTCCGCGCGGGCCGCGCCACCGCGCCGCCGCGGCGCGCCGGCGGTCCGGCCGGGCCGGCCGTCCAGCGGGAGGTGTCCGGCGGTACCCCCGCCGTACCGGCCGGAGTACCGGTCAGGGCGGTGCCCGTGCAGCCGCGGTCCGCCGCTCCGCCGCCCGCCGGGGGAAGGGCGGCGCCGGACCGGGCCGCGGCCTCCGCCCCGGAGCCCGGGACCGACCTGGACGACCTGGCGCGGCGGTTGCTGGAGCCGATGTCCCGGCTGCTGCGCGCCGACCTGCGCCGCGGCCGGGAACGTACCGGCCGCCCGTACGACGGACGCCGCTGAGGACACCGCCGAGGACGCCGCGGACGCGGAAGGCACCGAGGACGCCGCGGACGCCGGGAACAGCAGGAGCGCCGAGACCGCCGAGACCGCCGAGACCATCGAGACCGCAGAGGACACCGAACGGATGGCCAACCGATGACGGACAACATCTTCGCCACGAGCGTGTTCTTCCGGCTCGCGATCGGCGGCAACGACCTGGGTGCCTTCCACACCTGCTCCGGCATGGGCGCCGAGGTGGAGCTGGAGAGCTACGCCGAGGGCGGCAACAACGGCTTCACCTGGCAGCTGCCCGGCCGGGTCACCTGGTCGAACATCACGCTGACCCGGCCGGTCACCGCCGACACGGCGAAGATCGGGCGCTGGCTCGACGAGACGCTGCGGCGGGTGGAGCCCAAGGACGGCGAGATCGTGGCGCTGAAGCCCGACCTGACCCGGATCATCAGCTGGCAGGTGCTCGGCATCGTGCCGGTGCGCTGGCAGGGGCCGTCCTTCGACCCGTCCTCCTCGCAGCCCGCGGTGGAGACGCTGGAGATCGCCCACGGGGGGCTGCGCCCCTCCTGAGACCCGCCGCCCCCGGCACCCCGGCACCCGTCCGGCCGACCGACTGACCGACCGACCGACCGACCGACCGACCGACCGACCGACTGACCGACCGACCGACCGACCGACCGACCGACTGACCGACTGACCGACAGTCGACCACGCCACGATCCGTACGGAAGGAGCCCCCAGGACATGTCCTCCGCGGTCCGCACCAGCCGGGCACGGGCCCAGCTGACGCTGAAGGAGCCCCCGGCGTCGGTCGGGGCCAGGCCCGGCGGCACGATCGAGCAGCTCGACCTCCAGTTCAACCCGACCACGCTCCAGTTGCGCAAGACCACCGAGTGGCGGCGCAGCCCGTCGCGGATGGCCGGGGAGTCGGCGCTGCCCGAGTTCGTCGGCAGCGGGCCGCGGGAGCTGAGCCTGGAGGTCTTCCTTGACGCGACCTCGACCCACGACAACTCGGTCGAGCGGGCGGTGGAAAAGTTGATGAAGGCGTGCGTGCCGACCCCGGCCAGCCTGGGGCGGAAGAAGCCGGCGAGCCCGTGGGTGCGGTTCGAGTGGGGTACGGCCCGCAGCACCGCGTTCGACGGGGTGCTGTCGAGCCTGTCGGTGACGTACACGCTCTTCGACGTGGACGGCACACCGCTGCGGGCGACGTGCTCGCTGACGGTGGAGGAGGCGAGCGTCGACCCGCCGGGCCAGAACCCGACCTCCGGCGCGCGCACCGCCCGCAGCACGCACACCGTGGTGGCCGGGGACAGCCTGGCGCTGCTGGCCTGGCGGGAGTACGGCGACGCGACGGCCTGGCGGACGATCGCGGAGGCGAACGGGATCGACGACCCGATGGCCCTGGCGCCCGGCACCGAACTGGTGGTGCCGGCACTGGGGGACGCGGGCGCCGAGGAGGAGCGGTGAGCACGCCGGAGGCGCGCGGCGGCCGGTCGTTCGCGGCGGACCCCGTCGTGGAGGCGCCCGGCGAACTGCCGCCGGCCTGGGCGGCGCAGCTGGTCAGCTGCGTGGTGGACGAGAACGTGGGCCTGCCGGACACGGCGCTGCTCACCTACCGCGATCCCGACAACGAGTTCCTGGCGTCCACCGGCATCACCTTGGGCACGGTGCTGCGGGTGTCGGTGGTGACGGCCGGCGGGCGGGCCCGCGAGCGGCTGTTCAACGGCGAGGTGACGGCGGTGGAGATCGACCGGGACAGCACGGGCTCGTTCACGGTGTTGCGGGCGTACTCCCGGGCGCACCGGTTGCAGCGCGGCCGCAAGGTGGTGGCGTACCGGAACATGACGGCCGCCGCCATCGTCCGCAAGGTCGCCGCCGGGGCGGGTCTGACCTGCGGGAAGGTGGAGGCGTCGGCGGTCACGTACGGGCAGCTGTCACAGGCCAACGTCTCCGACTGGGACTTCCTGCAGTACCTGGCCGGCGAGAACGGCGCGCAGGTGCGGGTCGACGACCAGGGCCTGCTGCAGTTCACCCGGCCCGAGCGGGCGGCGGGCGCACCCGCGCCGTCCACCCCGGCCACGCAGAGCCCGATGGTGCTGGAGTACGGGCGCAACCTGCTGGCGCTGCGGGCCGCGCTGTCGGGCGCGGACGGCGCGGGCACGGTCGAGGTGCGCGGCTGGGACGTCACCACCAGGACCCCGCTGGTGGCCCGGCACCCGTCGGTGACCAGCGAGACGGTGCTGCCCGGACTCGACCCGGCGTCCGGCGCCCGGTTCGGGCCGTCGGCGAAGCTGACGGTGACGGACACCCCGTACCGCACGCAGGCCGAGACCGCGGCGGCGGCGGACTCCATCGCCGCCCAGGTCAGCGCCGGTTTCGCGGAGTTGGAGGCGGTGGCCGAGGGCAACCCGCGGCTGCGGGCGGGGCGGCCGGTCGCGCTCGGCAACGTGGGGAAGGCGTTCTCCGGCCGGTACACCGCGACGGCGGTGCGGCACAGCCTGGAGCCGCACGGCGGCTACCGGACCACGGTGTGGGTCAGCGCCAGCCCGGACCGGTCGCTGGCGGGCCTGGTCACCGGCGCGAACGCGCCCGGCCGCGGCCCGCGCATGCCGGGGCTGGCGATCGGCGTGGTGACGGACGTGCAGGAGCCGGGCGGCGCGCAGCAGGGCGGGGTGCGGCTCACGTTCCCCTGGCTGGACGACACGTACGTGACGGACTGGGTGCGGACCGTGCAGTGGGGCGGCAGGGGCGGCGGCGGTGTGGTGAGCCCCGAGGTCAACGACGAAGTGCTGGTCGGCTTCGAACAGGGTCTGCTGGACAGCCCGTACGTCATCGGCGGCCTCTACAACGGCGTGGACCACCCGGCGCCGCACGACGTTCCCCTGGTGGACCGCGGCAGCGGCAAGGTCAACCGCCGCTCGCTGGCGTCGCGTTCCGGCCACCGGGTGGAGCTGCTCGAAGTCCCCGCGCCGGGACCGGCCGGCGTGCGGCTGCGTACCGCGGACGGGCGGCTGGAGGTGCTGCTGCACGACCGCGACCACCGGATCGAGCTGACGGTGTACGCGGCCGGCGGCCGGCGACCGCTGTCCTCGGTGCTGCTGGACGGGAGCGGCATCACGCTCGACGCGCGGACCGGCGCGGTCCGGGTGAAGGGCGGCACCGTGGAGATCGACGCCACCGCGGCGGTCACGGTCGGCGGCCGGTCGGTGAGCGTGACCGGGCAGACGGACGTCACCGTCGACGGCGGACTGCTGGGGGTGCTGAAGGCGGACCTCATCCGGATCAACTGACGCCCGCCGACCCGTCGACCGCCCGACCACCGACCACCGACCACCGACACCGACCACCGGGCCGCCACCGCCCACCGACACCGGCACCGACACCGACCACCGACCACCGACACCGACCACCGGGCCGCCACCGCCCACCGACACCGACACCGGCACCGGCACCGACCACCGAGCCGCCGCCCACCACCGACAGCCGTCCGACACCAGGCCCCCTCGCGGGCCGCGACCTTCCCCCAGGAGCCCGGTATGCCCGCCGCAGCCCGTATCGGCGACCCCACCAGCCACGCGGGGGTGATCACCGCCCCGCCGCCACCGGTCGCCGCCGTGGTCGCGCGGGTGCTGATCGGCGGGCGGCCCGCCGCGGTCGAGGGCAGCCTGCACGTGTGCCCGCAGCATCCCGAGCTCGGCCCGCTCAACGTGATCCTGCCGAACCCGGCGGCGCTCACGGCCGGCGCCGTCCTGATCGGCGGGCTGCCGGCCGCGCGGATGCGGGACACCACGGCGTGCACCGCGACCGTGGCCCTGGGCGCGGTGAACGTCCTGATCGGGGGCCCGTTGTGAGCGAGCGGTTCATCGGGCGCGGCTGGGCGTTCCCGCTGCGGGTCGGGCCGACCGGCGGGATCGCCATGGTCGAGCGGGAGCGGGAGATCGAGGAGGCGATCCGGCTGGTGCTCGGCACCGCGCCCGGCGAGCGCCCGATGCGCCCGGAGTTCGGCTGCGGCATCCACGAGTACGTCTTCGCGCCCGGCGACGGCGCCACCGCGGGGCGGATCGCCCGGCAGGTGCGCGAGGCGCTGGAGCGGTGGGAGCCGCGGATCGGGGTGGACGAGGTGGTGGTGGCCTTCGACGCGGTGGACGCCGGCACCCTCTACATCGACGTGCGCTACACCGTCCGCTCCACCAACGACCGGCGCAACCTGGTCTTTCCCTTCTACACGATCCCCTCCGAGGAGGGGGCCGAGGAAGCCGTGGCGGACTGATGGCCCTGCCCTCCCCCAACCTGGACGACCGGCGCTTCCAGCAGCTCGTCGACGAGGCGAAGCGCTATGTGCAGCAGCGCGCCCCGGAGTGGACCGACCACAACGTCTCCGACCCGGGGGTCACCCTGATCGAGACGTTCGCCTACCTGGTGGACCAGCTGCTGTACCGGCTGAACCGGGTGCCGGACAAGAACTACACCGCGTTCCTGGACCTGTTGGGCATCCGCCTGTTTCCGCCGGCGGCGGCGTCCGCCGACGTCGACTTCTGGCTGTCGGCGCCGCAGCCGGACACGGTGACGCTGCCGGCCGGCACCGAGGTCACCACCGGGGACGGCGACGCGCAGGAGCCGGTGGTGTTCGCCACCACGGACGAACTGCGCATCCTGCCCAGCGAGTTGGTCCGGCTGGTGACCGCGCCGCACAGCGGCGGGCAGACCGACAGGACCGCCGCGCTGTCCGAGGGCCGCGACGTGCGGTGCTTCCGGGCGGCGCCCGAACCCGGTGACGCGCTGCTGTTCGGCCTGCCCACGGCGGTGCCGCGCTGCGTGGTCGCGGTCCGCCTGGACAGCCGGGTGGAGGGCGTCGGCGTGGACCCGCGGCAGCCGCCCCTGGTGTGGGAGGCGTGGGACGGCGCTGGCTGGCGCGGATGCGAGACCGGCGCGGACACCACCGGCGGCCTGAACCGGCCCGGCGAGGTGATCGTGTACGTGCCGTCCGGGCACGCCGCGTCCGTGGTCGGCGGCACCCGGGCGGGCTGGCTGCGCTGCCGGGTCACCGAGGCCGAGCCGGGCCAGCCGTTCTACTCCGAGTCCCCGACGATCCGCGAGGCGACGGTGTTCACGGTCGGCGGCACCACCTCCGTGGAGCACGCCGAGACCGTCACCGATGTGCAGATCGGCACGTCGGAAGGGGTCGCGGGCCAGACGTTCCGGCTCGGCAGGCTGCCGGTCCTGCTCGACGGCGGGCCGCCGGTGGTGGAGGTCTCCTCCGCCGAGGGATGGCAGCGGTGGGAGGTGGTGGAGCACTTCGGCCGCTCCGGCCCCGCCGACCGGCACGTCCGGGTGGACGCCGCCACCGGCGAGTTCTCCTTCCCGCCGGCGCTGCGCGAACCGGACGGCAGCCTGCGGCTGTGCGGCGCGGTGCCGGACAAGGGCGCCCGGATCCGGGTGGCCCGCTTCCGCACCGGCGGCGGTCCGGCCGGGAACGTCGCCCGCGGCGCGATCTCGGTGCTGCGCAGCTCCGTGCCGTACATCGCCCGGGTCGCCAACCGGGAGGCGGCGCGCGGCGGGGTGGACGGCGAGACGCTGGCCAACGCCAAACTGCGGGCCCCCGACGCGCTGCGGATGCAGGAACGGGCGGTCACCGCCGAGGACTACGAGATCATCAGCCGGCAGGCGGCCCCCTCGGTGCGCCGGGTGCGCTGCCTGCCCGCCGCGCAGGGGGCGGGCGCGGTGCGGGTGCTGGTGGTGCCGGACGCGGTGGCCGACGAGGGCGACCGGCTCCGCTTCGAGCAGCTGATCCCCTCGCAGCAGGTGCTCGAGGCGATCACCGCGAGCCTGGACGAGCGGCGGCTGATCGGGACCCGGCTGGTGGTGGAGCCGCCGGTCTACCAGGGCGTGACCGTGGTCGCCCGGCTCGCGGCGGCGCCCGGCGACACCGACCGGGTGCGGGACGCGGCGCTGACGGCGTTGTTCCGGCACCTCGACCCGCTGCGCGGCGGCCCGGACGGCACCGGATGGCCGTTCGGGCGGCCGGTGCAGTACGGGGAGGTGTTCGGCGTGCTGCAACGCGCCGCCGGCAACGCGCTGGTGGAGGAGATCCGGCTGTTCCCGGCCGACCCGATCACCGGTCGGCGCGGCGCGCCGGCCAGCCGCGTCGACGTGGCCCCCGGCGCACTCGTGTTCTCCCACCAGCACCAAGTGGTCGTACAGGCGGTTGAACCGGAGGCAGGGGCATGAGCCGCGCGGCGGTGCCCGGTCTGCCGAGCCGGTATCCGATCGGCGGCCTGCTGCCCGCGCTGTACGCCGACGACGACTTCGCGCAGCGGTTCACCGCCGGTCTGGACACGGTGCTCGCCCCGGTCTTCGCCACCCTCGACAACCTGCCCGGGTATCTGGACCCGCGGGTGGCGCCGCTGGACTTCCTGGCCTGGCTGGCGTCGTGGGTGGGCGCCGACGACGACCCGCGGTGGCCGCCGGAGCTGCGCCGCGAGGCGGTGGTCCGGGCGGTGGAACTGCACCGCTGGCGCGGCACCCGGCGCGGCCTGGTGGAGCGGCTGCGGCTCACCCTGGCGGTGAACGCCGACGTCACCGGCGACGGCGGGGCGCTCTGGTCCCGCACGGCGGGCGCCGAACTGCCGCCGGAGCCGCCCGGCGAGGTGGTGGTGCGGGTGTGGCCGGACCGCGACCGGCCCGTCGACGAGGACCGGGTCCGCGATGTCGTCCGGGCGCTGTGCCCGGTGCACGTGTCCTGCCGGGTGGAGGTCCTGCCCGGCCCGCCGACCGACGAAGGAAGGTGAGCTCCGTGCGTTCCTGTCCCTCGTGCGGCGCGCCCAATCAACCCGGCGACGACTTCTGCGGCAACTGCGGGACGTATCTGGGCTGGTCCGACGAGGCACGCGGCACGTCCGCGGCGCCCGATCGCGCCGGGGCGCCCACGCCGTCCGCGCCGCCTGCCGGGTCCGCGCCGCCCACGCCGGAGGCCGGTTCGGCGGCGCAGGCCGGTTCGGCGGCGCAGGCCGGTTCGGCGGCGCAGACCGCGCGGGGCACGTCCGCCGCACCCGGCGCACCCACCGCGTCCACCGGCCCGGCCGCGCCGCCGCCCGAACCGGTGCTGCCCGTGCAGCCGGCGAGGCCGGTCGCACCGCGCCCGGTGGCGCGCTCGGCGGCGGCGCCGTCAGAGGTCGCCGGACCGCCGTGCCCCGCCTGCGGCACGCCCAACCCGCCGGGCCGCCGCTTCTGCCGGCACTGCGCGACGCCGCTGGCCCCGGCGCCGGCCGAGGCCCGAGTGCCGTGGTGGCGGACGATCCGGCCGCTGCGCCGCCGGGTACGGGCCGGCTCCGGGCGGGCCGTCCGGCTGCTGGTGATACTGGTCGTGGTCGTGGCACTGTGTGCGGCCGGGATCCTGCTGCTGCCCGCCGGACACGCTCTCTTCGAGGCCACCCTGGACAAGCTCGACGGCACCAAGGAGGTCACCCCGAAGGCCGTGGTGGCGAGCTCCCAGTTGCGCTCGCACCCGGCGGCCAACACCACGGACGGCATCAGCAACCGCTACTGGGGGATGCCGGAGCCGGGCGCCTCGGTGACGTACACCTTCCGTCAGCCGGTCCGCCTGGTCGACGTCATCATCACCAACGGCGCCTCCACGTCGCAGCCGGAGTACGAGCGGGAGGCCCGAGCGCTCCGGATGGAGATGACGGTGACCTCCACGGACCACCGGACGCACCACAAGACGCTCGACCTGACCGACGAGGCGAAGGCGCAGACCTTCGAGACCGGGATCAGCGACGTGGTGAGTGTCCGACTGGTGCTGTCGTCGGTCACCGGTCTCACGCGGGGCCGCCATGTCGCCCTCGCGGAGGTCGAGTTCTACCAACGGGACTGAGCACACCCGCCACCGGCCCGGCGGCCGTTCGCGGCGACCGCGGAACCGGGATACCGCCGACCGCACCGGGGACCCTGTGACGTGTCGTCTGCCATCCGGCGCCTCCTTCGTCACCATGGTGAGCCGGAGCGTTCCGCGTCTGCCTCGAAAGGCTTCCTTCCCGTTGAACGGGGAATCCGAACTGCTCCGCGCTCTTGCCCGTATCTCCCTCGATGCTCCCCGGCTGGACCATATCCGCGCCCTGCTGGCCGAGCACGGCGGGGAATTCGACTGGGGCGCCTTCGTGGACCAGGCCGCTCGGCACCGGGTGCTGCCCCCTCGTCGGCCGCCATATCTCCCGGCACCGGCTTTTCCACGGCGCCGCGGGACTTCCGGTCATCCCCTACCACTGGCTGCACGAAAGCGCCTACCAGGGAAATCTGCGGCGCGATCTGACCCTGACCGAGCGGCGACCGTGTCCGGCACGAGACGCAGGCGGGCTTCGACGTCTCCGTCTGGGAGCTGTTCTGGCCGCTGCGCGAGGGCGCCGTGCTCGTCGTGGCCGAGCCCGGCGAGCACCGGGACCCGGCCCGGCTGGCCCGTACCATCCGCGCGACGGGTGTCACCGTGGCGCACTTCGTCCCCTCGATGCTGGACCACTTCCTGGCCGGACCGGACGCCGGGGCGTGCCGCGGGCTGCGGCGGAAGAACCTGTACGGCCCGACCGAGGCCGCCGTCGACGTGACGTACGCCTCCTGCCCGCCGGGGGACACGGGTCCCGTCCCGAGTACCTGGTGGGCCGGGACACCCGGCCGCTGCCGATCGAGGCGGACCGGCCGATCGTGGACAGTGGACCCGCCGCCCCGCTGACGTACCGGACCCACCGCCTTCCGGACCGCCCGGGAGAACGAGAAACGAAGAAGGGAACCCCTTGTGACCACTGCTCGCGCCGTCGTCCTCACGAATTTCACGAACCCGCCGGAACTGGCCTCGTTCGACGTGCCGCCGCCGACGCCGGGCGGTCTCACCGTGGCCTGCCGGTACGCCGGCATCTGCGGGACCGATCTGCACCCGGCCAGCGGCCACTTGGACGTCCCCACACCGCTGGTGCTCGGCCACGAGGGACTGGGCACCGTCCACGCGCTGGGCACCGGCACGGACCGGGACGCCAACGGCGACGCGCTCGCGGTCGGCGACACCGTCATGTGGGCCTCGTCCATCGCCTGCCACGCCTGCCACGCCTGCCACGCCTGCCACGTCCTGCGTGAACCGACCCTGTGCGCGAACCGGCGGACGTACGGCGTCAACAGGCCCGTCACCGAGGAGTCCCCGCTGCGCGGCTCCTGGGGGGACTTCATCAGCCTGGAACCGGGCACCACGGTGATCAGACTGCCCGCCGGGATCGACCCGGTGGCCGCCATGTCCTTCGCCTGCGCGGGTCCGACGATGGTGCACGCGCTCGGCGGGCGGCGGCCGGTGCGGCTCGGGGAGACGGTGGTCGTCCAGGGCAGCGGGCCGGTCGGTCTGGCCGCCGCCGCCCTGGCCCAGCTGGCCGGAGCGCGCGTCATCGGGCGCCTCAGGCCCCCCACCCGCGAAACCGGTGAGGCGCGCGGCCAGCCGGGGTCCAGGAGACCGGCGCCCGGAAGGTCCACCACCGCGGCCGGCCGTCGGCCGGACAGCGGATCACCTCCACCTCGCCGAGCCCCGCCGTCTCGCTGGGCTGCACACTCATCTGCTGGCGGCGCGCCAAGAAAGCCATGACATGATCGTGTTACGAGCTCTAAAACACCTTTCAGGATGTGGCCGCCGGTGCGGGGACAACGTCGTAGAAGCCGTGACCGTCCATGTGGCGGGTGCTGAGGATGTCGTGCATGACCGTGCTCTCCAGGGCGTGGACATAGAACACGCGCATCGGGTACGTCCAGTCGTCCACCGTGCGGTGGATCGCGCCTCCGGGCTGGGCGCTCAGCGTCAGGCTGTGGAAACTGTCCAGCGCCTGCAACTCGGCCATCCTGGGATAGTTGGCGAGCTCTCCGGCCGTGGGCGAGATCATGTTAACCAGGCCGGCATGCCGCGAGAGCTCGTAGTCGTCAGCCCATCCTGCCCGGAAGCGGTCGGGGTCGACATAGGCGTCGGCCGTCCATTCGATCTGACTGGCGCCGGTTGCCGCACGGACGGGGATGTGGAGGTCTGCACCGCATATCCGGGCGGCCGTCTCGATCAGCCTCGGCCCGTCTGGAGTCAGCTTGACCTCGCTGTGGGCAGGGCCGTTGCGCACCCCCAGCGCGTCGAGGACCCGCACGGCGTAGTCGACCAATGCGTCCTGCTCCACGCCGTGACGCGGCAGAAGGACCGCGCCCGCGCCGAGGTCGCGGACACCGTTGGCGCTGAGATGATGCATCCGCCACAGGTCGGTGACATGGTGGCGGCCGTCGAAACTGACGGTGTTGACGAGGTATTCGGCACCGGGAAGGTACTCCTGCGCGAGTACCTCGGTGTTGTGCGTGCCCAAAGCGCTGTCGGTGCCAATGAGCGTCTCGAAGGCGGCGCGCACCTGGTCGGCACCGTCGCAGAAGCGCACCCCGTCGTTGCCCGCGCTGCGCAGCGGCTTCAGTACGACCATGCGGCCGTCGGACTTCTTCTGCCAGTTGAGTAGGGTGTCGAGGTCGGTGGCCAGGATCTGCTCGGCAGTCGGCACCCCCGCAGCCCGAATGCGCTCGCCCATCAGGTACTTGTCCCGACGGGACCCACTCAACTGAGTGCCGTTGGTCCGTAAGTGCAGGGCCTCACTCAGCGCGTCGGCCAGTTCGACGCCGCTCTCGATGCCGGGCAGCAGGCAGAGCGGCCCGAATTCGGCCACGATGGCGGCGGTCCGCGCGGTGTCACCCTGGTGCACGACCTCGGCAACGAAGTCCTCCGGGTGGTAGCTGCGCGCGTAGGAGGCGTTGACCACGGGTGCGCTTCTGATGTGCATGCACTTATAGCCGCGCCGGCGGAACTCGGAGGCCAGAAAGCGGGCGCTGGAGTACGCGTCGACGATCGCGACGACGCCGCGGCCAGCTGGCTCTTCCGTCATGGGAACCTCACTGGGATGGGGGCGAGGGCAGCCTGGTCAGGTCCAGCCCGGTGTGGTGGGCGACGAAGGCGAGCACGTCCGCGGTCAGTGCCGCCGCGCTGCTCGCCGAGCGCCCCCGGTGGCCCGCACCGGCCTCGCTGCGCAGCAGGACCGGCGCCCCGTCGGCGCCGGCGTACTGGAGCGCCGCGCACATCTTCCGGCCGTGCATCGGATCCACCCGCGCGTCGTTCTCCGACACGGTGATCATGATCGCCGGGTAGTCGGTTCCCGGCCTTACCTGGTGGTAGGGCGAGTATCCCAGCAGCCAGCCGAGTTGCTCGGGGTCGTCCGCAGAGCCGTACTCCGCAGTCCACAGGTGTCCCATCCCGGACCGCTCGTAGCGCACCATGTCCAGGAGGGGAGACTCCCAGACCGCCGCTTGGAACAGTTCGGGCCGCTGTGTGACCGCGGCCGCTGCCAGCAGGCCCCCGTTGGAGCCGCCGTGGATGGCGAGCTGAGGCGCCGTCGTCCAACCGCCGTCGGTCAGGGTGAGCGCTGCGGCAATGAAGTCCTCGACCACACGCTGCTTGTTCTCGCCGACCCCGGCACGGTGCCAATCCTCGCCCTCCTCACCGCCGCCACGCACATGGGCCACCGCGTGCACGCCGCCGGCCTCCACCCAGGCGAGTACCGCCGGGTCGTACTCAGGGGCCATCGACGAGCCGAACCCCCCGTAGCCGAAGAGTATCGCAGGCCGCGGGCCGCTCCGGTCAGACGGTTCGACGATCCGCATGCGCACGGCCGTGCCGTCGGCGGACTGGTAGGTGACCGTGGAGCTGACCACCGTGGGCACCGCGACCGTGCCGGGGGTGGCCGCCCACAGCGTGGTGGTGCGGTCGCGGGCGTCGTAGCGCAGGATCGACCCGGCCGAGGCATGGTCGGTGTACGAGAACCATGCCTCGTGGCCGCCTTCGGGCCGCTCGAAGAGGCCGCCGATGGAGCCGCCGCCCGGCATCTCCACGGCGCTGAGCCACGCACCGGTCTCCAGGTCGTGGACGGTGACCTCGCTGACCGCGTGCCGGATCCAGCCGACCAGCAACTGCGGCCGCTCCAACTCGGCCCCGTCCAGGATGGCGAAGTCGGTGAGCACCGCCTGCGGGTCCTCGGGCACCAGGTCCCTCCAGGATTCGTAGGCCAGGTCCGAGGGGTCCGCGACGCACAGCCGCGACCGCGGAGCGTCCCGATCGGTGAACAGGTAGGCGCGCCCGTCCCGCCACATGTACAGCCCGGTGTCGGCGTCGGCGCCGGTCTGCACGGGCCGGAACTCGGGAGCCTGCGGCGACCCCGCAGTCAGGTCCCCCAGCCAGAGGTCGCTGCGGCTCTCGGTGCCACGAGACGTGCCCAGGCTCAGCCAGCGCCCGTCCGCGCTGACGGTCAGACCGTACTCGTCGGCTTCGGGCTGCCCCTCCCCGAAGATCTGTACGTCCTCGCGGTCCGGGTCGGCGCCGACCCGGTGCAGATGGACACGGCGTTCCGGGCGGGCGTCGGGACGCTGCGAGTCGGCGGGTCGCTGCCGGACGTAGTAGTAGGTCTCGCCGCCGGGGAGCCAGGCGACGGCGCCGTGGCCTGCGCCGGGGATCGGCCCCTCGACGGACCCGCCGGTGGCGACGTCGAGCACGTACAGCAGCGACTCCTCGCTGCCCGCGCTGGACAGCTTGTACGCCAGCCGCCGCCCCTCCCGGTCTGGGAGCCAGAAGTCCAGGGTTGTGCCGCCGGCCGGGTCCAGGCGCAGCGGGTCGATGAGGACGCGCTCCTCGCCGGTGGGTTCCACCACCAGCAGCAGCGCGCGGTCCTGGTCGGCCGAGCGACGGGTGAGGAAGTGGCGGTCGCCCCGCCAGACCGGCGAGCCGACGTGGCCGGTTCCCATCAGCTGGGTGACGCGAGCGCGGAGCGCGGAGCGTCCCGGCAGGTCTGCCAGGGCGCGCTCGCACAGCTCGTGCTGCGCGGCGGCCCAGCGGGTGGTCTCCGGGCTGTCGGCGTCCTCCAGCCACCGGTAGGGGTCGTGGTAGAGGTGTCCGTGGAGCTTGTGGGGGCGGTCGTCGCGGCGGGCGGCCGGGGAGCGCCCAGTCACCGCTCGGCGCCTTCGAGGTCCGCTGCCTGGTGGTCCGGTCTTTCACGTGCCTCTGTCTGGAGGTCCGGGGAGGGGCCGGATCCGTCCACGTGCGTGTTGAGTGCCCGGAACCGGCCGCCGAAGAAGAGCAGCGGATCGTGCGGAACGTCGTCCGACGGTGTCCACGACGATACCCGGGCCACCACGATCGAGTGATCGCCTGCCGGCACGACGGACTGGACGGTGCATTCCAGCCACCCCATGCCGTTCTGGAGCAGCGGCGCACCGGTGCGCTCCCCCGCGCGCCAGGGATGCTCGGCGAACTGGGCGTCGCCGTCCGGCCGGTCGCCGCGGGCGAAGTGACGGGCGGTGTGCTCCTGGCGGGCGGACAGGATGGTGAGGCCCAGCGGTGTCCCCGGCGAGACTAGTGCTCCGAGCCTGGAGGTGTGGTCGAAGCAGACCAGCACGAGGGCTGGGTCCAGCGAGACGGTGGCGAAGGAGTTGACCGTGGTGGCGTGCGGTACGCCGTCGGAGACCGTGGTGGCGACCACGACGCCGGTGGCAAAGCTCCGTCCGGCCTGCCGGACCAGTTTGCCGTCGGCTTCCGGGCCCGCGAGGGTCTGACCGGCCGGCGGCGGCTCGGGAGGGTCGGCCGCGGCGGCGGCATTGTTCCCGTAGCGGCGGACGGCGACGTACCCGGTCGCGGCGGCGACCGCTGCGCAGACTGCGGCCACCAGCAGCAGCACGGTGAAGGACCGCCTCATCGGGCCCACGTCGACGATCCCGATGAACATGAGGACGGAGACGGTGACCCCGGCGAATGTGCCGAGGGTGAAGTAGCCGGACACCCGCCCGGCCACGCCAACCGGCTCGTTCGCCAGGATCCGGGCCTGGAAGAGTACTGCGAACACCTGGCCGGCGCCGAGCATGACGGTACTGGCCGCGATGGCGACCCAGGCGGTCGTGACGAAGGTCATACAGGCAAGCGATACGGAGATCACGAGCCCGGCCACCAGCGCGGGACGGAGTCCCCGCTGGGTGCGCAGCCGGCCGGCGAGCGTGGCGCCGACCACGCCTCCGACGCCGTTGGCGAGGTTGATGGCGCTCAGCCAAAAGGCCCCACCGCCCAGGAAGTCCCGGGCGACGACGTTGGGGTAGACGTTGATCAGTCCCGCGCCAGCGTTCAGCGCGAACACGCCGGCGAGCAGGAGCCGACTGCTCGCGGTCAGCCGCGGTCGGCCGGCGCCCGAGCCCGGTACGCCGCGACCGGCGCCGTCGGCCGTGGGGGCGGTCGCCAGTTTGACCAGCAGGAGTCCGGAGACGACGAAGGTGATGATGTCCAGAAAGATGAGCGCCGGCAAATTGGTGACCTGGAGCATCAGCGGCGCGGCAGCCGTCCCCAGGACGAAGGTCAGCCAATCCACCCGTGACAGCGCCGCCAGAGCGCCGGGTATCCGCTCGGCGGGCAGCACTCGGCGCAGGTACGCGGTCTGGGAGGCGGTGAAGAACGGCGTCAGCAGGCTGAGGAACGCCATCACGCCGATGGTGACCGCCGAGGTGAAGCCGATGCCGGCCCAGACGGCGATCAGCAGCATCGTCAGTACTGTGGCGCGCAGCCCGTCCAGGCCGATCAGCGTCCGCCGGGTGTCTCGGCGGTCGGCGAGCGGGGCGAGCAGCCGCGAACCGAAGAGAACCGGCAGGTACACCAGCACGATGGCGGTAGTGAGCAGGGCGTTGGAGCCGTGGTGCTGGTTGTAGGCGTAGTAGACGACACCGGTGCGGAACAGCCAGTTACCGAGCTGGCTCACCGAGTACGCCGACAGCAGGACGGGCAGAGGGGAGTTCACGGATCCCTCAGGGCGTGCGACGGCCGGCACAGGCGGTCCTCCTGGTAAGTGTTCGGCCCTCGCGCGCACACGTCCGGGCATGTCCTGGCCTGCGGTCAGTTCGCCGGAGTACCCGAAGCCTTGGCAATTCGGGCGCGCAGTTCGTCGATCTCCGCGACGTCGGCGCCGTGCTCCGCCGCGCGGGCCACGTCCTCGGTGGCACCGGCGGGATCGCCCGACTCCAGTCGCAGGACAGCCCGGTTGTAGGCGTAGTCCGGGTCGTCGGAAAGCTCCATCGCGCGATCGAGGCAGGTCAGGGACTCCTGCGGCCGACCGCCGGTGTACAGCACGTCCGCGAGGTTGTTCCACGCCTCGGTGAGCTTGGGATCACGCGCGAGTGCTGTCCGCAGGCTCTCCTCGGCCTCCTCGGTGCGGCCGAGTTGCGACAGGGCCAGGCCCCGGTTGCTCCATGCTTGCGCGTTGCGCGGGTCGTGGTATGTCGCCGCGTCCAGGCTCGCCAGCGCCTCAGCGGCCTCGCCTCGCTTGAGGCGCAGGACGGCCAGCCCCAGGTGGGCTCGCGACTCTCCGGGCTTGAGCTCCAGCACTCGGGCGAAGTCGTACTCGGCCGCCTCCGCGTCACCGCGCTGCACGTGCAGGCGGGCCCGGTTCAGGTGGGCCTCGTAGTATGGCGGGCACAGTGAGATGGCCCGGTCGTAGTACTCCAGTGCCTCGTCATGCCGCCCGATGCGCTGCAGCATGTTGGCCAGGTCGTTGGCGTACTCGCCGTAATTCGGGTCGAGGGCCATTGTCCGCTGATAGACTTCGTACGCCTTCGGGAAGTCCTTCGTCATCTCGTAGATCTGCGCCGTGTTGTATACGAGGATCGACTGGTGCAGTGCGTACTTCTCGTCCCCGTAGATGTCGTGCATCCGCTCCATGCCCTCGGTGCAGAGCCGCAGGGCCTCTTCAGGATTTCCTTGGCGGGCCCTGATGTACGCGAGGGCATTCTCAGCGAAGACCTTGAGGTATTCGTATTTTGGGTGGTCGCTGAATTCTCCGCTGATCTTTTCCAGGTTGAGGACAGCGAACCGCTCCGCGGTGGTCAGATCCGGGGGCGACTGATACCTCCCGTGGGCCATACTCTGCGAATACAGGACGGTCGGAGTGTAAAGGCTCTGAGGGAAGTGCTGGTAGAAGGTGTCGAGGTAGGGAATCGACACGTGGGCTAACCCGAGCGAGTACAGCACGAACGCCATGCGCAGGTAGACGAGGTTGTGGATCTGCCCTCCGCCGGGCATCGTCCGAAGCTGTGGGTCCGCCCAGAAGCGGGAGAACAGGTCGAACCAGGTGTCGTAGAGGCCGATCTCCTGGAGGGAGATCGACACCGACGCCAGGGCCACCATCTGGTCGGACGTGTCTCGCAGGGCGAGGTGGTGGACCGGGTGCAGGACCTCTTCCGGTCGCCCGGCCAGAGCGGCGAGCACCTCCCGGTGCAGGCGTTCCTTGACGCCGGCGTCGAAGGTCTCGTAATTGCGCACGGCGATGGGGTCGTCGTCGGTGCAGTGATCCAGGATGTGACGCTCCAGCAGGTCATACCGGGGCCGCTCGCCGAGCAGGCTGAGATAAAGGTCCAGGTGTGTCTCGAAGGAGAGGTATCCCGGCAGGGAGACGTCGGCCTGCGCACAGTGCATGAGCGCGGACAAGCGGCCCGGCTGACCCTGGGCGAGTCGCCACAGTTCTTCGAGTCGCTTGGCGGCTGGCGCCTCGTAGCCCCAGCTTTCCACCATTCGGCGCACCTCGGGCTTCGACAGCGGCGGCAGCGCCACCGTCGCGCTGTTCGCGGTGAGCCAGACGTCCGGGTCGCCGTCGACCAGCAGGACGATCGTCAGGTTCCGGCACAGACTTCTGCGGTGTGCCACGATCTCCAGGAACTGGGTGACCGTCGGCGGCAGCGACTCGGCGTTGTCGATGACGAGAACGTGGCTCTGCTCGGCAGCACTGGCGAAGGCATCGAGGAACTCGTAAACCCCGTTGAGGAGTTTGGACTGGTACTCGTGGAAGTAGAACCGGGTCCGCTCGTCACGGCCGGCGACGCCGGTGAGATCCTTGGGCACCTCATAGGCCGGGGAGTCGCGGTGGGGAAACAGGCGCTTGAGGGACTGCTCGGCTGCGGTGACCAGCTCCGGGGCATCGGTCTCGGCGACGGCCAGGGCGTGGTCCACCAGCGGCTGCAGTCCGGCCAGGTAGCCGTGGGAGTACTTGTGCCCGTTTCCGGCCACTACCGTCCGCCCCGACAGCGCGCCGTCCGTGGAGGCGAGCCACTCCCGTACGGTGTCGGCCTTCCCTCCGCCGCCAGGCGAGGCGACCAGAAGGAACACCGGACCCTCCGGGTCCGCGGCGTCGAGCAGCCCGGTCGCCCGGTCTAACTCGCGGAAGAGTTCGGGGCGGACACGCGAATGACGAGCGGTCATGTGGGTAACTCCTGCTCCCGAAGAAGTGGCGATGATAAACGAATCAAGGGGATCAAGAAAATGACATCTTCAGAAAGGAAAGAACGGCGGGGGGCCCGGCGACCCGGACCCCCCGCCTATCGCCTTAGCCGGCGACGTACGGCGTGGTGGTGCGGACGGTGTCCTGCTTCTCAGCAACCTTGACCTTCATGAGTGACCTCCTGACGCCAATTAGTCCGGACTGCGCAAGAGGCCTTGCGCCGCATCAGGATGCGGGAGGGCGGCTTGGCGTGTCAAGGTCGCTTTTATGCCGGGCGGACGATCATGGCTGGAATCCTCAGAATACCGAATATGCACTCTGCGTACGGCGTCTACGTACTTCGGGGCGTCGGGAAAGAGATCGGCCGCAACCCGCTTCATCCCGATACCAGGGTTCCGCCGACATCTCGCGCCCCTTGACGACCGGAAGCAACGGGCGGCGGCGACGCCGCCGCGGAAGCCGAACCGGCGAGTGACCAGCCGATCGAGCAGAGACCGTGTGGGATCAGTTGTGCGGCGTTTTGATGCTGCCTCCGCGGTCACAAGAGCCGTCAGCCGGACAGGGTGCGTCCGATAAGTAACCTGCTGCCCATGCCGGCCACGTAAGGCAGGTGCCCGCTGTACAGCTGGGGAAAGATCTGCGGCATGAACCTGCCGGGTATCGGCTGCCACGTAATGTGCGCACGCATCAATTTCAGCCATCCCGAACAGAGGGAAGCCATGCCTTCCGACAGTGCCGGTCGTCCAGGCTGGCGGAGCGAGATCTACCGGATGGAACAGGACCCCGCTACTTCATCGGTCGTAGGCTACTCGCGAAAGTGTCGAGCACACCGGATGTCCGGGAAAGCAGCTCAGGCCATTACCTGCACCGCGGCACGGACCCCGCGCCGCGCAATCCCATAAGCGGACCCTTCTGGAATCCGTAGTATCTGGTATTGTCCCCGAGGGGATTTTCCGGGGGGATAACATGTCCGTGCGACCGCCGTGAAATCCGCGGAACGCCTCGCGCCGTGTCCCCCCGGCACGGCGCCCGCGCCACGGGGGCAGCGGCCCGGCCGACGACGGCGGTCCCGCCCGCGCCACCCGCGCGGGCGCCCCGAGCCCTTCCGCCGGAACGGAGCCCCTCCAGCGCCTGCCCGCACCCCGTCCGTCCCGCGCGGGGCGGTCCGGACAACCGCCGAACGACGTGTGCACCGCGGAAGGGTGACGTGGACGAGGTGGCGGACCAGAGCGACCAGACGGACGAGCCGGTGGACGAGGTGCGGGTGACGTCCAGCAGCGTGCTGCGGCGCCGGCTGGAGGTCCGGGCGCGCAGGTACCGGGGCGGGCTCTACACCGCGGCGCGGCCGGACGCTGGAGCGCGACGACGTCGCGGAGGCGATCTCCCGCGACATCAGGGGCGAGCTGACCGTCCGGGACATCGCGACCGGCCTCACGGAGGAGTACGACCTCCCGGTCGACGACGTGATCAGCGACACCATCGACTTCATGAGCCGCCTCGTCGGCTTCGGGGTCGTGGAGCTCGTCGCCGGGTGAACCCGGCGGCATCGACAGCGACAGCGACAGCGGCCGGGGTTCCGCCGCGCACCCGCTTGTAGTGGTTGTAGACGGCCACCGCCAGCGACCGCTCCGCCCGGTCCTGGCCGACCACATAGGTGTCCAGGAACGCCCGTATCTCCCGCGGCTTGGGAAGACTCCCGCCGGGCCGGGACGGGGAACGACCGCGCCGCGCCTCCGCCACCTCTTCCGCGCACA
This sequence comes from Streptomyces sp. ITFR-21, assembly GCF_031844685.1. NCBI lineage: Bacteria > Bacillati > Actinomycetota > Actinomycetes > Kitasatosporales > Streptomycetaceae > Actinacidiphila > Actinacidiphila sp. ITFR-21. The sequence goes on from NZ_CP134605.1 coordinate 2,736,735, forward strand.
GGTCCACACAGCGTCGCATATGTATATACCGGGGCCCGAAACAAGCAGTCGGACTTCGTCTTGTCCCTTCTCGCAAAAGGAGCAGGCGAGTCGAGAGTCTCCCATAGCGCTAACCGTCATTGGCGAACTTTTTCGAGCCGTCGCTGAAACGTACACACACTCCGGGCCGCCCGGATCGCGAACAGGTGAGCAAGTCAACGCTCAGCTGTGTTTTCACAGTTGCGTCAGATGGGATACCCCGTCGCGGGGATGCCACATCTCTGGCAGGATGACATCGCTTGCATCCATACGCCCAAGGAGTCTCATGACCGCGGTATCCCGGATCGTCGCCCGCGAAATCGTCGACAGTCGAGGCAACCCGACGGTCGAAGTGGACGTTACCTTGGAGGACGGCTCGTTCGGCCGCGCAGCGGTTCCGTCCGGTGCGTCGACGGGGGCCAACGAAGCCGTAGAACTCCGTGACGACGACGCCGCGCGCTTCCACGGCAAGGGCGTCCGCAAAGCCGTCGAAGCCGTCAACGGCCCCATCGCCGAGGCGCTGCACGGTCTGGAGGCGGAGGACCAGGCGCTCATCGACGAGACCATGATCACGCTGGACGGCACCCCCAACAAGGGGAACCTCGGGGCCAACGCCGTTCTCGGCGCGTCCCTGGCCACGGTCAAGGCGGCGGCGAGCGCCCACCGGCTGCCGCTCTACCGCTACGTCGGCGGCGTCGGCGCCCGCGTGCTGCCGGTGCCGATGATGAACATCATCAACGGCGGTGCCCACGCGGACAATCCGATCGACTTCCAGGAGTTCATGATCGTGCCGGTCGGCGCGGCGAGCTTCGCCGAGGCCGTCCGGATCGGCTCGGAGGTCTTCCACACCCTGCGCAAGTCCCTCGCCGCGGCCGGCCACAACACCGCCGTCGGCGACGAGGGCGGGTTCGCCCCCAACCTCCGCAACGCCGACGAGGCGCTGTCGTTCGTGGTGCGCGCGATCGAGCAGACCGGGTACGTCCCCGGCGAGGACGTCGTGCTGGCTTTGGACCCGGCCTCCTCCGAGTTCTACCGGGACGGTGTCTACGACTACGCCGGCGAGGGCGTGAAGCGCTCGGCCGACGAGCACATCGCCTACCTCGCCGACCTCGTCTCGCGCTACCCCATCGCCTCCATCGAGGACTCGATGGCCGAGGACGACTTCGACGGCTGGAAGCAGATCACGAAGCTGCTCGGCGGCAGGATCCAGCTCGTCGGCGACGATGTCTTCTGCACCAACGTCGACCGGCTGACGGACGGGATCCGCGGCGGCTACGCCAACTCGATCCTGGTGAAGGTCAACCAGATCGGTTCGCTCACCGAGACCCTCACCACCACCGAGACGGCCCACAAGGCCGGCTACACCGTGGTGATGTCGCACCGCTCCGGCGAGACCGAGGACACCACGATCGCCGACCTGGCCGTCGCCACCAACAGCGGTCAGATCAAGACCGGTTCGCTGTCCCGCTCGGACCGGACGGCCAAGTACAACCAGCTCATCCGGATCGAGGAGGAACTCGGCTCGCAGGCCGTCTACCCCGGCAACACGGTCCTGCGGATCCGCGCCTGACCCGTGGTCCGACGCTCGGCGGGTACGCGCGGGACCGCGCTACCCGCCGGTGACACGGTGACCTACCGCCCGCCCGGCACCCCCGCCCCCGCCCCCGGCAGCCGCGGGGCGGCCCGGACCCGTCCGCTTGCCCGGCGGTCCCGCGGGACCGCGCACCCGGCGCCCCGCCGCGGACCGGCCCCCCGCCCCGCCGCGCGCTCCCGCGCCGCCCGGCGGGCCGCAGCGCGCCCGCCCACGGGCCGGGGCCCGCGGGCTTCCGGCCGAACCGCCGGTCATCCGCCACTCCTTACGCGTTCTTCCGTGCAAGCCACCGCGACGGAGGCCAAGTGAAGCAGCCACCCCTGATGACCTCGGCCCCGCACCGCGCGAGCGACGCGGCTCCCGCGCGACCGCCGCGGCTCCCCGACGGCGCCGACGGCGCCGACGGGCGCTTCGCCTGGCTGGCCCCGATGGCCCTGTAGCCGCTGGCACCTGCCCCGGCCGGCGGTGCGGCCGCAGGGGGGAGGGTCGCAACGCGCCGACGGCGAGGCGATGTTCGCCGCGATCCTCTGCGTCCTGCTCAGCGGCATGCCCTGGCGGGCGCCCAGGACGTTCGCCGTCTCCTGGCAGAACACCCACCGCCGCTGCACCCAGTGGAGCGCGGCCGGGCTCTGGGAGCGGATACCGGCGGACCGCGAGGACCCGCAGGCCCCGCCGCAGACACGGCAGTGGTGGGACACGGTGGCGTGGCTCGCCGAGGAGCGGCTGAACCGGATGGGGGCCCCGGCCCCCGAGACCGCGCCGCCCCCAGCGGGGGCGGCGCGGTCTTCCGCCTTCCGCGCCGCCGCCGGCCTGAACACGCGGTCGGGCGGGAGGCCGCAGGGTCCACGGAACCCGGTTCCCGGCGGATCGTCGACGCCCGGCACCCGGCACCGCTCCGCCTCACCCGTCGGCTCCCGGCCAGCCCGTCCCCGCGCGTACGCAACCGCGCGACGCGTCGGCCGGACCGCGCCCCCCGGCCGGCTCCCCGGCCGGAGCGCGCCGGTCAGCCGGATCCCGAAGCCGTGGGCGACCGCCGGGCGGGGATCGCCGGACGGGGATCGCCGGGCCGTGCCGCCGTACCGGCCGCCCGCTCGCATCGCGCCATCGGCGAACCGTCCGGGGCACGGGAGAGGAGCCGGTCCGCGACCCCGGGCGGGTGCGAGGCGGGCGCGGCACCGGTGGGAGGCCGGGTCCGCCGCGCGTCCGCGAGCGCGCTCGGCCGTTTCACAACGGCCGGGGCAATCGGGCCCCGGCCGGTCCGCGGATTGGCCGAAATTCCGCCTCCGCCACCGACGCGGCAAGTACCGCGATAAGCAGCCAAATCCGGAAAGGGCGACCCTTGTTGCGGATTCCAGGTGCTCCGACCGCGTATTTTTGACACGGCAAGCCGACCCATTAGGGTGGCCGGGGCTTTCCGACCGCACCCGCACATCCGCACGTCATGCACCGAGGAGCTCCGTGGCCACGCAGGATTTCACCGCGCGCGTGCGCCTGTCCGCGCCCCGCGGGCGCCGGCGAATGTGCCGCGCGACGGACGATACCGAGCGGGGCAGGACGACGCCGCCGAGGCGCGTCATGTGACGCGCCCGCGCGGTCCTGCATAAATCCCGCAGTTTTTCGCCGATGCCGAACCACAGTGAATCGAGGTGCGCCGAGTGTTATTTCCCACCCGTGCATCGCGTCCCGGGAAAGGCCGTCGCGGTTCCGCGGCGGGCGGTGCATCCGGCGGTCCCTCCCCGCTGTCGCAGCCCCCGCCGCCGCCCCCGCCGCCCCCGCCGCCCCTCGTCACGCTCCAACCCCCGGTCCTGGAACCGCTGGCGGACGACGAGATCGCCCTGCTGCGCGCGAGCGTGGCCGTGGTAGGCCCCTTCGCCGCGGAGATGACCGTCTACTTCTACGCGATCCTGTTCACCCGCTACCCGCAGGTGCGCCAGCTCTTCCCCGCCGGCATGGACGTCCAACGGGACCGGCTGCTGCGGGGGCTGCTCCGGATCGTGGACCTGGTCGACGACCCCGTCAACCTGGTGCACTTCTGCAGCCGGCTGGGCCGCGACCACCGCAAGTTCGGCGCGCTGGGCGGGCACTACCCCGCCGTCGGGGAGTGCCTGCTGGACTCCCTGGCGCGGTTCGCCGGGCCCGCCTGGAGCGCGGACCTGGCGACGGTGTGGACCCGTGCCTACCAACTGGTCGCCCAGGTCATGACGTTCGCCGCCGAGCAGGACGCCCTGGTCTCGCCCGCGGTGTGGTCGGCGGAGATCATCCACCATGTGCAGCGCGGCCACGGCATCGCCGAGGTCACCGTGCGGCCGGAGAGCCCGTACCCGTACGTCGCGGGGCAGTACGCCGGCATCGAGACGCCCTGGCAGCCCAAGGCGTGGCGCTACTACTCGCCCGCGCACGCCCCGCGCGAGGACAACACGCTCACCTTCCACGTACGGGCCGTGTCCGGCGGCCAGGTCAGCCAGGCGCTTGTGCACCGGGCCAGGCCCGGCGACCGGGTCCACCTCGGCCCGGTCCAGGGCGACATGACACTCGACCCGAACAGCGACCGGGACCTGGTCTGCGTGGCCGGCGGCACCGGCATGGCCCCCATCCGGGCCCTGGTCGAGCAGGCCGCCCGCAACGGGACCGAGCGCTACGTCGACGTCTTCGTCGGCGCGCGCACCGCCGCCGAGTTATACGGACTCGACGACATGCTGCGGATGTCGCAGCGCCACCACTGGCTGTCGGTGCGCGCCGCCGTCTCCCACGAGCGGATCGTCGGCCTGGAAGGGACGCTGCCCCAGGTGCTGGGGGAGTTCGGGCCCTGGTACCGGCACGACGCCTTCCTGTCCGGCCCCGTGGAGATGGTCACCCAGGCCACCGACATGCTGATCCGGCAGGGCGTGCCCAAGGAGCGGATCTACCGCGACCCGTTCGACGTACCGGCGCTGGAGGCCCAGCTGCTGCCCAAGGGACCACCGGAGGAGGCCATGTGAGCCGCCGGAGCCGACCGCCGGCCGGTTGAGCAGTCCCCGCCCCCGCCAGCCCGCGGCCCCGCCGGCCGGCCGCCGTGCCGCCCGGCTGACCCGCCGAGGTGCCGAGCACCGCAGGCCGGGCGTCCGGGCGCCGGGCCGCCGAAGCCGCCGCCGAGCCACCAGCCGTGCGCCCCAGCGCCGGGCGCACCCGGGACCCGACCAGGAGAGAACCGCCCGTGACCTTCCACCACCCGCGTGCCACCCCGGTCCGTCGCCGCACCCCCGAGCAGGGCGCTCTCCTGGAGGCCGCCGAGGTCTTCATCCGCCGGTTCGCCGCCGAGGAGCCGGGCGCGGCCGACCCCCGGCGCAGGCTGGCGGAGGTCGCCGCCGAGGTGGCGGTGTCCGGCACCTACGAGCACACCCCGGCCGAACTGGCCTACGGCGCACGGGTCGCGTGGCGCAACTCCGCACGCTGCATCGGCCGCCTGTACTGGAACAATCTGACCGTTCGCGACCTGCGGCACCTCTCCCACCCCGACGACATCGCCGCGCACTGCTTCGAGCACCTGCGTATCGCCACCAACAACGGCCGGATACGGCCCGTCATCAGCGTCTTCGCGCCCGACCGGCCGGGCCGGCCGGCGCCGCGGCTGCTGGGCGAGCAGCTCGTGCGCTACGCGGACGACCCGCGCAGCGCGGAGCGGACCGCGCTGGCGAGGCAACTGGGCTGGAAGGGCGGCTACGGCGCCTTCGAGGTGCTGCCGCTGATGGTGCAGACCGCGCCCGGCCGGCGGCCGGAGATGTACGAGGTCCCCGAGGACGCCGTGCTGGAAGTGCCGCTGACGCACCCGCGGTACCCGGGCATCGCCGCACTCGGCCTGCGCTGGTACGCGGTCCCGGCCGTCTCCGACATGTCGCTGGAGATCGGCGGGATCACGTATCCGGCCGCGCCCTTCAACGGCTGGTACATGGGCACCGAGATCGGCTCGCGCAACCTCGGGGACACCGACCGCTACAACCTGCTGCCCGTCATCGCCGCCCTGCTCGGGCTCGACACCCGCAGCGAGCGCACCCTGTGGCGCGACCAGGCTTTGGTGGAGCTGAATCTGGCCGTCCTGCACTCCTTCGAGCAGGCCGGGGTCACGATGGCCGACCACCACACCGAGTCCACCCGCTTCCTCACCCACATCGAGCGCGAGAGCCGCCACGGCCGCCGCGTCCCGACGGACTGGAGCTGGATCGTCCCCCCGCTGTCGGGTTCGGCGACCGCGGTCTTCCACCGCTACTACGACCCCCCGGACCCCGACCTGCGCCCCGCCTTCCTCCACCGCGAGCCCTCCCCCGAACCCCCCGGCGTCTGCCCGTACCACCCCTAGGTCCTGCCTCCTGCCGGAATCCGCCGACCCGAGATCGCGGAGCCCGGGTGCGGGCCGGGAGCGGGCTGGGAGCGGGCTGGGGGCTCAGGGGCGGCGGGTTTGGGGGATCGGCGCGCCGCCCTCGGGGAGGGGCATCGCTATATAGGTTGTATTCCTATCTAGCCTGTGGTCTCATCTATGTATGCTGACTGACAGAAGGGCCAGCTGGCTCAAGGGCGTGCTCGATCTCCTGGTCCTCGCCTGCCTGACCGAGGGCGAGAGCTACGGGTACGACATCGCGAGACGGCTGGACGCGGACGGCCTGGGCCGGATCAAGGGCGGCACCCTCTACCCCGTGCTCAACCGCCTGGAGGAAGCCGGCCTGGTGCGGGCCGAGTTCCGGGTGGCCGAGCGCGGCCCCGGGCGCCGCTACTACCGGCTGACCCAGGAGGGCGGCGACGCGCTGCGTGAGCAGAGCGCGGCCTGGCTCGGCTTCCACGGGACCGTGGCGGCCATGCTCGGCACGGCCGAGGGGCGCGCTGCGGGGGGCGCGAGCAGCACGGACGGTGTGGACGTTGTGGACGACGTGAGCGAGGCGGACGGCACGAGCGCCCCGGACGGCACGAGCGCCCCGGATGGCGGGAGCGGCGCAAGCGGCGTGGGCGGCGCGACCGCGGCAAGCGGCAGGACCAGCACGAGCGACAAGGGAGGCGTCAGCTCTTGACCGGAACCGACCTCTACTTCGAGTACTTCGAGCGGCTCACCGCACTGCTCCGCGACCGGGGCATGCCCGCCGACCGGATCGAACCGCTGGTGAGCGAGTTGGCGGACTACGCGCGGGAGGCCGGAGGCGAACCGGACGAGGAGTTCGGACCGGTCGAGGAGCTGGCCGGCCGGCTGGCGGCGCGCGGGGGCGCACGGCCGGAGCCCGACCCGGCCGAAGCGGACGGCGAGACGTGGGTCTGGACCGCGGACGCCTTCCAGGAACTGCGGCTGCTGGACCGCTTCGGCGCCCAGGGCTGGGAGGTGGAGCGCATCGACCGGGGCGGGCGATTCGTGTGCCGCCGGGCCGCGGAACAGCCGATGCGCTGGCGCTACCGCCGGGAGACGGCGGGTGGCCGGCGCCGCGCGGAGCTGGTGGACCGCCTCGCGCCGGAGGGCTGGGAGCTGTTCGGCGTGTGGGGCCCGGCCGCCTACTTCAAGCGCCCGGAGGCGGCCAGCACGGGCCCGGCGGCCGAGCTGCCCGCGCCGCCCCCGCCGCCGCGGCGGCGCACCTACGTCGCCCCGTGGACCGTCGGCTTCGTCGTGGTCTGCCTGGCCGCGGTGGTCGTCCTGGCCTGGCGCGGGCCGCTCGGGATCGACCTGTCGGACACCTGGATGCTGGTCGGTGCCGGCGTGGCTCTGGGCGCCGGGGCCGGGGCCGTCCTCGCGCTGTGGCGGGCGGCCGGGCGGAACGCGACCGCCGCGGCGACAGGGCCGGTCGGCGCCGCCGCGGCTGCCGGCCGGGGCCAGAGCGCCCCGGCGGCCCGGTGGAACGAGGACGCCTCGACGGGCGGCCCCAAGGGCGGCGCCGCCGGGTGAGCCGGCCGCCGGCCGGTGGCTCCCCCGGGGTTCCCGGCAGGCACCCCGCCGGGAACCCCGTCCGTCACGGCAGGGGGTGCGGCCGGTCCGCGTCGGGGGCGTGACGGGCGCTCAGGCCGGTGCGGCGTTCGGCTGAGCCGAGCCGGGCGAGGTTCCGGCTCCACGCGGGCTCCTCGCTCATCCGCAGGCCCTGGCAGCCGACCGGCACCACCTTCACGGCCGCCCACCCCATGGCACGCAGCTTCGGGGGCAGCCGAGGCGTCAGGTCCACCGCGAGGGGGTCGGCGCCCTCCTTGACCAGGGCGGCCACCACGTCGGCCGCCGTGAGCGCCGCCGTATCGCGCGGCCCGAGCGGCTGCGCGCCCGGCCCGAACGGCCCGCCCGGCCCGAACGCCTGCCCGCCCGCACCGTCGTCGTACCCGGGCAGCGGGACCGCCTCCGTGAAACCCTCCGTCCAGTCGCGCACCAGGTCGACCGCGCCGGAGGTCAGCAGGAACGCGATGCGGTCCTCCTCCCCCCGGATCGTTGCGCCGGGCTCCGGTTCCCACCGGTCGTCGCCCGCCGCCCGCTGCCGCCGGGCGCCGCGCAGCAGCGAGCCGACCTGGAGCGCCTCCTGGAGGGCGCCGAGGACGGCCCGTGCCGGGACGGCCGACGCGGTGCAGCCGACGGCCGCGGTGCGCCCGTCGTCGTCGAGCGCGATCGCGGCGCAGCAGAACACACCGGGGACGCCGACCGGGACGCGCGCCAGCACGGTACGGGTGCCCGCGGCCTGGGCCGCGGCCCGCAGCCGGACCGCCTCGCGCAGGGCGCGGGGGCTGCGCGGGCCCGGCTGCGGCAGACCGATCCGGGGCAGGTCGAGGCCGCGCTGCCAGGCGGTCATCACCGCGTCGCGCTCCACGACCTCCAGCAGCGCGTGGAGCAGCGCCATCGGCAGCCCGTCGCCGGAGGCTGCCCCCGAGGGGCCGGGGTCGAAGCGTTCCGCGCCCTCGTCCGGCCGCGGCGGCCAGTCGACGAGCGGAGCGGGCACCCAGGCCGGCGTACCGTCCCGCAGCCGCTGCGCCGGGTACCACGTGTAGGGGTCGTCGGCGCCGTCCGGGTCGGCCAGCGCCACCAGCCGCGCGTACGCGTCGGGCAGCCGGGCCCGGCGGGCGCCGGGCAGCGCTCCGAGCCCCGGGTGGAGTGCCGCGCGCTCCACCGCCTCGCCCGCGCCGCGCAGCAGCGAGTCGGCACGGGAGTGACCGCAGGCGCCGACCACCCGGTCGGAGGTGGGCAGGGCGCCGGAGCCCTGCGCGAGCCCGGCCGGACCGGTGCCGAGCACCACGACGGTGCGCCACAGCAGTTCGCGGGGCGGCTCGGGCGGGGCGACGGCGGCGGTGCGGGCGATGCCCGCGGCCGGGTCGAGGGTGGCGGGGACGTCGATCACGGCCTGCTCCCGGTCAGCGCGCCCTGCTTCTCGGGCGGTTCGGCCGAGGGCGCGGACGGATCCGGGGACCCGGACGGCACAGGCACAGACGGGCCCGGGGACCCGGACGGCACAGGCACAGACCGATCCGGAGACCCGGACGGCACAGGCACAGACCGATCCGGAGACCCGGACGGCACAGGCACAGACCGATCCGGAGACCCGGACGGCAGGAGCACGGCCCCGTCCGGGAGCCCGGCCGGCACAGGCACAGACCGATCCGGAGACCCGGACGGCACAGGCACAGACCGATCCGGAGACCCGGACGCCAGGAGCACGGCCCCGTCCGGGAGCCCGGCCGGCTCGGCCGCGGACGGGCCCGAAAGGCCGGACGGCAGGGGCAGGGGCGACGGCGTGCGGGGGGCCGGCGGCGTCCGGTGGCCGCCGGACCCCGGGAGCGCCGCGCCGGCCGGCGCCGGGTCGCCGTTGACGGGAAGGGCCCGTTCCAGGAAGGGCAGCGGCGTCGGCGCGTCCGTCAGCACGGTGTCCACGGCGAGCAGGACGCCCGCCGCGCCGGTGGCCAGGTCGCAGGAGAGTCTCAGCCCGTGTTCGCCGAGGAAGGCCAGCCCCGTGCCGTCCTGGCGTACCGCGTTCCAGCCGGTGTCCGTCAGATGGCGGCGGACCGCGGCCCGGTCCTCGTCGGTCGGGGCGAGCCGGTGCAGGGCAAGCAGCGTGCCGGAGCGGCCGGTGAGCCAGCCGGTGCCGGGCACGACACGGGTGCGGGCGGCGGCGGTGAACGCGTCGCGTGCCTCCCGCAGTGTCGCGTCGCCGGAGTGCCCGGCGGACGCGGCCTGTTCGAGGTAGGCGTCGATGGCGAGCGCGGTGCCGATCGGTCCGGCGATCCCGTGCACCGACCGCCACAGCTCACCGGCCGACCGCCAGGCCGCCACGTCCCGCTCCAGTGCCGCGCGGGCCCGCTCCAGCAGGTCGGGGTCCGGATCCACCGCGTACCGGCGTACCAGGAAGAGGGCGTGCCCGGCCGCGCCATACAGGAGTCCCGGCCTGCGCGGGGTGTAGCGGGTGGTGAAGGCGTCGTGGTGCGCTGCGGCGGCGGCGGCCCGCTCGGGCAGGCCCAGGTCGAGCAGGGTGAGGCCGATACCGGCGGACCCGGTGGCCAGGCTCGCGTCCAGGGCGTCGAGCGGCAGGTCGGCGGCCCGCAGCGCCAGCGCGCGCGCCTCCTCGCGGCGGCCGGCGCGCGCCCAGCCGTAGGCGATCCCCGCGAGGCCGTCGGCGAATCCGGCGCCAGGGCAGCGCTCGGCCGCGGTGGCCGCCCAGTCGGCCCAGGCCGGGTGGATGTCGGCACCGGTGGCGGACAGCGCCCAGAGCACGCCCGCCGCGCCGTGCAGCAGACCGGCGGCGGCGCCGGGCTCGGTGAACTGCCGGATGTCGCCGGGCCAGAGCCGGTCGGCGCGCTCGGGGGTGGCGGCGGCGAGCAGGCCGGCGGTGACGCGGCCGCGCACGCCCGGCCACGTGGCGGCGTCCAGCCGCGCGGGCCACAGGGGCTCCGCCGACGCCGCGGACGCCGACGCCGCGGACGCCGACGCCGCGGGGGCCGACGCCGCGGGGGCCGGTGGCCCGGCGTCCGCGGCGCCGGCGGGGCGCAGGCACCCGCGTACCGTCGCCAGGAAGGCGTCCGGCAGCGGGAAGGTCTCCGTGACCAGGGAGATCAGGGCGTCCGTCTTCTCCTCGCCCCAGGCCGTCAGGATGGTGTGGGGGAGGAAGACGGAGAGGGCGACGCAGCCGAACGCGTACCAGTCGACCGCGGTTCCGGTCAGGTCGCGCGGGGCGGTGAAGCCGGGCGCCGCCATGGCCTGGTGGGCCGATTCGTCCACCGGCCGGGCCGCCTCGAAGTCGATGAAGTGGACCGTGTCGTCCTCGGCGACCAGCAGGTTGCCCGGGTGCAGGTCGCCGAAGACGACGCCGCGCTCGTGGAAGGCGGCCAGCCCGCGTTCCACCGCGCCGAGGACGCCCAGTGCCCACTGCGCGTAGGCGGCGCTCTCCCCGGGGTCCGCGGGGGCCGCGCGGCACAGCGGGTTGCGCGCGGCGACGAGTTCGCCCAGCGGTCGGCCGTCGACGAAGGCGCGGGCCAGGTAGTGGTGCTCGTGCCCGACCCGGACGTCGAGGACCTCGGGGACGCCCTCGGCGCCGGCCAGTGTCTCCATGGCCCAGCGCTCCCGGCCCAGCCGCTCCACCGCGTCCCGGCCCTCGGCGTCGAGACCGGCGAGCGGCCGGGCCTCCTTCAGCAGCACCTCGCGGCCGGTACGGGTGTCGGTGGCCGCGTAGACCCCGCCGCCGTTGGAGAAGTGCAGGGCCCGGTGCACCCGGTAGGGGAAGTCGCGCAGCGTGCCGCGGCGGCGGGCGGCGAGGGCCTCGTCCAGGAGGGCGGGCGGGGTCGCCCAGGCGGGCGGGTGGAAGCCGGGGCGCCGCTCGTCGGGTACCAGCCGCCCCTCGGGGTCGACCAGGCACGGCACCCGCTCCCCGTCGGGGCCGCGGCCCTCGATCATGGTGAACCCGCCGTACCGCACGTACAGCGGCCCCTGCCGCCAGCGCAGGTCGCTGAGGATGTACGGTCCGGGCTCCCCGTCGAGCAGGTCGCCGAGCCGGTGCAGGACCGGCCCGAGGGCGTCCTCGCCGGACGGGTAGAGGGTGACGAACTTGCCACTGGCGCTGCGGTCCCCGTACTTGCTGTTGCGGCGCAAAAGGACGTCCGGGCTGCGGACGAACTTGAACGGCAGCCCGTTGGCCACGCAGTGGTCCCGCACGGTGGCCAGCACGCGGGCGCTGTTGTCCGGTGTCGCGGACACGTGCACCTTCCAGCCCTGCGCGGGCAGCTCGCATCCGCGGGGGGTGAGGAGGACCCACTCGTGGTCGCCGCGCCGCTCCCAGCCCGGCGGGGGCTCGGCCTGGGCGAGGGCGAAGTCGCGGTCGGTGGGGGCCAGTTCCGGCGGCTCGTAGAAGGGGCTGTGCTCACGGACGTGCAGGAGGTAGCGGATGTCGAACATGACGCGTCGTCACTTCCCTCGGTGTGCGGGCCGGGGCACGGCTCACCGGTGCCACGGGGCGGCGAGCTTGCGGTAGACCAGCTCGCCCAGCGGTACGCCGCCCGCGTCCACGGTCGCGGTGCCGGACGTCGCGGCCGGCTCGTCGGTCACCGTGAGCGGGTAGCGCACCGCGGGCATGCTCGGCGCGTGGCCCATCCGGACCGGGGCGAACAGCGTCACCGGCGCGTCCGTGTGCGTGCCGCCGCCCGGGGCGACCTCGGCGCGGCCCACCCGGGTGTGGGTGACCACACCGGAGCGCTGCAGGGTGACCTCGGCGCCGGGCCGCACGGGGCCGCGGTCCGCGGTGGACGACAGCACCAGGTCGACCCGGTCGCCGTGGCGTTCGTACGCTCCGGTCACCGTGTAGGGGACGCGTACGAAGGAGAGCGCCGCGGTGGCGGCGGCGACCAGCACGACGGTGGCCAGCACCGCCCTGGTCCGTCCGGCGCCGGCGGCGCGCGCCTCGCGGACCACCCGCAGGTAGCCCTTCCCCACCAGCCAGAGGAGGTAGCAGCCGAGGACGGCCAGCACGCAGCCCCCGACGACGCCCAGGCCGAGCAGCAGTTCCGACCACAGCGCGATACCGGTGGCGATCAGGTAGACGGGGAAGACCATGCAGGCCAGGCCGTACGGCACGGACCACCGGCGGTCCAGGGCGCGGGGGGAGGCGATGCCGAACAGTACGCGGGCGAGCAGGCCGCGGGCGTCGTGGATGGCGCGGTCGCGCAGGTGCGGCAGGTCCAGGTGGGTCATCAGGGCGAGGTAGCCGTCGAGTTTGACCAGGGGCGCCAGGTTGACCAGGCAGGACACGTAGGCGAGGCAGGAGAAGAGCAGGACGGCGTCGCGCGCGTCGCCGGCCGGGAGTACGGCGCCGGTCAGGCCGCTCCCGCCGGCGATGACGGCCTGGACGCCGATCCCGGCGAGCGCCACCCGCACCCGCTGCCGGGCGCGCGGCAGCCGCCAGCCGTCCGTGACGTCGCAGAAGAACGCCGGTGCCAGGTAGAAGAGCATGACGCCCATCCGGGCGGGACGGCCCCCGTAGTGGCTGAGGGTCAGGCCGTGGCCGAACTCGTGGAGCGCGGTGGAGACGAAGAAGGCGGCGAGGACCGCCGCGTACACCAGGACCGGCAGGGGCCGGCCGAGCGCCTCGCCGACGGCGGGCCGGCGGGCGGCGAGCGCGAGGACGCCGCCTACGGCGAGCAGCGCCGAGGTCACGGCGGCGGGGCGCCCGGCGAGGCGGGTGGTGAGCGGCCGCAGCGCGCTCAGCAGCCGGTCCGGGCGCAGCAGGGTGAACTGGAGGGTCAGCGGCGGCACGAAGGCGATCCGGTGGGGGCGGTGTCCGGGCCGGTCGGTGCCGTCGTCCAGCAGTTCGCGGGCCTGCAGCGCGCGCAGGCCCACCAGGACGGTGCGCCGGTTCCAGGGGGCGCCGAGCCGGTCGGCCAGGCCGTCCGGGTCCCGGGTACCGTCGAGCACCCGGGCCAGCCGGGCGATGTCCGCGCCGACCCGCAGGTAGCGGTCCTCGCGCTGGACGATCCAGGGGGCGCCGGGTTCGGCGGGTTCGTGCACCGCCACGCCGGCGGCCAGGCGCGGGCGGGCCGGGAGGTCGGGGACGGGCGCGGCGTCCTGGGCGGGCCGAGTGCCCGGCGCGGTCTTCTGGGCGGGAGGCCGAGTGCCCGGCGCGGTGTCCTGGGCGGCGGGTCGGGGGGTGGACGCGGTCTGCTGGGCGGGGCGTTCGGTGCCGGTGCGGCCCGCGCCCTCCGAGACGGTCACAGCACGTCCCTGCGCCGTACGAGGCGCTGGGCCAGGTACCAGGCGCCGGCGAGCCAGGCGGCGATCACCGCGAGCGCGACGGGCACCGGCAGCAGGTCGCTGTCGGTGTCCAGGTAGACCGAGCCCATGGCGACGGTCAGCAGGTACTTGCCGACGGAAGGGATCCAGTCGTGCAGGTAGGGGTCCAGCGCCATGGTCGTCACCAGCAGGAACAGCAGCGCTCCGATGCTGTTGCGGGCGATCCATCCGACGAGCACCCCCCAGGGCGCGCCCAGGACGGTGACCGCCGCGACGCCCAGCAGGACGCGGGTGGTGGTCCCGGTCCAGGCGGCGTGGAGCCCGTAGGCCGGCATCAGCGTCCAGGGGGCGGCGGCGGCGAAGACCACGGCGGCCAGGGCGAACGCTGCGCCGGCCGCTAGGGAGGCGACGGCCTTCGCGGTCAGCAGCCTGCCGCGGCCGCCGCTGAGCAGGACCGACCTCGCGATCGTCCCCGAGGTGTACTCGCGGGTGACGAACAGCGCGCCGAAGAGCGCCGAGAACAGGTGCATGGTCATCCAGTAGCGGACGGTGTCGTTCGTGGTGGACCGGGTCGCGGCTGCCGTGACGGACTTGGCGTCCGCGGCGTCGGAGATCAGGGAGAGGACGGTGATCACCGCGAGCAGCAGGCCCGCGGCCATCAGGATCAGCCAGGTCCTGCCCACCCGTGTCTTGTCGAGTTCTCCTGCCAGCAGGTCACGCATGGCGCGCCCCTTCCGTTCGCTGCGTCACGGCCTGCGTCACGGCCTGCGCCCGCGGCGCCGTCTGCGCCGGGGCGGGAGTCTCGCGGCCGGTGCCCGGCGCGGGCCCGCGTCCGTCGACCACCTCGAAGAAGCGGTCCTCCAGGCGGTGTTCGCCCCCGCCGGTCAGCTCGTCCAGCGGGCCGGACCAGCGCACCGAGCGGTGGATGATCACCACGTCGTCCACGACCTGCTCCACCTCGGCGAGTTGGTGGCTGGAGAGCAGGATGGTGCGGCCCTCGTCGGCGAGGCCGCGCAGGAAGGTCCGCAGCCAGCGGATGCCCTCCGGGTCCAGGCCGTTGGCCGGTTCGTCCAGGACGAGCAGTTCGGGGTCGGCGAGCAGGGCGCAGGCGAGGCCGAACCGCTGTCGCATGCCGGTGGAGTAGGCCGTGACGGGCTTGTCGGCCGTCTCGGGGTCGTCGAGCAGTCCCACGTGCCCCAGCACCGTCTCGACGCGCCGCGCCGGCAGGCCCAGGGTACGGGCCCAGATGCCCAGTTCGCGGCGCCCGCTCGCGCCGGGCAGCGGGCCGATGCCGTCCATGGCGACGCCGACGCGGTGGGCCGCCCGCTCCAGCTCCGCGTAGCGCCGCCCGAAGACGGTGGCGGTGCCGGAGGACGGCGTGGTCAGGCCGAGCAGCATGCGCAGGGCGGTGGTCTTGCCGGCGCCGTTGCGGCCGAGCAGCCCGACGATCCGGCCGGGGGCCGCGTCGAAGGTCAGCTCCGAGACGGCGGCCTGCGAGCCGAAGAGCTTGGTCGCCCGCCGGAACGCGACGGCGGGCACGGTACTGGTGGGCGGCATCGGGAGTCCTCTTGCTTCTCGGGTGGTCGCTGTCCGTCGGCGGGCGTGCCGCGGCGGGACCCGCCCTGGGCCGCGGCCGGACCGGTCCGGCGGACCGGCGGCGCCGGGGCCGCCCCGGCGGACAGGCCGCGCACGGCCCCCGTCGGGGGGCGCGTGCGTTACCGTTGCTCGTGGACGCCTTGTGCCGGATAAGCTGTCGGCCCTTTTTCGGGAGAGGCACCTCGGCCCGCGTGAGCGGGCTGCCGTGTGCCCCTCCCGCGGGCCCCGGATGCGGCGCCATCGGCCGACTGCGGAATTGCGGTCCGCAGTCGGCCCTTCAACGTGGCGTCATCAGGTGATGGCGACGCTGATGGAGATGCCGCCGGCGAGCGAGATCAGCGCGCTGGCCACCACGGACCAGCTCGGGGCGTCCATGGTCTCCAGCTCCTGCATGGCCAGCTCCAGGCCGTCGTTCTCGACCTCGCTGACGAGGATGTCCTTGTCCATGTGATTCACCTCCTTTCCTGCCCTCGCGGGGCGAGGGCTTTCTCCCCCGTGCCGGTGTGGCCGGGAAGTCCTTGGTGGGTCGCCGCGGCGAGCATGTCCCGCACGGCGCGGTGGTCGAGGCCGCCCAGCATCGGCAGCCCGCCGCCCCAGGCGTGGACCGCGCGCCGGGCGATGCCGGTGAGGCGGTCGCCGTCCGCGGACAGCCGGGGCTCGATCCGCCAGTCGGCCAGCAGCCGGGCGATACCGGTCGCGGGGTCCGGCGGCAGGGTGTCCCCGGTGGCGGCGCGCACCGCGCCCCACAGCCGGGTGAGCCGGTCGGCCGCGCCCCAGCGGGTGTCCCCACTGGTGACGGCCGTCCACAGCGGCGGCAGTAGGGCCGCGATGGCGGTCGTCTTGCGGGTGCCGAGGGCGCTCGACAGGTCGTTGGCGAGGAACCAGCCGCGGGCGGCGAAGGGATCGCGTCCCCCGTGCAGGGCGGCGCGGTGGCTGTGGGCGGAGAGCCGGGCGATCCTCAGCAGCAGGCGCGGCGGGGGTGCCGCGCCGTCGGCCGCGGCGTGCCGGACGGCGTATCCGAGGTAGGCGAGCCGGGCCGCGACGGCGACGGTCTCCGCGTCCCCGGGGGCGGGTGTGCCGTCGCCCACGTACGGCCCGGTGGCGCGGAAGAACGCTTCGAGCACGCCTTCGCGGACCAGGTGGGGCGGCAGGGAGGTCAGCACGTCCGCGTCGCGCAGCACCAGGTCGGGCAGCAGGGCCGCCCCGCGCACCAGGCGCTTGCGGTCGGCGCCGGCCAGGCAGGCGCCGGTGGATATCTCGGACCCGGTGCCGAGGGTGGTCGGCACCACGGCCAGCGTCCCGTTCCGGCGTATCCGCGGCGGCAGGGTGACGAGGCCGCTGCGCCCGTGGGCGTGCAGATGGCGCTGCGCCTCGGGGTCGGCGGCGCAGACCGCGGCGAGTTTGGCCTGGTCGAGGAGGGCGCCGCCGCCCACGGCGAGTACGGCGCCGGCGCGGGTGCCGCGCAGCCAGTGGGCGAGGGTCTCGACGCCGTCGAGATGGGCCTCACCGTGCACGGCCCTGCCGCGTATCTGGACGCCGGCCCGCAGCAGCCCCTCCCGCAGGCGGGCGACGAGCGCGCCGCCCGTGACGGCGGGGTCGGTGAGCAGGGCCACGGGCGTGCCGTCGGCCGACAGGCGCCGGATGAGTGCCAGGGGTTCGTGGAGCACGGGGGTCATCGGGTCCACCCCGCTTCCACGGCGGCGCCGGGTGCCGGCGCGGCTGCGGCCTGCGGCTGCGGCTGCGGCTGCGGCTGCGGGACGGACACGGGCGGGTCCTGCGGGGCCGCCGCGGGCGGGATCCGCCGGGCGGCCGCGGCGGCGCCTGCCGGGATCCGGGAGGCCGGTGCCGTGTGCACCGCGCCCGCGTTCGTACCCGCACCCGTATCCGCACCGAAGTAGGACGTGAGGCCGCGGTCGAGGCAGTCGAGCAGTTCGGCGAGCTCGGCCTCGGTGTAGGTGAGCGCCGGGACCAGCTGGATGCCGGAGGGCGCGGGGTGGACGAGCGCGCCCTCCCGGCGGACGGCGTCGACGAGCGCGGCGACCTCGGGCCCCGTCAGCGCCCGGCCGTCGGGCTGGACCAGGTGCAGGGTCTGGAAGAGGCCCAGGCCGGTCACGGAGGTGGCGGCCGGGTGGGCGGCGGCGAGCGCGTGCAGCCCGGCGGTCAGCGACTCGGCGATCCGCCGGCCGTTCTCCACCGCGTCCAGGCGCCGGGTCTCGGCGAGGGTGGCGAGTACGGCGGCGCAGGTGAGGGCGGTTCCTGCCTGGGTCTCGGCGTGCACCAGGACGCTGTCGTGCCGGGTGAAGGCGTCGGCGACGGCGTGCGAGGTGAGGATCGCGGAGGCGGCGCAGGTGCCGTTGGTCAGGCCCTTGGACAGCAGGAGGACGTCCGGTGGAGCGCTCCAGCGGTGGGTGGCCAGGAAGGTCCCCGTGCGGCCGAAGCCGGTGGCCACCTCGTCCGCGACCAGCAGGAATCCGTACTGTTCGCGCAGCGAGAGCAGGGCGTCGGTGTACTCGGAGGTGAGCGGGAGGGTCCCGGCGCCGAGCACCGGCTCGACCACGACCGCGGCCACCCGCCGGCCCTCCCGGGCCATCAGGTCCGCCAGCTCGGCCGGGGAGTTGGGGGTGACGTGCCGGACCAGGCGCTGGTCGACGCCGTACAGCTGCTGCTGGAGGTCGTCCCCGGACAGCGCGAACCCGCCGTAGGTGAGCCCGTGGTAGCTGCCCTTGAGGCCCACGACGAGCTGGCGGCGCGGCCCGCCCTGGAGCAGGTGGTAGTGGCGGACCAGCTTCATCACGGCGTCGTTGGCGGCGCCGCCCGCGGTGGAGAACAGCACGCGGGCGTAGTGCTCCGGGCCGGCCGCCTCGACCAGCGCGTCGGCGGCGCGGCGCGCCCAGGTGTTCTCGTAGCGGAAGACGTGCAGGTACGAGGCGTCGTGCGCGGCCTCCGCGATGGCCTGGGCGATGGCCTCGTTGCCGTAACCGAGGTTGGTGTTCCACAAGCCGCTGGTGCCGCAGAGCAGTTCCCGTCCGTCGGCGAACCGGACCCGGTGGCCGCGGGCGGACACGGCGCACAGGTCGTCGCGGCCCTGGTCGGCGGGGGCGAGGAAGGCGGGCCAGAGGGCACCCGCGGTGGGCGCTGTGCCGGTGGTCATCGTCCGCTCACCTCCGCCTGGATCAGGGTGGTGTTCCAGCCGGGGCCCTCGTCGGTGACGGTGCGGGCGGTGATCTCGAAGCCGTGGGCGGCGAGTTCGGCCGCGAGCGTGTCGGCGGGCACCTCGTGGACCTCGCTGACCAGTGCGTGGGCGGCGCCGTCCGGCAGGAGGACGACCCGCCGCACTCCCGGGCGCACCCGGGTCTCGGTCAGCAGGTAGCCGCGTCCGCTGGCACCGGTGAGCCGCTCCCGCAGGTCGTCGTCGGCGGTGGCGGTCCTGGTCGTCAGCAGCAGGCGGCCCGCGGGGGCCAGGTGGGCGGCGACCGAGCGGTACAGCGAGGGGCGCAGCGCCGGGTCGAGCAGTGAGACGGAGGTGGTGCCCAGGACGACCGCGCCGAACCGGTCGGGCAGCCGGAAGGAGGTCATGTCGGCGTGGACGGTGGTGCACGCCTCGCGCAGCGACCGGGGCAGCTCGCCGAGCCGCTCGGCCAGCAGTTGGAGCAGGTCGGCGGAGAGGTCGAGCGCGGTCACCGGGCGGCGCAGCGCGAGCAGCGGCAGCGTCAGCCGGCCGGAACCGGCGGCGAGTTCGAGCACCGGGCCGCTGGTGGCGCGCACCGCGCGGCAGATGTCGCGGATCTCGCTGGTGTCGCGTGTGGCCAGGTCATGGTAGGCGGCGGCGCCCTCGGGCCCGTACACGTCGGCGGTGGCTCCCGCGGTGAGGGTCATGGTCACGCCCCCGCTCGTACGGGCAGGGCCTGGCCGGCCGCGGGGAACAGGCCGAGACCGGCGAACAGGCCGGCGACGTCGGCGAGCCCGGGGAGGTCGCCGACGTGGGCGGTGACGGCGTCGGCGGAGCCGAGGGTCAGCAGCGCCTCGGCGCACCGGGCGGCGCCCGTGCCCAGCCGGAAGGTACGGCCGGTGGACGGCTGGTGCAGGCAGGCGCCGTCGTCGCCGAGGAGGAGGACGGCGCGGCGGCGTCCCGGGTCGGGCACCGGATCGGCGTCGGTGTCCGGCTCGGGCAGCAGCCGCGCGCCGAAGCCCGCGACGCGCAGACCGGCCATCCCGCGCGCCGTCAGGGTGCGCAGGCTGTCGACGGCCGCGAGGTAGTCCCCGAGCCAGGGGCGCGCGGTGAGGCCCGCGAGGCGCCCCGGCTCGTCGAGAACGGCGCCGAGGCAGACCGCGCAGCCCGCCGCACTCGACTCGTTGACGTCCTGCCACGTCTGGTACAGCCCCGCCGGCCCGTCGTCGAGGGTCCCGACGCGCACCCCGGACCAGGCGGTGGACACACCGCCGTCCGCGTCGACGTGCAGCCGCAGGCCGGGGCCGTCCCCGTCGCGGTCGGCGCTGAGCGCGGGCAGCTGCGCGAGGCGTACCGGCGCGGCGACTGCGAACTCCGGGAACCGGCCGGTCTCGCGGGCCAGGTCGGCGTCCGCGAGGAAGAGCTCGAAGTCGTCGGGCCCGGTCACCGTGACCAGGGTCGGGCCGAGCAGGGGCATGTAGGCGGCAGCGGCGTAGTCCCGGCTCTCCAGGAAGAACTCCTGGCCGAGGGAGAGTTCACCCCCGGGTTCGGCGAGCGAACCACCGTAGCCGACGTACGTGGGCGCCGCGGCGTCCGACCGGGCGGGCTCGGCCGCCTCGGACGGGTCCTGCGGTACGAAGACCACGCTGTGCCCGTCCACCAGGCCGGCCGCCGTGAGCGGTTCGGCCAGGGAGGCGTCGTCGAGCAGCACCGTGCGGGCGGCCGCGGGAGCGCCGACGGCGGACCCGGGGCCGGCCGCGCCGAACGGGCGGCCGGTGGCCCACGACAGCAGGTGCTGCCGGACGCGCTTCATCTCGCCGCCGTCGCTCATCGGGTCAACTCCCCTATCAGGGTCCGCAGTTCACTGAGAGCGGTCTGCGCTCCGGCCACGGCGTGCACCCCGGTCGGGTTGATGACGATCTCGTCCGCGCCCGCCTCGGCGTAGGCCCTGCAGGCCGCGGCCAGCCGGTCCGGCGTGCCGTACAGGAAGCCGCCGCAGTCCACGAGCCTGCGGGCGCGCTCCTGGATGTCGTCCTCCTCGGTGATGCCGGCGCCCGCGCGGTTCAGCATGTCGAGGTAGTGCGGGAACCGCAGGTGGCCCTGGTTGCTGGCCAGCGCCAGCCGCACCGGGTCACGGTCGGGCAGCTCCAGCGCCATGGGCACGATCGCGGTGACGCGCGGCGCGGGGCGCCCGGCGCGTTCCGCCCCCTCCCGCAGGGCCGGGACGAGGGTGTCCGCCAGATAGGAGGCCGGGGTGAGCCAGGTGATCGCCCGGTCGGCGACCTCGCCGGCCAGCCGCGCCATGCCGGGCCGCAGCACCCCGAGCCCTACGCGGACGTCGATGCCGGGCGTGGCGGGCAGCTGCGCCCGGGACACCACGTAGGAGCCTTCGACGGCCGTGACGTCGCCCGCGAGGATGCGGCGGACGGCCGTCAGGTACTCGCGCAGAGCCGACAGCGGCCGGTCGTACGGCTTGTCGAGGACCGACTCCTGGAACTGCGGGGAGCCGGGGCCGAAGCCCACGATCACCGGGTGGCCGGTCGCCATCGCCACGGACCGGGCCTGCAGCGCGGCCTCCAGGGGGTGCCGCAGCCCGGCCAGGGTCACTCCGAGTCCCGCGGGGACGCGGAATCCGGCGCCGGCGGCGTAGGCGAAGCCCTGGTGCGGCTCGACCAGCAGGGACTGGCCCTGCCAGAGCCGCTCCGCGCCGGTCCAGGCCACCAGTCCGGCGTAGGGCAGGATCTGCTCGGGACGGCGGGGCATGAACGGCAGCATGATCGAGTACGTCGTCATCCGTGCCACTGTCCCTTCCGCTCCGTGTCCTGCGCGCCGCCGACCGACGGCACGCTTCCGCAAGCCTGCCCAACTCCGCCGGAGCGGCCCCGGATCCCTTCCGTTCACCGGGGGTTCGCCTCGTCGTGGTGCTGAAAGTTATCCGGGGCCCGCGGGCCGGGCCACCCACCCTGAGAGGGGTCTTTCCGGCCGCGCGCCCTCCCTGCAGGGCGGGGCACACCCCCGCCTTGCGGGGAGTCGCGCCCGGCGCGGACTTCGGGTAAGCGCGCGGCTCCGCAGGGTGTTGGGGCCTGCTCGGCCCGCTGAGCGGGCGGGGTGGCGGTGTGGGCCGGGAGTGCGGACGGGGGCGTTCCGGTCGGCGTGCGGGCGGGTCGGCGGGGCGGCTCTCCCGACGGGCGAGGAGGCGGGATGGCTCGCCCGGCGGCGGGGAGGCCGGGCGGCGGGGCGGCTCTTCCGACGGACGGCCGGGCGCAGCACGGGGCCGCACGCCGGGCGCAGCACGGGGCCGCACGCCGGGCGCGGTGCGGCGTTCGGCGGGGCGGCCGGGCGGCGGGACACGCGTGAAAGGGGCCCCGGACCGGATCGGTGGATCCGGACCAGGGCCCCTTGCGGGCCGCGGACGGCCGGTCGGACGGGGCCCTTCGCGGTTGAGGGCGGTGCGGGAGCGCCCTACAGGGCCGACGGTGCGGGTGCCGGCGGTGCGGACTGCCGTGGGTGCGGCTGAGGAGCGCGCGGGTACCGGCGGTGCGGGTGCGGGCGGTGCGGGTGCGGGCGGTGCGGTTGTGCGGCGCTGGTGCGCGCCGCTCACGCCTCCGTGAGCAGCTTGGCGAGCAACTGCGTACGGTCCCGCGCACCCGACTTGCGCAGGATGTTGGACACGTGGAACTTCACCGTGGACTCCTCCACCTGGATGGCGGAGGCGATCTCGCCGTTGGTGAGCCCCTTGCGCACCCACCGCAGGACCTCCGCCTCCCGCCGCGTCAGCTCCAGGAGGGTGGGCGAGGCAAGTGCCGGGGCCGGGGCCGGGGCAGCCAGGGTCGCACCGACCACCTGGCGGCGGTGGTTGATCCTGTTCAGCAGGGAGAGGACCAGGGTCGGCGAGATCCACCCGTGCCCCTGGCACGTCTCCCGCACGGCGGCGAGTACCGCGCTGTCCAGGTCATTGCGGTCGACAATGGCCTGGACACCCGCCGACACCGCCGCGTCGAAGAACTCGTCCTCGCCCTCGACGAGCACCAGCGTCGGAGTCGGCGCGGGCGTGGCCGAGGTGGCGAGCCCGGCGAGGTCCACCACCAGGACCACCTGTCCGGAGTTCCCGAAGGGCTCCGCCGCGCCGACCACTTCCCAGCCCGTGGCAGCGAACAGCCGGCCGAGCCGCCGCTGCAGCGTCAGGTCCCCGACGCCGAGCCGGATCACGGGTGTGCTGCTGAACACCGCTCTTTGCGGCTGTTCCAATGGATGGACCATCACTGCTGCGCCCCGATCTCTCAGGCCATCCGTCCCGGTCGGCGTCACAACCACCGACCCGACCGGGGAGACGGCCGAATACCTCAGCAATTGACCTCCACACCTTAGACACTTGACGAACACATGGGACAAGATCCGGCGACCAAGGCATCGAGATTTAATGGAACCCGACAACGGATCACCCCCGTGCGGGGTACGCAGAAGACCCGCCACGCTGTCTTTTCCCCGGCCGATCACAGTGGTATGTCGGCGGCCTTCCCACCGAAGGAGACCGTCCCACCCGCAGGCGTTCAGGACCGGGCGACCGCGCAGCTCGCGGGCGGTGAGGAGGGCCTTGGGCCGCCGCCGCCCGCGGACCGCCGAGCCCCGCCTCCGCCGCAACCGGCCTCTGCCCGGACGTGCCGGCCGGACGCGACCGCGCTTTCCGCAGCCGCGGTCGCGCGCTCCGTATCTGCGGTGGAGCACGGCTCGCGGGGCGTGCGATCCTTTACTCACCTGAACGTTTGAGGGGGCGGCTGTCGAGGACCGACAGCCCTGACGAAGCGGGGTGTCCGACTCTCCCGGCGGCCGGACGAAGCGGCCGGCCGGCGGCCGTACGCCGGTGGAGAGCCCGACACAAGCCGGTACGAGCTGGTACGAGCCGGTACGAGCCGACCGCCGTACGCGTTCCGATCGGGCGGAACGGCGCCCGGCGGCGGGAATGGGCGGCACGCGGCACGATCGCGCACGGTCTCGTTCTGCGGTGGTCTCGGCTCGGATTCCGAAGACGGCTCGATTGACGCCCTGGGCCGGATACCCGCTGACCCGGTGCTTCTGTTTTCCCTGCGGCTTTTCGAGGGCGTGCGAAAGGAGCGCGTGAAAGCCGGGAAGGAGGCGACGGAGGTGCCGTGCGACCGAAGTGCGGCATTTCTCCGCCGGTGTTCCCCGTCGGGGCACGCGTTGCTTGCTATGCGGTATACGCATCAGCGGGATTTGTCGCGTCCCCACAAGCACCGGGCGAATGGGGCGACGTTTCGGTCCGCCCCAGGAGCCCGGGAACCCGGCTCGGCGCGCCTGCGCGGTCGGCGTGCGGGCCGCTTCCGTGGCGTTGCCGGACCGGAGGGGGCGGCAACGCCGGCGGCCAGGCGGGGCGCCCGATCCCCGTCGGATACCGGGGAGGCCCGAAGGACCACGTCGGCTCCGCGGCGAGGCGGATGGTGAACCGGTCCTGCGCGTGGACGCGCGGCGCCCGTCTCAGCCGGCCGGCTGGCCGGCCGGGACGGACCTCGGGGAACTGGTCACGGTCGGGCAGCCGCCGGTCATGACCGCCTGGACGTCCCTTCCGGGCGCCACGGTGTAGGAGAAGCAGTCGAGGAGCGGCCGGGGGACGCCAATGACCGATGTCGCGGCCCGCGTGCGGGTGAACCCCACCACGACGCGCACGGCGGCGCCGTTGCGCCGCACACCCAGCACGTCGCCCCCCGGCGCTGTCCCGGATCTCCCGGTCGGACAGCTCATCGTCGGTGTCCGCGGCCCGCAACCGCCGCGCCGTGTCGTCGGCGGCATGCTGCACGTCGTCCGCGCCGGGGCCCACCGGGTGGTGCTGGTACGGCTTGAGGCCGTGTGCGAGGAGCGCCCCCAGCACCAGCCACCCGGCGAGGAACAGGACGGGGAGCGCGGCCAGCGCCCACCCGGCCGATCGAGGACATCCGAACGACCGGACGGGGCGGGGGCGTTCCGTGGTCATCCTCCTGTATAGCCGATCGAGGTCAGCCATTGCTCGACCACGTGTTCGTACGTGGTGCTTCCCTCCCTGGTCGGGTGGAAGGACTCACGGCTCAGGCACGGGCCGATGGCGGGCACCCACGCCGGGGCGCACAGCCGGGACTCCGGGTCGCCCTTGTGGAAGTCGCCGTCGCCGTTCGGGCCGACGACGACCGCGTTGATCCACGGATCGGAGTCGCACGCCGCATGGCCGGCGAACGCCGCCAGCGGGCTGACGATCGCGATACCGCCCGTCGGGTGTTCGAGCGAGAGGCCGCCGACCATGTCCGACTCGGCGTCGTTCAGGTACTCGGCGAGCGTGGCCAGGTCCCGGGATTCGTTCAGACCCGTGGTCGGCGATCCCGGGCACACTGTCTGCGTGCTGACGATGACCGGATAACTCACCAGCAGGATGCGGGCGTTGGGTGCCCTCTCGTTGATCATGTGAATCGTCCGCCCGGTGTCCGGGACGATGTCGCCGTCGATGACGCCCTCGTACTTCGCCAGGAAGCCGGGACCGGAGCAGTCGGAGACCAGTCCGGCGCACTCCGTGAACGCGTTGGAGAAGGCGTCCTGGTCGTTGCCGCCCGCCGTCAGGGTGACCAGCGTGGTGTCGTCGTCCAGCACCCCGGAGTCCAGCTGGTCCATCTCGTGGAACTGCCCGTCGTCCGGGTCGTGGGCCCGGTCGTTCCAGGTCCTGCGGCGACGGCGGCACCCCGCTGTCCGCGGGTGCGGCGGGCTTGGCCGGCTCCGCCGCCGGGCCGCCCTGACGCGGTGCGGCCGTGGCCGGGCCGACCGGTTCCGCCCAGGCCGAACCGCTCTGCGGCAGCGCGGCCACGGCCATCGCGGCCGCGGCCAGGCCGAGCGGCGTACGGGATGTCCTTCTCCGTCTCATGGAACTCCAGTCACGGGTATGTCAGGTGGTCGAAGGGTGGTGCCCCGGTACCCGGCGGTGCCCCGGTACCCGGCGGTGCCCCGGTACCCGGCGGTGTCCGGTTCCGGTGGTGTCCGGTTCCGGTGGTGGCTGCCGCCGGGCGTACGCGATCCGTCGGTGGCAGAGGTCGACGGTCTCCCGGCCGGGTGAGGGCGGTTGGGGAGATCAGGCGGTGGGTGTGCGGGCCGAGAGCGGGCGCACGGCCCCGCCGGCGTGCTGTCGGCGGGGCCGTGCGGGTCAGCGGCGCAGGGCCGCCAGGGGTTCGGTTCCGGCGGCCCGCGGGGCGGGGTACAGCCCGGCCGCGAAGCCTGTCAGTGCGCCGATCAGCGGTGCGGGCAGGACCGCGTAGGGCTGGAGTACCGCCGTCCAGTTCCTGGCCAGCGCCGTGCCGACCACGGTGGAGATCCCCAGGCCGGTACCGATCAGCCCGCCGAGCGCGCCGAGCACGGTGGACTCGGTCAAGAACCGCGCGGTGATATGCCGGGGCCGCGCGCCGAGCGCCCGGCGCAGGCCGATCTCCCCGGTGCGTTCGAGTACCGCCGCCAGCGTGGTGTTGGCGATGCCGACGGCCCCCACGACCAGGCAGACCGCGGCGCGGATCAGGAACAGTCCGGAGAGGTCGCTGCCGACCTCGTCGCGCAACCCGTGCGGGTCCGGCGACGGCACGGCGGTGAAGACCTGCGGCTTGTCCGGCCGCAGCGCCAACGGAGCCTGGTGAGCGATGAGTCGGCCGGCACCCGGCAGGGTGTGGATGAGCGCCTGCGCGGGTGAGTCGACGGGCGGACCGTAGGCACGCAGCGCCGTACTGGTCGGCACGACCATGCCGAGCAGCATCTGCGGCAGCCGCCGCACGTCGGAGAGGACGCCGACGACCGTGTACGCGGTGCCGTCGACGAACACCGCGGGCAGGTTGTCGACCGGTGTCACCGCGACCGTGCCGTCCGCCGACACGCCGGCCGTGACCTGGAGGACCCGCTGTGTGCCGGCGGGGCTGACGACCGTCACGGTGGTGCGGGTGCCGGCCCCCGCTGAGATCGCCGCCACCGGTACGGCGAGCACCGCGCTGTCGGTGGCCGCCGTGCTGATCGTGATCCGTACGTCCTGACCCGCGAATCGGGTGTCCCACGCCTTCGCCGGGCGGATCGTCAGCGGCAGGCTGTGGTCGCCGCCCGGAGGGGCGGGTCCGGTGTCGGGGGCGCCGTCACCGTCCTTGTCGTCGCCGGCCGCCGCGTCGCCGCCCGGCGTCATCGGTGCGCCCACCGACTCGACCGTGCCGTCGGCCTGCGCGCCGGTCGCCTCGGCCAGCACCCGCGCCTTCATTCCTGCGGTCACCAGGCCCGCCCGCGCGGGGTCGAGTCGCCCGGTCAGCGTCATACCGCCGCGGGCCAGAGTGACGACGCCGCCCTTGACCGGATCACCGACCCGAACCGGCACCGACACCACCCGGGCGGGCAGCGTGGGGACGAAAACCGCCTCGGAGGTGGGCACCATCGCGTGGGTGACGGGTGCCGCGGGGGTCGGCGGCGGGTCCGCGGGCTTGTCGGCGCTCCCGCCGTCCGCGCCGGGCGTGCCGCTCCGGTCCGCGGGGGCGGCCGGCTTCCCGTCCGGTACGGCGTCGGCCCTGGCCGTACTGACGGGTGCCGGATAGCCCAGACCGTCGTACATCCGCCTCGCGCCGTGCTCGGTACCGGGGCTGAACACGCCCCTGGCGTCCGAACCGGTGGGGTGTCCCAACGACCGCAGTGCGGACTGTAGCCGAGCCACATCCTTGCCCTGCTCGCCGAACGTCAGATCCCGGCAGGCCGGCAGCGCGCCCTTCAGCGCGAAGACCGGCCGGCCGGAGAACTCGACGAGGACCCGCCCGGCGCCGACATTCTGACCGGGGTGCGCGTACACCCCGGTCACCATCAACCGGGCGGGCTGCGACGGCACCGTGGTCGTCGCCACCGAGGTCGGCGCGGCCGACACCGTACGCCGGTCGGAAAACGTACCGCGCAGCACCACCGCTGAGCGCGGCACCTGCCGCACCACGGTCGCGGTGATCACGCTCGCCTTGGGCTGCCGGGTGTCGGCCGCCGCCTGTGACGGCGACTGCACCCGTCCCGACCCCAGCAGCCCGCCCACCGACAGCACGACCGCCGCCGCGGAGGGCGTCAGCACCGTACGGCGGCGCCGCACCAGCCGCGACGCCGCCGCCTCTTCGTCCGTGTTCCCGGTCATCGTGCCCGTCCTCGCCCTCAACCGGTCACGGCGGCGGCCGCCTTGACCACGGCGGTGATCCGTCCCTGTATGTCCCGCAATGTCAGTTGGTTGTCCTCGACCTGTTGCCGCTGGATGCCCGACTCGACGTCGAACCAGGTTTTCACCAGGCCCGTCCTCGCCTTGCAGTCGACGTCGGTGACCGCGACCCGGATGGCCGCGGCGCTGATCGCCCGGCCGCGGACGTACGGGGCGAGGTCGGCGGCCCGCAGCGGACTCGCCACGGTGTAACCCCCGCTCTTCACGCACTGCGACCAGGCGGTGACTGCCTGCCGGACCCGCGGCTCCGCCTAGGACCTGTCCAGGCTGTCCGCGTCCAGCCTTCCCTCCAGGCTGGTGTCGGTCAGCGACACACCGACCCTGTCCCGTGCCTCCGCGGCACACCCGCCGTCCGGTACGGCTTTGCCCTGATACGTCGACGGCGCCGTCGCGGCGTCCGGCTTCACCGCCACCCGGCCGGTCAGCACGGCCGTCTCCGCGTCGGACAACGCGGGCATCCGCTGTCCTGGCTCCCCCTCGTCGCCGA
This sequence comes from Streptomyces sp. ITFR-21, assembly GCF_031844685.1. Classification (NCBI taxonomy): domain Bacteria; kingdom Bacillati; phylum Actinomycetota; class Actinomycetes; order Kitasatosporales; family Streptomycetaceae; genus Actinacidiphila; species Actinacidiphila sp. ITFR-21. The sequence continues at coordinate 2,765,015 of NZ_CP134605.1, forward strand.
TGGTGTACGCGAACCTCCCGGCCGCGGCCCGGTCGGTGATCCCGTAGCGGCGCTCCATGTTGGAGTCGTCGTTGTCGGGCGGGGGCGTGGTCCCGGGCGGCGGCAGTACGAGAGTAAAGCCGTACCGCGCCATGCACTGCTCCGTCAGCCGGTTCAGCGCCCGGTCGATCGCGACCCTCTCGGGATACGCCTCCATGTACGCCTCGAGGGGCAGCACCATCCCCTTGGCCAGCCCCGACCGAGGCACCGCGTCGGGCCACGCGGCAGCCGCCACCGGCCCCGCCTGCCCCGGGACGGCACCGGGCGATGCCGTCCCGCCGCCCCCTCCGGAACACCCGGCGAGCAGGGCCGGCAGCAAGGCTCCGCCCAGCATGGCCGCCAGGGTCCGCCTCCTAGGCCCAGTGCTGGGAGGCATTTTCGTTCGTGAGCGTCGAGTCGAGGTTGATGGCCGGGGCATCGAGGCAGTAATAGGCGGCGTCGAATTCCTGGGAGTGGCCGGTGTAGCCGGAGTTGTAGTAAATCCGGTAGTCGTCCCGCGTGACGGTGCTGCACGAGACCGCCGCGGCCGCGTTGTTCTTGACCGGCTCGCCCGAGCCCTCGCCCTTCCCTGCGAAGAACTCGTAGTGGTAGACGTAGGTCCGCTCGCCGACCTGCCCGGTGTCGGAGGCGTAGTTGTAGACGTCCCCGTAGAAGACGGCGTTGCTCCCGGTGGGAAACTGGGCGCTGCCGGTCCTGGAGTGGTAGAAGAGGTACAGGCCGCCGCCGACCATGTCGTTCCCGTCGCAGTCCTGCGGGTACATCCCGCAGTTGTTGCCGACGTACACGTTGAGCGGCGGGCTCGCGTGGGCCGGTGCGGTGGTCACCGCGGAAACGCCGGCTGCGGCGACGACAGCGGCCATGGCGGCCTTGCGGGAGACGCGACCGTTGAGAATGTTCTCTCCGTCCGACAGGTGACGCCCTGCGTGGTGCGGACGCTGCCCTCCAGCTGTCCGGTGTCCACACGTTAGGTCGGGCGGCCCGCCGTCGCCTTGGCACCCAGTGCCCTCTTCTTGACGCTGGGTACCCTGATGTCCCCGGAGCCGCCCGGCCGCGCTGAGCCACGCGTTCCCGCGCCGGGATCACGGGCCCACGGCCCCCGGGCCGTACCTCCGTGCGAGGGGATCCCGGCCCCGGGCCCGGGCGGGATCGTCGGACCAGGGGTCCGCCCAGTGTCTTCCCCTGGGGTGCGGGGGCGGGCCGGACGGCGAGAGTGGTCCGCGTGCCCAGGGCTGAGGAAAGCCGATCCGCGTGTCCGTCCTGCTGCGCGTCCGCCCTGTCCGCGTGCCGTACCGCACCCGCGCGGCGGGGGTTCGGCGACTGGCCATGATCGACACCCGGAGGGAACGATGGGACCACCACTCGTAGCCCTGATGTCGGCGCTGGCACTGTCCGCGCTGTTCCCCGCGGCGGCGATGAGTCGCGGCCCGGCCGGCATTTCGTGGACGGCATCGGTGCGCCCGCCGCCCCGGGCGCAGACAGTCGTGGAGACGCCGCAGCCACCCTCGTCGGGCGAGGGCCCACCAGCGGCCTACACCGACAGGCCAGCACACGGCGCGTGGGCTAAACATAGCAATGTCATGTCATATCACTCAAAGCTGTGGCCGTGTCGGCTGACCAGTCCTCTCGCGTACGGAGTCCGCCTTGCCTTCGGTCGAGATCCCAACCCGCCGAAAGCGGGCGGAGAAGCCCTTCCTCTCGTACCTCGTCGCCTCGGCGCGCGGTGTCGGACAGGTGGATCTCCAGCCGGGAGCATGGACCGGTGCGGTCATCCTCCTGGCACTGTGGACAGCTGGCTGGGAAATCGGGGTTTTCGCCACCCTCGGCACACTGGTCTCCACCATGACCGCCTTGGCACTGGGCTCCGACCGCTCGGGCGTCAGGCAGGGCCTCCAGGGCTACTGCGGCTGTCTCACGGGGATCGCACTGGTGACCTATCTGGGCCACCACGTGGCCACCTATGTGCTCGCCGTCGTGGGGGCCGTCGTGTGCACCATCCTGATGGCGGCGCTTTCGACGGTCCTCGCTCCCACCGGGCTGACCGCCCTCACCGCACCGTTCTGCCTGGTCTCCGGCGTCATGGTGCTCGGAGCACCTGATTTCGGCCGGATCTGGCACGGGGCCCCGGCGGCCGTCTCCAGCACGACCGGCGGGGGCACCGGGCTGTCGTGGGACGACCTGTGGCACGGCTTCTTCTGCAACGTCGCGCAGGTCTTCCTCGTCGACAAGTGGCAGGTCGGGCTCATCATGCTCGTCGGTCTGGCCCTGGCCGGGGCACGTGTCGTCCTGTTCGCCGGGGCAGGCAGCATCGTCGGCATGTTTGCCGCGTGGGCCCTCGGAGCGCCCACGCGGCTGATCGCCAACGGGATCTACGGATACAACGCCGTGCTCGTGGCTGTCGCGGTCGGTGCGGTCCTGCTGGCCCCCACCCCCTGGAACGCGGCGTACGCGCTGTTCGGCGCCGCTGCCTCCACCGGCCTGACGGCCTCTTTGACCTCGCTCTTCAAGCCCTTCGGGGGGCACACGTTCACCTGGCCCTTCATTCTCACGGCCTGGGTCCTCATGGCCGCGGTACCGCGCCTGCCGCGGTTCCGCCCGAGCGGCTGACGGTCACCTCCGTTCGTGTTCTCCACCGCACTGTGATGAGGAAGGCAAGCACGATGAACCTCGCTCCCCGCGAGATCGACAAGCTGTTGGTGTACGTGGTGGCCGATCTGGCCCGCAAGCGCCGTGCCCGTGGTCTCAAGCTCAACTACAGCGAGTCCGTCGCCCTGATCACCGAGGCGATCCTCGAAGCGGCTCGTGACGGGAAGAGCGTGGCCGACTGCATGGATCTCGGCCGTCACGTCGTCGGAGAGGGCGACACGATGCCAGGAGTACGCCGGATGCTCAATCTGCTCCAGGTGGAGGCGTCCTTCACCGACGGCACCAAGCTCGTGTCCTGCCACGACCCCATCGGTGGTTGACCCGATGGGCGAACGCTGCCGGGTGGTCGCCGTGTGCGGCCACGAAGCCGCCTACGGGCGGGTGCCGGACATCCTGGTGGACCCGGACGTGACCGTGGTTCCGAACGGACGGGAACTGTTCCGTGCCATAGCGCTGCTCGGCCGGCGGGGCGAACCGAGCTGCGTGGTGCCGATGACGTTCGGGCGCGACCCCGATCTCGTCGCCGACACGGCGCGCACCCTGCGGGCGCTGCCCGACGAGCACCGTGCCCTGACCTGTCTGGCCGGAGCCTTCGGGACTGCCCAGCACCTCGTGGGCTGGTTGCGAGCCGCGGCGGGCGGGGTGCCGGCCACCGACGCGTTGCTCGTGACGGCACCTTCCGCAGGCCCGTTCGAGGACGCCGAGCTGTATCGGACGGCAAGCCTCGTACGGTGCTTCGGCGACCACTCCCTGGTCGAAGTGGCCTTCACCGGCGGCGATCCGGACCTCGTGCACGGTGTACGGCGCTGCGCCCTGCTCGGTGCCTCCCGGGTGGTGATGCTGTCAGCCGCGTTCACGGTGCCCGCGCCTCCGGACGCCCCGGGAGTGCCGGTCGAGGCAGCGGGTCCCCCGGTTCCGCGCGCAGCGCTGCGGCGAGTGATCGGCGAACGTGTCTCGGCCGCCCTGCACCGTCTCCGGGACCACGGCGACGACGGGATCTCCGCCGGTCTGACGGCGGCCGACGAGCACGGCCACCACCACACTCACCCGCCGGGCGAGGACCACCACCACACTCACCCGCCGGGCGAGGACCACCACCACACTGCGGGCCCGCCGCACACGCACGGTCCGGCCCCCGAATTCGAACACCCGCAGGGCTTTCGGCACCCGGACCACCAGATCCCCGGTGCGGCCCCCGTTCTGAGGATCAGCCCATGACGACCCCTCCGACATACATCTACGGCGAGGAACCGATCGAGATCAACGCGGGCCGCCGCACCGTGACACTCACCGTCAGCAACACCGGCGACCGGGCGATCCAGGTCGGGTCCCACTACCACTTCTTCGAGGTGAACTCGGCGCTGGCCTTCGACCGCAGGCGAGCGCTCGGGATGCATCTCAACATCCCGGCGGGCACCTCCGTACGCATCGAGCCCGGCGGCTCGCGTGAGGTCGAGCTCTGCGCCTACGCGGGTACGGGCCGTCTCGTCGGTTTCAGCGGCCTGCTCAACGGCAGCCTCGCTTCCCGCCCCGCCAGGGTCGAGGCCGTTCGCCGGGCCATCGAAGAGGGCTTCCAGGGAGCGCAGGGACCCCCGGAGACCACGACCAGCAGCGAGGCGAGGAGCAGCCGTGGCACCGCGGCCACCAGCAGCGGCCCCGACGCGGAAACGGCGCCGGGCGCGAAAGGCCGGGCCGGCGGAGCCGGCACGGCACGGGCCCGAGGCGGGCCGAGCACCGAAGGCGTGCAGAACGAGAAGAAGGGTTCCCGCTGATGCCCATCCTTCCCCGCAGGCAGTACACGGACATGTTCGGCCCGACGGTCGGCGACCGCTTCCATCTCGCCGACACCAATCTCGTCGTCGAGGTCGAGAAGGACTTCAGCGAGGGCCAGTACGGCGACGAAGTCCTCTACGGCGGCGGGAAGACCATGCGGGACGGCATGGCGTCCTCCCCGCAGGCGACAAGCGCGCAGGGCGCCCTCGACACCGTCATCACCAACGTCGTGGTCATCGACCCCGTGGTGGGCGTCGTCAAGTGCGACATCGGCATCAAGGACGGCATGATCGCCGGGATCGGCAAGTCCGGCAATCCGCAGACCCAGAACAACGTTCATCCGGACCTGGTCATCGGCCCGGGGACCGAGGCCATCGCGGGCGAGCACCTCATCGCCACCGCGGGGGCCATCGACTCCCACGTCCACATGATCTCCCCGCAGCAAGCCGAACAGGCGCTCACCAACGGCATCACCACCCTCATCGGCGGGGGCACCGGGCCCTCGGACGGTTCCAACGGCACCACGTGCACCCCGGGGCCGTACAACATCGCCCGGCTGCTCCAGGCTGCCGAGGGCTGGCCGGTGAACCTCGGCATCATGGGCAAGGGGAACGGCAGCCTGCCGGAGGCCCTGAACGAGCAGATCGAGGCAGGTGCCTGCGCCCTGAAGGTGCACGAGGACTGGGGCGCCACTCCGGCGGTGATCGACAACGCGCTCGACGTCGCCGACCACCATGACGTACAGGTCGCCATTCACACGGACAGCCTGAACGAGAGCGGCTTCTTCGAGGACACCCGTTCCGCGATCGACGGGCGCGCCATCCACACCTTCCACAGCGAGGGTGCCGGCGGCGGCCACGCCCCGGACATCTTGCGCGTCGCGGGTGAGCCCAACGTTTTGCCGTCCTCCACCAATCCGACGTTGCCCTACACCAAGAACTCCGTCGACGAACTCCTCGACATGGTCATGGTGTGCCACCACCTCAGCCACGACATCCCCGAGGACGTGTCCTTCGCGGACAGCCGGGTCCGTGCCGAGACGATCGCCGCCGAGTCGGTGCTCCACGACCTCGGTGTGATCAGCATGTTCTCCTCCGACTCCCAGGCCATGGGACGGGTAGGGGAGTCGGTCACGCGCGCCTTCCAGACCGCGCACCACTGCAAGGACAAACTCGGCGTCCTGGAGGGTGACTCCGCGCGGAACGACAACCAACGGGTCCTTCGCTACCTGGCGAAGGTCACGATCAACCCCGCCATCGCCACCGGCATCGCCGACCACGTCGGTTCGCTCGAGAAGGGGAAGATCGCCGACATCGTCCTGTGGCCCATCCACTCCTTCGGGGCCAAGCCCAAGATGGTCATCAAGGGCGGCATCATCTCCTGGGCGCAGATGGGTGACCCGAACGCCTCTTTGCCGACCCCGCAGCCGGTCATCTACCGCCCCTGCTTCGGGCAGTACGGCAAGGCCCTGCCTGCCACGCACGTCACGTTCATGTCTCAGGCGGGCATCGCCGCCGGAGTGCCGGCGGAACTCGGCCTGGACCGCAGGATCCTGCCGGTGCGGGGCACACGGACCATCGGCAAACACAACATGGTGCGCAACAACGCGCTTCCGGACATCCGGGTCGATCCGGAGACCTTCAGGGTCACCCTCGACGGCAGGGTCGCGACGATCGACCCTGCTGAGGAACTGCCCCTCAACCACCTGTTCTTCCTGGTCTAGCGGATGCGCCACGATGCGGCAGGACTCCTCGGAGACCCGGCACCCGGCACCGCGTCCGCCTCCTGTGCGGACGCGGCAGACGGCGCCGGCGAGGGGTCGGACCTCGGGTCGCTGTTGATTGCTCTCCAACTCACCGACTCGGCCTTCCCCAGCGGGTTCTACACGCTCTCGCACAGTCTGGAGGGCTTCGCCCAGGCCGGCGCCGTGGACGCCGACGGCCTTCCCCTGCTGCTGGGGGATTTGCTGCTGCACGGTGTCGGTCCGGCGGACGCGACCGCGCTCGCCCTCGCCCACCGCGCCGCGGCGGCGGGAGATGTGGATGGAGCGGCGGCCGTCGACACCCACCTGTTCGCCACGAAACTGGGACAGGAGATGCGTCAGGCGTCGACCCGCACCGGAAGGCAACTCCTCGACCTGGCGGCAGAAGTCTTCGACCACCCACTGATCAGGGCGTACTTGGCCCGGGTGCGGCGCCAGGAGGCCCCCGGTACCCAGGCCGTCGCCGCGGGCATCGTCTACGCGGCGACCGGGGTTCCGGTCAGGCAGGCCGTCGCCTGTGACCTGTTCGCCTTCTGCGCCAGCTTCGCCGGGGCTGCCCTCCGGCTCCGGCTCACGGACCACCGCAGGGCCCAGACGCTGTTGCGGGGGGCCGCCCCCCTCGTCGAACGCGCCGTCGAGGAGGCGGTACGGCGCGAACTACCCGACATGGGCGCCACCGTCTTCGCCTCCGATGTCATGTCAGGGCGTCATGAGCGCGCAGAAGCACGGCTTTTCGCCAGCTGAACACCCAGCCACCGCATCAAGGAGAACCGTGGACGACAACGTACTGAGAGTCGGGATCGGCGGGCCGGTCGGCTCCGGCAAGACCGCACTCGTCGAGGCTCTGGTGCCGACACTCATCGCACTCGGCCGCCACCCCTCGGTCATCACCAACGACATCTACACCAAGGAGGACGCCGACCACATCCGCCGCACGCTCGACGGAGTCCTGGAACCGGAGCGGATCGTGGGAGTGGAGACGGGAGCATGCCCGCACACCGCCGTACGCGACGACCCGACGATGAACCTGGCGGCCGGAGCCGAGTTGCTGGAGCACTTCCCCGACACCGACACGCTGCTGTACGAGTCCGGCGGGGACAACCTCACACTCACGTTCAGCCCGGCGCTCGTCGATGTCTTCCTCTTCGTGCTGGACACGGCGGAAGGCGAGAAGATGCCCCGCAAACGCGGCCCCGGCATCACCGATTCCGATCTGCTCGTCATCAACAAGATCGACATCGCGCAATACGTCCGTACCGACATCGGCGTCATGGAGTCGGACGCGTACCGGGTCCGCGACAACCGGCCCGTCGTCCTGACGGACTGCCTCACGGGCGTCGGCATCGCCGACGTCGCCGACTACCTCGAATCCCGGCGCAAGGCGCTGATCTGACATGTCCGGCACCTCGGCGCCCTCGCGCGCACCCTCCGTTCCCCCGCGGGGCGCCGTAGACAGGCTCGCGCCGGAGTACTACGCGGCGCGTCGCCTGCCACCCGATGTCGCGGCCCTGGCATCCGTGCCCGACACGCTCGCACCCGGGTCACCGGCCAAGGTCGGCATCCTGGATCTGGCGTTCGCGGTCCGGGCCGGCCGTACCGAACTGGTCCAGCGCTACCAGAAGAGTCCCCTGCAGATCATGCGGCCGCTGTGGATCGACCCGATGATGCCCGGCATGAGTCACGTGTACCTGATGTCGACCGGCGGAGGCGTCGCCCAGGCGGACCGGTACCGGATGGACTTCCGCTGCGGCCCCGGCACCGAGGTCCATCTGACCACGCAGGCGGCGACGAAGGTCTTCCGGATGGAGCACGACTACGCCAGCCAGCGAGTGCACCTCACGGCGGAGGACGGCTCGTACGTCGAGTACCTCCCCGATCCGCTGATCCCGTTCAGGGACGCCCGGTACTACCAGCGCACCGAGGTCACCGTCGCCCCCGGGGCCACCGTGGTCATCGGGGACACCCTGACGGCCGGACGGCTCGCTCGCGGCGAACGGCACGACTACCGGGTGCTCGCCACCGATCTCCACATCCGCCGCCCCGACGGCACACTCCTCGCCGTCGACACCCTGCGGCTGGCGCCGGGATCGGGGCGGGGGCGGTCGGAGGTCGCCGGACCGGGGGTGTTCGCCGGGCACGACCACGTCGCCTCGGTCTTCGTGGTCACCGACCGCGCCCCCGCGGCGGAGGTCGCAAGCGCCCTGCACCACGCGCTGGCGGACCTCGGTCCGCTCTACGGCGCCAGCGTGCTGCCCGGAGAGTGCGGGGCCTGGGTCCGCGTCCTCGGTGACAGCCCGGTCCTGGTCGCCGCGGCCAGGCACACCGCCTGGGACGCCGTACGCCGTCTGCTGACCGGTCACCCGGCCCCCGACCTGCGCAAACCCTGAACGCCCCCGGTACCGCCCCTTCACTCCACGAGGTGTCCGCCGATGCTCGCCGATCCCGCGCCGATGCCGCCCGCGTACGACTCAGGGGACACCGCCTGGCTGCTCGCCTCCACCGCGATGGTACTGCTGATGACACCGGCACTGGCGTTCTTCTACGGCGGCATGGTGCGCGGCAGGCACGTCCTGATGATGATCAAAATGAGTTTCGCCGCACTCGCCTTCGGCACCCTCCTCTGGTGGGCCGTCGGCTATTCGCTGGCCTTCGGTCCCGACGTCGGCGGCGTCGGTCTGATCGGCGGAGTCGATCACGCGTTCATGCGGGGGGTCGGCCTCACCACCCTGACCGGCGATATCCCCACATATCTCTACAGCACGTTCCAGATGGGCTTCGCGATCATCACCGTCGCACTGATCAGCGGATCGATCGCGGACCGCGCCACCATGAAGGGCTGGCTCGTCTTCGTGGTCCTGTGGCTGCTCATCGTCTACGTCCCCCTCGCCCACTGGGTGTTCGACCCGAACGGCTGGATCGTCAAGCACCTCGGGGCACTTGACTTCGCCGGCGGGCTGCCGGTGGAGCTGAACTCCGGCGTCGCCGGGCTGGCCGTGGCCCTCGCGCTCCGCGCCCCGCGCGACCTGGCCCGCCAGGAAGAGCGACCGAGCAACATCCCGCTCGTCGTCATCGGCGCCGGACTGCTCTGGTTCGGCTGGTTCGGCTTCAACTCGGGCTCCGCGCTCACGGATCAGGGCACGGCGGCGGCAGCCTTCCTCAACACCCAACTGGGCGCCGCGGGCGCCATGGCCACCTGGCCGCTCGTGGAGAAGCGGCGCACCGGCCGCGTCACCACCGTGGGGGTCGTCTCCGCAGCCGTCGCGGGTATGGTCGCGATCACTCCGGCCTGCGGGGAGGTCAACACCCTGGGAGCCGTCATCACCGGTCTGGTAGTCGGCGCCGTCTGCGCGTACGCCATTACCCTGAAGTACCGCCTCGGCGTGGACGACACCCTGGACGTCGTCGGCGTACACGGTGCCGGCGGCCTCGTCGGCCTGGTCATGGTGGGGCTGTTCGCCACCTCACGCATCAGTGGGACCGAGGGCCTCTTCTACGGCGGCGGCTGGAGCCTGCTGGGCAAACAGCTCATCGCCATCCTCTCCGTGACGGCCTTCTCCTTCGTCCTCACCTGGATCATCGCGAAGGCGGTGGACACCACCGTCGGATTCCGCTCCGGGCAGCGGTACGACGCGGTTCCGGGCGAAGAGGCGGAACGGGCCTACGACTTCGGGACCGCCGAACGTCTGGAGGCGCTGGTCTCCGGAAAGCCGGCCGGCAGCGACTCCGAACTCATCCAGGAGATCAGCCGGCTGCTCAAGAACCGGGAGGAGGCGAGTTAGCGGCGACCCTACCGGTTCGCCCGGCTGCGCCCCGGGTCGCACCCGCCGGGGGCGATCAGGTGCGGCACCCCGGCAGCAGCCCCTCGGGCTCCGGCTGCCGCTGTCGAGCGGGAGCCGCCTCGACCCCGGCGGAGAGAACGGCGGCGAGGGTCACCACAGCGGCACCACCGAACGCTGAGGTCGCGAGGATCCACAGCGCGCCGGTGGTCGCGTTGCCGTCGAAGTAGACCGTGTTGCGCACCACGGTCGTACCGGGCCCCGGGCGGCTGGGCAGCAGGCGCTGCGCGGCGTCGAGGTTCCAGGTCTGCCGGGTGGCGCCCAGAGTCTCCTGCCGGACGAGGTCCTTCGGGCAGGCTGAAGACGCCGTCTTCAGCCTGCCCGAAGTCCGCGCATCCGTCGGTGCGGCCTCGTCACTCCTCCAGGATGAAGTCGGCGGCGATCCAGCCCGTCACCATGGCCGGGGCGGCGGTGTTGCCGGCGACCTGGACCGGGAGGACGGAGGCGTCGACGACTCGCAGGCCGGTGACACCGCGGACGCGAAGCCGCGCGTCGACCACGTCCTCGTCGTCGGGACCCATCGCGTTCGCCCCGACGGCGTGGTAGATGCCGGAGCCGGTGTCGAGGGCGTAGCGGAGTACCTCGTCCGCGGTGGAGACGCCGGCTCCGGGGAACTCCTCGTCGAGGACGTAGTCGGCAAGGGGTCCCTTCGCCACCACCGACCGTGCGATGTCCAGGATGGGGGCAGTGGCCGCGCGATCCGCCTCGTCCTGGAGGAACCGGGCTTCGATGATCGGCGCGTTTTCCGGCAGCCGCCCGCTGAGGTGCACGGAACCGGTGGTGTTGGGCCTCATCTGGTAGCCCATGAACATGATGCCGGAGTGCTTCGCCAGCTTCATGGACGGGCTGGAGGTGTCCAGCGCCATCGGCACCCAGATCCCCTGGATGTCCGGCCGGTCGAGGTCGGGCGAGGACTTGAACTGGCAGATGAGGTCGTAGCCACCGGTGGCGATGGGCCCGCCGCGGGAGAGGAGGTACTTCAGCCCTTCCCAGCCTTGCTTGGGCACGGAGTTGAGCTGCTGGGTCGGGCCGATCTGCTGCTTGAGCCGCACCTGGATGCTGACCCCGCGCTGCTCGATGACCCGCTCGCCGACGTTGGGGCTCTCCACTCGCGGTTCGACACCCGCGGCGCGGAGGATGTCGGGCCGGCCGATGCCCGAGCGCTCCAGCAGCAGCGTGGACTCCACCGAGCCGCCCGAGAGGATGACTTCCTTCCGCGCCCGGTACTCCACGGCATGATCACCCTTGCGGGCCCTGACTCCGACGACCCGGTTGCCGTCGAAGACGAGATAGCCGGCCTTGGTGCGGGTGGCGACGGTCAGGTTCTTCCGCTTGCGCACCGGGCGGACGAACGCGCTGTAGGCGCTGGTGCGCAGACCGTTGCGGATGGTCGACGGAGTAAACCCGATGCGCTCATGGTCGTACGCGTTGGTGTCGTCGACCTGCTCCCACCCATGGGCTTGCGCCGAGCCCAGGATCGCCCGCACCACCTCGTCGTCGTTCTCGGCGATGGAGACGCCGAGGGGCCCGCCGGCGCCGCGCATGTCGGAGGCGCCGAGGGAGTGGTCCTCCATGGTCCGGTAAGCGGCCAGGGCCGCCTCCCAGTCCCAGCCGGGGTTGCCCCGCGCGGCCAGGCCGTCCCAGTCCGCGGCGGCACCCCGGGTCCACATCATGCCGTTGACGGCTGTGGAACCGCCCAGCACCTTGCCCCGGGTCCAGTCCTCGACCTGGCGACCTGGGCCGACCGGCTGGGTCTTGTAGTGGTATGTGTAGCGGTCACCCTTGAGCGTGAAATAGAAACCCTTGGGGATGTAGAGCATGGGGTTGGTGTCCGCGCCCCCGTATTCCAGCAGCAGGACCTCGTGCCGCGGGTTCTCGGAAAGCCGGTTGGCGAGCACTGAGCCCGCCGCCCCAGCGCCAACGATGATGTAGTCGTACTGCACAGCGGAGCTTCTTCCTGTGGTCCTGTCCCCCTGCCACCGGGGCGGGCCCCGCCCGCCCCGGTTCGACTGCTTTGCCTTCCCTGCCACCATACCTCTGAAACGGGGATCTATCCACGTTTCCCTTTCCAGTCGTACGGACTGAGTAGGGTGGGGAGCATGACCGCCCCCCGGCAACGCCCTCGCAAGGACCAACTGCGCAACCGTGAGGCGCTGATCACAGCGGCGCGCGAGGTGTTCACGCGGCACGGGATCGACGGCCCGCTGGACGTGATAGCCAGGCGAGCCGGAGTGGGCAATGCCACCCTTTACCGGCATTTCCCGACCCGGCGCGACCTCATCAGCGCGATTCTCGTCGTCAACCTGCGACGCAGTGAAGCCGTGCTGGCCGAAGCGATGGACCGGGCGAGCGGCGGGGACGGAGTCCGGTCCTTCCTGGAGTGGCTGTTCGCCGAACAGATCGACAACCCCGCGTACATGAGCGCCCTGCGCGCCATCCCGTCAGGCCAGAACGCCGAGGTCGACCGGCTGCGGGGAAAGACCCTGGCCGACCTCGAACTTCTCGTCGAACGCGCCAAGGCCGAAGGATCGATTCGGGCCGACCGGTGGATCGAGGACCTCCTGCTCGCGTTGGCCCTCAACGAGCAGCTCGCCCACAGCGGGTTCGGCGACCCGGCGAGCGCTTCCCGCAGGTTCCTCGATCTCACCCTCGCCTCCCTGACCGCCTCCCCGCCGCCCGCGCCGCCGAGCCCGCCGACGCCCCGTTCCGTGCTGGAACTGCGACGCACCCTCGGACACGCGTTGGCGGGCCTGCCGTACCGGGAAGGACCGGCCGAATGATGAGTTGACGCCCTCGGAGCGCCGCGGGGGCTCCCGGCGGCCGCAGGGGAGCGGCTCGGGGAAAACGTGGTGCCCTCCCCGTATTGATCCGGTCACACCGCGCGTCGCGGCCCGGTCGGCGCTCGACCCACGACGGCTCCGGGTCCGACTCCGCTTGAACGTGAGCGTCCGGCGGCTCTCACGGTGACCGCCTCTGGGACGGATGCCGGACGGTCACCGGACAGCAACGAGTGCCGCTTCGAAGCCGCGCTACCGCCGGACGGCGGGGACCTCAGGCTTCATGACCGCGGAGACCAGGCACCGCAACGACGCCAAGTGCTCGTCGTCGGCGGCGAAGGGAGATGATGCGTTCCCGGAAGGGAGAACGGGCAGGGCGGGGCCGTCCTGGCCGAGCCGCGACACCGTGTGCGCGAGGTATCCCAGGTTCTGCGCGATGGTGGCCGCCGCGCCGCGTCCATCGACAGGCGCGGACACGGTCAGGTGGCGCAACGCGACGGTGAGGGCTCGGTGGGCCTCGACCTGCGCGCGGGTGCGGCTCCGATCCGCGCGGGTCAACGCGGGCCGCATCAGTACCGCGGCGTGCCACCGGTGGCTGTGTGCGTCGACCTGCCGTATGCGCAGCGGTAGACGCGTGTCGTCGGCGTTCGGTCGGGAACCGGTGCCGGCCAGTTCGTCGAGCAGAGTGCTGGTCGCCTGCACGAACCCGCTGCGCGCGAGGTCGACGGTGTCCCGTGCCCGGACCGGCAGTACGCCGAACGCCATGCCGACGGCCAGGGCCGCGCCGAGGGCGGTCTCCGACAGCCGGGTCGGAACAAGCGCCGACTCGTAGTGATGCATGGCGGCGTAGGTCTGGAAGACGCAGACGGTGATGAAGAAGGCGAGGAACGTATAGGACACGGGCGCCAGGTAGTGGCCCAGCAGGCAGCTCACGAGTACGACACAGATGACCGGGCCCGAACGGCCGTCCAGCAGAGTTGTCACCGGCACAGCGGCCAGGCACCCCGCGAGGGTTCCGATGAGCCGGTGAGCGCCCTTGACGAGGGTCTGCTCCCGGGTCGTCGGCCCGAGAAGAACGATGAAGACCGCGATGAGCGACCAGTAGTACTGCGTCGACGAGATGAGACGTCCCAGCAGAATGGCGAGCGCGACCGCCAAGGCGGCCTGGGTCGCGTAGCGTGTGGTCACATCCGCCAGGAGCCGGCGGAGCGAGGCCAGACGAGGACGGCCGGCGGCGGTGTCCGCCCCGCGGGCCCGAGGACTGACGCCCGTCGCCGCCGGGGCGGCGACGGGGGTGAACCCGACCGCGGCGAACTCCGGCAGGGGTTCCTCCTGCCAGTCCCGTCCGGCTCGCAGGAAAGCCAGGGCCGAGTCCGCGAGGACACCGAGGGCGTCGTCGTGGTCGGCCTCACCCGCCGGGGTCCGGACCGCGCGTATCCGCAGCGCCTCGTCCCACGCTGCCTGGTGCTCACCTCGGGCAAGGGGCCGCAGGAGGCCCAGGGCCTGCGCACGGGCGGCGGCGGGGTGCGCGGGTCGCTCGTCCAGCGCCCCGCCGAGGTCGCGGACCGCGTGCGCGAGAGAGTCCGCGGCGACCTGGCTCTCAAGGAGCCGACGGCGTACATGGGCGGCGCGTCCGCCCGGTGCGAACACCGGCGCGTACGCGAGCCAGCCTTCGACCGCCAGGGCGGAGGAGCCCAGGACGGCATGGCGCGCGCTGAACCGCCGGGCACGGGAAGAACGGTCGGGGGCCTCGAGCAGTCGGCAGGCCGCCGCGAAGAGCAGTTCGCCGCGTGCGCGCCAGGCACGGAGCGCGTGGCGCAGCGAGGCTCGCGGCCGGTGGCGGAACACGGTCAGCGACAGAACGCCGCTGCACACGCCGGCAAGCACCTGCGCCCAGAGCAGATAGGGCAGCTCGGACGCCGGGGGCCGGATGACCACACCCATGTAGTAGCCGGCCCAGGACAGCAGACCCATGATCACGAAGGGAGGGCCGAGCCGGCGGACCTGTACCGCGAGGAAGGTCAGGACGACAAATCCGAACAGCACGCCGGTGAATCCGGACGAGGTCCGGACGACGACCGCCGCGGCGAGCCCCGCGCCGGCGGCCACCGGTTGCAGGGCGGCGAAGCGGACGCGGTGCCGCCAGGAGGGGTGCAGAAGGGCGCCCGACGCCTGCATCGCGGCGACCCCGCCGACGAGCATGCCCGTCAGGGCGCCGCGTCCCCCGAAGGGTACGGGTGAGAGCACATACTCGACGGCCAGCGTGACGCCCAGGCAGACGGTCGCGGCCCACGCGCCGCGCCAGCGTGCGAGCCCGGGATCGAGGGCAGCCCAACGACTGCCGATACGGGCGGCACTCCTGCGGATCATCTCCCTGCCTCACCTGCCCCTGGGGCATCCCGTCAACGACATCGATAAATGTATCATACATATATAGGGTGGGAGGGGTGTACGCCGCCAGCGCGGAGCCGCCAGGCGCGGCTGCTGCCGCCGCCGGTGCGCCCCACAGTCGGCCCCGGTTTTCTCTCCCCGATGTGACTCGCTATACGGATTTCCCCGGCCAACCGATGGTGATCGACACTTCCTTCGGTATCGATGAGGGCCGCGAGATCCACGCAGAGAACGTGTTCTGAGCGACGATCACGTGCTCCTCCCATGCCCGCCGTCCCCGCCCACCGCGTCCCGACCGCGACCATCGCAGTCGTCAAGGACTGCGTCGTGAAGGACGTGAACCCACAGGGGGTCACGGACGTCACTGCCACGTCACGCGCCCAGGTTGACCGCCTCGACCAGGTCGCGCAGCACCTCGCCGACGCCCGCGCAGACTGGCCGCGCACACCAGGAGGCCGGCGAAGCCGCCGAGCGGCCACCGGGATCAGCGCTGGCGCGGTCGGCCGAAGCGGAGGACAGCGCTTGTCGAACCTCCACAATCCACCCCCTACGGAACCGACAGGCATCGGCATCCGCAATGACAGCAGCAGCCCTGCCTCACCCCCCGTACGCCGAGGAAAGCCGACTTGAACCGGCGGTGCCGCAGGCTCTGCCACCGCAGCTGCTCCCTCAAGCGCCAGGACACGCCGAAGGTCAGCGGTCACTACCCGGTAGGCATTGCCGAGCCTCAGCACCTTGCACGGGTACTCGCCTTGCTTTGCGAGGCGGTAGCCAGTGCTCCGCCCGATGGGAAGGATCTTGTCAACCGTCCGCGGATCCACCGTGGGCGGCAACGCCATCACATACGTGCGCAGCAGGGTCACCCCCGTCGAACGTCCCATCAGCTTCAGTCAACGCGCCGCCCGCCTCGCCTCGGCCCTGAGGGTGGAATTCGCTTCCGAGGGGAAGCTCACCGCTACAGGCGACGGCAATCCCCGAGGACCGCCGGTTCACCCGGACGAGCAACCACGGCCGGCGACACCACAGCAGGCCTCGACTGACCACCGTGCCAGCGCCCCGGACTCCCCCCTCCGGCCCCTGCGGAGCCGGACCGGTCGAACACCTGGCGCGTTGGGGTGCCCATGTATGAGATGAGGCCGGCCACCCGCACGGACCGCCAGGACATCGCGGACCTGATCCGGGCCCGCACCACGTGGCTGCGCGAGCGCGGCATCGACACCGCGCTCCTGGACTTCTCCGTGGCCCAGGACCTCGCCGGTGAGGAGGGGGAGGACGGGCAGGCGATGGTCTGGGGGGCCTGCGAGGACGGGCAGGTCTTCGGTGTCACGGTGACGCTGTCCACCATGCCCGAGGGCACCTGGGCCGATGACGAACTGCGGGTGCCCGCACTGCTGATGACCGGCACCTGGACCCACCCAAAACGCCGGTCCGACCAGCTCGGCCGCTGAGGTGCCCCGAAGCTTCCGGACAGGGACCCAATAGGGTTGTCCTGTCAAGGAAACGAGGAAGCACGAAGTGGCACCACCCGGTAAGTACACCCCGCAGTTCCGTGAGGAAGCTGTCCAAGTCGCACTCCAGTCCTGTAGGACCATCTCTGAGACGGCCCGCGAGCTCGAATTGAACCCGGAGACGCTCCGGGGATGGGTGAAAAAGTACCAGAAGCAGAACGAGCCAGCGGCAGGTTCGCCGTTGACGCTGGACGAGCGGGCACGCCTGAAGGAACAGGACCGGCGTATCCGTGAACTGGAGACGGAGAACGTTTTCCTGAAAAAATGCGCGGCGTACTTCGCGAAGGATCCCCGGTAGTGAGCAGGTACGGGTTCATCGAGACGATGCGGCCCGACACCACGGAGTACGCGCATCCCGGCGAGTTCATGTGTGAACGGCTCGACGTGTCCAAGTCCGGCTATTACGAATGGCGGAACCGCCCGGAATCCGCCACAGTCCAGCGGCGCGAGGAATTGAAACTGCTCACCAAGAAGGCATTCGACATGTCGGACAGCACCTACGGATACCGGCGCGTCCACGCCCAGCTCGTCCGCTGGGGCCGCCCCGCCGACCGGGAGCTGGTCCGCCTGCTGATGCGTGAGCTGGGTCTGGCGCCCTGCCAACCAAGCCGAAGCGGTGGTCGCTCACCCAGGCCGCAGCCAGCGACGTGCCGGACCTTGTCGGCCGGAACTTCACCGCCGACGCGCCCGGCGAAAAACTCGTCGGCGACATAACCTACGTAAAAACCGGAGAAGGCTGGCTTTATCTCGCAACCGTCATCGACTGCTGCACGAAGGAAGTCATCGGCTACGCGATGGACGACCACTACCAAATTCCTCTCATATCCCAGGCCATCCGCAACGCGGCGCGGAACAGGAAACTCGCCGACGGTGCAATATTCCACTCCGATCGCGGATCGAACTACATGTCCGCCGAGTTCGCGGCGACGCTGAAACGGTTCGGACTCCGCCGGTCATCCGGACGTACCGGCGTCTGCTGGGATAACGCGATGGCGGAATCATTCTTCGGCGCTCTGAAGAACGAGCGGGTTTCCCGCGTGACGTACCCGACCCGAGAGGACGCCCGACAGGACATCACCCGATACATCGAACTCTGGTACAATCACAAACGCCTCCACTCGGCTGTCGGATACCGCCCACCGCGAGAAGTTCACGCCGAATACATGGAGTTTCGTATAGCCGCGTGAAATAAACTGTCAGACCATTGTCCGGAAAAAGCGAGGCCCCTCACTTGCTGGCGGTTGCCCGGGTTCGGATTCGAGCAGCCAGAGGGAACGCCCGTCGCCGCACACGATCTCGGGCACGTCTGCCGGTGCGAGGCTCGTGCGGATAACGTGCAGCCATTCGCCGCCCTCACCCCGGGCAAGCGGGTGGATGGCGGATCGCATGTAGCGGTGCGTTCTCACTTGATTGTGAATACGGCTCGCGCTGTGCGACCAGTTGATGACGGAGAAGTCGTCTTCCATGAATCCTGCGTAGGTGGCCGCATCGGGATCCTGTGGCTCACCGGCGTAGCCGCAAGCGGCCAGATCAAGGGACCTCCTCAGCAGGTTGTAGATGACCGGCATCGCGTCGTCGCAGTAGTTCTTCCAGGTGATGTCGTCGGCGAGGGGGATATCGTCCTGCTGCGCGAGGATGTTTCCCGTGTCGAAGTCTTCATCCATCCAGTGCACCGTTACCCCACCGGTCGTGTCGCCGTTGCGGATCGCCCACAGCAGCGGGGCGGGGCCGCGGTATTTCGGCAGCATGGAGACGTGGATGTTCATCACGCCGATCCGGGGAATCGCCAGGACGTGCTGCGGGAGCTTCCAGGCGAAGCCGAACACGATCACCAGGTCGAGGTGGTAGCTCTCCAGGGCGAGTGTGAGTCCATCCATACTCCCGGGGAGCAGCAGGTCCATCCCTGGTGGAACGGCTCCGAGGATTTCGGCGGTTGTCTCTGCGGCATCGCTGAGGTTCTGGCCCCCGGATCGAAGGGATCGGCCGTAGAAGTAGGCGACAGGGAGGTGTCCGGCGTCGGTGCACGCGGCATGGATCGTGGCGAACGCGGCGGGACCGGAGGAGATCACGCCGATCCGCAGGGCTTCTGGCAAGCTCACGTCCTCAGTTCGAGTTGGTCTGGATTCACGATGACGGATGGGAATACCCGTTTGCTCAGGTCAGCTTGTACTCGCTGTGGGGGATTCCCCGTTCCCAGACGCTTTCGAACGCGTTGGTACAGCGTGTGGCCACCTGGGGGTCTGTGGTCAGTTCGTTGCCGACCCAGCCGCCGTCTCCGGTGAAGTGGTTGAACAGCACTGTTGTCCCGTCGAAGATCCAGCAGTCGTTGCCGGGCAGGGACAGTGCGGAGGCCCGGGTACGGGGCAGCCAGCGCACTTCCTCGCCTGCGGCGATGTTCTGCGGCGTGCCGTCATGCTCGAACCGGATGTACTCGGTGACCGGCTCGGAGACGATGCGCGCTCTGCGCAGCCGCACACCCCGGGCTGCCGTGGTCCGCATCAGGTCGAGCCAGCCAGCTTTGCTCTCGGCATCCTGCTCGGGCCCCCAGTCACCGGCCCGCCACTTCTCGATGTCGGCCTGCTCTTCCTGCACCGCGTAGCTGTCGCGCATCTCCAGGTGACAGGCGGACTGGCGGCAGGCATTGAACAACCGTGCCCAGCCGTCCGCGTCAAGAGACTCCACGTGCACCGTCCTTCGGTAGGTAGTCGAACAGGGATGCGGGGACGCGTACGACGGTCTCGCCGGCGGGAACCTTCATCTGGTCCAAGTCGGACGGTTCGTCGATGACGTAGCCCTGCACGATGAAGTCGCCGCTCTCCTCGTCCCGGTACAGCCGCGGGGAACCGCCCTGACCTGTGGAACCACCGACGAACTCGATCTTCATGATCGATCCTCACGTCTCAGAGGGACTTCGGGCTGGCGCATGGAGCAATCGGGCGGCACGACGGCGACCTTCGCCCCCAATCAGCTACTTCACCCGTCGGCTGCTGCGGCCTGATCCGGTATTGCAGAGACGGAGGCTGTGTGTTGCTATCACCAGGAGCGATGTTAGCCTCGCGCTTTCATGAAGTGGGCTGTCCGACGGGTGGGCAGGTAAGCGAAAAGTGCCTCTGACCAGCAAGAATGAGGATTGTCGAGGTCCTTGTTCCTGCCACTGCCGGAGGCACTTCTCAGGTGAAGAAGCGTATCGGGTCCTATCCACGTGTCCGTATCGAGGGCGGTGGCCGTGGGATGGTGTCCCAGGCCGGGGCCGTGCTGCTGGTCGAGACGATCCGCAAGACCGGGCTGGACACCGCGATATCGGCGGCGCTTGCCTCGTGGCGACGGCCGCGGGCGGTGCACGACCCGGGCAAAATTTTCCTGGACGTGGCCCTCGCGGTCGCGTTGGGCGGGGACTGCCTCGCGGATGTCGGGATGCTGCGGGCCGAGCCCGGCGTGTTCGGGCCGGTGGCGTCAGACCCCACGGTCTCCCGGCTCATCGACACCCTCGCCGCAGCCGGGCCGAAGGCCCTGTCCGCGATCAGGGCCGCTCGGGCCGGCGTGCGCGAGCGCGTGTGGAAGCTGGCCGGCACTGCAGCGCCGGATGCCGCGGGGCAGGTGATCGTGGACCTGGACGGGGTACTCGTGCTGGCCCACTCCGAGAAGCAGGACGCCACGGCGACCTGGAAGAAGACCTTCGGACACCACCCCCTGATGGCCTTCGTCGACCACGGCGCCGGCGGGTCCGGGGAGCCGGTGGCCGGCCTGCTCAGGCCGGGCAACGCGGGCAGCAACACCGCCGCCGACCACATCACCACCGCCCAGCTCGCCTTGGCGCAGCTGCCGAACAATTACCGCCGTGGACGCCGGACGCTGATCCGTACCGACTCCGCAGGCGGTACCCACGAGTTCGTCGCCTGGCTCGCCCAGCGCGGCCGGTGGCTGTCGTACTCGGTCGGCATGACCATCACCGAGCAGATCCACCAGGCCGTCCTCAAGGTTCCCGCCACGGCCTGGACGGCAGCGATCGAGCCCGGCGGCGAGATCCGCGACGGCGCCTGGGTCGCAGAACTGTCCGGCGACTGCCTCAAGAGCTGGCCGAAGGGAACGCGGCTGATCATCCGTAAGGAACGGCCCCATCCCGGTGCCCAGTTGAGAATCACCGACGCCGACGGACTGCGGCTGACCTGCTTCGCCACCAACACCACCGCTATGCCGATCGCGGCACTGGAGCTGCGACACCGCCAGCGGGCACGGGCCGAGGACCGCATCCGGGCCGCGCGGGCCACCGGCCTGCGCAACCTGCCCCTGCACGGCACCGCCCAGAACCAGATATGGCTGGAGATCGTCCAGCTCGCCCTCGACCTCCTCGCGTGGATGCCGATGCTCGCTCTGACCGGCGAAACCCGCAGGTGGGAACCCCGCCGTCTCCGGTTCCGCCTCTTCTCCGCCGCCGCCCAGCTCGTCACGACCGCCCGCCGACGCTATCTGCGGTTCGCCCGCCACTGGCCCTGGACCGACGTGATAACCGACGCCCTGGCACGGCTCGAAGCCCTCCCGAACCCCGGCTGAGCAGCACGTTCCCGTCCCCGCGACCAGGATCACCCCGACCGGAGCCGTGGAACCCGGCGCCCACCCGACGCGACAGCCGGGCCATCAGCCTGGCTGCCACCAGCCCGAACAGCCGAAACGGCCCACCGAGAGAACCGATGGAACGTCACGAAAGATCAAGGTTAGCCTCCGCGTTTCGTTTGCAGTGGTGTCCGGATCTTGAGCGGGAACGCGAAAGTGCCTTCTGAGCTGGGATGATGAGGCTTGTCTAGGGCTTCTGTCATCACAGCGAGAAGGCACTTTCTGCGTGCAGACTACCGGGTCACGCCCCGCGCTGGTCGTGTCGGCCGACGGTCGCGGAGTGGTCAGTCACGCCGGGTCGCGTCTGCTGGCCGACCTCGCCGACGCCACCGGCCTGACGGGGGCCTTCACCGACACGCTGCGCCGGCTGCGGCCACGGGGCACCGGGCACGACCCCGGCCGGGTCGCTGTCGATGTGGCAGTGATGCTCGCCGACGGCGGCCAGGCCATCTCCGACTTGGCCCTGTTGCGCGACCAGCCCGGCGTGTCCGGCCCGGTCGCTTCCACTCCGACCGCCTGGCGTCTGCTGGCCGGCATCGACCCGGCCGCACTCGCCGGGCTGCGCTCGGCCAGGGCCGCCGCCCGTGACGTCGCCTGGCTGCAGGCCGCCGAGACCAAAGGCGGCATAGCAGCGGCCCGCGCAGGTGGCCGGGACCTGCCCGGCCTGGTCCTGGACATCGATGCCACCCTGGTGACCTGCCACTCCGACAAGGAACAGGCGGCACCCACCTACAAACGCGGCTTCGGCTACCACCCGCTGCTGTGCTTCCTGGACAACACCGGCGAGGCCCTGGCCGGACTGCTGCGGCCGGGCAACGCCGGCGCGAACACCGCCAGCGACCACATCACCGTTCTCGACCGGGCCCTGGCCCAGATCCCCGACGCCCACCGCCACGGCACCCCGATCCTGGTCCGCGCCGACAGCGCCGGAGGCGCGAAAACCTTCCTCGCCCACCTGCGCTCCCTGCGGGACCGGGGCATCCGCACGTCCTTCTCCGTGGGATACGCGGTCACCGAACCCGTCCGCCGGGCGGTCCGGGCCCTGCCCGACCGGTTCTGGCACCCGGCTCTGGAGCAGGACGGCACCCTGCGGGCCGGCGCGCAGGTCGCCGAGCCGACCGGCATGGTCGACCTGACCGGCCACCCCGACGGCACACGCCTCATCGTCCGGCGCGAACGCCCGCACCCCGGAGCGCAGTTGTCGCTGTTCGACCTCGACGAGGGCATGCGCCACCAGGCGTTCCTCACCGACACTCCCGTCGGCGAAGGCTCGCTGCAATTCCTGGAGGTCCGCCACCGCGGACATGCCCGCGTCGAGGACCGCATCCGCTGCGGCAAGACCACCGGCTTCGGCCGCTTCCCCTCCCGCCACTTCGCCATCAACACCGCGTGGCTGGAGCTGGCCCTGACCGCCATCGACCTGCTCGCCTGGACCCAGACCCTCCTGCTGGACGGCGAACTGGCCACAGCCGAGCCGAAGAAACTCCGCTACCGCCTGCTGCACGCAGCAGCCCGCCTCACCCGCGGAGGACGACGCCCCCACCTGCGGATCGCCGCTACCTGACCCTGGCGAAATGAGCTGACCAAGGCATTCACGCACCTCGCGGCACTGCCCAGACCAGCCACCTGACCCATGGCCCAGCCCTGTTCACCTACGACCCGAGGAACCCTGGAGCACCCGACCCAGCGTCGGGCCAAAGCCATACCCACCCCACACAAACCGCGACGACCACCGAAAAGAGACGTCAGCCCAGCTCAGCAAAGCCCAACCGAAACAGGGAGGCTAGCATCGTTGCCGACACGGAGCAGCAGCGGAGCCTTTACGGTTGCAGATACGGAGGGCCCTGGATTCGGCCATACAGCCCGCATCCGAATCACCGTGGCGGGCCGACAGATCACCATCATCGCCACCGGCATCGTCGCGGCAGAATGAAGCGACGCCTGCACACGGCCGGGTGGGCCACCCACCAAAACCACCCAGGGGCAGCAGAGCAGTCGGTTTACGGCGGGTGCAATGAGGCGTTCACGCTCCCGCGAGCAGATCTCGCGGGAACGCAAGCACCGTCCAACCAACGACTCACATGTCTTGACCACTTTCTGGTCGCAGGTATCGGTACAACGCTGGGTCGAACCTAGTTCGTGTTGACATCGAGATCCTGCGTTGCTTCTTCGAGGGGCTCTACCACACCGTTGCGGAAGGCCACCCGATCAAACTCGCCCTCGGCATGAATGCTGATTGCTATGCCAACGGTTCCAGGCTGATCCGACAGCCAGGACAGTGCGCGCCGAAGATTGAAGAGGCCCGAGCGTTCGATGGTTGCCTTGATGTCAGCCACTCGCACTACATCACTTGGAGATACCGGCGCATCCACGGTCGGTGTCACTACTTGGGGGTTCGCAACTGTCGGGGAAGCGGCCGGCCGAGGCTGGGGAATCGCAACCTGACCGGATTCAGAGCTCGGCGGGGCCGGTTCCACAGTCGACTCGAGACATTCGCGGGCGTAGTCATGCCACAGGATCGCCGCATCGTCCGAGAGGTCGACCTCATCCGAGGCAAGTCGTTCGCCAAAGCGGACTCGACTAGCGTCCCGCGGCATGATCTCTTCCGACTCCCGTACGAGCCCCACCACGTAACCGAGTTCACCCGACTTGACCGCGCCAGCGATGGCAGAGGCGATGGCCTTCTCATCCCAGAGCTTGGTAAACTCGTAGTAGCTGTAGAACCAGTCAACCAGATCGGCACAGGCGACGGCCTTCCTGTCAGGACCCAGCCCCGCCAGGGCAACAAGCTTCGCCGTGGTGACAGACCCGAACACTCGCTGGCCTAGGGCCTCCACGACACGCTCGTGGAGGGAACGTCCGGCTGACAGCATCGTGCGGAGGTCCGAAGGCTCGAGCGCGTACGGAGTATCGCCTGTCCGCGAGCGCGTGGGGATGGTCACCGTGCTGTAAGCGGCCCCGATGGCTGCGGAGCCATCACGCCGAGCGTTGCCTGACTTTTCCCTGAGTTCCTCAATTTGCTCAACGCTGAAGTTGTATTTTCGGGCCTGAGCCAGCAGCGACTCTGCGGCCAAGCGCAGTCTTATCGCGTGTCGGGCCAGGTCAAACTGACCCTTGTCTGGAAGGACCAGAGCCAATCCATTCCGGTACCTGCGCGGACTCCCCTTACCAGCTTGTTCGATAAGCCTCGGCAACGGATCACGGTCTTCGGACCAATCCGGGTGAAGGTAGGCGACCGTGAAAATAGGGCGCCCGTCTGCGATACCGCCAGGTGCTTCCGGCCACAGAGCCACGCCCTTGCTTCCCTGCAGCTGCTTCTCAAGCTCCGCCCGGGCCGCAGTGAGCACTTCGTTGGAGTTGAGTTTGCTGGCCTCGTCACGCACGAGTTTTGTCAGGTTGGGAGTCGGCTCGAACCGGTAGCGGCGTCCCGTGTAGTGGAGATAGAGCTCCTCTTCACGAAGATCATGCAATGCGGAGATGATAATGTTCCGGGTCAGACCGGGAACGAGGATGCTCCGAACAAGATCGGATTCAAGTACGCCACGGTCCTCTCCCTCCCGAGCCCCGAAGCTGTAGAGCATGATGGAGGTTGCCACGCGCGTTCCCACCTGAAGCTGCGCGATCATCGGGCTGTCAGCCCCGAGCC